>NZ_PYFP01000001.1:0-712375 GCF_003056055.1 Glaciimonas sp. PCH181
GGGGACCATCCTCCAAGGCTAAATACTCGTAATCGACCGATAGTGAACCAGTACCGTGAGGGAAAGGCGAAAAGAACCCCGGAAGGGGAGTGAAATAGATCCTGAAACCGTGTGCATACAAACAGTAGGAGCGGACTTGTTCCGTGACTGCGTACCTTTTGTATAATGGGTCAGCGACTTACATTCAGTGGCAAGCTTAACCGTATAGGGAAGGCGTAGAGAAATCGAGTCCGAATAGGGCGTTCAGTCGCTGGGTGTAGACCCGAAACCAAGTGATCTACTCATGGCCAGGATGAAGGTGCGGTAACACGCACTGGAGGTCCGAACCCACTAATGTTTGAAAAATTAGGGGATGAGCTGTGGGTAGGGTGAAAGGCTAAACAAACTTGGAAATAGCTGGTTCTCTCCGAAAACTATTTAGGTAGTGCCTCAAGTATCACCATCGGGGGTAGAGCACTGTTATGGCTAGGGGGTCATTGCGACTTACCAACCCATTGCAAACTCCGAATACCGATGAGTGCGAGCTTGGGAGACAGACGCCGGGTGCTAACGTCCGACGTCAAGAGGGAAACAACCCAGACGCCAGCTAAGGTCCCAAAGATTGGCTAAGTGGCAAACGAAGTGGGAAGGCTAAAACAGTCAGGAGGTTGGCTTAGAAGCAGCCATCCTTTAAAGAAAGCGTAATAGCTCACTGATCGAGTCGTCCTGCGCGGAAGATGTAACGGGGCTAAGCCAGTCACCGAAGCTGCGGATATCAATTTATTGATATGGTAGGAGAGCGTTCTGTAAGCCTGCGAAGGTGTCTTGTAAAGGATGCTGGAGGTATCAGAAGTGCGAATGCTGACATGAGTAGCGATAATGGGGGTGAAAAGCCTCCACGCCGTAAGCCCAAGGTTTCCTGTTCAACGTTCATCGGAGCAGGGTGAGTCGGCCCCTAAGGCGAGGCAGAGATGCGTAGCTGATGGGAAGCAGGTTAATATTCCTGCACCGTCGTGTGATGCGATGGGGGGACGGATCGCGGAAGGTTGTCCGACTGTTGGAATAGTCGGTTTTTGGCTCAGAGAAGGCTGTTAGGCAAATCCGGCAGCGTAATTCAAGGGGTTGAGACGAGTGAATTTATTCACGAAGCAATCGGAAGTGGTTCCAAGAAAAGCCTCTAAGCTTCAGTCACACGAGACCGTACCGCAAACCGACACAGGTGGGCGAGATGAGTATTCTAAGGCGCTTGAGAGAACTCGGGAGAAGGAACTCGGCAAATTTGTACCGTAACTTCGGGATAAGGTACGCCCCGGTAGCTTGACTGGCTTGCGCCAGAAGGGTGAAAGGGCTGCAATAAAAAGGTGGCTGCGACTGTTTAATAAAAACACAGCACTATGCAAACACGAAAGTGGACGTATATGGTGTGACTCCTGCCCGGTGCTGGAAGATTAAATGATGGGGTGCAAGCTCTTGATTGAAGTCCCAGTAAACGGCGGCCGTAACTATAACGGTCCTAAGGTAGCGAAATTCCTTGTCGGGTAAGTTCCGACCTGCACGAATGGAGTAACGATGGCCACACTGTCTCCTCCCGAGACTCAGCGAAGTTGAAATGTTTGTGATGATGCAATCTACCCGCGGCTAGACGGAAAGACCCCATGAACCTTTACTGTAGCTTTGCATTGAATTTTGAACCAATCTGTGTAGGATAGGTGGGAGGCTTTGAAGCGTGAACGCTAGTTTGCGTGGAGCCAACCTTGAAATACCACCCTGGTTTGTTTGAGATTCTAACCTTGGTCCGTTATCCGGATCGGGGACAGTGCATGGTAGGCAGTTTGACTGGGGCGGTCTCCTCCCAAAGTGTAACGGAGGAGTTCGAAGGTACGCTAGGTACGGTCGGACATCGTGCTGGTAGTGCAATGGCATAAGCGTGCTTAACTGCGAGACTGACAAGTCGAGCAGGTACGAAAGTAGGACATAGTGATCCGGTGGTTCTGTATGGAAGGGCCATCGCTCAACGGATAAAAGGTACTCTGGGGATAACAGGCTGATTCCTCCCAAGAGTTCATATCGACGGGGGAGTTTGGCACCTCGATGTCGGCTCATCACATCCTGGGGCTGTAGCCGGTCCCAAGGGTATGGCTGTTCGCCATTTAAAGTGGTACGTGAGCTGGGTTTAAAACGTCGTGAGACAGTTTGGTCCCTATCTGCCGTGGGCGTTGGAAATTTGAAGGGGGCTGCTCCTAGTACGAGAGGACCGGAGTGGACGAACCTCTGGTGTACCGGTTGTCACGCCAGTGGCATTGCCGGGTAGCTAAGTTCGGAAGAGATAACCGCTGAAAGCATCTAAGCGGGAAACTTGCCTTGAGATGATATTTCCCGGGAACTAGATTCCCCTAAAGGGTCGTTCGAGACCAGGACGTTGATAGGCTGGGTGTGGAAGCGTAGTAATACGTTAAGCTAACCAGTACTAATTGCCCGTGCGGCTTGTCCCTATAACCTTAGCAGGTTATATATAAGCTAATGAGATATGTGTTTGCCTGAAAAGTGCAATCATACCCAGTGTTGGGGTAACGAAACCCTCGTTACCCCAACACATGAAACAAAACTTTACTTCTTCTAGATTGCGTTGTGTGTTGCCCGATTGGGAACATATGACACTACAGTTTATGCCTGATGACCATAGCGAGTTGGTACCACCCCTTCCCATCCCGAACAGGACCGTGAAACGACTTTGCGCCGATGATAGTGCTGCAACCAGTGTGAAAGTAGGTCATCGTCAGGCTTTTATTAGAAAACCCTCCCAGAGAAATCTGGGAGGGTTTTTGCTTTGGGCAATCGAAATCGAATCGAAATCGGATCGATAGTCCCGGTACCACCATTCTTCATATGTAAGCGTCGTTCAAAGGCCGTATTGACAGCCCCGCATTTCAGCGGCTATTGCTTTGGCGCAGATATGATCGCCAGCCTAGATGCCAGATTCCAAGGCAGGAAGTCATCAATTTGATTGACGGGATGATCGGCAATATGCGTCAGGACGTAGCGCAACCATGCTGCCGGATCGACGCCATTGAGTTTAGCCGTCCCAATGAGCGAGTAGATAGCGGCGGCACGTTCGCCGCCATTGTCGGAGCCTGCAAACAGATAATTACGTCGTCCAATGGCGATACCGCGCAATGCGCGTTCGGCGGCCGAATTATCGATCTCGATGCTGCCATCGTCGCAATAGCGGGTTAATGCTGGCCATAAATTGAGGGCGTACAGGATCGCCGCAGTAGTATCGGATTTGCGCGACAGCGTCAACAAACTTGCCCGCAGCCAGCTTTCCAACGCATCAATGAGCGGGCGCGACTGCGCCTGGCGCACTGCCTGTCTTACCTGTGGCGGTTTGCCACGTATGCTTGCTTCGATCTCATACAATGCGCCGATGCGGCGCAAGGCTTCAGTGGTGATTGGCGAGGCCCGTGCTGCATGCAAGTCGAAGAATTTGCGTCGCGCGTGCGCCCAGCACGCAGCCTCCTGTACACGACCGGTTGCATAAATCGCGTTGAATCCGGCATACGCATCGGCCTGCAGAACGCCGGCGAATTTCGCCAGATGGGTCTGAGGATGGATACCTTTGCGGTCCGGCGTGTAAGCGAACCAGACTGCCGGGGCATCGGTTGATCCCGATGGCCGGTCGTCGCGGACATACGTCCACAGTCTGGCTGTTTTGGTCTTGCCATTGCCGGGTGCCAGTACCGGGATCGGGGTGTCGTCGGCATGTAATTTGGTCGTTGCCATCACATGACGGCGTACCGCATCGACCAGCGGTCGCAGCAGGCTGCTGGCAGCACCGACCCAGTCTGCCAATAATCCCCGATCCAGTTCCACACCTTCCCGGGCATAGATGACCGATTGCCGGTAGAGCGGAAGATGATCAGCGAACTTGCTCACCAGAATATGGGCGAGTAATCCGGGCCCCGCCAGACCGCGTGCAATCGGACGGCTGGGTGCCGGCGCCTGGACGATGCAGTCGCAGCAGGTGCAAGCGAGTTTGGGACGCACATGCCGGATGACCCGAAAGCTGGCCGGGACGAATTCAAGTTGCTCGGCAACGTCACTGCCGAGATGACGCAAATCGCCACCGCAATCGGGGCAGGCGGCATGCTCTGGCGTATAGATCTTCTCGTCCCGGGGCAAATGGGGCGGTAGCGGTTTGCGTGGTATCTTCGGACGCACTGGCTTCGTTGCCGGGGCAGCGCTGGCAACGTCACTTTCTTCTGTCTGCAAATCTTCTAACCGTAATTCGAGTTGTTCAATTTGCCGGTCCAGCTTCTCGGATTTGCGGCCGAACTGCAGCCGTTTGAGTTTGGCGATGAAGAGCTTGAGGTGTTCGATTTCGATGCGATGTGAGGACAGTGCGTCCTGTAGCTGCGCCACCGTTTCCCCGTGCAACGCAATGACCGCATCACGATCGGTAATCATCGCTTTTAAAGCGCTGATATCGTCGGGAAGGTGGGGCGGCGTTGACATGCCCGTAGTTTACCGAATGACGTCGATGTTTACAAGCCTGACAGGGGCCGTTGCGTGCGCTCGGGACGTCGCCAATCGATCCCTTCCAGCAACATTGACAGTTGCGCTTGCGACAGACAAACCGCGCCTTCGCTTGCCTGCGGCCAGATGAAGCGGCCGCGTTCCAGCCGTTTGGCCAGCAGACACAGCCCGTCGCCGGTCCACCACAAGATCTTCAAAATATCGCCACGTCGGCCACGAAACACGAAGACGTGACCGCTAAACGGGTCATCGGCCAATGCCGTTTGCACCTTGGCTGCCAACCCATTAAAACCGCAACGCATATCGGTCACGCCTGCTGCGATCCAGATCCGCGTTCCTGCTGGCAAACCGATCATGCCAGCAACCGGGCCAGCACCATGGAAAGCATAGACGGATCCACCACGCCCTCGACTCGAAGTCGCGCCTTACCTATTTCCAGGACCATCACGCCGGTCGGTGTAACGGCCGTGGTGAAGACTGGCTTGGCAGGGGATGGTTGCCGAGGGTCGCCAAGAACTACTGGCAGCAATTTGACGGACTTGCCTGAGGCAATCTCATAGGCTCCTGCACGAAACAATTTACGCCAGGTAAATACCTGGTTCGCATTCACATCGTGGGCCCGCGCCACCCGCGACACCGAGGCCCCAGCCATCAAGGATTGTTCGACCACCATGCGTTTGAAATCAATCGAATGTTGCCGATAACCACTGCGCTTAGAGGGAGTAACCGACTCAATATTTGTGTCCATAATTTGAAGTTGTGGGCACAATCGATTTGTACCCTCCAACGCAATCATGCGGACATTTGAGGATTAGGTATAGACGGTTTTGAGCGCACGCTTACTAAGCGACCAGCGAAGTCACCTTGACAGCTACGACGTTTAATCATGTCAGCTATGAGATGGCTGGCCGATCAGGGTTCCAGCGGTGCGGCAAAAGGGAGGATATGTCGCTGGCTTTTTGGGTAGGCAAACGCGTGAGCACGTCTTTAAGATAAAGATACGGATCGTGACCATTGAGCTTGGCGGATTGAATCAAACTCATGATCGCTGCGGCGCGTTTCCCGGCACGCAGGGAGCCAACAAATAACCAGTTTCCTCTCCCAATTGCCACCGGTCTTATTTGGTTCTCGATCCAATTGTTATCGATGGGAAGGTGGCCATTGTCCAAGAAGCGAACGAGCGCATTCCAGCGTTTGAGATTGTAGTCCAGTGCCTTGGCAATCGCGGAACCCTCCAGTACCAGGTGGCGTTGATTCTGCATCCACGCGTGCAACATGTCGGCAATCGGTTTTGCGCGCGTCATACGAATTTGCCGCCGTTCTTCGGGCGTGAACGTGAGAGCCTCCCGCTCAATATCGTAGAGGGCCGTAAAGAATTTCAAGGCTTGCTCGGCAATCTGGCTTTTATTGGCAATATGCAGATCAAAGAATTTTCGGCGTGCGTGTGCCATGCAGCCAATTTCCAGAATGCCTTGCTGGAACCCTTTTTTGTAACCACCATAATCGTCGCAAATCAGACTGCCATTCCAGTCCCCGAGGAAATTTCTGGCGTGTTCTCCTGCCCGACTCTCGGCAAAGTCATAAACGACGACCCGCAGGGAAGAGAAACGTGTGCTTGCATATGCCCACAGATAGCCACGGTGGGTCTTCTTATTTCCCGGACTTAACATGGGCAGCGGTGTTTCATCGGCATGAAGAACTTCCTCGCGCAGCATTTCAGCGCGCAGCGCATCCACCAGTGGCTGCAAGCGCAATCCGCAAATACCTACCCAGGCACCCAGCGTCGAACGTGGCAACGATAAACCGGTGCGTCCGAAGATACTGACTTGACGGTATAAAGGGGTGTGGTCGGCATACTTGGCCACCAGCACCTGAGCCAGCAGCGCTGCAGTGGGAATACCCTTGTCAATCACTTGCGCCGGGACTGGTGCCTGAATCAATGTTTCACAGATCGCGCAAGCCCATTTGCCGCGAACATGGCGTTCGACGCTGAACACGCCTGGCGTAGAGTCGAGTTTCTCACTGATGTCTTCGCCAATGCGTTGCAGCTGGCAGCCACAGCGACAGGTCAAATTATCTGGCTCATGGCAAATGTCAATGCGCGGCAATTGCGGTGGAAGCGATGCACGTTTGGGCTGTTTGCGCTCCCTGCCGGAGGGCCCGTTCGCACTCAGCTCTTCCAGCTCTTCTTCAATGGCGGCAATATCAGCGTCGATGGTTTCATCGAGTAGGCTGGCCTGCGTGGTATCGCGTTGTTCGCTACTTTTACCGAACTGATAGCGCCGCAGGACCGAAATCTCATGCGTGAGTTGATCGATGCGCGTCTGGCGATAATGTAATTCGCGCTCCTTGTCGCTGAGGGTCGCCGTCAACGTCGCCACTAGCGTACGAAGCTGATCTCGGCTCAAGTCGTCAAGGAGGGTGGGCGATGTCATGGGATTGAGTGTGCCATACCTGTCCCTGACAAGGAACGACAACCGTTTACGTCACTGGCATTTTAATGTGCTGTATTACAACACTGAAATGGCGTGCCCCTCTGCCAGCGATCCCCATGGCAGACCAATCACCAGTGCGCGCAATTGCTCGGGATTCATAGGAGTGGCGACCGCAGTAACGCCATTTGTCCAGACAAACCGTCCCTTGTTTAATCGGCGTGCTGCCAGCCAGATACCGAATCCGTCATAGACCAGGACCTTCATGCGGGTTGAATTTTTATTCGCAAACAGATAGGCGTGATGCGGTTTGGCAGAGCCAAACACGTTGACCACACGTGCCAGGATGGTGTCGGTACCAGCGCGCATATCCAGTGCTTCCGTGGCCAACCAGATGGCATCGACCCGGATCAACGCAACCAACCTTGCAGCCAGGTAGCGCAGTCGCCCGCGGTGCACAAAGGCCAGCGAATCGTAATGGTCGCCGCACCACGACGTACTTCAATATGAATATCTTGCCCACCTGCTGGACTACCCAAAGCTCCCAATTGTAGCGGCACAAATTCCGCTGTCGGGATGCTCATGGATTTGCGCATCTCCGCAGATTCATCGAGCTCCTCCTTATCAGCGACCCACCTCCGGAGCATGTTGGCATTCAGACGGTAATGCAATGCCACCGCTGCGATGGAAACGTTCGGCTGCATCGCAGATCGTATCGCCTGCGCTTTAAATTCTTTGCTATGCCGACGCCGCCCAGTGGGTGAGACTACCTCAGAAAATACTTCGATCGCTTCCATAGTGTGCACGTGTCCATCTAAAATAGTAGTGGACACGATCGTCGCTTAGAAACCACTACCTCCTCAAGATGGCTTCGCTGGACGCTTACGGCGAACTGGTCTTTAGTTTAAGTTTTATTGGAAGAGGTACTTGGCTGGTTCAGGTTTTATTGGAGACGATATCTATAAGTGTTTGATATATATAGGAAAATTTTTATGCTCTCCAACTAGTTTTACCATTAGATGAATTCATCTGTGTTTTGTGCCGAGTCTGACAAAATTTACTCTATCTAGAGTTAGATTTTGAATCGTCTAAAGCCAAGTAAATTCGCTCCTGTACAGGTTTTATTTGTAAATTTCAAAGTCAAGATGCGCCTTGAGGTTCAAGTTTTATTGTACAAAAATCGTAGTTCAGGCTTTATTGTCGCAAATCAGGTTTAAATTTAAGGGAACAACTAGCCGAGCTACCGGTGTCAGCTGGGCTTCCGGGATAGGCCGTCTTGGATCAATTATAGGTTCAATGGCTGGTGGGCTGATGTTATCGCTGAGCTGGGGTTTGCCATTGATCTTTGTACTTGTCGCTATACCTGCAGTGATCGCTGGAATCAGTTTGTTAGTGATGGGGCGCCGACCAGCTACCGTTACGCTAATATAAAACCTGTCATTTAATGGCGATAAAACCGATGCAAAATAAAAAACGTCTTACAGCGCTTGGTTCTTTGATGCTAATGCTAAGTGTACTAAGCAGTATTTGTCTTGCACAAACGCCTACTTTGGATGCCGCACTTAATGAGCAGGTAGTGATGGTTCCGGTTGGCTCCGGCCTGTTCGGGGTCAAATTGGAAACCACCATTTTTAAACCCGCAGGAGATGGCCCTTTCCCGCTGCTGATCATGAATCACGGCAAGGCCTCGGGTAATCCACATTTTCAGCCACGTGCGCGGTTTTTGGTCATTAGTCGGGAATTTGTCAAACGCGGTTACGCGGTTGTGATCCCGATGCGTAAAGGATTTTCTCAATCGACCGGGCTGTATGTCGCAGGCGGCTGCAATATTGCTGGTAATGGCAATGCGCACAGGCTGATGATTTGCGGGGCTGGAATATGCACTTCAGCAGCCTTGGGCAGATAAAAGCAGGATTGTGATGGCTGGGCAGTCACACGGTGGATTGACTACCATGGCTTTTGGCACGCGCAATTTTCCGGGCGTGAAAGGGTTGATCAATTTTGCCGGAGGACTCCGTCTTGACGATTGTCAATGGAAGTCTGTGCTGGTGGATGCTTTTGCTGATTTTGGTGCCAAGACGAAAGTGCCGAGTATTTGGTTTTATGGTGCCAACGATAGTTACTTCAATCCAGAAGTAGCTGCAAAAATGTATACGGCCTATACCAATGCAGGCGGGCAGGCGAAGCTGGTTGCCTATGGTTCTTTTAAAAATGATTCTCATGGCATGAGCAGCAGTATTGACGGTTTGCCAATTTGGTGGCCGGAAACACAGGTCTTTTTGCAATCCATCGGCATGCCAACGGCGCTAGTGCAGGCAGCTCCCTCGGTTCCCTCACAATCTGTCGGTGCGCCATAATCATTGGCGCACTGGCAAGCGTCTTAAGATCGACGTAGGAATAGCGTAACAATTTTTTGCCAGTAGAAGTTCGCAATAACGATGCGTCATACGTGATTGCACCGGGCAGGATAATTATCTGAGATCGCGGGAGATGTCACAACGCAATAAAAAGTGGATGCCGCATTGGCTGCGGTGATAAATCGTGGTGCAATATTGCGTAAAATGAATGATGAACTGGCTTTCTGTAATGTAAAAGTGAATAATAAAGCTCCGGCATATATGCATGTTTGCGACGCCCTCTTAGATGCGGCGCAAGGCATCGTCTATCTGTTCATCCTGGCCTGTCCGAATGCTTCAGCATTCAAGGGTACATATTCTATTTTGCGATAAAATTATTTTTTTATCACTTTTTTGAAAGTGTCTTGATGTACGTCGGTGTCAGGTCCTAATGGCTGGCATGATTCTTACAATATTTTAAGAAAGGGCTGTGGTCGTTATCGATACAGCTGCCATCATGAAATTATCTGATTTTATTAACACCCACATCGAGCAAATCATCAAGCAGTGGGAGTCGATCGCGCGAACACTCGGTGCGCCGGCTAATCAAATTTCGACCATTGCGTTACGCGATCATATAAAGCAGATTTTGAAAGATGTTGCGTCGGATATTGTATCGACCCAAAGTCCACATCAACAAACCGAAAAACTAAAAGGTACACCTGAATCCAATGTCGAAGACGGCAGCGCTGCATGTACTCATGGCGTATTGCGTCAGCTCAGCGGCTTTTCGCTGGCACAGCTGACTGCTGAGTACCGCGCTTTGCGAGCGATTGTGCTGCGCCTGTGGTTGCCTCAAATCCAACAGGTTTCGGAAGAGACTACTTACGATATGGTGCGCTTCAACGAGGCGATAGATCAGGCTTTAACCGAATCGGTGACAACGTTTTCGGATCAGGAAACCCGTACCCGAGATACTTTTCTGGCGATTCTGGGACACGATTTGCGCAGCCCGCTGGCTACGATGGCCATGGCTGGCGACTCGCTGATAAGGCAAGGTGAGGCGACGGATGGTGTGCGGCGGATCGGCGCCCGGGTTGTCAGAAGCGCGGCTACTATGAACGCAATGGTGAATGATTTGCTGGAGTATGCAAGAACCCAGCTGGGCGGAAAAATGCCGATAGTCATGCGGCAAGTGGATGTTAAAGAAGTTTGTCAGACCGCGTTGGACGACGCCAGCGCCGCGCATCCCGAATGTGAATTTGTTCTAGAGGCATCTGGAGAGCTGGAAGATCAATTCGATAGCGATCGCTTGTTACAAGTCTTTTCCAACTTGATGAATAATGCGGCCCAATATTGCGCTGAAGGACATCCGGTGACGATTGTGGCACTGGGCGAGCCGGATGCGATTACCGTAAAGGTGAAAAATCTTGGGCCAGTTATTCCATCATCATCTTTACAGGTTATTTTTACACCATTGACGCAACTCTCTGTAGAGGGGCAAGTGCACACCCGGCCATCGACCAGTCTGGGCCTTGGTTTGTTCATCGCCCGTCAAATTACCGAAGCGCACGGTGGCACCATATCGGTGGTATCGGACGAGGTTTCCGGCACTGTATTCACGGTGCGATTGCCGAGGGTCAAGGCTAGCCAATAGCAGCGAAGTTCATCCGTCTTCTCGCTGGTTGGTTGTCAGGTCTGATCAATTTTGACCGCGACAACCCGATTGCGTCCTGCGTGCTTGGCCTGATATAGCGAAAGATCGGCGGCAGCGATCAGGGCTGCCGAGCTGCTGGTTGTCCATGCCTTCGCGGTGGCCGCGCCGATACTGACAGTCACAAACTTGTCCATCCCCTGCGTGCCGGATATCTGTAGTTGTTCTACGGAAGTGCGGATACGTTCGGCGACTACTTTGGCACCTTCTACGGAGACATCCGGCAGAATGACGGCGAACTCCTCGCCGCCATAGCGCGCCACCAGATCGCCGGGGCGCAGGGGTGCGGTGGCCATCGCTTTTGCGACGCGTTTAAGACATTCATCGCCCGCCTGGTGGCCGTAGTTGTCGTTATAGTCTTTAAAATGATCCACATCCACCATCAGCAATGTCAGCGTTGTGCCATCGCGGACTGCCCGATCCCATTCGGTTTGCAGTGCAGCATCGAAAGTGCGTCGATTTGCAATACCGGTCAATCCATCTTGTGTCGCCAGTTCTTGTAATGCGCGTTGGGCTTCCTTTTGCACGGTCATGTCACGCAATGTTTCGACCACTGCAATCAGGTTGCCGCCATCGTCATAGATCGGACCGGCATCGATAGCAAGATAGAGTCGGTTGCCAACCTGTGGCATCACGCACCAGTTTTCTGCATACAGGCCTTTGCTGGTTTCGGTGATATTTTTATGTTGCTTGTATTGCATATAAAGTTCGGAAACATCTTTGGCGCGTTCTCGCACGATCAGATCGGCAAGGCACGGTCGCGGGGCGCTGTAGAAGCCGCGCCAGTGGTCCGAAGTGCCGATGACCTCCGACGCCGGTATGCCAGTGAGGCGTTCGCAGGCAATATTCCAGACTACGACCTTGCATTGCGGATCTAGTACAAATGTCGGTAAAACCAAGTGCTGCATGAGGCGAATCGCAAAATTACGCTCTTTTTCAGTCTCCGCGGAAATGATCGGGTGGTGCTGATGAGATGTATTTTTTTTCATGAAGTCTCGTTGGTAGCTGTTAGGTTAGTTAGCCGGTACTGGCAGTATGCGCAGTTATTCAACAGATATGGACGAAAATTGCATTTCGACATCAACAATACCGCAAAGGAAATATATTGCAATTCGCAGCGCACCAAATAAGCGCGGTTGCGCCAGTTCTTTTCTGCGGTGCCGAAATGATTGATCAAAATATAGGGGATATATAAGCGAACGATCCGCCCAGCAAATACGCCGGAAGGATTTCACCCGTTTCGGCTATACTTTTAGCCCCCATTCGATTTATTGCCATCCCATTTCTCCCAGAAGGATTTTTCAACATGATCATTTTGATTACCGGTGCAACAGCAGGCTTTGGCGCGGAAATGACGCGTAAATTTGTAAAAAATGGCCATAAAGTGATTGCAACGGGCCGCCGTAAAGAGCGTCTTGATAGTCTGGTTGCCGAATTAGGCAACGCAGTATTGCCTGTTGTAATGGATGTGACCGACAAAAAGACGACTCAGGCGGCGTTGGACGCTTTGCCTGCCGAATGGCAAGAAATTGATGTGCTGGTGAATAATGCCGGTTTAGCATTGGGCACTGAAACTGCGCAGCAAGCATTGCTGGAAGATTGGGAGACCATGATTGCTACCAATTGCCAGGGTTTAGTTACCATCACCCGCCTGGTTTTGCCGGGCATGGTTGCGCGCGGACGCGGAACAGTGATCAATCTTGGTTCTGTCGCCGGTGTGCATCCTTATCCGGGTGGGAACGTCTATGGCGCGACTAAAGCCTTCGTTAAGCAATTTACGCTGAATTTACGCGCTGATTTGGTTGGCACCGGGGTCCGTGCAACTGATCTCGCGCCGGGTTTATGTGGTGGTACGGAGTTCTCAAACGTCCGCTATCGCGGCAATGACGATGCAGCGGCTAAAGTCTATGAGGGCACGCAACCGCTGACCGCAGAAGATATCGCTGATACGGCGTATTGGATTGCGACGTTGCCAGCGCATATTAATATCAATCGTATTGAAATGATGCCGACTTGTCAGGGGTTTGCTGGATTGGCGATTAAACGTAGCACTTAAATTATTTAGCGGGCCGGAGGCGAGACGACTAAACATCGTTGGCGCGCGACGGTTAGTTATTTTCTGGTGAAAAAATGCCCTGTTCTGAAAAGAATCGGGGCATTTTTTTATGTGGTTACTGCCAGTACAAACTAGTTGAATAATGCAAAAAAATGCAAACGTCAGTATCCAAACGCTGTGCCAATTAATGTTTCATTAACCCGTCAATGGTGTTGTTAGCCCACAGCCATGCTGCATCGAACAGGCGTGAAAAAATATTCGCTTGGGCGACATTCTCCAGCGCAACAATCGGTCGGGTGAGCATCACTGTATCGTCCACGGTCACCTTAATCTGACCAAGCTTATTGCCTTCTGCTATAGGGGCAAATAGTGGAACGTTCATTTCAATAACTTGCTTCACCTTCTTCGATTGTCCTTTTGGAACGGTCACATACAGGTCTTCCAGAAAGCCCGCTTTTACCTGCTTTTCTTTGCCTTTCCAAACCTTCGGTGTGGCAACGATATCGCGGGGTCCATACAATTTTATGGTGTCAAAGTTCTGATAGCCCCATTGCAATAGTCTTGCGCTTTCTTGTGCCCGACTATTGCCAGACTTGGCTCCCAGCACGACGGCAATCAGGCGTCTGTTGCCCGATCCGTTGGCGCGGTTGGCGCTGGCAATCAGGCTATAGCCTGATTCCGCCGTGTGTCCGGTTTTTATGCCATCCACTCCGGCGTCCGTGGACAATAATTGATTGCGATTGGGTTGTGTAATTTTGTTATAGGTAAATGATTTGACTGAATAGATTTTGTAGCACTCCGGATAATCTTCCACTACATGTGTGGCTAAAGTTGCCAGGTCGCGCGCGGTGGAATAGTTGTCAGGATTTGGCAGGCCGTGCGAATTGGCAAAGTGGGTATCCTTTAAACCGAAGATATTTGCCGTGCTGTTCATTTGCGCGACAAAGGTATCTTCCGTGCCAGAAATTGCCTCCGCCATAGCGACCGCAGCATCATTTCCAGATTGAACGATCAATCCGTATAGCAGATCTTGAATGCTGACTGGCGTGCCCGGCTCGATGAACATCTTGGACCCATCGCGGTCAACTTTCCATGCGCGGTTGGAGACATTCACCATTTGATTCAGTGCAATTTTTTTATCCTGAATGGCTGCACACGCCAGATAACCCGTCATTAATTTGACCAGCGAGGCTGGCTGTACCCGAACATCGGCATCCTGCGAGGCAAGCACATGATTACTATTTGTGTCGAGTAATAACCACGATTTTGCCGTCAATGTAGGAGTGGTCGGGGTTTGGGTGCAAGCCGCCGAGAGAGCAAAAAAATTCAGGATGAGGATCGCTGAAATTCTTTTCATTTATTCCTCCAAATTTGCTGATGTAAATGCTGCAGATCAGGTAACTGGCGCGCTGAATAAATCGTTGTTTATGACTAATATTGTAATAGCTTGGTATTTAGATAATGCACCAAAAGGGCGGTAGCGGCTAGCGCCATGATGGATTAAGTAGGACAGTTAATGGTTTTTATTCATGGCGCATAGCCAGAGGTCAGTCGTTTTCTGCTGCGTGTATCTAAAAGCACAGAGAATTGGCTTGGCGTTGCTAATCATTTGTAACAATTGCTGCAATGATGAATAAAAACCAACCTTGCCCATGATCTAACGATAACATTGAACCCTTTTCAATCGCTAACCCACGTAGAGACAAATATGGAAGAAGAATACGAAGTGCCTAGCCCGCACGAGCACGCAATCGAAGAAGCTGTGGAGAAGGAGCGCGATGGATTAGCGCAGAAAGTGGCGCTGATGACGGCGATTTTGGCGACCATCGGTGCGCTGGTCAGTTATCAAAGCGGCACGGCGCAAAATGAAGCGATGTTTTTAAAGAATCAAAGCATTTTGAAGCAGGCTGAGGCTAGCGATCAATGGGCTTTTTATCAGTCGAAGTCGACTAAAAGTCATCTCGACGAAGCTGTGGCTGCGTTGACCGAAAACACCGATTTGAAAGCGCGTTATCTGGCAGATCGCGATAAACAGGATAAGCAGAAGGCGGAAATAAAAACTGAAGCCGAGAAGCTTCAGGCCGAATCGCGCAAGCTTGGTGAGGAATCCGAGGCAAAACTGCGACCGCATGAGCGCCTGGCGCTGGGGATGACATTTATTCAGATCGCCGTAGCGTTAGCGGCAATTACAGTGCTGACAAGAAGGCGGTGGTTGATTTGGGGCTCGGTGATTTCGGCAGCGATTGGGATTATTTGTTCCGCGACAGCTTTTCTTTGAGGCAGGACTTGAAAGTCGACGCTGTACTTATAGCAATAAAGGACAGCAACACAGGGCAGCGGCAGAAGTATTTGCAGCTGAGTCGTTACCAACCGCAGCAGAAAGGGAAACATTGATGTTGCGGTGTTATTTTTATGGTCATGGCGCGGTCATATAGCGCATGTACCATCCTGTTTGTCGATTAGCGGACACTCTTGGTAAAACATCTTCCTCGTCGCGAGAGTTGATTTTACTGAGTGCTTTCGGCGTCACAGGTTTGCCGATAGCCTCGATCATCGGCACCAAATTCCACAAATTAATGAAGAGTGTAAGCGGGGCCACTGACAGGCTTCCCTGGAATGAATTCAGCCCGCGATGGACATCGGCGGGCTGTTGGGTGCTAGCTAGACTCTGAAGATTCTTTCGCTAGTATGAACAATTTCAAATTTTGTTTCTGATAATTGCGTCAGCGCCCGCCCGTCAGATAATTGATAACTTTTGGGACCTGGCAGTTCGTTAACTTCACCGTTAGCTGATGATGCGGTGATCGGACTTTGATACACGTGCACGTGATAGCAGTCGCCGGTTGCGCCTTTGGCATCGAATTTATAGACCAAATCCATAGGGAGTCTCCTTTTGGTTGCGGATTGAATATCCGTCATAACAATAGCAGATTTGAATAATTTTCTGGCGCATCTTTTATTAATGGCGCCTTTATTATTTGCGGATATTTCACGCTAATCAAACGCCGGGCTAATGCGTATGCGGCTTGCATTAAGCTTGCAATAGCTTCGACGCAAGCACTATTCGGCCGGATCTTGCGTATTGATTACGCCAGCCTCGTCAGGACGAAATTGATCGCCCAAAAACAAAAGCCCAGCTGCTGGCTGGGCTTGGTCTTGCTGCAACAAGCAGCAAACCGGGGAATTCCCGATTATGCTTTTTTTGAATACGCGCTACACCATCCGGTTGTTGCTACCATTTTTCCTGCAAAAAGTGGGCATCCACCCGTGGCATCGCCAGCTTTGCCTTGAAACAGCGCGCAATTGCCGCATTGCTGCGCCGCGGTATGGTTAGGATATTTGGTCTTGTCGATTTTGGTCGTATCGTGTTTGTAACCTAGCGCGACTGCTTGCGGATTTGCCTCATCTAATTTTGCTGCCTGCGCGCGTGCGCCGATTGCAACGCCCATTGCAGATGCTGCCGCGATCTGGGAGATACTCTTCAAAAATATTCTACGATTACTCATGTGTGCTCCGTTTTTGGGGTTATGGGGACGGTACCTCTACCGTGGACAGGGATCGTAGCACGGGCCTATCCTGCGCGTATTTTTTTGACTATCTTTATTACTTTTTGGTCCGTGGTTGCCTATCAGAGACGACATTTAATCGCCTTATGTTGCCGGTTCGCATCAATTGCACCTCAATTCGCCCTTCACGCCATAAATACGCGATTTCACAGAATAAACTGTGCGCTAAATTGCCACCGCACGTGTTGATTTGCTAAACTCCCGGCTTTATCGAGGAGCTCGCATGACCGATGTCACCAATGTCACGAATGTCACCAATGCCGTCCCCATTCCAGATATGCCAACGGATAGCTTTAACCCGGAATTCGTGGTTATTTGCCGCGATATCGGTTATGAAGTGGGGCTGTCGCTAAAGCCGGAACGTAAGGCGCAATTATTTACCGCTCTGGCCGATTTGAATGAGCTGGCGCTGGAGTTGCGTAGCAGTACCGACAATCCAAGCCTGAATGGGTTTCTGGATGGGGTAATCACCGCACTTGAAGGATGATGTAAGAATTTAGGGGAATTTAATACTTATGCAGCCAACGCAGCTAAAAAATACCGTTCAGTGCGGCGGATCTGGGTGGCAACGGTATTAAATATTTTACACGGCGACGGGAATGCAATTGTTTGCACTATAAGGCGGAGACAAGGGGAATGGGCGTTACAAAATTTCAAGGCAATGCGGCAGTCGATGTCGTATCTCGCCAGTATAAAAATAATGGTGAAATGAATTCGGGCGGGAAAAGTGCCGTATCGGATCAAGCCAATGCCGGTATTTTCGATGCCCAACGTATCGATACCGCGGGTATAGCCGATCCAGATCGCGAATGGGAACGCCGCAAGTGGATGTTGCAAATGGGGACGATAGTCTTGATGGGAATTAGCGGGCTCGGCCTGCATTTCTTCTTAAAGACGATTCCAAGAACATCTGTTGTCGAGGCAACTTCCTCTGCCGTATTTGACAAGGATTGTAAGCAAATCGATCAGTCATATTCCAGTGGTGCTGGTGTTGACACGACGAATGCGGCGACGCAGGCGTGTTTAGCGCAGCGTGCGCTGGAACAAAATCGGTCTTTTAACGAAAAATAACGACTACAGCGACGAATTACGGCCTTTCTTTGATGTCCAATTGTCTTAACTTTCCGTTTGCTTGCAGTGGCAAACGGTACAAATGCGACAGTTGATGCGCGGGGTAGGTAAAATACTTCCTTTATTTGCCCTTGAAACAGAGATTGCCGACCCCGCTTACGGGTCTTCTTTGCGCTGGTCGTCAACTGGATACGACAATTAAGGCTCATCAAAGGAATGTAGAGGAATGCAATTCTTCATATCGGATGCCGATATTCCGAATCCGTGAAAAGAAATGAGAATGCAGAAAATTCGTTTAGCAGTATTCGGTGTTTTAATCGCGATGATCGCCGCATGCAGTACGCCCAACGGCGGCACTGCCCCTGCCGGACCCGGTTATTACACCGTCCAAAAGGGCGATACTTTATATAGTATCGGCCGCAAATTTAATCAGAGTCATCGCAGTATCGCTAGTTGGAATAAACTTGCCGATGCAAACGGGATCGAAGTAGGCCAGGTTTTGCGGGTGGTACCACCGGGCAGTGCTGGTGGCAATGCGACAGAAACAAAGACCCGTGCAGCCTCGACCCCATCGGTAACGCCATCGTCATCGCCTAAAGTTGAGGAAACCGGGATTGACTGGATATGGCCAACGGATGGCGTAAAAACTGCCAGTTTCTCTGCCAAGAAAAAAGGTATCGAGATCGCTGGCCAGAGTGGGCAGCCGGTGCTGGCGGCGGCTAGTGGCAAGGTGATGTATGCCGGATCAGGAATACGCGGCTACGGGAATTTGTTAATCATTAAGCACACCGGCAGTTTGCTATCGGTGTATGCGCATAATAAGGTCATACTCGCCAAAGAAGGCCAGATGGTCAGTAAAGGTCAGCAGATCGCCGAAATGGGGAAATCCGATAGCAGCACCGTCAAGCTCTATTTTGAGATTCGTCGTGATGGTAAGCCGATTGATCCGGCCGGGATATTTCCGGGGCGCTAATTCGGGCGAGCGCAATAGCGGTGGTAGTGGCGCAAAATGATGTGCTAACGTTAATGGTCTAAAATCACATCTGAACTGGATGCGATTACTTTCTTCTATGGGATTTGAATAGCGATGAAAGTCTACAATTTGTGCTGCGATCAAGATCATCGTTTTGAAGGCTGGTTTTCTTCGGAGCAGGATTTTCTATCGCAATCGGAACATCATCAAATCGCCTGCCCGACATGCGATAGCCCTACTATTCGTAAATTGCCTTCTGCGCCGCATCTCAATTTGTCCCACGCAGCGGCGACCGGCGCATCAACGGCAAACCATGCGGCACGCGAGGATGTTGCGATGAAACAAAATGCAGCCTTTATGGAGATGGCGCATTACGTGATTAAAAATACGGAAGATGTCGGCGAGCGGTTTACAGAAGAAGCGCGCCGTATTCACTACAAAGAAGTCCCCACGCATGCGATACGCGGCATAGCCAGCGCCAGTCAGCGCGAAGAGTTGGCAGAGGAGGGGATTGATGTGGTGGAGCTGGCATTGCCGACACGGTTGACGCAACCGCTGCAGTGATACTGCTGCGAGAATTTGGTAGTCAGGTTATTAGATCGTTTAAACGCTAGGTGCTCTGTTAAAGGAGTACTTAGCGTTTAAAGCATAGACAGAGACAAAAACATTTATAATTTAAGCGATAGTCATATCACGCCGCCCCTCATGAGATTGTTAGCATCATTTATCAGTGACTGACGACCGTTCTTTAGGCGAGTTCAGTTCAGCGCTTGCAAAATTGAATGACGGCAATCAGTGGCGGCCAGTCGCCATAGGTCGTTAACGACCGAGGCTGTGTGAAAACGCATCCAGCTAGTAAACTATTTCCAGATTTGGCGATCACATACTTATCGTATAACTGATCGATGTTTCCGATGAAACGCTTTGTCCAAGGAAAGGACCGGACAGCCGTCTTATCATCCTGGTGTACTGCTTAAAATCTACATTTATGGTTATCTCAACCGTGTTCAGTCCAGTTGCCGGTTGGAACCCGAGGCCCAACGCAATATCGAAGTCATGTGGCTGACAAATCGCCTGATGCCAGACTTTAAGACGATTGCCGACTTTCGCAAGACCAATGGAGCAGCGATCAGCAAAGTCTGTCGACAGTTCGTTCTGCTTTGCCGTAACCTCGATCTGTTTGCCGATACCGATATTGCTATTGACGGCAGTAAGTTCAAAGCCGTCAACAATCGTGACAAAACTTTACTGACAAGAAGCTTCAAGTGCGTATCGAACAACTCGAATCCAACATTGCGCGCTATCTCGAGGAACTGGATCGTGCCGACCGCCGACCCGAATCGGTTCCCGAAGCGCGGGTCGCGCATCTGAAAGAAAAAATTGCCTCCATCAAGAACAAGGTTGAAGAATTCCATGAAATTAACAAGCCACTGCAGCAGACTCCTGACAAACAAATATCACTGACAGATCCGGATGCCAGGTTCATGGCCACAAGCGGGCGAGGCACTGGCATGGTGGGATATAACGTCCAAACGGCTGTCGACACTAAAAATCATCTGATCGTGTCGCATGAAGTGATTGATGTTAGTCATGATTGTACGCAGCTGGCGTCAATGTCGGCCCAAGCACAAGAGGCCTCTTTGATAAACGTGATTTCATTTATAACTCCCAAAATGACGAATACCATTGTCCGGCTGAGCAGGTAGCACCTTGGCGTTTTACTACTATCGAAATCGAACATGTAAAGTCCAGCTTGGGATGGCGTCGTTCGATGGTTCTCAGCATCACGTCGATAGTAGTAATCTTCATTTTGGACGCTCCTTTCATTGTTTAGCGGACAGTAACGATTTCCACTACGGCATTTAGATGCCGTGTTTGAAAGAGGGCGTCCATTTTATTACTTTTAACGGGCCATTCATGGCTGTTTCAAGTGCGCTCTCCGGTACATTCACGCGCTATTTATAATTGCTTATTTCGAATATCCCAAGGCTTCGGTGCGGGAACTGAGCATGGTCCAGCAACCGAAATACTGGAAAAATCCGCCGGACCAACGACCTCGAAATATTCCATATCTGCGGAGTAATCAAATAGGAAATGGCGAATGCCTGGATTTTGATGGACGCAATCACCAGCCGATACGTGCGTTTCTTTATCCTCATACATAAATTTCGCCCAGCCTTTTAGCATGTATACGATATGAAATTGGGCCTCATGGACATGCCAGCCCGTACCTTTTTCGGGCGCATTGTTGGCACGTACCAATTGCGCGACTACCTTCCCATTTGTTGCCTCGGCGATACCCATGTCTTTGTATAAAAAGAAGTCACGGAGTCCATCTGCTTTGAAATGGGTGTCTTCTGGCTTGACGTGGGAAAATTTCGTTTCTGTTGTAGGGTTTTGATTCATTTGATTTGATGAAACTGGATTTTTAAAATAAAAAATTGGCTTTATTAAAAATATTTTTTTGGGGTTTGTACAGCGCAAACATGGCGGTATTTAAATGGTCCCGACCTAAGATAATAAAGTCGGGACCACGATTAAATCACTAACAATGTACGTGGGGTAGCGCTCTTACCAGACGCGGGATAGCTTCCATTACCGGAATACCCATATCTTGAGCGAGTTCATCGATTGAAATAGAAAGATCTCCGCTGTTCCCCATAAAAGTCACCAGACTGCCAACGCCTGCATCAGGAACATCAGAGACATCTAACAGCGTGTGCTGGAACGTGCGGCGTCCCATTGCTGAGACGAATTGCCCATTCACAATCGCCCGGCTTAACGGTGGAACATGATTTAAGCCGTCCCAAAATCCGATGGGAACAATCGCCAGACGTTTGGTCGTTTCAATCCGAATAGGCACCCCATAACCGATGCCAAGCATCGTACCTGGTGGATGCGTCTGAACGTGGATGATACGTCCTCTAATGGCATGCAGCAGCGGTTTCAATCCTGCACGTTTCATGTGTTCGCCGTCTAAAGCGCCATAGATGAAACGCCCCGGATCTACCGCCGAATAAGGCCAGTCAGGATAATTGATCATCACGCGACTACTTGCCAGCATCCGCTCGAAATCGACGTGACCACAAGCCTCTGCATCGGCCAGCGCAGTTTCATAAACTTGGCGTTGACGTGTAGAAATTTCGCTGTCATCGGGCGCACTGAGGTGTGAATAAATACCTTTCATACGCACTTTGTCTTGGACCGCCAGTCTGGCAAATGCAACCTTCCATTGATCTTCAGTGAAGCCGAACCGTCCAAATCCACAGTCTATCTCGACGAATATCTCTACATCCCTGTTCAGTGCCAAAACCGCATTTAATGCTTCCTCGCTCTGAATCGTCACCGTTGCGCCTAAGTCAATGGCCTTTCCCAAGTCGTTTGGTAGGGTCGAGGCAAATAGAACAATGGGTAGCGTGACTCCGGCATCCCGTATTTTTTTTACCTCTTCAGGGCTGCCAGCACATAGACCGTCAACATCCGCTGCTGCGGCAGCCAGCGCCACTTCGTCCGCACCAAAACCAAAGCCATCACCTTTGCAGACGAAATAAATGCGTTTGTCTTTGCCAATCAGTTTGCGGGCAATAGCTAGATTTTGATGAATCACGGAATAGTCGAGCTCTACCCAGCTCGGCCGGAGTAACCGCGCATCGTGCAGTTTTTCCCCAGGATATGGCATGTCAATTTACTCCCTTTGCAGCGCTTTGTTGCAGCCATGCCGGTTTGATAGCATTGGTGGTACCGAATATTTCTATCTGTGTTTGCGCACGCTGCTCAAAACTCACTTTAGCCAGTTTTTCCCGGCTTTGTCGGGTCGATGTTTCGTCTATCGCGTCGCCGCCTTTTGTGAGAACTACGCCATACAATTCGCGGGCAAGCGAAGTGGATATTTTGTCGTCCAGAATATCTGCCAGCACGTCTTGAGGATCGCGTTCAATTGGATTGCCGTGTCCTGCGCCGCCAGCGGCGATGTGTGTAAAGACTTGTCCTTTTTTAATCGGATTAAGCCCCATCGGCATCACCGGTAAAAGTTCACCGTCTGCGTCATCGTGCAGAATATTGAGTGAAGGAGAGCCTGGGAAACCTCCGTTCAGTCCTTGCGGGAGATGGAGACGACGGTCTGATCGAACCGTGAAATTTGCACCTTCTTCGGTCGATTCGTATTCCCGTTTGATGGCAAGGCCGCCGCGATGTTTACCTGCACCACCTGAATCTTTAACTAGCCCATAACTGGTGACCCGAATCGGCAGGCGAGCCTCAATCAGTTCAATCGGTTGATTTGACATATTCGCCAACGGACTGGAGATGCCATCAACGCCATCTTTTAATTGACGACCGCCCCAGCTGCCCAAAATGCCATCAGTAATTAGCCATGATTTTCCGGCTTTTCGACCTGACATTGAAACGACGGTAGGGCCTCCCTCGCCAGCGGCGGGAACACGTTCAGGTACGACCTTTGCAAACGCCAGCATCAATGTATCGAACATCCGGTAAGCAATGACGCCGCGGGCGGCACAAGCCGCAGGCTCAACCGCGTTCACCAGGCTGCCAGCTTCAGCGCGCACTGTAATTGGACGAGCGAAACCGTCGCAATTTGGGATGTCGACAGAAGCTACAGCACGCACCGCTGCGAATGCAACGGAGATAGTCGTTGCGATAGGACAGTTGATTGCTCCCCGGACTTGTGGATGTGTGCCGTTCCAATCAATGGCTAACTCTTCGCCGCTGACAATGATCTTTACTTTGAAAACGATAGGCTCGCCACTTTCACCTAAGCCATCAATGTAATCGATGGCTTCATACTCGCCATCTGGCATCTGAGAAATGGCGTTACGCGTGAGTTTTTCGGAGTAGTCATGCAGCGCATTGACGTATTCGTTAAACGATGAAGAACCGTACTTTTGCAACAGATGCAGAATGCCGCGCTCACAAGCATGACATGCAGCGATTTGCGCGCGTAAATCGCCCAGTAGCTGTGTTGGCATTCTTGAATTTGTGGCAAAAATATCGAAGATTGCTTGATTCGGCGTGCCTTCGGAGAACAGTTTGACTAAAGGAATCCGCAGTCCTTCTTGATAGATCTCGGTGGCATTGAGTGCCATGCTGCCCGGCATCAAACCGCCAACGTCGGTATGGTGAACAATCGTGGCGGCAAAGCCTTCCAATTTTCCCTCGAAGTGGATAGGCAAGATGATATATACGTCGGGAAGATGCATGCCGCCCGAGGTGTACGGATCGTTCATGATGAATGCGTCACCGGCCCGCATCGATTCGCCATGCTGCGCGATAAGGGTGCGCATCGCACTTGGAAAAGATCCCAAATGGATCGGTAAGGTCAGACCCTGTGCGATGGTTCTGCCTTCGCGGTCGCATACTGCTGTGGAGTAATCCATTGAGTCGCGAACGATCGGTGAATAAGCTGTGCGCAGGATAACAAGCGCCATTTCATCGGCTATCGAACTTAGCGCGTTCTTCACTATTTCAAGTGTGATTGGATCGAGTTGCGTACTCATTTGGCTACTCCCATTTGGATGTGGATGTTTTGGTGATTGTCAATTCTTGCTGTTGCACCGGGTGGGATAACGCAGGTCGAATCATATTCTTCGATAATCGCGGGGCCGACTATTTGCCGGCCGAGCAGCTCCTTGCGGGTCAGTACAGGCGTATCGATAAGGCCATGTTTTTTGCCAAAGTAGGCTTTTCTGGTTTTCGACGCACGGGCGCTTTCTACTTGATCCCCAGACTCTAATTTCTCAGCCTCGTAGCGACGATTTTCCTGCAACTTAAGCCCGCCCGATAAGCGCACGGTGACTAGTTCGACTGGTTCATGTTCTGATGCATGGCCGTATGTGCGACGGTGTTCAGCATGGAAATCGAGAGCAACTTTTTCTAGGTCAATCTTTTCTTTGCCATTAAAAGACAGGGGAACGCTGAGTTCATAAGCTTGCTCTGCGTAACGGATATCCAATGCGTAGGTCAGCGCAATATCATTTTCAGAGTAGCCTTCAGCGATCAGGTCGCCGCTAGCCTTCCGGGCTAATCCAAGCAATGCATTTTCCAATTCGCCATCGGCAATTTCGCTCAGCGGTTTAAAAAGGGTGCGCATGTGTTCGTGTTGGGTCTTCGAGTATAGAAGACCCATTGCGCTGAAAACTCCTGGACGCGGTGGGATGATGAGTGTATCCATTTCCATTAGCTCAGCGATGGCATGGGAAATGACGGGGCCATTCCCACCGAAAGCGAACAATGCAAAATCCCGTGGATCACGGCCGCGATAGGTCGATACCGCTTTTACAGCACGTGTCATAGAGGCCGCCGCAATCGAAAAGACGCCAAATGCAGCGTCAAGAAGGTCGAGATTGCCCGGTTTGGCAATCGTTTCTTCAATCGCCGTAATCGCTTTCTTTGCATTCAGCCGAACCTCGCCGCCAGCAATATATTCTGGATTTAAATAACCCAACGTCAGCACTGCATCGGTCAAGGTTGGTATATCGCCACCCATGTCATAACACACTGGACCCGGGACCGACCCAGCAGAATCTGGACCAACGCGAATCAGGCCGCCGACATCCATACGCACTTTGCTACCGCCGCCAGCGCCAATTTCTGAAACGTCGACGAACGGCAGTTTGACCGCATGGCCGCCGCCTTTTACCAATTTGCTGCTTAAGTTAATTCCGGCACCAACTTCGTACTCTGTTGTGCGGGCTGGCTCACCGCCCTCAATAATGGCTGCTTTGGCGGTTGTGCCGCCCATGTCTACGGTGATAACTTCCAGATAACCCGAAATCGCGGCGACGTGCGCGCCAGCGATGACGCCAGCAGCCGGACCGGATTCGATAATCGCCGCCGGTTTCACCATCACTGCATCGGCTGTCATAACGCCGCCGTTTGAATGCATGATTTGAACAGCGCCGTTCATTCCTGCATCACGTAATTTTGCGATAAGACTACGCAAATAACCGCAGACGACAGGTCCCAAATAGGCGTTTACAACGGTGGTACTAGTTCTTTCGTATTCACGGATTTCCGGCAGAATTTCGTTTGAACAAGTGACATAAACGGCGTCGCCGAATTCTTTCACCAGACGTTCGCGAATCAATTGCTCATGCTGCGGATTTGCGTAAGAGTGCAGCAGGCTGACTGCTACTGCTTCGATGCCCTCAGTCTTGATGTTTTCGATGGCGTAATCGAGGCTAGAAAGATCTAAAGGTGTGACGACATCGCCATTGCTAGACACGCGTTCGGTGACCTCATAGCGATGCCGACGCAGCGCTAACGGTGTGGGTTTAGCGTAATTCAAGTCGTATAGCCCAGGAACTCGGAGTCGGCCAATTTCGACAACGTCGCGGAAACCTTTGGTTGTAATCAGCGCAGTCTTAGCGCCCTTAGCTTCAAGTACGGTATTTGTCGCAATGGTGGTGGCGTGCACCAGTTCATCGACTTGTGCTGTAGTGGCACCTAAGGATGCAAGCAGCGATGTGAGCCCGGTCACGATTGCTCTTCCATAATCATCGGGCGTCGAGGAGAGTTTTTTGGTGTGGATGGAGCCGTCGGTTCCTAGTAACACGATGTCGGTAAAAGTACCTCCAATGTCGACGCCAGCCCGATAACGAATATTTGTGGCCATTTAATACCTCATGAAGTGTTGAATTTTGCAGGCAAGGTGGCTTTTAGCCCTTTGCGTGAGTCAAAGTTCGGCGCGTGAGATGCCGATGAAACGATATATTACAACAGCGTGGATAAAAGTCAATAAACGCTTGCAATCCTTGCTGTGTCTATCTATATTACAATGAAACGATTCATTGTGGCCGTATAATGACACGTTTTAAAAAATTTATATTCAGCAAATTGTCATGCAAAACGATAACGACGCTCGTTTATGGATGGATAGCAAGACGGCTTGATGCAGCGCAAGTCGCGCCGAGTGTGCTGATGGCATTGGCAGAGCGCTATCAATAACGGTTATCGATCATTTAGACATTTCGCTGGCGCACTTCATCTTATGCAGTTGTCAAAAATTTACCACTCAACCTAAACACCGAAAAACATGAAATCTAATCACTCACCACAATTTGCGGAACGTACGCTGATGATGAAAAGTTCTGTTATCAGAGAAATGATGAAGTTCACGCAACAGCCTCACGTTATTTCCTTCGCAGGAGGGCTTCCTGCTGCAGAAAAGTTTCCGCTTGATGCGTTAAGCGACGCGTGGCACACCCTGTTTGATAAAACTCGTCCAAGCGCATTTCAATACGGACCCACAGAGGGGCAGCCATCGCTACGAAAATGGATTGGTGAGCGATTGCAAGTCCCGGTGGCCAACGTCATCATCACTACCGGCTCGCAGCAAGGTCTGGATTTACTGGGAAAGATATTCGTTGAGCGTAACCGCCGCTTATTGGTCGAGGCACCGACGTATCTGGGCGCGTTGCAAGCGTTCTCAATATACGAGCCAGAATACGTGACAGTGCCTTCGGACGAAGATGGCATTGTTACCGAGGCGATTAATGCTGAGGATTGTGAGAATGCGTCGTTTCTCTATCTCGTGCCGAACTTTCAGAATCCGACCGGGCGTCAGCTCTCCATGCGCCGTCGCCAGGCGTTAATTGAAAAGGCGCAGGCACATAATCTTTTACTAGTGGAAGACGATCCTTACGGACAACTTTGCTATTCCGGCGAACAGTTTCCTACGCTGCAGTCGATGGATCCAGAGCGTGTGGTCTATCTTGGTTCGTTTTCTAAAGTGTTGGCTCCGGGTTTGCGCGTGGGTTTTATCGTCGCGCCTACTGAAATTCTGGATAAGCTGGTACAGGCCAAGCAGGCGACTGACTTGCATACCTGTTCTGTCGCACAAGAACTGGTCTATGCCGTTGTCAGCAATGGTTCTTTCGATACACATCTCTCGAATATTCGTGATTTGTACAAGCAGCGTTGCGATGCAATGATGCGCGCGTTGGAGATAAATATGCCTCCTGAAGTGCAATGGACCAATCCAATGGGCGGCATGTTTATTTGGGTAACACTGCCGATCCATGTCAATACAGTTGATCTTCTTAATGCTGCAATTGAGAAGGGGGTCGCTTTTGTGCCCGGTGGGTCGTTTTTTGCGCATACGCCATCACACAGTAATACTATGCGTTTGTCGTTTGCGACGGTAAATGCGACGCAAATCGAAGCCGGTATAAAAATCCTAAGTGCGCTTGTGATTGAGCATATTAATATTGGTAAATAGGTAAATTCGTCTTAACCTTGGCAAGCCTTGGGCGTCTACAAGACGGTGGCGTATAGGGTGGACGCCTTCATGCCTATGAGATGGGGATAGTGCTCGGCATAGTTAACGCGATATTGGTGCATCGATTCATATTAAGGCGCTTAATGCGGTTTTTATAAGAATGATCCTTACGTTTTCGGAAAATGTCGGCGCATTGAAGTTCTTTCAAAATAGCTGCTTTTTCCTTCTGTTTTGGAGAAATTTATGCATGACTTCTCCGAATTTTCTGTTTTTACTCTTATCTGACTTGCCTACAATAACGCCACACCGTTTGCCAATCCTGCATATAATTCGAATGGAACGATTTATTCAAGGGCCGTATCGTTGAGTTTCCCAAGACCATGTGAGAAGAAAAGATGCGAAAAATAAACGGTGATAAGGCACTGGAAGCCAAATTGACAATGCAAGAGGGCCGGGAAAAGATGCCCACGATATTAGGGGTGGCTAAACTTGCCGGGGTTTCCGTTGGTTCAGTGTCCCGCGTCATCAACAATAACAGCACCGTGCTGCCAGCAACGCGAGAGCGCGTGCTCCAAGCAATCAAGACACTTGGTTTTCAGCCGAACAGCGTTGCACAGAGCATGCGTCAAGGTTCAACTCGGGCCGTCGGTTGCATGGTGACGGATGTGTCGCAGGCAGTGGCAGCGCAAATGCTGAGTGGAGCCGAGCAGGCATTAGCCAAGGCTAATTACGCAGTGCTAGTGACGTCATCACACTTCGACATGCAGCGCGAACTACAAAATATCGATTTTTTCAGGCAGCGTAAGTTAGATGGCTTGCTGCTCACTATCACCAATGATGAAGACAAGTCCAGAGCTGAATTGCTGCGCCGGATTGGCATACCGGTTGTGCTGTGGGAGCGAGACATCAATGGCGAGTTTGATGCAGTTATCACCGATCATGCCGATGGTGCGTATCAGGCGACACGTTATCTTATTAGCCTTGGACATTCACGCATTTTGATCGTCACCGGGCACCAGGCCACGCTGACAGGGCGCGAGCAGGAGCGGGGCTACTGTTTAGCCTATACCGAAGCAGGCTTAACCGTCGACGATAGTCTGTTATTGCGCACAGGGTCCTTTAGCATGACCAACTGCGCGGGACTTCTCAGCCCCAGCACCCGCCCCACGGCGGTTATCGCAAATATAGGCGATATACCAATGGTCTTAAAAGTCGCTAAGACGCTAAGGCTTTCTGTACCTGCTGACCTCTCCATTATTTCTATCGGCGAGACTGATTTGATGGAGGTTTTGCGGCCGTCGATTACGGTTGTCCGAGGCAACGGATTTGAAGTTGGTCGCACAGCAGCGCAAATGTTATTAAACCTGTTTGGAAAAACCAATAATACGGTCAAGCAAAAAGTGGTATTTCCTGCTGAATTGGTGGTTCGAGAGTCTTGCACCATCGTAAAAACGCCCGCCTGAATACCAGCCCCAATTTAGTGCTTGGCTAGCACTAAATTGGGGCTATCAAAAACAATGCTGCGCCATAGTTAAGCATCTGAAATTAAAGGGAAAAAGTGTTGACATGAGGAAGAATTATTTCTATATTACCGAAAGATGAAACGTTTCATAGTTCAATTAAAATAGTCAAATATCCTTAGGAGAGATGATGAGCTTTTTCAATAAAGGTAGGCGTACTTTCGTCCAGGGCCTGAGCACTGCCTCGGCTTTAATACTCGCCGGCGGCAGCAGCGGTTTGGCTGCGGCAGCAGGGTCAACAACGCTCTCCGTAGCAATTCCCAGCAATCCATCCACTTTTGATCCCATCAATCAGACCAACCATGACGCTATGGTGGTGAATCAGCTGATTTTCGAGAACTTGATTGAAATTGATGGCAATGGCAATAGAGTTCCCATGTTGGCCCGCGCGTTGCCAAATATCTCGCCGGACGGGCTTACTTATACATTCGACCTCAGAGAAAATGTGCACTTTCAGAATGGCCAGGCATTCACCGCCGAGGATGTGAAATATAGCTACGAGTACATTCTCGATCCTGTGAATAAGGCCTACCGCCGCGATATTTGGACACCGATAGCTTCTATCACGGTTGAAAATCCGCTAAGAGTTAAATTCGTACTCAAGCATCCTTATCGTGCTTTCCTTGATTACATGACGAAGTACATGGGCATCTTCCCGGTCGGTAGTCGAGAAAAATACGGCGCAGATTATTTCAGGCATACACCGATAGGCCTCGGCACTGGTCCTGCAATCTTTGTGGAATCCAAAACGAACGATTACATCGAACTTAAACGCAACCCGGCGTACTGGAAAAAAGATCTCCCTAAATGGGAAAAGCTGGTCATCAAAGTTGTTCCAGAAGAGTCCGCACGACTGGCGTTTTTGATGTCGAATAGCGTTCAGATTATTGCCGCACCAGCAGGCCGGGATTACGCAGGAATGCGCGGTAAGGTGGGCATCGTCGGCGAAAGTAAACTCGCCCGCGGCAGTTCTTTTTTGCTTGCAGGCAATAACAACAAAGCCCCTTTCGACGATCCTTTATTTCGTGCCGCTGTGTCGAACGCCATTGATCGCGACACAATTTGTAATAAGGTTTGTCTGGGTGTGGTCGAACCTTCGGCTACGCCAATGCCGAGTTCCACCTGGTGGTGTAATCAAGAGGCAAATCGCAGTCTGTCATTCAATCTGGAAAAAGCCAAAGCGCTATTACAGCGATCTCGCTATGCAAAAGGCGCCGAGTTTGATCTGATGTTTTCTGCCCAGTCTTACATCTTGAAAGCGGGAGATACCGCGTTATTTATCCAGTCCCAACTGGCGCAGCTTGGGATTAAAGTTAACCTCAAACCGGCAGAACTTGTGACGGTATTTTCTCAGGTTGCGCTTGGTAATCATCAAGCCGCGCTGATTGCTGCGGTGAGTCCTGCAGATCCTACTTTTGTCTCAAAAGCCCTATTTGTTCCCACGGAACCGCTAGCAAAAGCCACCGGCTATCAGAACCCGGCCTTAGTAAAACTGATCGCTGAAAGTTATACGCTTGAAGCACGCGAAAAACTCCAGCCGGTGTTGTACAAGATCCAGGATATCTTAGCCAAAGATGCACCGGTTATATGGATTGGCACATTGAAAAATACCAATTTATGGCGATCCAATGTTCGTGGATTTGAAGTGAATGAAGCAGGGACGTTGCGGTTACTTAATACTTATTTAGCTTGATCATGAAAATAATATTTTTTTGGTGTAAACGGAGGAATTTGGTATGTGGATAGTTCGCCGAATTTCTTCGTCGTTGATCGTGCTCTTAGTTGTGAGCTGTGTGCTTTTCGTTATGTGCCGTATGACCCCAACGTCGCCCGCGCACATCGTGCTCGGAGCCGATGCGCGGGCCGAGCAGGTCGCTGCGTTTGACCACGAGCACGGTCTTGATTTGCCTGTTTTAACGCAATACCAACGTTGGATTAGCGCAGCAGCGACGTCCGGGTTTGGGGACTCTTATATTACCGGTCTGCCTATCGGTTCACAGATTGCAGAAACGCTGCCGGTGACGCTTGAAATCGTCACCGTGGCTTTCGTGATGACGACCATTTTTTCGATTGTGTTTGGAATGGCAGCGGCCTTTTATGAAGGTCGCATGCTGGATCAATTTGTGCGTGTTATTTGCATCGTATTTTTGTCGTTGCCGGGATTCTGGCTGGCACTGTTGCTCATCCGAATGTTTTCTCTGACATTGGAATGGCTGCCGCCAGGCGGGATTATCCCTTGGGAGGATGGCAAACTTGCGCATCTTGCATCTTTGTTGATGCCTGCATTATCCATAGCGCTGTATTACATGGCGGTGCTGACCCGGTTAACCCGTTCGACAGTGATAGAAGTTCTGGGACAGGATTATGTCCGAACGGTCGAAGCAATGGGCCTTAAGCGGATCACGATCTGGTGGTACATTTTAAAAAACGCGTTGCCATCGTTCGTCACTATGGCGGCACTGATATACGGCTATATGTTTGGTTGGGCGCTGATCATTGAGCAGGTATTTAATCTGCCCGGCATGTCGCGCGCATTGCTGACAGCCATTCTGCAGAAGGATTACCCAATGGTGCAGGCGGTAGTTTTGGTCATCACGGCAATATTTATCACCGCAAATACCTTATCCGATCTGCTCGGAAAGCTCATCAATCCCGCTGGGAGTGCACGATGACCCACCAAGCGATTAAAAGTATCAACATTGAATTGCCTTCTAAAAAAATGATCTCTGAAAAGCGCGTACCTGCGCCCACCGAAAAAATACAGCGTCCTCGCTATGGCATGTTTTACTTTGGCCTGGCAATCGTTTTATTGGTAGCGCTGATGGCACTGCTAGTACCTTATTTACCATTGCATTCGCCCGACCAAATGTTTATGGATCACCGATTGGAGGCACCCAGCGCTGCCTTCTGGTTCGGCACCGACGATGCTGGCAGGGATATTCTCAGTCGCGTTATTTGGGGTGCACGCACGTCGTTATGGATTGGTACTTCCGTAGTGGCAATCGGGATGATTCTGGGCGTCGCCAGCGGACTGTTTGCCGGTTTCTATTCCGGTAGCTGGACCGAAGAAATTCTCATGAAAATTATGGAGATTCTGGCGTCGATTCCGTTGCTGATCTGGGCAATTGCCGTCGTCGGTATTTTAGGAACCGGTGCGACGCAGATCGGGCCTTTCTCGCTCAGTAACGAGGTCAAGTTAATCATCGTCATTGGTGTGCTCTACTCGCCCAGTCTGGCACGTCTGACGCACACTTTTGCCAAGATAGAAGTCCAAAAAGAATACGTGGCAGCGCGACGGATTCAGGGCGCGGGAGATTTTCGTCTGATGTTTGGCGAGATACTGCCGAATTGCATCGCGCCGGTCTTGATCCAAGCTTGTCTGCTACTGGGGATCGGTCTGGTGGTGGAGTCGTCGCTCAGTTTCATCGGTCTCGGAGTGCAGCCGCCGACACCTTCTTGGGGCGGGATGCTTTCTGAAGGAAGAAACTTTATTTTTTCGGGAGAGTGGTGGGTCAACATTTTTCCTGGTGGCGCAATCTTTCTCACCGTGCTTGGTTTTAATCTTATTGGCGACGGTTTGCAATCAGTGATGAACCCACGCCGTGTATCTAGGGATTAAGGAGACGATGATGAATGTACCGTTACTTGAAATCAAGGATCTCAGAGTCGCATTTGGGCAAGGCCAGGCAAAAAATGAAGTGCTGCACGGCATTAATCTGACCGTCAATACTGGCGAAATTGTCGGCTGGGTGGGGGAGTCAGGCTCAGGTAAAAGTGTTACCGCGATGTCGGTCCTGCAATTGCTGGGGCGCGGCGGCGTCATTACCAGCGGCAGTATCAAGCTGAATGGCAGGGAGCTGGTCGGTCTGCCAGAAAAGCAACTGCGCGCGTTAAGAGGGGCAGAAGTATCAATGATATTTCAGGACGCCACTACCGCACTCAATCCATGCGTGACGGTAGGCAAGCAAATTGCAGATGTCATCAAAGCGCATCAGCCGATGTCCAAGCCGCATATCGCTAAAGAGGTCAATGCGTTACTAGAAAAAGTAGGTATATCAGCTGCGCGCTGCGTGAAGCTTTACCCGCATGAGTTGAGCGGCGGTATGCGTCAGCGTGTCATGATTGCCATGGCGATCGCGTGCAAGCCGCAACTTATATTGGCGGATGAGCCGACTACTGCGCTTGATGTCACCGTTCAGGCGCAGATCGTTACGCTGCTGAGAAATTTGGTAAAAGACTCTGGTATATCGCTAGTATTTATTACGCATAATCTGGATTTGATGGCAGAGCTATGCGACCGCGCAATCGTCATGCGGCACGGGCATATTCTGGAGGAGGGCGGCGTAGAGGACATCGTTTTGCGTCCGAAGCATGAATATACGCAGATTCTTTTCCGCAGCGTGCCGCGTTTGACTGCCAGTGACAAACCGCCAGAAGTTGTCGCAGCGCCAGAGCCGATTCTCCCTTTTTTGTTGGATTTTCAGGGTGTCACAAAAAGCTATCCGGTTGCGCGTTCGGCCGTCGCCAGAATATTCGATCGCAGGCGCTCAACTGCGCTCAACCAAATTTCTCTCAGTATCTGTGAAGGTGAGGCGGTCGGTATCGTCGGCGAGAGCGGTAGTGGTAAAAGCACCATGGCCAGGATGGTGACCAAGCTTTTTGATCCGACTATCGGAAAGATTTTGTTCCGGGGACAAAATATCGCTGACATGCGCGGGCAGCAGTTGCATACTTTTAGAAACGAAGTGCAGATGGTATTTCAAAGCACATATGCAAGCCTGAATCCAAGAAAAACTATTGCAACAACATTGCTTGAGTCTATTGGCGACGGCGATATGACATTGGAGGAATTGTTACGCCTGGTACAGTTGCCGGTCACGATGGGGCGCAGATATCCGCATCAACTCTCGGGAGGTCAGCGCCAACGCGTGTGCATCGCAAGGGCGATTGCACGTAAGCCAAGGCTGCTGGTCGCCGATGAACCTACCTCGGCCCTTGACGTATCGGTGCAGGCTGAAATCATAGAATTGCTGCGTAATCTGCGCGCGAAGACTGGCGTGACTTTGGTCGTTATCAGCCACGATCTGGCAATGGTAAATCAGTTGTGCGATCGCGTAGTGGTGATGAGTCGAGGTTCTATCGTCGAACAAGGGCCTGCTGACGAGGTACTTTCTGCTCCTTCACATACTTATACCAAAGAGCTATTGGAGGCTATTCCGAAAGGCTTGTCAGGGCGCCCGAGTGCTATTTTTAGTCATGGGGACGGGCTTGGATAATGTTTGCGTATTCAGTTGTGTCGTGTTGATGTGGGGTTGAAATAATTGATGTTTGAAGGGGCAAAGTTTTGCGCCAGTAACGAATGGAACATTTTTATGTTCGTGGCGCGCGGTTATGCGGCGCCGCGCTCCCACTGTAATGAAGCCGTTAGCAAATACGAAAATGGATAAACAACAACCCAAGCGACCGGATGAACAAGATTTATCCCGTCGTGGATTCCTTCAATCAACCTTCACAACGGTAGGTGCGGCCGCGCTCCTTGCCACGCAAGCGGCGTATGGCGTTACAACTCCAGCGGCGGCGCAATCCGTAAATGGGCAGAAAGTCCTGAATGATAGTCGGATTGATCCGGCACGCACCGCGGTGCTCATCATGCATTATCAAAACGATATTTTCAAGCTGATACCGGGCGCAGTGCCAGTGATAAAAAATACCCGGGCGTTGTTGAGTTCGGCACGTAAAAATGACCTGAAAGTGATTTTTATTCGGATGGGTTTTAGTGCTGGCTACCCCGAGGTGAATCCAAGAAATCGTAGCGGAATGTGGCTAAAGAGCACCGGCTTGTTCGTGAATGATCAGATTCACGCCGACGTTGCGCCGCAGTCCGGAGAAGCCATCGTGACCGCACGTCGTGTGAATCCCTTCTTCGGTACGGAGCTGGAAATTTTGTTGGAAACCGCTGGCATCGACACGCTTGTTATGGCTGGCGTTCAAACCACTGGGGTTGTGCTTTCTGGTGTTTCGCATGCAAGTGATGCTGATTACAGGATTTTCTGCGTCAAGGATTGTTGCTATGACCCAGATCCGGTGGTGCATGACCACCTAGTCGCGACAGGATTTACCTCGCGAGCGAACTGCCTTTCGCAAGCCGAAATGCAGGCCATCATAGCCCGTGCCTGACGTCGCCCTTATGCAGCAAACGTAACAAGTAAGCAGATTAAATTAGCCACCGTGCTCACCGAAGCACGCTTTTCGCGGTAAGTATTTTCATGCTCTTCGCATTGCAACGTCATTATTGTTTTCACAAAATGAAACGTTACATAATTGTTGAGTAAGCCGGACTATTTTTAGAGAAGAATTAGAGCTAAGTATTTTATTTTTTTTGAGAAAAAATAGAAATAAGTCGCTTTATAAGGCTGAAACTTAAAAATGCATTGACCAAGTAGTTTTCACGTTTTATATTTAATTTAAATGAATCGTTTCATATTAATCGGGGAGGCCTCGTGACAACGTAGCCAAAATAAAAAATGGGGTGTCAGCGGTAAAAAAATGAGTAACAATTTAACTGACGGAGACGGGTGTAAATCATGAAAAAAGTATTAGCTAGTTCCGCAATAATGGTCGCTTGCACTGCAAATTTTGCCTCTGCGCAAACTAGCGTAACCATCTACGGGGTGTTCGACCAGGGCTTCACTTATTCCACTAACCAAAAAGGCAGCGCCAACCTGCAATTTACCAGTCTCGGCGTACAAGGAAGTCGGCTAGGATTTAAAGGTTCAGAAGACCTTGGTGGTGGGCTAAAAACGATCTTTACCCTGGAAAGTGGATTTGACCCAAACACCGGTGCACTTGGTCAAGGCGGCAAACTTTTCGGGCGGCAAGGATTTGTCGGCTTGCAAAGTACGCAGTGGGGCACGCTGACAGCGGGCCGTCAATATGATCCGTTGGTGGGGAATTTGGCACCATTGACTTCGAATGGGGGTTATACCGGCCTCTATTTTGCGCATCCTTTTGATAACGACAACACCAACAACACGATTCGATTTAACAACGCCGTTAAGTATGCAAGTAACACGTATGGGGGTTTTAGTTCGAGCGTAATGTACGCGTTTAGTAATCAGATCGGTGCTTTCGGAAATGACCGTGCCTGGAGCGCTGGCGCAAAATATGAAAATGGTCCGCTTAAATTGGGCGTAGGTTATCTTGAACTTGATAACGGGGGCGCCAGCACCACCAGTCCTAATCCGGCTGGCACCGCGCCAGATGCGCCGGTGACGGCCTCACGTGCACGGATGTATGGATTGGGCGGCAGCTATCAGCTGGGCCCAGCGCTTTTGGGCGCAGTCTGGACGGGCTCCAAATACAACAATGTAGGGCCGACGTTGACCAGCGGGATCACCAATAATTTTAATAATTATGAATTGAACGCACGATATTTGGTCGCGCCAACGCTGATGCTCGTCGCCGCCTATACCTACACTACAGTAGGTATCAGCGGTCGCCCTGGCGTGGTTAATTCAAAGTTTAATCAATTCAGTGTGCTGGCAGATTACTTCTTGTCAAAGCGTACGACTTTATACGCCGAAGGTATTTATCTGCGCGCTGGTGGCGACCCTTTTATTGCCGGTGCAAATGGTGGGCCTGCAGCGCAGATTCAGGGTTTGTCAGCTTCATCAACGAATAGCCAGGCCCTTGTCCGCGTAGGTATACGACATAGCTTTTAGTTTTTGTAGCGGTACGGCGATAACGGCTTCATCAGAGAAAAACTGCGAGGCCGTTTCGTTTTGTCGCTTTAAAAATAGGTAGCATCACCAAGTTAGTTTGGTGTTACTTGTTGTTTAAGGAAGGGAGGCTAATCCACGTTCCCTTCGAAAATTTCCGACTGCGTTTTTGCATGTATTAGTTCTGTAGCAAAGCCATCGAACGACAACTTTTTATAAGACCGTTACCGTGGTGTCCGGAACGACTACGGGTTCCACTAAAGCCAGGTGGTAAAGGTTGGGATTCGGTCCGGTAATGGCGTAGTTGAAAAGTTGTGCTTAATCGTAGCGACACGCAAGATCAGCAACTCAGCCTTCGCCGCCCCAAATAATTTTGTATTGGTCACCGCTAAGATATTCTCGTACTTCAAGCGGAATCGATAAGTCACTCTGCAGCAACGCAGTGGCATTTCGGAGATGTTTTTTCTTGATCTTTTCTTTGTCGGAAAATTCAAGCATCATTCTTGTTGAAAACGGCTGGCGATATGTTGTCGCGGCCAGGCCTGAAACGATGCCGTATAAGAAGCGTACGGGATTTCTGAATTGAGGAACCAGTGTGGAGAAGGTCATCTCGTTTTTTTGCTTGCCCTCAAAATCGACCATGAAAAGCCGATCGCCAAGCAGGAAGCAGAATCCATGATACGTAAATGTACACCCGATTTTTCCACTACCGTCAAGCTTGGGGAAGCGCTCGATGGTGACGTATTGGGCCACCGAATTGCGTTCGTATATACATGTAATCGACCTCAGTATTCGGCCTGTGTAGATAGATGAATTATGGTAACGATTGTAGACGCCGTAGAACGGTTTAATGTGTTGGCTGGAGCTTAATGCGAGGGGGAGAAAGCGCATAAACTCAGGGAGGCTGCGTAGGTCAACTGGAATTTCATGTTCTTGCCCTTCGTAAAATTTTACGAAATCAGAGTTGGGCAAAAAAAAATGATCTGGCTCCATAGAGAAGTATCGTCCAATCTTTAGTAATATCTTTTGTGAAGGGACATGTTGCCCGACTAGATATTTATTAAATTGTTGACGATTGACGCCTACTTTCCGACAGAAATCTGCAATTGAATCGAACGAGTCAGCCAAACTTGCAAGGTTTTCGGAAAGATTTTTTGTGTGCTGCTGACGATTCATTTTGGACGCCATCCAGGTTGAAATTAAACCGAGCCCTAAGGAAGTGTATCGTCAATTTTGTAATTGCGCATAGCTTTCAGATGCAAGGCCGGAACTGAGCTGCATGTCAGCTATATGCTGCATTGCCTCGCCACATAACGGTGTTCCCGGACGGTGGATGATTGGGGCGTGCGGGATAGCTGTCATGTAAAACAGACTAAATATAAGCGATCCATAAACAGCACGTTGCCGCTGAGGGGTGAAGTATCAAGCGTGATACCTTCATCCAGCAGTTGGAGCAAAAGGCAGCCAATAGGCGGTCAAATTTGACGGGGAGTAGGGGGCGCATTGCATACGTCGCAAAGCGTCCTTGCGCGCCGCCTGACCCTCCGTGAACCTCATAGTTGCGGCGTTATTTCAGAACTCGCCGCTAAATAGAAAGATCATGGTCCGTGTGCGGTTTTGTCTGAAGCTGGGAGGCTTATGAAGATGTTGCCATCCAGAAATCAGATTCAATCGACAGCCCGGGTTTATGGAGCGCTTACAATATTTCTAACAATCCAAGTCTGCGTTATTTTAGCCCGGATGAAGCTCAATTGCTAACCAAATACAATCATTGTCCGAGTAGTAGCGATGCCAGGGGTACACAAAGTCGCCGTCATCGTTAACAAAGAAAAATGGATCATGTGTGTGCCCTGGAGCCAAGACCATTTCCTCGTACTTAGTCGATTCATCGCGCTCACGAAATTTTTGAATGCGGCCAGAACCGTGAATTTGTGTATGAATTTCAAGGAAAGGATGTTCATTATGCATAGAGCAATCGGTTTCCGCAGGCGCCCACCATAAATTTATTCTAATAGAACAAGATTCGGATTTAGAGCCGGCTTTTTCTTGTTTTGTGAAAGTGTAGGGATTAATTTTAATTGTGCCTACGGTGTCATATTTTGATATGTAGAGTGGTGAATTTCTTGGGAACTTCTCAAGCCTATTTCCGAACCATTCCCAGTTGTCAGACAACGAAAGGCCGCCAAGATTTTTAACTGATCGAACTCTGATAATAGCGATACGTGCAGCTCGAACAATGTTGGCATTGAAAACTACGACTGATTTCCATGCCGGAACAATGCTTTCAATTTGCGCACCAATAATAATAGGCTCATTGCTTAAATTGACAACAATGCCCTCGGGAACAATAAAGTCCTTAACATTTTCAATCAGATAAGCATCTATATACTGATCAGAGAATTCCAAATCTCGAACGTTGTTAATTTTCATGTAATTGATTTTCTCAAAAGATGGACTGGCAAAAACCAGTCCATCAAAATTGCCGGGACTTATTGCTTATTAAAATCCGCGATTCTTAACATATTCTGCACGTAGCTCGCCGAGATATGCTGGAACAGTGATGTCCCACCAGCCTGTTGGATGCATATTGCTCCACGGCCGTTCAATTGAGGAGATTGCCTCGATAACGTATGGTCGACCGGATGCAAGTGCTCGTTCTAGAGCAGCACCAATTTGCAGTGGATCAGTGACGCGTTCGCTAGCTGCTCCAAGCGATTTTGCGAAATCAGCGATGTGTGCTTCGTACGGCTGGCCATCAGGTGTGGTGAAGCCTGTGATAATCTCGCGATCTTCTCCAAACATATTAAGTTGAAGATTGCGGATTGCGCCCCAGCCACCGTTATTAATAATGAGGAAAATTGCCGGAATGCCCATCATAACGGCCGTTGCCAGCTCTTGTCCGGTTTGCAAGAAGGCACCATCACCGCAAATAGCGACAACAGGTGTGTCCGGCAAACCAAGCTTCGCACCAATGGCAGCAGGAAGTGCAAAACCAATACCTGAAAATCCACCCGGCGTAATATGCTGCTTCGGCCCATACACAGGGAATTCGTTGAATACCTGATTTTGTGGATTGCTTGAGTCGGTAACAACAATGGTATTTCGGGGCAATACTTTTCTAGCCTCAAAAAGTATTTGAGATACTGTCATTGGAGAGCGGTTAGCCTCACGAAGTGGGCGCAAATATTCAAGCCATTGCTCTTTGAGAAGTTGCAGGCGCTTAAACATAGGAGATTCGACATAATTGCGCGGCGCTGCCAGATCCCGAATTTCATTGAGAAGAGATGTAAGAATTGCCTTTGCGTCGCCAACAATGCCTACCTCAGCAGGGTAGTTTTTTCCAATTTCAAAACCGTCAATATCAATCTGAATAAGTTTCGATTTCGGAATATCGAAAGTAACGCCAGGCTTGTATGAAGATGTAATACGGTCGCTGAAACGACAGCCAATTGCAAGGATAACGTCTGCCTCGCGTGTCATTGCATTACCCGGAATAGACCCTAAGTCCCCGCACGGCCACGCATATAAAGGATGATCTTCAGGAATGGAGCCTTTGCCCATAAAAGAAGTGGTTACAGCCGCGCCAAGATGCTCAGCAATAGCAACAAGTTCCTCGCTGGCCTCGGCTGCAATAACGCCGCCACCGGCAACAATTACGATACGCGCAGACTTAAGCAGTAATTCGGCTGCTTTACTAATATCCAGAGGATCACCATGGAGACGACCATGCGAGCGGTGATCATCAGGGGCGGGCAAACTGACTTCTGCAGAATCCGCTTGCAAGTCTTGCGGCATATTAATCAGAGCAGGACCACGGCGGCCTTCAAGCATTGTATTGAATGCTTGCGCCATGACGCCGGGAATTTGCTCAATGCGACTAGGTTGCCACCAACGCTTCACAACAGGTTCCGCCATGCGCGGGAAGTTATCCCCATGAGGCCTGTCAATTTCTTGCAGAACGCCTTTTCCGGTCATATACGTATGAACGCCACCGGTAATCAGCAATTGGGGCATTGAATCAGCAAATGCGGTTGCGATACCTGTCAGTGTGTTTGTAGCACCTGGGCCAATAGAAGAGCATACAGCGGCTATCTTGCCAGTAGCGCGATAGTAGCCATCGGCCATATGTGAAGCACCTTGTTCATGCATGGCAGGAACAAGAGTGATTTCATCTTTTCTATCGACAAATGCATCAAGAAGTGCAGTATTGCCGTGACCTGGAATTGCAAATGCAAATGGGACTTTCTCCCTGATCAAATATTCAACTACAATTTGACCGCCAGTCATAGTCTTAGTTTCGCCAGACATGTTACTCCTCGTTATTACGTAAATGAGATTATAAATAAAACCATTAATTACATGAAATAGTACAAAGCTTATTATTGGAAATCACACTACATATCTTTATGAGCGATATTTTTTATTTTAATTACTAACTGCAGTTCCAATTCTAATATTCTCGATCATGCTAATTACCGTGCTCAATAATTAGATGATTTTTTGGCGACAGTGTCACCGCCGATGCTATTCTCGATTGCAAGAATATTCGGTGTCGAATTGATTTATTAATCAAATAATTTGTTATTGTTTTTTTAAAAAAATAGAAACCAATACAAAGCAGTATATGTCGTCTAAGTCATATACTCAATTTCGCAACACGTTCCTGATGTGACGCACAGTGACGCATTTCGTATGGCAAAAACCCCAATATTTTTTTATTCGACTCCTATGATTAGGTTTTTGCAGTCAGGCTAGCAATTGGGCGCTTACAATATTATTTAATTGTTATGCTAGCCTCGCAAAGCCTGTCAAAGTGACGCAATATGAAGCATGGCACTTTGGGGCTAATACTTAACTATAGAAATATTCGCTTATATTTTTTTGCCTAATATAATATCTGCTGCTTTCTCTGCAATCATTGTGCAGGCTGCATTTGTATTGCCAGAAACAATATTCGGCATAATAGACGCATCGACCACACGTAAATTTTCAGTTCCATAAACTATAAGATCTGGTGAAACAACACTAAATTCATCTATACCCATCTTGCACGTACCGCAAGGATGTAAAGCAGCCCTTGCATTCTTCTTCAAGAAATTGGATAGTTCATTACTGTTGGAAAAATTTCTATTCGGATAGAATTGTTTTGCAATAAATGGAGAAAGTGCGGGTTGCGCCATAATTTCTTGTGCGACTTGATATCCCTCTGTAAGGCGGTCCAAGTCGTATTTTTCACTCATATAGTTAGGCACAATTCGCGGTAACGCTAATGGATCAGAGGAATATAGAGAAACAAATCCGCGAGACTTTGGTCTCACATGTTCAAAATTTAATGTGCAGCCAACACCACCTGGTACGCTATCAGTACCTTCCTCGATACCTGCGCCTACGAGAAAGAAGTATTGCAAATCAGGAAGCTCGTTTAATCGAGAACCGTTTGTGAATGCACCACCTTCAATTAAATTGGATGCTATCGGGCCTGTTTTTCCAGTGATATATTGAATACCCGCCAACATTTTCCAATGAAGTTTTTTATACTTATCATAACTGTCGGTATTTTTTAATTGATAAACAAGGGACATCTCCAAATGATCTTGTAGATTCCGGCCGACGCCAAGCAAGTGAATATTGGTTTTGATTCCTAGTGAGCCTAAAAGGCCAGAATCGCCAATCCCAGAAAGTAATAGGAGCTTAGGAGTATTTATTGCGCCTGCAGAGATGATGACTTCACGTTCGGCTAAAATCTGAGTATTTTTTCCATTTGAAATACTATCTACGCCGATAGCCTTTCCATTTTTTATAATTACTTTTAATACTTTCGTATTTGTTAAAATTTCGAGATTTTTTCTATTTTTAGCAGGATGCAAATAAGCGCTCGCCGAGCTGGAACGTCGTCCAGCCCGAGCTGCAATTTGATATATGCCGCAACCATCTTGCTCACCAGCATTGAAATCTGCTTTATATTTCAAGCCAAATTGCTGACAGGCCTGCAACCAACGTCTTGTTAGTGGATGGATGCTTCCAGGAAAGGAAATGCCGAGAGGACCATTAATGCCATGATGTTCATTATAAAAATCTTCATTATTTTCAGAACGGATAAAGTAGGGAAGAACATCTTTATAACCCCAACCATTTGCACCAGATTGTTCCCATTCGTTGTAGTCCGTTGGGTTTCCTCTGACATAAACCATTCCGTTTACAGAACTTCCTCCACCCAAAACACTAGCTTGAACCATAGTAGTATTGGACTCTCTTATATCAGTGCCATTAGGCTCCCATGGATACCTTTTCAGCAGCGGTCCTTGCGCTGTTTTATAATAGGTGCCAGGAAATTTGATATAAATATTTGAATCAGTCGGCCCTTCCTCAAGTAAAAGTACATTGATATCTGGGTTTTCTGAGAGTCTGGCGGCAAGAATGCAACCGGTAGTTCCACCACCGACGATAATATAATCGACAGCCTTAATTTTTCGTTCCATTTTAGCTCCGTGTTTCTTTATTATTGGAAAATTCTAATTAATGTCTGGTCCACAATCCGTTGAACCAATGATTACATTTATTTATAATTTCCCTATAATCTGATTGCCAAAGAATTTCAGAATATATTTCAATTTCATACAGCCCGTTAAATCCAATGCTGTCAACAAAGCGCATGATTTCATTTAATGGCAAATTACCTTCACCAGGAATCATTCTGTCATTGTGAATCGACGTGCCATTGCGCCAGTCGGAAACATGAATAATCGAAATATAATTAATAATATCTTTAACTATATTATTTAAATTTGGCTCATCCCATAAATGCCATGTGTCAAATACAATGCCAACAGAGTCAGGTGAAAAATTCTTAACTATCTTTGAAGTATGTAACAGGGTATTCATAAAATCAAAGTAAGGGCTTCGTATCGGCTCCAATGCAAGAGTCACCCCATATGATTTAGCAATAGGGACAAGTTCAGTAAGTGCTGAAATGGTCAAGTCTTCTACTAAATTTGCATTTCTTCCGTTTAAGTTGCCGGGAACAACCACTAAATTTTGAATCCCTAATACACTGCATTCTTTAATGTATTTGCAATGCGCATTAATTTTTTCATGGTCGAGTACATGCGCATCCCCGGTAAGCGAATCCAGGCTAATCATGCTTTTTGCCAGTAATCCATTTTTCAATAAATGATCACGAACTTCGTATAAATTTATATTTTCAATTTTTGGTCTAAATATTCCAATTCCTTTAATTCCAGCTTCAGCGTAAGCCACAACATCCTCATGGAACGACCAATTTTTAGTGGTTATCTGACAAATTGAAAAATCATGAAAAGTAGTGCCTGTATGTTGGTTCATTTGTATTTACTTCCTAAGATAAATACTCAGTTCGGATTCAAGTAATCTTGTCTGATCCAATCTGCCGCTTTCTCCGCGATCATCAGAGTCGGACTATTGGTATTGCCGCTGGTGATGGTTGGCATAACGCTGGCATCGACTACTCTTAAGCCGCTGACACCACGTACGCGCAGACGGTTATCCAGCACGGCCATCGGATCTTCCGCGCGTCCCATCTTTACGGTACCAACAGGGTGAAAAATGGTGCTGGCGATATCGCCGGCAAGTTTGGTGAGCTCGTCATCTGTCTGGAACTGCGTACCAGGTTTGTATTCTTCCGGTTTATATCGGGCCAGTGCGCTTTGCGCGACGATGTTACGGGTGACGCGTAATGAGTCAGCGGCCACTTTGCGATCCTCTGCAGTGCTCAAATAGTTGGGCGTAATCGCTGGCGCAACATTAAAATTCTTGTCGCGAATTTGTACCGAGCCACGACTCGTGGGGTTCAGATTGCAGACGCTGGCGGTAAATGCATTGAAATTGTGCAGCGGTTCACCGAAAGCATTTAGACTCAATGGTTGAACGTGGTACTGAATATTTGGGTAGGGTTGCGATGGGTCGCTGCGTGTGAATGCGCCTAATTGTGACGGCGCCATACTCATCGGACCGCTACGTTTGAATGCGTATTCGAGGCCTATCATTGCCTTGCCCCAGATGTTATTTGCCAGCGTGTTCAGCGTTTTTACATGCTGCACCTTGAATACTGCACGGATCTGCAAATGATCCTGCAGGTTGGCACCGACGCCGGGAGCATCGTGCAATATATCTATGCCATATTGCTGAAGCAAACCTCCCGGTCCGATACCGGAGAGTTGTAATATCTGCGGCGATCCTATGCTGCCTGCGCTCAAAACAACTTCCCGTGTCGCCAATGCATCTATCTTCGAGCCATTGCGGTGCACGGTGGCGCCGATACACCGTAACTGACCATCGGCAGAGCGATTGAATTTGAGATCGCTGACCTGTGACTTGGTCCATAGCGTGAAATTGGGGCGCGAGATGCAAAGCGGACGCAGGAAGGCCTTGGCCGTATTCCAGCGCCATCCGCTTTTCTGGTTTACCTCAAAGTAACCGACACCTTCATTGTTGCCGCGATTGAAATCATCCGTGGCGGGGATGCCGGCTTGCTGCGCAGCTTCTGAAAACGCGTCCAGAATTTCCCATTTCAGTCGTTGTTTTTCAACCCGCCACTCGCCCCCATAGCCATGCATTTTGACTAACGCGTCGTGGCTGGTCCCGGTGCCAGGCTTCTTGAAATCAGGATCGTAAGCGTCGAGTTTATAGTGCGATTCATGGCGCTTGAAGTCGGCCAGGCAACTTTCCCATTTCCATGCATCGTCGCCTACCAACGCGGACCACTGATCATAATCACGGGCTTGTCCACGCATGTAAATCATGCCGTTGATGCTGGAGCTGCCTCCCAGAGTCTTGCCGCGCGGGTAACGCAGCGTGCGCCCGTTCAGGCCGACATCGGGCTCGGTGTTGTAAAGCCAATCGGTGCGTTGATTACCGATGCAATACAAGTAGCCGACCGGGATATGAATCCAGTGGTAATCATCGTTCCCGCCGGCTTCAATTAGTAACACTCGTGTGTTTGGGTCTGCACTGAGGCGGTTCGCCAGCAGGCAACCGGCAGTGCCGGCGCCTACAATTACATAATCAAATTCCTGAGATGCTGCGTTGTTCATCATGGCACCTTGGTTCACTTGGCAGTAGGCATGGCAAATTCGGCTCCTTTTTCGATGCTCTCGGGCCAGCGTTGCATGATGCTTTTTTGCTTAGTGTAGAAACGCACGCCTTCTTCTCCATATGCATGGGTATCGCCAAACAGCGATTTTTTCCAGCCGCCAAAGCCGTGCCAAGCCATTGGTACCGGGATCGGTACATTGATGCCGACCATGCCAACCTGAATTCGGCGGCCAAATTCACGTGCCACGTTGCCGTCGCGGGTGAAGCAGCTCACGCCATTGCCGAATTCATGGGCATTGATCAGTTTCACGCCTTCGGCAAAATCTTTCACGCGTACACAGGCCAGCACCGGGCCGAAAATTTCTTCCTTGTAGATGCGCATGTCAGCGGTAACGTTGTCGAACAAGGTGCCACCGAGCCAGAAGCCATGCTCATGCCCCTCCACTGTGTGCGACCTGCCATCCACCAGCAGTTCTGCGCCTTCTGTGATGCCGCTCGCGATGTAATCAGTGATCCGTTGCAACGCTGCTTTAGAGACGATAGGACCCATCTCCGCGTCAGGTTCGATACCGTTCTTGATTTTGAGAGCCTTGGTGCGTTCAATCAGCAGCGGGATGATTTTTTCTGCGACATCACCGACTAGCACGGCGACACTGATCGCCATGCATCGTTCGCCCGCCGAGCCGTAAGCAGCGCCTATCAGTGCGTCGACCGTTTTGTCGATATCGGCGTCTGGCATGACCAACATATGATTTTTTGCGCCGCCCAAAGCCTGCACGCGTTTGCCGTGCCGTGCTCCGGTTTCGTAGATGTAATTGGCGATCGGCGTGCTGCCGACAAATGAAATCGCCTTTACGTCAGGATGGTTCAGCAACGCGTCGACAGCTTCCTTGTCGCCCTGCACGACATTGAATACACCGGTTGGAAATCCTGCCTGTTTCATCAGATCGGCGATCAGTAGCGATGCGGTTGGATCTATCGGGCTTGGCTTCAATACGAAGGTATTACCAGTCGCAATCGCCAGCGGAAACATCCACATCGGCACCATCACAGGGAAGTTAAACGGCGTAACGCCAGCCACCACGCCGAGCGGTTGGCGCAGGGTCCAGTTGTCCATGCCAGTCGAAACCTGATCGGTGAAATCGCCCTTTAGTAGCTGCGGAATGCCGCAGGCAAATTCAACAATGTCGATCCCGCGTTCGACTTCGCCTTTAGCATCGCTGAATACCTTGCCGTGTTCCAAGGTAATTGCGTGCGCCAGTTCGTCTTTATGGGTATTCAATAGATTTAAAAACTTGAACATCAGACGTGAGCGACGGATCGGAGAGGTATCCGCCCAACCAGGAAAAGCAGCTTGCGCCGCAGCCACTGCAGCATCCACGTCGCTGGCGGTAGCAAGTGCTACCTGCGCTGTAACTAGGCCTGTCGCAGGGTTAAATACATCCTGGAAGCGCGAGGACTCACCGTTTGTAGAGTGATTGCCAATGAAATGACTTATCGATTTAATATTTGCAGAACTCATATGTATCTCCTTTTTCAATTTGCTGAAATGGCACTGTTGGGTTACTCTACATTCGTCGCAATCAAAAATCTACGCAGTAATTCTTGCATCTGATATAAGTAAAATTTATATGGTTTAGCATAGACAATGGATATCCAGGCATTCCGAGTATTTGTCGCAGTGGCACGAGAGGGCAGCCAGACGCGTGCTGCGCAACAGTTGCATTTGACGCAACCGGCGGTGGGTTTGCAGATTAAAGGTCTGCAAGAGGAAGCAGGACTTGAGCTGTTTACGCGCACGCCGCAAGGAATGAGCCTGACGCCGAATGGTGCGATTTTGTTATTGCTGGCTGAAAAAGTGCTTGAGGCACAGCAGGAGTTCAAGGCTGCCGCTATTCGCATGAATAGCGAGGTGCGCGGTAGTCTGGCAATCGGCACGATCCTCGATCCGGAGTTCACGCGATTGGGGGCATTCCTGAATGCGCTGCTGGAATTCGGACATCACATCGAAATTAAGCTATCGCACGGCATGAGCGGCGATGTCGTGGCCAAAATTCTGCGTGGCGAGCTGGATGTCGGCTTTTATCTCGATTCGCCTGTGCTATCTGGCGTCGATCAGGAAAAACTACCAGCAAGCCCTCCTGACGAATTGCATCACAGCGCCGTTCTGGAAACCAGAAGGCTCACCAATTTTACTTATCGCGTGGTGGCCCCTGTTGGCTGGGGGCCGCAAGTGTTGGGGCGAGACTGGAAAGCCCTGGCCTCTTTACCGTGGCTGGCGACACCGCCGGCGTCTATACATCATCGCCTTTTAGTGCGGGTGTTCGGGCCTGGATCAAGTACCGGTATATCGCCGAAATGGGTAGCAATGGTTGATCAGGAGGCGTCGATGCTGGACTTGGTCAAATCTGGCGCCGGCTTGAGCCTGGTACGTGAACAAATCGCCTTGCGTGAAGCGCAGGCGCATGGTTTGGTCATTGCTGACCGGGTTAGTCTGGACTGCGCATTGAGCTTTGTTTGCATGAAAACCCGGGTTGACCATCCTGTGGTGGCGACGGCATTGGCAGCGATCGATAAAGTCTGGCGAATGCGCTGAATCCCGCCCGCATCATGCCGCTGTCAAAACGGCTAAAAATCCTATAATTCTATAAATATTGGTACTGAGGACAAATCGGTTCTCCTGCCGGGATTGCACTGATCTAGCCGCATCGAAGCAATATCATCCGCTTAAACGCTCTGGCAGCACTTCAGCATGACAACGCCCCAGGGACTTGTTCATGACGTGCTATTTTGTTGTTAATGAACGAGGTGGCAGCTTGCATGAGGTTCGAAGCGGGGCCTCGTAGAGAGGACCCGTGCGAACGGCTGGCTACTGCGATCCTGTGCGGTTTTGCCCGCTCAGCGGTCTTGCGGCGCGTCAACACGCCTTAAAACAGCCGCGACTGCTGCGTCCAGCCGTGTTTCCGGGATCTGCCCTGCCTGCACTGCCGAGACGATGGCGGCCACGATCTCGCGAATCTTCGGCACCGCTTTAGGCGAAAGCAGTAACAAATCCGCACCGGCCTTTAGGGCTGCGACCGCTGTGTCACCGAGCGTGGCGTCGCGGATCGTTGCCTTGTGATCGAGGTCACAGGTAATCACGAGACCTTTAAAGTTGAGTTCGCCCCGCAATAGCGAAATCAGATCCGGCGAGATCGACGCAGCAACAGGTGGTTGAACCGCATTAAAAATGGCCGGACCCATCATGACAGCTTCCACGCCTGCCTCAATCCCTGCCCGAAAAGGTGCCCAATACGAGCGCAACTCATCGAGTGACAATGTTACGGTCGCTTCTTCATTTGCGGGATGCCGCAATAACATTGGATGCCCGGGAAAATGCTTTAGCGTCGTAGCCAAACCAGCCCGGCGTACGCCGCGCACATACGCACGGACCATCTTGGCAGCGGCACCCGGATCGTCCGCCAAGGTCCGACCGTTGAGCCAGACATTGTGACCGTCGACGACATCCGCGGTCGGTGAAAGCACGAGGTTGATGCCCGTCTGCTTCACGGCGAGCGCCATTTGCAGACAGTGCGCTTCCAGTTCTTCTGCGGACATGGATTGTGCCTGCGCGCGGCTCGGCAGTGGCGGGGTTAAACCTTCTAGACGGTGGACTGCTGAAATGTCTGCATCGGTTGCTTTGAGCAGGGGACCCGCCCGTCGCGTTGCGTCTTCGATGAGTGCATGCCAGCGTTCCAGCGTTTCGTCTTTAAGCCGCGCTGGGTCCATTTTTCCGTTGACGTATTCGTTCCCAGTTTCACCGAAAAGCAGACTTTTTCCGCCGTTATCAAGAAAGTGTTGAATATCTTCGCCGAGATGCAGTTGCTCCATTGCGGGAAGCAACACGCTGTGTGCCTTGATGGAAAGGTTGTCCATGATTGTTTGTGCCGGATCTTAGCGAGGGACTGAGGATTTTGCGTGAAACTCGCGCGCGAGCGCGCGCACTTTTTTAGCGGCGTTTGTCAAATGTTCTTGCGACAGCACACCGGTTTCGACTGCGCGGACAATCGCAGCGACAATGCTGTCCAGGCCGGCTTCGCTTGATACCAGCAGCAAGTGAGATCCCGCCACTAGCGATGCAACCGCGGTGTCTTCGATCCGCTTGCCGCGCAGAATCGACGGGGCATCGAGGTCGTCGCTGATAATGAGTCCGCTAAAGCCAAGGTCGTTACGCAGCAGATTAATCACGTTTTTCGATGTAGAGGAGGATTCCAATGCATCGATCGCTGGTACCAGGGCAGGTCCGGCCATCACCGCTTTTACGCCGCTAGCGATGACGTCCTTGAAAACGGACAGACCCGCTTCCAGGTCGTGACGCGTGCCGGGCACGTGCGCTTCGAGAAGTGCCGGATCATTTTCAGTAATGTGGTGCCCCGGAAAGTGCTTGGCAGTGGCCACCACGCCAGCAGTCTGTATGCCGCGCACATAAGCGCAAGCGATTCGACTGACTTCGGATGCTTCTGGACCCAGATTGCGATTGTGCAGCCAAGGGTTTATGCCAGTTACAACATCGACAATAGGGGCCAGAAACAGGTTAACGCCTATTTCACGTGCAGCTGCAGCGGTCAAATGGCAGTGACGCTCGATCTCCAATGCGTTGAGTCGATGCGCTTGCTCGGTTGTGGGCAGAGCAGGCACCAGCCGATGCAACCGCTCAATACCGCCCAATTCATGATCAACTGCTACCAATGGCGGGCAGCCGATGCGGGCTGTGACTTCGTCGACAAGTTGGCGGAATTGTTGCGCGGTTTCCGAGGTCGAGCGCTCCGCACTCATTTTTCGCGCGACATATTCGGATCGCGACTCCCCTAGGAGCACTGAGACGCCGCCCGAATCGAGAAAGCGAAGTGTGGGATCATCGAGGTTTAGTCCGGCAAATGCTGGCAGTAATACCGCGTAGGCATCCCGGTGTAAATCGTTTGACAAGGCAGCTCCTTAGACTGATTGTTGAGGGGTATTTTAGGGCTCACACAGTCGACTTGACAGCTTGTGGAGCCCGCCGCCCAAGTGGGCGGGCGTTCACAAAGGCGCAATTTGGTGTGCGTTTGTGCTCGTTATTGATTATTATAGCTCGTTTAAAGGAGGTGTCAATGCTCACTCATGCAGCTTTGCCGGAGGAACGGCAACAACTTATTCGTGCTCGGTTAGTTGAGCGCGGCCGGGTTCTCGCTGTTGAACTTGCGACTGAATTCGGCGTTTCTGACCATACCATTCGACGCGATCTAAGCGACCTGGTGGCAGCTGGCGTGTGCAAACGTGTGTATGGAGGTGCCATAGCGATATCGCCGGCACACAGCGATATCGTGCAGCGGTCGACCGAAAATACGGATAGAAAAGATGCTCTCGCGCGTGCAGGCGCTGCGCTGTTAAGGTCCGATCAGTGCGTATTTCTGGATGCAGGCTCGACCAATTTGGCCATCGCACGTGCGATCAGGCCAGAGCTGTCACTTACGGTCGCCACCAATTCGCCTGCCATCGCTCACGCATTGATGGGCTCCACAGCTAAGGAGGTGATTCTGCTGGGCGGCCGCATTAACGCGAATACTGGCGGCGCGCTGGGCATCACAGCTTTGCAGCAGTTGCAGCAGATTTACTTCGACCAGTGTTTTTTGGGTGTCTGCGCGCTTGATGCTGAGGAAGGCCTTACTGCTTTTGATTTTGACGATGCGGAATTTAAGCGGGCATTGATCGTGCGCAGTGGCCTCGTTACGGTTGCCGTCACTAATGAAAAACTATCGAGCATCGCCCGCTATCAAGTTGCTTCGTGTGCGCAGGTCAGTACAGTCATCGTCGAATCCGACGCTCCGCAGGATCGACTGGCAACCTTGCGCGCTGCCGATATTGACATAATCGTCGCAGCGTAATTCTAGCGTTGTAATCTTCTGCTGCGCCGTTCGGCGTCGTATCGAATAGACCGGAGTGTCAGTCATCTGACTCTCCGGTTTTGCTTTTTTGCTCAGTATTCGGGGCAAATATCTCATCCGGTAACTCGGTAAAACGCCAAACAAAACCTCTCATTAATGTGCTGTGACGCAAAGTGACGCACGCGGTGCGTCGCAATACGTAACGAATTTTGGGCTTGCGAAATTGCTTGATTGATTCTGGGGTCAGATAATTAAAAAAAAATTTATATAGTTATGCGACGCAATGTCGACTGCACTGAAAAACCTTGCGCCCTAGCGCAGGACGATCCGAGTTAGCCCCCCAAGAGCGAACCGGTCTCATGAATTAAGTAAAAAGGAGACAGATTGATATGAAAATCGAAGCGCGGGGTATTGAGTTTGTTCCCGAAAGCGAACGCTATGGCAGCGCCAAACGTTTGTTTACCATCTGGTTTAGCACGAATATGCAGGTCACGGCTCTGGTGGTCGGGACACTGGGGATTGCGAGCGGACTTGATTTTGTCTCAACGACCATTGCCATTTTAATCGGGAATTTCCTGGGCAGCATATTCATGGCTGCGCACTCAGCTCAGGGGCCGCATTTGGGGGTTCCGCAGATGATCCAGAGCCGTGCTCAGTTTGGCGTATTAGGCGCAGCTCTACCGCTAGTCGTGGTCGTGGTGACCTATCTATTGTTCTCGGCTGCGAATGCAGTGATTATGCGAAACGCTGTGAAAACGCTTCTGCCAATAGGAGATACACAGTCGATTATCGTATTTGGTGCGGTGACGCTGCTCGTAAGCGCCGCAGGATACGAGCTTATACACAAAATCGGGGCGGTAATGTCGTTGGTCTCTTTGGCGATTTTCGCCTCAGGCACCATGGTTTTACTAGGGAAGTATGGCTTGCCCATTGATCCTGCCAAGTCGATCGCCTTTAAATCACCGTTATTTTGGCTAGTCGTCGCACAGGCCGCATCCTGGACACTGGGGTTCTGTACCTTTGTTGCGGATTATTCCAGATATCTGCCGAAACAGGTCTCGACACAATCGACCTTTTGGTACACGTATCTGGGAAGCAGCATTGGCGCGTCTTTGGTAATGATTTTCGGTGCTTTGCTGGCAGCTACCGTGGGTGCCGCGACCACCGATCCAGGCAGTGCGATTGCACAGCTGTTTCCGCATTATCAAGTTGCTGCGTTCATCGTCATTTTGCTCGGCGTTATTGAAATCAATGCGCTTAATTTCTATAGCGCTTATATGGCGATTACCACGATATTCACCGGATTTCGCGGCATGTCTACGGTCAGTCTCGCTCTCAAGTTTGTGATTATTTTCTGTGTCTTTATTGTTGTTACAGCCATAGCTGCAGCCACGCAATACAACTTTGATAATTACTTTGCCGATATTTTGAACGGGCAAATTTATGTTCTGGTGCCGTGGAGTTCCATCAACCTTGCGGACTACTATTTTTTACGCAAGGGTAAATACAACGTCGCAGAGTTATACGACGTCCATGGCCAATATGGAAGATACAACCGTGCGGCTTTCGTAGCATTTTTCTTCGCCATTCTTGCAGAAATACCATTCGTGAGCCTCTCGTTCTTCAAGGGCCCCATCGCCAAATGGCTTGATGTGGATATCGCGTTTGTCCCGGCCCTGATCGTGCCGGGTGCACTCTATCTTTTATTTATGAAATCGGCGCAAAGCCACAACGCAATTCAAACAATTCAAACGAAAGAGGCATAAAAAATGGCGGTTGCACTTTTTGAGCATGAAAGGAAAATTCGAGTAGCGGTAGTCGGTTACGGCTGGGTGTCGAAGAATTTTCACACCCCGCTCATCAATTCGGTTAAGGGCCTGGATTTTTCGGTCATAGGCACAAATCGGATCGAGGAGGTTAAAGCAGAATGCCCCGCGTTTCGCGTTCTTCGATCTGAGGACGCTGCTACCGATGATCAAGTAGATCTCGTCGTGATCGCAGGAGTGAATGCCGACCATGTGCGGCTTGCAAAAATTGCATTGTCGGCCGGGAAGCATGTCGTCGTGGAGAAACCATTTACGCCGACCCTCGAAGAGGCACGCGAACTGGCGGCATTGGCTGATGCGAATAACTGCCTGCTTTCCGTTTTTCAAAACCGCCGTTGGGACAGTGATTTCTTGACTGTCAAAGACGCGATTGCAAATGGCCTCATGGGCAGCGTCCTACATTTTGAATCGCATATAGATCGTTATTCACCGACGGTGCCGAACGCTTGGCGGGAAAAACCCACGCCAGCTGGTGGAACATGGTTTGACCTAGGACCGCATATCGCCGATCAAGCCCTGCTTCTCTTCGGTATCCCCAAGACCATCACGGCGAATTTCGCGCAACAACGCGATGGCGCGCAGACCGACGATTGGTTCAACGTCGTATTTGAGTACGATAAATTAAGAGTGGTTCTCCACGCAGCCCAATACGTCGTCGGTGGATCTTTCCGTTTCGCCGTGCACGGAACAGCGGCAAGCCTAATCAAATATGGCGCAGATCCGCAAGAAGCGCAAATGATCAACGGCGGTTCGCCTGCTGATGCTGATTGGGGTATCGATCCGGATGATGCGTGGTTATTCAAAAGCAGTGACCGTACGCAACGCGAATTGCTTCCTGCGAGCAGGGGAGATCAAGGCCAATATTACGCCTCGATCGACCGCGCTTTGCGGGGGCAGGGTGCGAATCCCGTGACGCCTCATCAGGCGGTTGTCTTGATGGCTGTATTAGAGACTGCAGCGCGGGCCGCAGCGATAAAAACGACGCTGGAGTTGGATTTGTCCGACGAAGAGCGCAAAGCCTTTCCAACCTAAACCTGCACTGGAGTATTCAATGGAATCGACATTAACTTTGAAGTCAGCTGCGGCGACTAGAGATAACTCACTTCGATGGACGCGCTATTCACTGGCTGCAGTATTTTTTGTGAACGGTATTGCGATGGGGGCCTGGTCTTCTGCCATTGCCGGGATTGCCACCAAACTTAAGCTTGACCCAGAGTCTTACGGTATTGTTCTCGGCCCTTATGCGATCGGCGCCATTGTATCGATGCTCATTACCGGATGGTTGACGACGAAATTCGGCAGCCGCCGCGTGATTCTCGTGGGGGGCGGACTGGTTGCGGTAACGCTGCTTATTCCTGGGAACGTGCCGACGATGATCTTGCTAGCCGGGGCTATTTTTATATTGGGGGCCGCGAATAGTGTGATGGATATCTCGATGAATGCGCACGCAACCCTGGTTGAGCGGGATTGGGGAGCGGAGATCATGTCGACTTTTCACTCGTCCTATAGCTTTGGCGCCTTGGCCGGAGCTGCAATGTGTGGCGTTTTGTTTTCCCACGGATTGAGTCCAGCGAACTGCCTGTTTGTGGCCATGGTCCTCATCTTGGTCATCGTCATGTCGTGTTATCCGACAATCGGCGACTTACGCCCAGAGCCCGTGCGTGAGGCAAAAAACGTTTCGCCCTGGACCAACGGTAAATTGTTGAGCATCGCGTTGCTTGCATCGCTGGCAATATTCGCCGAGTTCGGCTTGTTTGAGTGGAGTTACAAGTATGTCCGTGATGTAGCACACGCCAGCGCCGCGATGGCGACGCTTGGTAACGGTGGCTTCGCTCTGGGAATGGCGCTCAGTCGTCTGTTCGGTGACGCGGTGATACGACGTATCGGACCGGTGGCGATGGTTGCCGCAGGCGGATTGTTATCCTGTGCAGGTGTACTGATTGCGATCGTCTTTCCTACTCCCATCATGGCAATGACCGGTTTCATTATGGCCGGACTTGGGCTCGCCAATGTGGTTCCGATGCTATATACACGGGCTGCGGCGCTTGTCCCAACAGCACCAGGAAAAGGGGTAAGCGTCTGCGCTATCGTTGGCTATGTAGGCGCATTGGTGGAACCGCTGGCAATCGGCATTGTAGCCGGTCGTTTCAATCAAACCGTTGGCCTGTTTCTGCCGCTGACTGCGCTATTTCTTATCGTCATTTCAGCAAGGATATTCGGACGAATTAAGCTGCCTTCACATCACTAATCGTCCAAAGATAACCGGGTACGGCATAGTTGATGTTGAAATTTTTTTCGGAATAGCTGTGGAATTCTGGCGATTGAAACATCTTGAAAAGTTGCCGTATCTGGTTTGATTCTGTCTGGAACGATGCAGGCATCGTAAATGCCTGGCCACTTGCAAGTAGAAAAGAGTATAAAAATGCCCAGCAGTAATAACGTTAGTCAAACCTATATCATTGTCGGCGGAGGCTCCACCGGCTGTGTCATCGCTGCGCGGCTGTCTGAAGATCCCAATGTGACGGTCACCCTACTTGAGGAAGGACCACGAGATTCGAGTCCATATATTAAGTTTCCCGGCACCTATTACAAGACGGCGCAAGGGGAGTTGCTTAAGCGATACCCGTGGGAGCCCACCGAGGGACATCCGCGCGAGAATCAAGACACAATGGTTCAGGCCAGCGTTCTAGGTGGCGGAAGCTCGGTGAACGCCATGATTTATATTCGCGGCAACCCGGCTGACTACGATCTCTGGCAGGCGTCTGGCGCGGATGGTTGGTCATACAACGACGTGCTTCCCTATTTCAAGCGCTCGGAAGACAACGAGCGCTTTTGCAATGATGTCCATGGTGTCGGTGGCCCGCTGGGCGTTTCGGATCCGAGGTATGTCCACCCGCTTACCAAGCGCTGGCTGCAGGCGTGTCAGCAGGCCGGATTTAACTACGTCGATGACTTCAACGCGGGCAATCAGGAAGGATGCGGGCTATATCAAATCACCGCAAAAAATGGCAAGAGATCAAGCGCATCCAGTGCCTTTTTGAAACCTGCGCAATCTCGAAAAAATCTTCAGGTACTGACGGGCAAAAAAGTAACTCGGATCCTGATCGAGCAAGGACGCGCAGTGGGTGTCGAATACCTTGAAAACGGAACGCGGGTTACGCTGCGTGCCGAACGTGAAGTGATCATTTCGGCAGGAGCAATCAACTCGCCGAAATTACTCATGCTATCCGGGATTGGCCCAGCCGATCACTTGCGACAGCATGGCATCACACCGCACGTCGATTTGCAAGGTGTTGGAGAAAACTTGCAAGACCATCTTGAGATGTCTCTGGTGTACCAGCTGAAGGGCCCGGATAGCTATGATAAGTACAAATTGCTGAGATGGAAACCGTGGGCGGCGCTTCAATATCTGGTTAATCAAAGCGGCCCCATTTCGTCCAATCTTATTGAGGGCGGTGCGTTCTCCCGAGGGACGTTATCGGACCCTATCCCCGATCTCCAATATTTCTTTGTCGTCGGCGCGGGAATTGAAGAGGGCGTGAACGCAGTCCCAGGCGGAAATGGTTGCACCATCAATTTCGGACAAGTACGTCCTCGCTCAAGAGGTCGGGTTTCTCTAAGAAGTGGCGATCCGTTCGACGTACCTCGTATTGCGCCTAATTATTTGTCCGACGATTACGATATAGCATGCCTTACAGAAGGCTTCTTCAGGGCACAGGAAATCATGAAGCAGCCAGCCATCCGTCAATATATCGTGTGCCAAAACTTTCCCGAACGTGAAATATTTGACCGGGATGAGGTGGCTGCATTTCTGCGTAAATATACTCATGCCGCATTGCATCCTGCCGGAACCTGCAAGATGGGGCGGGACGCATTAAGCGTTGTGGACCCGCAGTTACGCGTCAGGGGAATTGAGGGATTGCGTGTCGCCGACGCCTCTGTCATGCCTAACGTCATCTCGGGAAATATAAATGGCCCTTGCATCATGATTGGCGAAAAGGCGTCCGATCTAATTCGCGGGATTGGTCTTGCATAGTCGAGGTTGGCGGCTAGAATAATTTAAAAATAGTTGTTGGGATGTACGGGCCAATGGCCGCCCAGATATGAGAGCAACAATATGCTGAAAGACTCAAGTAGACCTGGTTCCGGTATCAGCCGAATCTCGTATTGATGAAAGAAAATGTTTTGAAATGAAAGTATTAAAATGACAGCAATTAATCATGGGCGCGCACTCGAGTTCTCCGACGAATTCGTCGAAGCACAGCTCGTTAACGATGTGTCGAATTTTCGGGTTGAGGATGGCATTGTAGTCAACCTGTCTACTTCCCCAATGATCATCTCCGGTAAGGTGCCTGGCGTCATACCGCCATGGAAATCGACCATCTTGCGAGGCGGTACAATTGAAAAAGCCGAGCGGGTGGTGATATTTCGCATACCCAATACGACGAATCTCGGCGGGCTGGTGTTTCGCGATTGGGAATGGTTCGGAAATCGGTTTGCGAAATTCCCGCGTACGACGCCTCTGTATATTTCGAAATTTGATGAGATAGGAAATGTGAGTACCGATCCTTATTTTTTCGCAAATCAGCGCACCGAGCTGCGGAATGTACAAACCTTCGGGATCAGACTCAATCTGTGGTGGGCACCGGCGGGAACGGACTGCTTTATACATAATGAGCATCCTTTCCTTGAGGTTCACACCCAGATACACGGAACAGGCCGTATGCAGAAATTCGTGGCGCAGAGCGATCAAACGCTTTTCGAAGAGGTCATTATGCCGCCTGGCTTAACCCATGACCCGTTCGCGCACGTCACTTCCGACGTTACATGGGAATATCCATGGCACCGGTATTACTCGGATACGGATTGCATCTGGTTGGCAATCGAACTGCATCCGTCAACATAATTTTGTAGTGGCACCACCCAGAATTGAAAACCATGAAAAATCATACCGCAGCAGATGTAATCGTCGTTGGTAGCGGCGCCGGTGGCGGCGCCGTTGCTCTTCGTCTGGCCGAACGCGGCCTGCATGTACTGCTCCTTGAGCGCGGTACATTTCTTCCAAAAGAACAAGATAATTGGAGCGTTGACGCGGTCTTTTTTAAGAAAATATATACGTCGACCGAAGAGTGGCTAGACCGCGAAGGAAGGCCGTTTCGTCCATCCATGTTTTACAATGTTGGTGGCAATACCAAGCTTTTTGGTTGTTCCATGCTGCGATTCCGAGAGCGGGATTTCGATGATCTTGAACACGCAGAAGGACTCTCGCCGAAATGGCCAATTACTTATGATGATCTGCTGCCCTATTATGAACAGGCAGAAGCGCTGTTTGGTGTCCATGGAAATGATGACAACGATCCGACCGCACCGCGTAGGAACGGCTATCCATACCCCTTTCCGCCGGTACCGTCAGAGCCATTGATTGCCTCTGTTGCAGACCGTCTGCACAAGGCCGGATTACATCCATTTGCCTTGCCTCTCTCGATAGACGTGCGAGAAGGTGGACGCTGCATTCTATGCAAAACCTGCGATGGATTCCCGTGCAAGATATCCGCGAAAAACGATGCCGAAACGTCCCTCGTACAACCCGCACTGGCAACCGGCCGAGTCGAACTGATGACAGGGGCGCATGCTAAAAGACTGATACTTTCCCCTGATGGGAAACAAATCTCGGCGGTTGAAGTTTTGCATGAAGGAAAGCTTCGGAAGCTGACTGCGAAGACGATTGTCCTTTCCTGTGGAGCCGTAAATAGTGCTGCATTGTTGTTAGGTTCTGCCGCAGACGGCGCACCAAACGGCATCGCCAATAGTTCAGGCCTCGTCGGCAGAAATTACATGTGCCATAACCAGACAGCGATGATGTCGCTGTCCAGGCATCTCAACCCTACAGGCTTTCAAAAGACGCTGGCTCTCAACGATTATTATTTTGGTGAGTCGGGGTTTCCGTACCCGATGGGGAATATACAACTGTTGGGCAAGCTCCAAAGTGGGATGTTGGCCGCAAACGTGAAATTTCTCCCGCGCTCGGTGGGCGCGGCGCTGGCAGGACGTAGTGTAGATTGGTTTATTCAATCCGAAGATCTGCCTGAGATTGATAATCGGGTCATGATGGATGGGAATAAAATCCGCTTGTCTTGGTCTCAAAATAACCTGACGGGGCATCGACGTTTGGTCAAACGCTTTTCTTCGGTCCTGCGTGGCATCGGGTATCCAGTCATTCTGACCGAGGCAATGGTGCGACACTCCACCTCCCATCAATGCGGTACAGTCAAATTTGGCGCCGATCCGGCTGAGTCTGCAATAGATCCCTATTGCAGGTCTCATGACCACAATAATCTATTTGTCGTCGACGCCTCTTTTTTCCCATCCTCGGCAGCAGTCAATCCGGCATTGACGATTGTCGCGCAAGCATTGCGGGTGGCCGATCACATCGCGGCAAACGACTTTCAATGCCACGTAAGTTGGCAGGAAAGTTCCGTTTAAGGATAGATGTATTACCAGCGACGGCTTGTTAACGAATGGTCGAGTATTTGATGAGTATTTTGGCGCACGTTAAACAAGCTGCTGCGCTAAACGCAGAGGCATTCGTGCTTCGTTGGCAGGCATTCTTTTAGTTGCGAAAGAGTGCCTGCATTCGCTTAGTCGGCGACCTCCATGGATTAACATTCAGCCATTATTGCGCGGTGAATTCTCGCGCATTTTCGTATCTGCTTCACAGCGCGTCATTGCCCGGTTATGGTGTTGGACTCACCTGAGCATGCATCCATCGACCTTCACGTTCTCTTTCAATCAACTGGCTGGACCAGCCCCAGGTATCGCGCGTTAATCCAACCTCGTTACAAAGAATTGATCGAACAGCGCATTCATCCCGGACTGCCAGCGGCGTTTTGTGCGGTGCACTGCTGAGCCCTCCATCCTGCTTGCATTTTTAAAGGGCGCTAAGAGTTCTATTCACGCCGTCAGGGAGGTGACGCCATCATGTGCGTCACAGTGCGTCGAAAATGATCTTGATGCGAAATTGATCTCTCGTGTTCGCCATACGATACTTGCTGTAAGAGACAGCACCTTGGTGCAGTAACCGATCGTAAGAAAAATGTGTTTTGAAAAATAAGAAAACGCACATTATTTTTTACTAAAAGGCGGTCTGAAAATTATCCCAAGCGGAGCGTGGACTTTGCCAATTACAAGCGTTTGGTTGATGTGGTGAGGAGTTGTCTAGTTTGGGCTAGACAAGATTCGCCTGATCACATTTTATTTTTATGCACATCAACACAACTTTATTTAAAAGGAAAAGATTGTGAAACTTACTGGTGGACAAATCGTAGCGAAAGCCCTGAAGGAATATGGCGTTCAGTATGTCGCAGGCGTTCCTGGCCATGGTTGTTGGTCGATGCTGGATGCATTCCTCGAGCCTGGTACTGAGTTGCCATTTATTCAGGTCATGCATGAGCAAAGTGCTGTGCATATGGCTGATGGCTATTACCGTGCGTCGGGCAAGCCGATGGCGGCAGTGGTATCGATCGGCGCGGGTGCGACAAATACGATTATTGGTCTCGCAACTGCATTCGCAGATTCAACGGCCACTATGTTAATTACCGGCGGCCCAGCAACGCATATGGCAGGGCACGGTGTAATGCAGGAGCTGGATCGCAATCAATCCAACGATTTCCCACGGGTGGTTGAAGGCGTGACGAAACGCCACTGGGAAGCGACACGCGTTGATGAACTACCTTTTCTGATGCATCGCGCCTTCAACACCATGTTGAGCGGTCGCCCAGGCCCTGTTCATCTCGAAATCCCGATGGACTTGCAAGCCGAGTCTGCCGATGTCTCGATTCACCCATTGAACGAACGCATGGGCGGTGGCCGAATGCGTGCAGACCCTCAGGTTATTGAAAAAGCTGTTGCGCTTCTTGTTGGCGCTAAGCGCCCCGTTATCGTGGCGGGCGGTGGTGCCATCACGTCGGAGGCATCAGAAGAACTCGTGGCTCTTGCCGAAAAAATCGGAGCAGCCGTCGTGACAACATGGAATGGCAAGGGTGCCATTCCCGAGGATCATCGGCTCAATACCTGGTCTGTCGGTCAAACCGGCACAACATGCGGTAATGCCATTGCGGCCAGTGCTGATGTCGTTCTTTCAGTCGGTTGTCGTTTTACCGATTGGTCCGCCTCAAGTTACCGCAAAGGTGCAAGTTTCTCATTCCCACCAGCCAAGCTAATTCATATAGACATCGATTTCCAGGAAATCGGCAAAAACTATCCGACCGAAGTCGGTGTTGTCGCGGACGCCAAGAGTGCCCTGACGGATATATTGGCAGCGATCTCTGCAGAAGAATCCACACGCATACTCTCCCAGCGTGAAAGCTACTTTAGCGATATTGAACGGTTGAAAGGTGAGTGGGAAGCTCTGCTTGCCAGACGTCGCGATAGTGATGCCGTTCCCTTTACTTCGCAGCGTCCGCTCGGCGAACTGCGAAAGTTGATGGATCGTGACGGTATCGTCGTTGTTGGTTCGGGTAATACCCAAGGTGCTGTGAAGCAGACTTTCCCCGTTTATTTGCCGCGGACCCATTTGACTTCCGGTAGTTTTTCCTCAATGGGATGGGCAGTACCGGCGGCAATTGGCGCGAAATTGGCAATGCCGACCAGACAAGTTGTATGCATCGTTGGCGATGGTGATTTCTTGCAGTCGCTTCAAGAAATGGCAGTTTGCGTTATGCACAATATCCCCGTTGTTTTCCTTGTGCAAAACAATAGCGGCTACATGTCGATCCGTGGTGGTCAGCGCAAGATCATGGGACGTCACATTGGCAGCGAGTTCAATACACCGGACGGAAAACCGTATTCCCCGAACTTCACGGAAATTGCCAGAAACTTCGGGCTTGAAGCGTGGCGTGTCGAACAAGTATCACAGCTTAATCCGGCACTGAAGAACGCCCTGGCTTGCAACGGACCTTCTTTGGTTGAGGTAATCACTGCTCGGGATGCAGGTGGACCGTTTACGCCTGGTTGGTGGGATTTCCCTGTTCCGGCCTATGTCGAGGGAAGTGCGCATGATGAATATAACGAAGGTCGTGCGCTTGAGCAGCATTTGTAAACGCTTAAAGAAACTCGGGCAGCGCGTCCCGAAACAAATTAATCAGTCGAAATAAGCATTTAATAGGGAAGAATATGTCGTACAAATTAAAGTCAGCTACAGATCAACCTGCCGGCGAAGCGGATGTTTCAAAGGTCAGGGACACTGTTGAGTCAATGATCAAGGATATCTCCGTTCGAGGTGACGCTGGTGTCCGTACCTATTCCGCAATGTTTGATAAATGGGAGCCTAAGACTTTCCGTATGTCTCAGGCCGACATTGATGCATGCCTGGCGGAACTGACCCCACAGCAAATCGAAGACATCAAATTCGCACAGGCGCAAGTGCGAAATTTTGCGGAGCATCAACTCGCTTCAATGAAGGATATTGAGGTAGAGACATTCCCGGGTGTGATTCTGGGTCATAAGAACATCCCGATTGAGACTGTCGGATGTTACGTGCCAAGCGGTAAATATCCGCTAGTGGCTTCCGCCCACATGGGTATTGTGACGGCTAAAGTTGCCGGGGCAAAGCGCGTGATCGCTACTTCACCGCCATTTGACGGCCGTCCTAGTCCTGCCGTCATCGCCGCAATTCACCTTGCCGGTGCAGACGAAATTTACTGCCTTGGCGGTGTACAGGCTATTGCTTCGATGGCTTTGGGCATTGGCGAGTTTCCGCAAGTGGACATGATTGTGGGTCCTGGCAACGCCTATGTTGCCGAAGCCAAGCGCCAATTTTTTGGAAAAGTGGGGATCGATCTCGTTGCTGGCCCGACTGAAACGCTGGTCATTGCCGACGATACAGTGGATGGAGAACTCGTTGCTACTGATTTGCTAGGACAGGCCGAGCATGGTCCTACTTCGCCAGCGGTGCTGATTACGACTTCCAAACGTCTTGCGGACGAAACTTTAGTCGAGATTGAGCGCTTGCTTGGCTTATTGGATACGCAGGAAATCGCGCGTCAGGCATGGGACAACTACGGTGAAATTATCGTTTGTGAAAATGATGAGGAAATGATTCGTGAATCTGACCTTATCGCATCTGAGCACGTTCAGGTGATGACAAAAAATCCCGATTTCTTCCTAGAGCGCTTGCAAAACTATGGGGCATTGTTTCTCGGCACCCGCACCAATGTGGCGTATGGCGATAAGGTTATCGGTACTAATCACACTTTGCCGACATCAGGCGCTGCGCGCTTCACTGGCGGACTGTGGGTAGGTAAGTTTCTTAAAACGTGCACATACCAGCGGATTTTAACTGATGAAGCTTCCTCAATGATTGGCGAATATTGCTCACGACTTTGCATCTTGGAAGGCTTCTCCGGACATGCCGAGCAAGCAAATATTCGCGTGCGCCGATTCGGGCACAAGGAAGTCGCCTTCGGTAAAGCTGTGGAGTAACGGTCGAGGGGGACCGGGTAACACAGGGGTGATAAGAAAGTTGCGGTGTTTTCCGTTAAGCAGGTTGGGCGTTACAAGTTTGTACGCAAACAAAAGATGGACTATTCACTGACAGCTTTCACTAGTGATTTCCACGATTTGCAAGTTTGCTGAAGAACTGGCAGACCTGATTCGCGGAATTTCCGGCGCTTACTTTCGAAGCCCGATCGAGGTCGAGTACAAGCACGACGATTCACCCGTTACCGTTTACGGCTCAGGAAATAGAGGCGATTTTCGGGGATGGGTGGAGTTGTCGGTGACTTGCAAGGCAATCCGTTGACTCTTTTTCGGTCGGTAGAGTCATCGCGGTAGCGACTCGGGAACTTCATGGCCTGGCGTTAGCGGTGCTGAGTGGGGCCGCTCCGATTTACATGAAGTTCGGTATTGAGGGGATGTCGTCGACATTCCTGGAATGAAGTAAGTAGTTTGTTAAACCTTAACCTTGGCAGTTTGAATGGAGGAGCTGTATGAAAAACGTTTATAAAAAAATCGAATTTGGCGCACTGTCGAGAATTGCTGCAGCGGCGCTGATGGTTTGCGTATCAGCGGCAAGTTACGCTGCGGGTGCAGATGACCTCGGAAAAGACCTGACACCTGTTGGCGCCGAAATGGCGGGCAATAAGGACGGCACAATTCCTAAGTGGGACGGCAAGGATGTGCCTCTCCCAGGCTGGTCACAAGGTAAATATCGCGGCGATTATTGGAGCCATAAGGGTGAGAAACCGCTTTTCAGTATCGACGCTTCGAATGTCAGTAAATATGCGGACAAGCTTTCGCCGGGTCAGGTTGAACTGATCAAGCAAACGAAAGGCTACACGATGGATGTGTATCAAACGCATCGGAACTGCGGCTACCCTGAGTGGGTAGAGGAGAACACGAAGAAGAACGTTGGATTTGCCAAACTCGCTGCGAACGGCTACGACATCAAAGACGCTTACCTGCCGGGCGTGCCGTTTCCGATACCAGAAAATGGCGCAGAGGCAATCTGGAATCACAAGCTGCGCTACACCGGATTAGGTTGGGAAATCGATTCCCTCACGACACTTGCATCGCCACGTAAAGGCTCGACCGAGTGGATCGATGCAAGCGCCTATCAGATTTTCTATTACCCATGGGGTGGTAAAGGTAGTAAGAAAATCAGCGAGTTGCCGATGCAGGACTCGATGACTTACTTTAAGTACCTCAAACCGGCAGCGTTTGCAGGCCAGGCTGCTATATTAAATACGGTATATAACGCGGATTCCGAGTCATATTATTATTTCCCAGGACAACGTCGGGTACGCCGCTTGCCTTCGTATGCCTACGATGCGCCTTCGATCGGATGGGAAAGCGAATATCCGGTTGACATCATCTCGGGCTATTACGGCCGTATCGATCGGTACGATTGGAAGTTGGTCGGGAAAAAAGAGATGTACGTTTCTTATAACGATTTCGGAGCCTACGATTTCCGTAAAGACAAGGCGACCGCCTTTAAGCCGGATATGCCTAACAAAGCGATGCATCGTTATGAATTGCACCGCGTGTGGGTGGTCCAGGGTACTGTGAAGAGCGGCGTGCGACATAGTTCGCCGAAGAGAACTTTCTATCTGGATGAGGATACCTGGAACTTGGTGGCCGCTGAAGACTACGACGCACAAGGCAAGTTGTGGATGGTGCGCGAGACTGAGATGATCCCGGCCTGGGATGCGAACAATGCATGTATGTTCTCAGCCTTTGTCAACTATGACCTGGTAACTGGACGTTACCTCACCGACCAGCAACCGATTGGTTCGAACAAGGACGTCAAGTTCTTCGGCGAACCTGGAAACATCCGGGCGTTAAAAACGGATTTCTATACGCCTGAAAACTTGCGTTCACAAAGCGAGCGTTAATCGAAAAACGGCTGCACTATCGCCACGAAGTCGCAATGACGCGATGGTCGCAGCCGCTAAAATAAGTGTGAACACATGCTCTAGCTGACTAGCGACTGGATCCAAATCCAGTTGCGTCGGTATTGTCGCGTCTTGCTGGAAGAGTCGTCTTACTCCGGTGGATGCAAGTCGGATCGGATCGCAGGCGGCGATAGTCAATCGGTACCGTTTCTCAAAAGTAGAATAAGTAAAGGATGGGACAATGTTAATGAAACTTGTAGGTTGGCTTGAAAACTTTTTTTTCAGCCATCGCAAGCTGACGTTAGGCGCGATCGCGGTGTTTACCGGGATCATGGCCATATTCGCTTTGCAGTTACGCATGGAAGCGGGCTTTGAAAAGCAAATGCCGCTCGGTCATGAATACATAGAAACGTTTCAGAAATATCGTTCGGATTTGCTAGGTGCGAACCGGCTGACCATTGTCGTCAAGCCACGATCCGGATCAATTTGGACCAAAGAATCCCTCAAGCGTCTGTATGACGTCACGCAGGCAGTGGTGTATCTGCCGAGCGTCGATCGTGCCGGTGTGCAGTCTCTCTGGACGCCAAACAGTAACGTAAACGAAATTACGGAAGAAGGATTCAGCGCGAATCCTGTTATTCCAAGCACCATCACGCCAGAAAATCTGACACCGGCGATCATTGCCGCGATTCAGCGCTCAACCAGTCAGGGTGGCTTTGTCGGGACGCTAGTTGCGCGAGATCAGACGAGTGCGATGATCACGGCTGAATTAAATGAAGTAGACAGAGACGGGCAGAAGCTCGACTACATTGCGTATAACCATCTGCTAGAAGACCGGATACGTAAAAAATTCGAAGACGGTCAGTTCGAAATCCAGATTATTGGTTTTGCCAAACAAATTGGCGATATCGCCGATGGCGCCAAGGGTGTTCTGGTTTTCTGCGGCATCGCCCTGTTATTAACGGCATTAGCCATTTACTGGTATTGCCATTCTTTGCGCTTTACCATCTTGCCGATCGCCTGTTCGCTTACCTCGCTGATCTGGCAGTTTGGTACATTGAGATTATTTGGTTATGGGCTTGATCCGTTGGGGGTACTGGTCCCCTTTCTGGTATTTGCTATCGGCGCTTCGCATGGGGTGCAGCAGATCAACTTTATTGTGCGTGAATTGTCGCACGGAAAAAGTACGATGGCGGCGGCGCGCTCAAGCTTTACCGGCTTGCTGGTTCCTGGCACGCTGGCCTTGATCACGGCATTCGTCTCCTTCATCACGCTGATTCTGATTCCGATTCCGATGGTGCGCGAATTGGCCGTCACGGCGTCAATCGGTGTTGGCTACAAGATTGTGACGAACTTGATCATGTTACCGGTGGCTGCATCCTGCTTTCATTTCACCAAAGAATATGCCGAGAAAGCAATGCTCAAGCGCGAGCAGCGTTCGAAATGGTTGCGTACTTTGTCCCGCGTAGCGGAGCCGCGCAACGCGGTCATCGTGTTGGTATTGGTAGCTGGTGTGTTCGGTGTGGCTGTATGGCAAAGTCGCGATAGAGTAATCGGTACGTTGCAAGCAGGTGCGCCGGAATTGCGCCCGGAAGCCCGTTACAACCGCGACGCAGTATCGATTTCGAGCAATTATGATATGGGTCTGGACTGGCTCAGCGTCGTATTCGAAGCACCACCTGATTCTTGCGGCAATGTGGCGCTGGGTGCCTATCAGGATGACTTTACCTGGCACATACAGAACGTGCCGGGCATCATTTCTGCATCTTCATACGCATCCCAACTACGGACCTTTAATGAGGGCTATAACGAGGGTAATCCCAAAATGTCGGTTGTGCCGATCGACTCGGGCAACTATGGCGGCCTGAGTGCAGAAATCGGACGAATACACGGTTATATGAACAAGGATTGCAGCATGACCGCAGCCCATTTCTTTTTGACGGATCACAAGGCAACCACCATCAATCGCATCATCGATACGGTGAAGGAATTCAGAGCAGCCAATAAGATGCCAGGCGTCACTATCCGGCTTGCTGCTGGTAATGCCGGTGTGATGGCAGCTATCGACGATGAAGTCGAAAAGAGCGAATTACCAATGATGCTGTATGTATATGCGGCCATTGTGATACTGGTATTTCTGGCGTATCGCGATTTCCGTGCAGTGTTGGCCTGCTGCCTCCCTTTGATGGTCGGTACTTTCATCGGTTATTGGTTCATGAAGGAGCTGCAAATTGGCCTGACCGTCGCCACGCTTCCGGTCATGGTGTTGGCGGTTGGTGTCGGCGTGGACTATGCCTTCTATATTTATAACCGCTTGCAACTCCATCTGGCTGCCGGTGTGCCGATCGTGAAGGCCCTGGAAAAATCTATCCTTGAGGTCGGCATGGCCACGATCTTTACCGCAATTACCTTAGCGGTCGGTGTTGCTACCTGGGCATTTTCCGATTTGAAATTTCAGGCCGATATGGGCAAGCTGCTGGCATTCATGTTCATCGTGAATCTGGTGATGGCGTTGACAGCATTGCCCGCTTTGGCGGTGGTGTTGGAAATCGTCTTTCCGCGGCGCGGTCCGGTGCGCGCACCGGGCATCATGGCTCACTGATAGGAAAATTACTATGAAAACAACGATACCGATGATTCTGTGGGTAAGAGCGTGCTTGGTAAGTAGTCTGGCGGTATTGCTGGTGGCACCAGCGTTTGCGCAACAAGCAACACCTGGCGCTGGACCAGCACCAACGGCGCTGAAAATGCAGGCTGCGGAAAATTCTTCTGGTTCCCTGAATGCATCAATTCTGGCGGCGACCAAGGCTGGCCGTCGTATCGTCGCAGTAGGCGATCATGGCGTGGTGCTGTTATCAGACGATGACGGCGCCCATTTCAGGCAGGCTAAATCAGTCCCGGTCCGTGCGACGTTGACAGGGGTGAGTTTCGCCGACGATAAAAATGGTTGGGCGGTGGGCCAGTGGGGAGTGGTGCTCAATACGGCAGATGGCGGAGAGAGCTGGAAAGTGCAGCGCTCGGACACGACGATTGATCAGCCCTTGTTCTCGGTCTACTTCAAAGATAAAAATGAAGGATGGGCGGTGGGGTTATGGTCGCTGGTCTTGACTACGCAGGATGGCGGTAAGAGCTGGACCACGATCAAGTTGCCTGAGCCACCAGGCGGCGGAAAGATTGACCGTAATCTGTACAAGATTTTTGCCAATAGCAAAGGGACGCTGTTCGTCACGGCAGAGCAGGGAATGGTATTGCGCTCGTTGGATGGCGGTGCCAACTGGACGTATTTGACGACAGGTTATAAAGGGTCGTTCTGGGCCGGGCTTGCCAATACGGATGGCACGTTGCTGGTGGGCGGTTTGCGTGGATCGATTTATCTGAGCAAGGATGATGGCGATACCTGGCAAGCAATAGCGTCGAACAATAAAAGCTCTATCACCGATTTTGCGCAGATTGGATCGAAGACCTTTGCAGTCGGGTTGGATGGCGTAACGTTGGAGAGCGATGACATGGAGCAGACGTTTAAGGCAAGCCAACGGGAAGACCGGCAAGCCCTGACTGCCGCGATTGCCAGCAACGCAAACAAATTGATCATTTTTTCGAAGAAAGGCCTCTTGTCCGATAACAATCAATCTAAGTGATGGCAGCAGGAAGACAGTAACGGTGCAGGGCTGTGGGTGAATACATACATTGTCTGAAAATCGGGTTCGCAAATTTCCGTATCTAACGGATTTTTGCGGCTCTCTTGATTCAGATCAAGACGGGAATATCGGATGATTAGATGATCCAAGCAAGGGAGCCATTTTAAGCGGACGTATCCCATTAGCTACCAAGCACAGTAGACCAATCGAAAGCAGTTAATCACAGGATGTAATAAAACATGTTGAAAAAAAATATGTTAACCATGCACTCCACCGTCACAAAGCACGCCAATCTTGTGATGGATATAGATGTCGCGAAAACCGCAGGATTTGATGCGATGGAGATAACGACAGATAAGCTGAAGGGCTATTTGGCCGCGGGGTATTCCGAGCAAGATTTACGTGATTTATTGAAGGATATTACGGTTCCTGGCATCGGGTTTTTAGTCGACATAGAACGGCAGGGAGAAGAATCCACGGCTCTCTACGATCAAGCCGAAGAGATGTTTAGGCTCGCAAATATTGCGGGAGCAAAAGGCATAGAAGTTATTACCGGTCCTTTGGAAGTGCAAGCGGTGATAGATCACCGGCAGGGTAAGGCGCCCACTTTGTATTCCGGTTTGCTCGGGCATAGTGAGAGCGAGCAAATGCGTCTGACTGCGAAAAATCTTGCAGCACTCGCAGACAAGGCGCAGGAGCATGGACTGTTGCTATATCTGGAAGCGCTGGCCTGGACCCCGATCGGTAGCATAGCGAAGGCTTTGCAGCTTATAGACCGCGCCGAACGTAGCAACGTGAAGGTGGTAATCGACTACTGGCATGGCTATGCGGCGGGCGACAAGCCAGAGGAAATTTCGAAAATAAATAAAGAGTTGATTTACGGCGTGCATATATGCGATTCACTGTTGTTTGAAAGTGGCGTACCCAACGAGGCGGTGCTTAGAAATGTGGCTACAGGCCAAGGCGTGTTGAATCTCCAGGAGTGGACTGATGCAGTAAAGGCCACAGGATATGACGGATGGTGGGGGTGCGAACTATTTTCTAAAAAACAACAGCAGCAGAATAGTTATAGTGTTGCGCATGCGCTGAAAGCGCTGATGGAAAAATTGGTCGGGAAATAATAGACTCATACGGCTTGTTAAAAATGGCGTCGTCACGTTGATGTGATGGCGGCGAACTTGAGCGGATGATGTGCTTTCGGTCAGAAATAAGTAGACGGATTTTGGGCAATATCAGTGGTCGATGTGAGGCGCAAAAGCGTGCATCGAGCTGTTTGCAATAACGCGGAGACGCTCTCTTTTGCGGATGATTGTTTTCAGCTCGGTTGTGCATTGGCTTTAACGAAAACGTGTTTCACATCGGTCAGTTCGGAGATGTCGGCCTTTTACATACCTACTTTTGATACCCCTACCGGATAGTCGGGCGGTGGGTCGATAACTAACTTGCACCGCCTTTCAGGACATACGGCAAGCAACGGATTAAAAGCATTTGGCAGCAGCTTTATCGTGACGTTTTTGTCTCAGGATATCGCGCTCGCGCCTGTGCTGATCAACTGCTTGCCGCAGCGCGTAAGGTTCGTCGCGAAACATCACAAACACTTTATTGAAATGCATGGTGTGCAGGGTTTGCCGCAAGCAGTCTTGATGCGATGGATAATGCCCCGCCAAACTTGTCGTACCAGCGCCGAATCGTTTCATCGCTGACGGCAACCTTGCGCTCGAACAACAACTTTTTGCCATCACGTTGGTGCAACCGAAATCGAAAATGCCAGCGCGGCACAACTGCCGGTACGGCCAAAAAGCGGCGAGCGGGATAGAGCGATTTCGATTTCGTTATCACGTGATTTTACCCAGCAGGCTCGGCAACGTCACAGATACGTGAAAAATACGTTGCTGATCTGGCTGGGAGGTAAATTGCAGCAGGCTATGCGATCTTCTAAGCCTCCATGACAGCGGCAGTCAGGGACATCTCAGGAAGGTTATTGCTTCCATGGCCACAAATAAATGGCGATCACTTTGTTGCATTTTGCGCTCTTTCATATTGAGCTTTTATCACTCGTGAATTTTCAAACGGACGCTCATATTTTCATTCGCGCGGCCAGCGAAGTGCGTCAAGTTCGTGCGTCACTGTGCGTCGAAAATGATCTTGATGCGAAATTGATCTCTGGTGTTTGCCATACGATACTTATTGCTAGACATAGCACTTTGGTGCCGCAACAGATCATAAAAAATGCGTCTATTTAGGTAAGTCAGAGCCTGCGTTTGAAAGACAGTTATTTTAATTCGGAACGCCTGCGAGCGATTGGCGAACGCCGATTGGATGTCCCGGATTTAGGAAGGAATTTTGGTAGTGGCCTGCATTTGAAACTGGGCTGAGCTGAGATGCTGGAGCATGCTTGATCATTCATAAAATTTGGGGATAGTTAGAAATGAAAAAAACAATGATTCAGATAGTCGGAGCTGGCGCTTGCCTGATGTTTGTCTACGGACAAGCACAGGCAGACGAATCCGACTCATTACTAAAGGACATAGACTACTCGCTAACGTCTAATGTGACAGCCGGGATCGGTGTGCGGACCAAGAGTCCGAGTTGTACGTTAACCGGGGACCCTAATGCCAACGGCTGCGGCAGTTCAGCCAACACCGCCCAGTGGGCGAACGGCGACAACGGCGATCTGAATTACAAAAAAGGACAGCCCTACACCGCCTATGCCAGTTTCACCAGCGAACTGCTCATGACGATGCCATCGCAGGGATACAAATTTCTGATCCGCGGCACCGGCATGTATGACTTCGCGGCCGACCACACGCAGCGCACGCCGCTGGCGTCGGACGCCAAGAGTCAGGCAGTCGATAGCCTTCAATTGCTCGACTTCTGGGCCGAGAAGGACTTTTCTATTGGCAACCAGAACGCTCATTTCCGACTGGGTAATCAGGTCATCAACTGGGGCGAAAGCTATTTTGCTTCGGGCGGCATTAATGCCACCAATTCGCTCGACATCCAGAAACTGTTTGTTCCGGGAACCCAGCTTAAGCAGGCCTTACTGCCAGCGCCGATGCTCGCGTTTGCCAGCAGTCTGCCGGGCGGCTTTTCCACAGAGGCCTACTACCAATTCCAATGGAATGGCAACAAGTACCCGCCGGTCGGTACTTACTGGTCGGGTTCGAACACCTTCGGGCGTGGCGCAAGTCCTGCCTCAATCAATTCGCAGAACTTCAACGTCGCTAGTATTGATGCCGGCACTATCGCCGGACCGAATAGCAACAACGCTCAGTTTCTGAATGGTGTTAACCAGAATTTGCTCGCCGGGGTGTATGCCGGTCCGCCGAACAATGCAGTCGGTGGCGCTTATACCACGGTGCTGCCGGGCAACAGGCCGCAGATCGGGTTGAAGCTCGGATACAAGCCGCCAGGGGCTGACATCAACTTCGGTTTCTACTACGAGAATTACACCGACAAGTCGCCGGTGTTGTCTTTCTTGTCGAACGGTGTGTCGCAATGGTCTTACTTGCAAAATCGTAGTTTGTTCGGCGTCAGCACCAATTTCGCGCTGGGCGAATGGGCTATCGGTTCCGAGTTGTCGTACCGGCCGCACGATGCAGTGGCGATGTCTGGATGCTACGGCGCCGGTGGACTACCTGATGCGAATACCAATGCACCGGCCGGACTCAACTGCGCGGCCTATAAGGATTTCCATAAGATCCAGTTCGACATCAATGGCCAGTTGAACATGACGAAGACCTCACAACCTTTGCTCAAGCTAATCGGCGCGGATCTTGGCGTACTGACGACAGAACTGACGGTGATCAGATATCCTGGCGTCAATGCGAACACCCAATATAACAGTACCGTGAATGGGCAGCAGGTGTATCAAATAGCCGCTGCAGGATATGGCGCCTGGTTGAACAACAATTCCGGCACTGGTTATCCGATTGCCGCGGCGCAGGGTACGTCGAACTCAGTGGGACTCACAATTGACTTCAATGCGACCTATGACGGCACTCTGATTCCGGGCTGGCAAGTGACGCCGGGTGTTACGTTCTATGATGCGGTCTCTGGCTACACGCCGACCTTCTCTGCTAACTATGAGTCGGGTGCCAAATCGGCCAACTTCTACGTTCTGTTCAACCAGAATCCGCTGAAGTGGCAGGGCGGTATCAACTTTACGGCGTACTGGGGTGGTAATGCAGTGTCGCAGCCGTTTTCCGACCGCAATGTCATCGGCGCATTCGTGACACGCAATTTTTAAAGACGGTAACGGTGAGCTGATATCCGATGGAAGGGCAGGGGTATAAGGTTTTTTGCTCCTGTTTTACCTTCACTGTGGATGGATGTTAGTTGCACTGGGTCTAACTGGAACGTTTCGCCGTACTGAACGGTGCTCTTTCTTTCTCCTCCTCCACCACTCATCTTGTGGGGGATTTTCAACCCGCTTTCGAGCGGGTTTTTTTTATTCCAGCTAAGTGCTCCGATGCCTCACCGGCAGGTAGCGGCATGGTCTGCTCACTTTTTATTTCGGAGGACCCGCTGGAATACAAGTTGTGTGCCACCGTCTCCTTCACGAATACAGAAGCCCTTGATGTCAGGACGGTTAATACTAGAGCTGATTCGTTAAATGCGGGGCCACTTTTCAGATGAAACTGCGCTTTGGAAATCATCGCCTGTATGACAAATGAAAAAGCCTTGTGGTTAAATCAGTCTGAGACTTTTTCATTTGTCGATGTAAGAAATTGTAAATAGAAGTTGTTGAAGGGATGAGCCTTGATATATTAAATACGTCTCCTCCAACACCTCCTAAGGATTGGATTTAGCCCGCTACCGAAAGGTACTGCGGGCTTTTTTTTAGATCAAGTAATCCCGCATTAATGACGAGTGCGGTAGCAATCTTCTTGCGCTTTTTTTGCGGAGTTTGCTACCGGATTCTTGTTGCGTATAGGCCGCCTGTGAAAGCGCAATCGATCTCCCGGCGTCTTAAGTCCCTCTTTCGCTAATTGCTCTGTTACAGCATCGCGTCGATAAGTAACTCGGATGATAACAAGCGAATTCTGCGGTCAACAAAATATCCTCCTGCTTCTGTATAGCGTAAAAAGTAGCGTTCGCAAGCCAGGCATTTCGCAACTATGCAACGGTTGTATGGAAAATAGCGTGGCGCAATGGGTGCATCTGGCGAGTCGTAGCGAGTGCCTGAAGGATGGAACTCGACGAATGTCGGTTCTACAAAAGGATCTTCGAGTAAGGTGCCAACCTCTTGAAAATTGGACTCAACTAAGGATAATGGAACACTCTCCCAGCTTACTAAAGGGACGGAAGAACATGTGCACCCGGCGCTAATGTGAGCAGATTCTTTAGCCAAAGCGGCCAGAGTTGAAAAATCCAGTTTTGGTAATTCTGTCATAGATAAAACCTATTTTTCAATTGAAATTGGAGGGATGCTAGATTCAGTTCGAATACTACCAATAATATCTTTCGACGCTGAAGAAATTGGTGTCGGACAATATGGCGGAACCTCCGATATGCGAAATCATCAGCGTGACGACGGTCGCGATGGCTTGAAGTAGTCCGCGCGACGATCTTTGGATAGACGAGGCCACCGCCGCGCTGCTCCTGACCCGGCAGGACTCATCCTTACCATTCATAAATACTCTATTATCTTTCCCATTACAGGTTCTTGTTACGTGAAGCGCAAGGGCTGCCGATAGTTCTCGTGTAGTTTTTATGTGCCAGTGCAGAAGTATCCAGATCCCTGATGGAAACGACAAATTAATCGATATATCATCACATCCTTTACGTGTCCGACAATGGTTAATCCCGGCGAGACATGCAGGAAACGGAGGTCACCGTGACATTGCAGCAGCTTGAAACTTTTTTCTGGGTAGTCAACCTTGGCAGCTTCGCGGCGGCGGCTGAGCGACTGTATGCGACCCAGTCAACTATATCGATGCGGGTACGAGAGTTGGAAAAGAGCCTCGGTGTCGAGTTGTTCGACCGCACTCATCGAACCGCACAGTTGACGCCTAAGGGTCGCGAATTGATGGATTACGCTGGCCGTATCCTCGACCTTTCGACGGAGCTGGAGCATCGAATCTCTGCGCCGGAAGCAGTGTCCGGTTCAGTCCGATTCGGCGTGGCGGAGGTCGTCACAACGACGTGGTTGCCTGAATTGATCAAGCTTATTGCTACACGCTATCCAAACGTCCGACTCGAAATTGAAGAGGCGTTGACTAGCGAACTTATGGATGATCTTCATGAGGGGCAATTGGAACTCGTGCTCGCACCGGGACATACACGGATACGAAATTTCTCTACGATATCGCTCGGCACGATCGCTTTCGCGTGGATGGCGAGCCCTGCGCTGAAAGTCGAGAAGCGCACCTATCGACCATCTGAATTGGCATTGTGGCCGGTCATCGGTCTTCAGTCCAAGTCATTTCATTACTCGGCGATTGAAGATTGGTTTCAACGCGACCATGTTCGGTGCCGGTATCTTGCACGCTGCAAGAGCCTTGCCGTTGCCGCATCAATGACGATTGCCGGGATGGGTGTTTCCTTTTTGCCGGTGCGTAGCTATAAGGACGAACTGACACAAGGAAAACTCGAGATCATCGATGTCGAGTTGCCGCTTCCGCCGGTCGAGTTCATTGCTGCGTTTCCGTTTGGACATTCATATTCGCTTGCCCGTGCTGTGGCTGAGCTGGCGCAAGAGGTCAGCGACTTCGATAAATAGTTCTCCTGAATTCATTGCTGCGAAGTAAATCGGGCGATTCAGCGCAATTGCCCCCATCCGTATCCCCCCGTCTGCTGCGTTGCAATGACGTCCGGCACATAAAAAAATCCATTCCGAAACATAGCGAGACAGTAGCCGAAAGCAAGGTCGGCTTAGGCGAATAGGCGATTTGAAATGCTGCAAAGCAGCGCCGACTGTTCAAGAAAATTGATATAAAAAGGCGTAAATATATCGTTTTACTTCTCTATTACTGCGACCTACACTTCTTTCGAAGCAACGGGAAGATCAGAGGACGTGAGCAAATTTCTGCTCAAAATATCCCGGAAATATTCGATCCCGCACACGGAGGAAGACATGAGTTCACACGTAATGAGCGAGGAGACGCTTGCGCGTCCACAGCCCAAAACCCAATCAAAAATTAACGTGCTTTTGCGTGCGATAACGCATCTGGCGGAAAACATTTCTAGTTTTGAGTTTGTCGCTGGCGAAGGAAATATGCTTCCTGTTTTTTCCGCCGGGTCGCATATCGATGTCCATTTGCCGAATGGGATCATCCGCCAGTATTCGTTGTGCAATGACGCTTCAGAGCAGCATCGGTACGTGGTCGCGGTGCTACGCGATGCGCATGGCCGCGGAGGGTCGAAGGCGATGCATGATGCGCTTAGGGTCGGTGCTCAAGTCACCATTTCGGTTCCACGCAATCACTTTGCACTAGCCAACGGCGTATCAAAACACGTTTTTATAGCAGGCGGCATTGGCATCACGCCGATCATGTCTATGATTGCGCAAGCGCGCGCCCAGCAGCATGATTTTCATCTGTACTACTGTGCTCGCTCGCCTCAACGTACGGCGTTTCTTGCTGAATTGGCGCCGCTGATCGCAAGTGGCTACGTGACACTACATTACGACGGCGGCGAGCTTTCAAATAGCTTAGACCTAAAAGCCGCGCTTCGTAATTATGACCCCGGTACACACTTGTACTACTGTGGCCCTGCGGGCCTTCTTAATGCAGTGGAAGCTGCGAGTGCTCACTGGCCAGCGCAAGCGTTACATTGCGAACGCTTTTCCGGACCGGCAATGCCAGCAGCAGTGTTGAGTTGTGTGCCGGAAGCGCCTGAAATGTCATTCGACATAGAGTTGGCCAGAGCCGGTAAGCGCTTTACGGTAAAGCCGGGCCAGACCATCGTCGACGTTCTCAAAGCGAATGGTATTGAAGTTGATGTCTCTTGCAAGCGCGGTTATTGCGGGACATGCATGACGCGCTATCTATCTGGTAAACCACACCATCGCGATTCCGTTCTAGATGAAGAAGATCGCGAAGAATTCGTGATGATCTGCTGCAGCCGCGCTAAAACAGAAACGCTGGTTCTCGATCTTTAGCCGCACCGGCCATCGTGTAACAAACCTCATTCGACACAACAAACAGGAGACGACGCCATTATGAGTAAATTCGAATATGTTAAAGATTGCTGGTATCCGATAGGTTTTTCGGCAGAATTTCCAGAAGGAAAGCTGCAGGGACACAAAATCGCGAATCAACCAATCGTAATGTGGCGCTCAGACAAAGGCGAGGTTGTCGCTTTCGATGACCGCTGCTGCCATAAACGTTTTCCGCTGTCGGAAAGTAAGCTGCTCGACAGTGGGCGATTAGAGTGTGCTTATCACGGACTGTGTTATGACACGAGCGGCAAGTGCATTGCGATACCTTCGCAGCCGGATAAGGCCATTCCACCGCAGGTAAGGCTCAGTGTTATCCCGGTCACGGAACAGGATGGTGTGGTCTGGGTCTGGCCAGGAAAACCGGAAAATGCGCATAGATTGTCACCACCACGCACGCCGGAAATCGTCGACAGTACCAACCTGTCTATCGGCTCTCCCGAGCCGTTGCGCGTACCGGCAAACTATCTGCTTTTAATCGAGAACCTACTCGACATTACGCACTTCTATCCTTTACATGACGGCAATATCGGTGACAAGGAAAATAGCCGGATACCTGCTGAGTTTGAAGAGGGTGAAAGTGAAGGGCAGACGTATGTCAAAACGACGCGCCGCGTCGACCACTACCGCCAGCCGCCTTACTTGAAAGAATGGTTTCTATATGACGATGTAGAGCGCATCCATACGCATTGCATGGTAAGTCCTGGCTTAACACGCGTCGTGATGCGGGTAGCGCCTCCTGGAAAACTCGGCACCGAGGAGGAACGCGGCTACACGTTGTTGCATCTGCATATGCCTGTCGATGAACGTAATCTGATATGGCGCTGGTCGGTGTCGTGCAAGGACTGGCACAGAACATTGAGCGATCCAAACATGCCCACCGCGAAGAAGGTCGCAGAGATGTTCCCGGAGGTTGTCGCGCAAGATCAATGGGCGTTGGAGCGTCAGCAGAAAATGATGGAGTATCCAGACAATGGATATTCCGAACTTTTCCTCAAAACTGACAAGGCGTTACGCCGCGCCCGTCAGATCCTAATGGCGTTGCAGCGCAAAGAACGCGAGCCTCAAATGACAGAGGTGGAGCGCGCCAAGGTGCTTGACCTGGATGCAAATACCTAAAATTTGGGGTCGACGCTGTTCCTCCGTGCTCGACCCAAATGACAAGCAAAATAGTTGGCATTCAGTAGAAGGATTTCTTATAAATCATTCGATAGTAAAAACAGGAAAAGTCTATCGATGCAGGGCGCGAGGCGTAACGCGTTGATCCTTGCGTTGATCCTTGGACCGTGGCTTCAGATTTCGCGGTGTTTGCCGAGGGGCAACGCTCAGCACATCTGGCAGCGGTTGCCGGCATAACATGAATGGACAAGTGAAGTGGTAGGACAGGATTGATGGACACAGCGAAAGTTGATCCGATTCCCAAATTATAACTACTCGGCTTAAGCCTGGAGACAAATCGTGGAATTTCAAAAATCACCGGCATCGAACATCGGACCGGAGCACCAAGCATTGCCTGCATCACCTATTATGACGACACATAAATCGCTGTTGCAGCGGTGTGTCGGATATTGCGTGTATCTTTTCGAACGACTTATGCCAGATCCGTTCGTGATTGTGATTCTGCTCTCGGTGTTCACTGCAGTGTGCGCGCTTGTATTTGCGCCACGGGGCACGCCATCGAATATTCTCGCCGGTTGGTATAAAGGTATTTTTGGCATTTTCACATTCGCCTTTCAGATGGTATTAGTGCTGGTGACCGGTTACGCGCTGGCAAATGCACCGGTGATTAAAGCCGGGCTACGTCGGCTTAGCCTTCTTGCGACTGGCCCTTGCTCGGCGGTCGTGCTTGTCTTCACCATTGGGGCCGTCGCGACTTTCCTTAATTGGGGTTTCGGTTTGGTCGTCGGTGCGATGCTGGCCAAGCAAGTCGCTCAGCGAGTACGGGTCGATTTCGCTTGGCTGGTTGCCGCTGGCTATAGCGCGTGGGTGATTTGGGCGTTCACCGGCCTTTCGAGCTCGATTGCATTGTCGATCGCCTCACCGGGCAACCCGTTGAATCTGGTCGAACAAATAACGCACGCAGTAGCACCCCTGTCACAGACGGTGTTTGCTGCCTGGAACTTGATCCCGGGATTAGTCGCAATGGTGCTGATCCCGTTGATATTCATCCTGATGCGACCAGCCGATGCAGACATCATCGCGGCAGATCCTGATGCTCTGGCAGCCGCTGATGAGGCGGCCGCTAAACCTGTCGTGCGTGGCAATACGCCGGCCGGTATAGTGGAAAACTCCCGAATCTGCGGGCTGGCGTTCGTCCTCGCAGGCGCTGCTTATCTAGCGATGGAGTGGCGTCAGCATGGCGTAAGTCTCGATATCAACACCGTAATATTTATTTTCCTTCTTGCCGGCTTGGGTCTGCATGGCAGCCCGGTCAGGTACGTGTTTGCAGTCACTGAAGCTGCGAAAGTCACCGGGCCTATGCTGCTGCAATACCCGTTCTATGGCGGCATCATGGGCATTATGTCGGCCACTGGATTGGCCGATGCCCTGGCGTCGACATATATCCATTTTGCATCGAGCACAACCTTGCCGTTCTTCAGCTATCTGGGCTCGGTGCTGATCACGCTGTTCATCCCGAGCGGCGGGGGACATTGGGCGGTGCAAGGTCCTTTCACTATTCCTGCAGCAGTGACACTTGGAGCCTCAATACCGGGCACCTCAATGGCGATTGCAGCGGGTGAATTAGCCGGAAGTTTACTGCAACCGTTTTGGGCTATCCCGGTAGTCGCAATTGCCGGCATTGGTGTGCAGCGCGTACTCGGGTTCACGCTCGTCATATTTCTCACGATAGGAAGCTTGTTTGCCCTAAGTTATCTTTTTATCGTACCCGTATTTGCTGCGCCCTAAGCGCGACACAACAGTCCCACGGATAGGAAAGCACATGGACCAAACTCTCGCATTAGATAGTATTCAAGTCATCGAAATCTGCAACGTCGCTGCCGGTCCCTATTGCGGCATGCTGCTCGCAGACATGGGCGCAGACGTCATTAAAATAGAGCATCCGGAGGGCGGTGATACATTGCGCGCGTGGCCGCCGATTACCGATGGTTTCAGCGAGAATTTCGCCTCGCTTAATCGCAACAAGCGGTCAGTCGCACTTGATCTGAAAAACGACGATGATGTGCAGCTCGCACGCGAATTAATCCGCTATGCGGACGTGCTTATCGAGAATAATCGACCCGGTGTAATGGATCGGTTAGGCCTCGGCTACGCGGCGATGAACGAGCTTAATCCGCGGCTTGTGTATTGCTCGATTTCTGCTTACGGCCAGTCAGGCCCACGTGCGCAGGAAGGCGGTTTCGATCTGACCATTCAGGCAATGAGCGGGATCATGAGCATCACAGGGGAGCCGGATGGCGCGCCCGCAAAGTGCGGTGTTCCGCTTGCCGATTTCTCGGCTGGTTTGTATGCGGCTTTTTCGATCGCCTCGGTATTGCGCACGGTCGAGCAGACGGGCTGCGGCACACATATCGATATATCCATGCTCGGAGCAACATTGGGCATTGCAGCGTTGCAGACATCCGAATATTTTGGCAGCGGACGTGACCCTGTTAAGTTGGGGTCTGCACATCCCCGTAACGCTCCCTACCAAGCGTTTCGGTGCCGCGATGGATATTTCGGCATGGCGGCTGGCAACAACGCGCTATGGAAATGCGTTTGCGTTGCGCTTGACCATCCGGAATGGTTGTCCGATGACCGTTTCAGCACGCCTACCACTCGCGCCCGGCATCAGAATGAACTTAGAGAGATGCTAGAAGCGCTATTTGTCGGCGACGATGCAGCTTCCTGGTTGGTACTGTTTCGCGCCGCTGGCGTTCCATGCGCACCGATAAATCGGTATTCCGACGTGCTGGCAGACATCCAGGTAGATCACATGGGGTGGGTCCAACCGCTCACTTTGCCAAATGGCGCTCAAACGCAGACGTTTGGTTCACCCATCCGTTTATCGGGCCACAATTTGCCTATTCGTCGTCCGCCACCGGCGCTTGGGGAGCATAGCGCTGAAATCCTCGCATCCCTATTCCCGGTCGTTGCGAAGGAAGCGTCATGACAGACTTACTCGAAATTGATCGGGATCAAGACTGCTGGACGTTTACGCTGAACCGCCCGGACAAGATGAATGCACTTAGCGCGCCGTTGGTGGAGGCGCTCCTTGAGGGGGTTGAGAATGCACATGTTAGCGGTGCTCGGGTATTGGTGTTTCGTGGATGCGGCAAGAATCTTAGCGCGGGCTTTGATTTCGGTGGCCTTGATAGCCAGAGTGATGGCGATCTCTTGTTGCGCTTTGTCAGGATCGAGACCTTGCTGCATACAGTCGCTTCCTCGCCATGCCTGACAGTCGCATTCGCCCACGGTAGAAATTTTGGCGCCGGTGTTGATCTGTTCGCCGTATGCAGGCAGCGCTATAGCACCGCAGACGCGCGCTTCCGAATGCCAGGACTCAAGTTTGGGCTGGTTTTGGGGTCTCGACGCTTTGCCGATCTGGTAGGGCTGGAAAAAGCGCTGGAAATTCTACAGCAAGGGCGCATCATCCTTGCAGGCGAGGCCATTGAGATTGGGCTGGCGACGCATCTGCTTGAGGAGGGAGAATGGTCGGATGCCATCACGGATGCGCAACGCGTTGCGCGGGGACTTGATCGGACTACGCAACAACAGCTATATCAGGCGCTTGACAAAGAAATGCCTGACCGCGATCTCGCGTCGGTCGTGCGATCTGCGGCAAGACCGGGTTTAAAAAGCCGCATCACGGATTATTTAACTCAGTAATAGTCCAGTCATCTACGTTGCGGTAAGCACCAGGCGGCGCGATTGATCCGGCTCAAATGTTAGCCAAATGCATCAGAAAACGTCTCCTAATGCATCTTGGCTTAAGCCAGGCTATCGCACCTGTTTCAACTCGTTGCGTTCTCTGGCTTAATCGGCTGTAAATGCTTGAGGTGCTCAATGAAAGCATTGCTTGCATCGTCTAGAGGTGCGCTGGATTTCTCAAGCTTCGAGCACAGCACAGCCCCTTCCCAGGCGATCCAGAAATAGCGCGCAAGTGCCTCACTGTTGGCATCGGCCCGTAGATGGCCTGTTACTTTTGCTTCGTCAAGGCAGGCTTGAATACGTTGACGCCAATCCGTCAGTACGCTAAGGAGCGCGAGTCGAAATTTATCGTCCAATGCGGCCAGCTCCTGGCCCAAATTTCCGATCAGGCAACCTCGCTTGTAATCAAATCGCGCCATTCCTGCTGTAGCATCTAATGTGAAAGCCTTGATACGGTCTAAAGGTTGAATTGATGAGTCCGTCAGTATGCGATCAAGCTTGTGCGCAAAATAATCGGCATACCCCTCAATCACCGCGAGCGTGTAGGTTTCTTTGTTTTCGAAGTAGTAATAAAAAGATCCTTTCGGAACGCCAGCAGCTTTAACGACTTCGTCGAGCGGTGTGTTGTGGAAACCTTTTTCCGTAAAGATTTCGACGCCAATGCGAATGAGTTCCGCGCGTTTTCCTTTATCACGGGGTGCAGATGCTGCGGGATTTTTAGCCATTTGTGGTTCCGGTTGGCGATGCCATCAGGTGGGCGATTGTATGAGCGGTCATGCGTAAAATTTAGGCATAGTTTCCGCATTCAAATCCGATCAAGGACTCCGCATTTATTTTTTCTGCGTTGTAGGCGTCGAATCGCTTTTCCGTTTTCAATGCTAGGTTGTATTCATTTCCCCCGGGCAAGGTCTCGCACGGAAAACCCAGCAACTCAAACATCAAATATTTTCTTGAGGAATCATAATAGTTTATAACTGACTGGTCAACTAAATCTAGAAATTCGGTTGAATCCGTTATTGTGAGTGGCTTGGAACAGAGGCAAGATGCACAGCATCCTCTCGATAGCATAGCTAAATCCCCTCTGTACCTGTCTTTGAAAATCTATAGTTGACCAGTCAGTTATTAGTGGGTATAAATATGCCCAGTGGCTGATTTAGATTTGCTCGTTAGAAGCGAACTGTCGGCCACTAGCTCAAACAAGCTCGTCAAGTTTGAGTAAAAACCCACATTCATAAATATTAAGGAGACAAGTGGTGGAAAAAATAATTTCGGACAACGCGTCGCGGCGAGATGGCGACGGATTTCTCAGCGCCGCACTGCAGCGGTTTGCAAGAATTTGCGTAATGATCGTCGAACGGATCATGCCTGATCCCTTTGTCATTGCCATTTTGCTGACAGTGCTGACCTGCGTTTTGGCTTATTTTTTAGCGCCGCATGCCTCGGTTCCCCAAGTATTGACAAGCTGGGTCGACGGTGTTTTCAAAATCGCCAGCTTTGCCTTTCTGGTCGCGCTGACACTGGTAACCGGTCACGCCCTATCGACCTCCAAACCGGTGGCTAGTCTTCTTAAAACGATTGCACAGATCCCGACTACAAAACAAGGGGCGATGACCCTGACATTCTTGGTTTCGATGACGGCTGGCCTGTTGAATTGGGCTGTTGGCCTCGTTGTCTCGGCGCTATTTGCGCGAGAAATAGCGAAACGTATGCGTGTAGATTTTGCATGGTTGGTAGCGGCCGCTTATGCTGGCTGGTCATTCTATGTGTGCGGCATTTCCAGCTCGATCGCGCTGGTGAGTGCTAGCAAAGGTTCGCCTCTCAATGTGATAGAGAAAATCACGGGAAACGTGCTTCCGATGAAGGAGTTTTTGTTTTCTCCGTTGAACTACATACCTTTGATTATTCTGGCGATCGTTCTTCCCCTGGTATTTCGCGCAATGATGCCCAGCGATGCGGAGACGATTGCAGCAGACCCAGTCCGTCTTAAAGCTGAAGATGCGGTGATCCCGGAAGAAAGTGCATCGCATACTATTGCCGGAATGCTCGACCATGCATGGATACTTAATCTTGCGCTGGTAGGGCTTGGCCTGGCATACATTGGGCTGAAAATATCAGAGGGCGCATTTGCGATGGATTTGAATATGTTAGTTCTCATATTTCTGTTGCTGGGCTTGTTGATGCATTGGACGCCAAAGGCTTATGTACGCGCCATAAACAATGCGGCTCGTGTGACAGGACCGATTCTGCTGCAGTTCCCTATTTACGGCGGAATTATGGGCATCATGTCGGCCACCGGATTGGCGGACGTTATCGCCCAATGGTTCATTAGTTTTTCAACGACGCAAACGCTGCCATTTTGGAGTTTTGTATCGTCCGTGATCATTAGTATGTTCATACCGAGCGCGGGTGGTCACTGGGTAGTTCAGGCACCGTTTGTGGTTGCGGCTGCAGAGCATCTACATGTTGCGCAGGGTGCGGTGGCGATTGCAGTTGCACTAGGCGAGAGCGCTGCCGACATGATTCAGCCTATGTGGGTCATTCCGCTGTTGGCAATTGCCGGTGTGGGCATGGGGCGTGTCATGGGTTATACCGTCGTGGCTTTTTTCATCATGTGCGCAGTAATGGGCGGCACTTTACTTTTTTTCCCGAATTAGGCCGCAGTTGTACGATTAATGATTTATCTAAAAGTGACGTAAAAAATGGACGAGTTCAACTGCTCGTGAATTTCAAAGGATAGCAATGTTGACATCACTTGAAGCCAAACTCTGTCCAAATAAATATTTGACTAGTCAACTAGCAAGTTGCATATAGTGGTGGGTGCTGCGCAAATACGCCTGCATCTGCCTCTTTTCCGGGATAAATCCCACTTAAAATTAAGGAGACTCTAATGTCGCAAAACAAATTTCAAGCCCTGGTTCTTCGCGAAGAAGACAAGAAAACCAATGCCTCCATTGAGACACTAGCTCTTGACGCGCTGCCTGATGAAGATACGCTGATTAAAGTTGACTATTCCACGCTGAACTACAAAGATGCGCTGGCGATCACCGGCAAGGGCAAGATTGTACGGACCTGGCCAATGGTGCCGGGAGTCGACTTTGCCGGGACTGTCGTTGAATCCAGTAACCCGCAATACAAGCCGGGGACCAGAGTGGTACTGACCGGATGGAGTGTCGGTGAAAAATATTGGGGCGGTTACAGCCAGTACCAGCGTGTCAAAAGCGACTGGTTAGTCCCGCTGCCGGAAGGACTCACTACGCGGCAGGCGATGATGATCGGTACTGCAGGTTTCACGGCAATGCTCTGCGTTAATGCGCTGCAAGCGGCCAATATCACGCCGCAAAGCGGGCCAGTGCTAGTCACAGGTGCTGCCGGGGGAGTCGGGAGCGTAGCGGTCGCCATTCTCACAAATCTTGGCTATTCGGTTACCGCGCTCACGGGCGATCCCGACAAACATACTTATGTAAAACAACTCGGCGCAACCGCATTTGCGGATGGACCGGAGTGGAGCGAGGCTCCTCGTGCCTTGGAAGCGCAACGGTGGGCTGCCGCGATCGACACTGTAGGCTCTAAAGTGCTGGCACGTGTTCTGGCGGAAATGCACTACGGCGGCGTTGTCGCTGCGTGTGGTTTAGCTGGCGGGGCCGATCTGTCGACCACCGTCATGCCGTTCATTCTGCGCAGTGTCAGACTGATCGGCGTTGACTCCGTGATGCTGCCAACCAAAGATCGCGTTAGTGCATGGCAGCGTATCGTCAACGATTTGCCAATGGAAGTGTTGAATGGTATTACGGCGACGACTGTTTCACTGACCGACGTTAAGGACGCCGCGGAAGACATGCTGGGCGGAAAACTCAAAGGACGCGTGCTAGTTGATGTTAACGCTGTCTGATCATTGTGCAGGTAACGCAATGATATAAAACCGCTCTAAAAAACAGGATGGAGACTGCTGTGCAAATAAAATTAAACATGGGCCTGGGAAATGCGTTGAACAGTGCGTGCGGCAAGTTTGACGATGCTGTCGCGCTCACTGGCAAGCATGGTTCGTTGTCATATGCGGCGCTGGCGCGCGAGGCGGAACGCGTATCAGATGCGCTGCGCAACATTGGGATCGGACCCAATGAGCCGGTGCATGTCCACGTGTCGAATCATCCACTGGATATAGCGGCATTGCTAGGGGTATGGAATGCGGGCGGTGTCGTGGTTCCGGTACATCGCAGCACGCCTGCGGCAGTGGCGGCTAAGGTTCTGGATAAAACCAAGGCGCGATTGATGATTGACATGCAGGCAGCAGCCAACTCTGCAAGCGTCGTGACGATGATCACAACGACGTGCCCACCGGACAGGCCGCTGTTGGAGAATGCCGCATTCATTATCTTTACTTCGGGATCCACCGGCACGCCGAAAGGAGTTGTGGTCTCGCATGATGCGTTTTACGGCAAGATTCAGCAGATCGATAGCTTACTTAATTTTCAACCGTATGAGAATACGTTGCTGGTATTGAATATTACTTTTAGTTTCGGTCTCTGGATAAGTTTGCTGACATTGATGCGGGGCGGCACGCTAGTCATGGCTGAAAAATTTGATCCAACAACCTTCCTGGGATCACTGGTCGATAACAACATCACGCGTGTCGGGATGGTGCCGACAATGATGCGTGTTCTGTTTTCTGATTCAGGATTGCTATCAGAAATCGATCGAGTAGTTACGCAAGATAAATTGCGCCAGATTTTAATCGGGGGAGAATCGCTGGGCCATTCGCTTGCATCTACCATCAGACAGCGCTTTTCACGTACTGACCTGATCGACATTTACGGATTGACCGAAACGGCGACCTGTGACTTTTTTTCTTTCCCAGAAGATTATGCGAAATATCCTGGCTGCATCGGTCGGCCTTCGCCCAACGTTGGTTTCCGCATAGTCGACGCTTATGATGCAGCGGTGCCATCGGGCACCTTGGGCGAACTGCAAATACACAGTCCCTATTTGATGAACGGCTATCTGGATGAACCAGACCTTACGACCTCGGCCCTTTCGGATGGCTGGCTCAAAACTGGCGACTTAGCGCGACTAGTAGACGACTCGGTGGTTGAACTGATGGGGCGAAGCAAGGAAATAATTAGCCGGGGAGGGAACAAGGTTACTCCAGGAGAATTGGAACAATTGTTATGCTCGCACCCCGATATTTCGGCCGCCATGGCCGTGGGCCTTGCGGATGCCGTTCTCGGAGAACGTATTCACGTGTTGGTTGTGCCGCGAACTGGTACTTCTCTTGAAATTTCGGCTTTAAAAAAATATCTTGAAAGCCGGTTGGAAAAATTCAAGCAGCCCGACACTTATTACATATCGGATGAGCTGCCATTAGGACGTACCGGCAAGGCGGATAGAGGGCAGCTCAAGATGATGATCCAATCCGGTGCCATCGCATCGGCCTCAGCAGCGACTTCGGCTTAACGCGCACATTAAAAGGACCACTATGTCTGACTTCACCACGATCCAATATACGTCCCAAGACGGTATCGCACACATCATCTTTAACCGGCCCGAGCGCCTGAATGCATTAGACAAAACGATGCTGCATGAGATTAACGACGCTGTTGATCGCGCTGAATCTGACGATACTGTGCGCGTTATCTTGGTGAGCGGATCTGGCCGTGCCTTTTCATCTGGCTTCGATTTAAAGGCCCAAATGGAAAGCCAACCGCAAGGGTCGAAAATCTGGCGTGACATTCTCGATCTCGACTTTAATACCACGATGCGCTTTTGGAATAGTCCCAAACCGACTATTGCCGCCGTTCATGGCGCGTGCATGGCAGGCGCGTTTGAAATAGCCCTCTCTTGCGATATTACAATCGCCGCAGAAGATGCTATTTTTGGTGAGCCTGAACTGAAATTTGGTGCAGGGATCGTGACCATGTTGTTGCCTTGGATGACAGGGCCGAAACAGGCAAAGGACATCATTTTTACTGGCGCAGACAGAATCAATGCGCAAGATGCACTTCGCATGGGATTTATCAGCCGTATTGTTCCGCAAGGCACGCATGTTGAGACGGGGCTTAGCATTGCTCGCGGGATTGCATTGGTAGATCCAGTCCTTGTCAGTCAAACAAAAAAGGCGCTGAATCGGACCTATGAACTTCAGGGAATGCAAAATGCGCTGAAAGAAGCGCTGGACATCGATCACGCGATTGAATCGAAGGGTTCACCGGATAAACGCGCATTCATGGACATCGCGCGAGAGCGCGGGATGCGGGCAGCGATCGCATGGCGTGATGCGCGCTTTGCTGAAGCACAGTCTACATGAACAAGCCGATTGCCACTATTGTTCTGGCGCAACTATTCGGTACATCGCTCTGGTTTAGCGCGAACAGTGCAGCAGACGATTTAATACGCCTCTGGGGATTAAGTGCAGCGGATATCGGTTGGTTAACCAATGCTGTTCAAGCCGGTTTTATCGTGGGGACGTTGGTTTTTGCTTTTACGGGTTTTGCGGATCGTTTCGCTGCCAGCAAGATATTTGCGGTCTGCTGCATCCTCGGCGCCATTTTTAACGGTCTCTTTGCTCTTTTGAGTACAGGGCTGGAAAGCGCCTTGTGGTTCCGGTTCGTCGTCGGTTTGTCTCTTGCCGGAATATATCCGTTGGGAATGAAACTTGTTGTCAGCTGGAATCCGCAAAGCGCCGGACGAAGTCTTGGCCTACTAGTTGGCATGCTAACGCTGGGCACGGCGTTGCCGCATGGAATACGGATGGTTGGCGGGATGGTTTCCTGGCAAGCGGTTATCCTGACATCCTCCGCGTTGGCGCTTGTCGGCGCGTTGATGGTTGGCTGGCTAGGCGATGGTCCGCACCTTCAACTGCGTGTCGATTCATCAAGCTCAATCGGTAACGTCATGGATGCATTCCGCGTAAAAGAATTTCGGGCATCCGCCTTCGGTTACTTTGGCCATATGTGGGAATTATATGCATTCTGGACCTTGGTGCCTGTCCTGCTTCTGGATGTGCTGTCCTCATCGGGATTGCCAACGCATCAAAGTATTTCTGGTTGGGCATTCGCGGTAATCGGTATCGGTGCGGTGGGCTGTATCGCCGGTGGCCTACTCAGCGAAAGAGTGGGCAGCGCACGCGTGGCATGGTGGGCGTTGGCGACCTCGGGCGCGATATGCCTGCTGTTTCCGCTTTTGCAAACTTTGCCGGTGTTCTGGAAGCTTGCATTAATGCTCCTGTGGGGCGTGGCAGTGGTCGCCGACTCGCCGCAGTTCTCAGCGATGTCAGTCAAGGCTTGTCCACCTGGATTAGTTGGCAGCGCGTTGGCAATTCAAAACAGCCTGGGATTTCTCCTCACAACCTTCGCGATTCTGATTACCACGTCGGCTTACCCAATAATCGGCAGCAAAGTCGCGTGGATTTTACTGCCAGGACCGATTTTTGGACTGATGAGTATGCGTTTATTATTGCGAGGAGCTTCAGTGGTTTTGCCTGTTCGTTGTGAGTAACGCTCTGCTAAATAGCCGAGATATGCTTTAAAACATACATAACCTGACGTCAAATTGCCGCAGCTAAATACGATGACGTGACACCACATCTCACGTCAATTCAATCAAATACGGCGTGAGGATGTCCGTCATCCAGCGCATTACCGCCTGAACGCGGGGTGCAAGCTGGTGGCGGTTGGCGTATAGCAGGGAAACAGGCATCGGGCACGCGGTGAACTCTGGCAGCACCAGAACTAATGATCCTTGATCAACCAATCGCTGCAGGCCGAGCGTCGGTGCCTGAATGAAGCCTAAACCAGCCAGAGCGGCCGCCTGATAGGCATCGGTGCCATTTACCGAGACCGCAGCGGGCATCGGTAAAGTTTTGTAGGCGTTATTCGCACGGTCGAAGTACTCCCATCCGGCATCGTTCGACGTCAGCTTTGGCGTGTAGTGCACGATGCGGTGTTGCGTCAGATCAGCGAGTGTCTGAGGCACGCCGTATTGGCTTAGGTAGTCTGGACTAGCGGCGTTTGACATTTGCATCAGCCCGATAGGACGGGCGACCAGATCGGCGTTTCCCAATACGCCTACGCGCAAGATGCAGTCGAATCCTTCTTGGATCAGATCTACGCGGCGGTCGGTTGTGCTAATGCCGATTTCCAGCAGCGGATGCGCGCTCAGGAATTCTGGCAGACGCGGAATGATGACATCGCGGGCGAAGACGTTCGGCATGTCGATTCTGAGCCGTCCTGTGAGGCCTCCCGACGCTGGTTGAAACATGACCTGAAGTTGTTCCGTTTCAATGAGCAACTCTTTGCAGCGATCAAGGAAGCGTTTGCCATCTTCGGTCAGACGCACACTACGCGTCGTTCGTTGTAGCAGGCGAGTACCGAGGCGCGCTTCTAGCTGCTGGATCGACGTCGATACATGGCCCTTTGCCAGCCCCAATTGTTCTGCGGCACGGCTGAAACTGGCTAAATCGGCCACTCTTGAAAAAATCCGAAGTTCATCAAAATCCATGGCTGCACGACCTTGATTGTTTTTATAAAAGAACAGTGTAACCAATTTTGATGGCTTTATCCTCGCTCAGGAAATGATTAAAGTTCATCTATCGCAACCTGTTTCGACAACTAAGGATTTTCAATGACTAATCAAACTTCTTCTGTAGCGCTCATTACTGGTGCTAGTCGCGGTCTCGGACGCAACACGGCGCTGAAGCTGGCCGAACGCGGCGTTGATGTAATCGTTACCTACAAGGGCAACGACGTTGAGGCACAAGCCGTGGTTCAGCAGATTCAGGCGCAAGGGCGTCGTGCAGTGGCTTTGCAACTTGATGTCGGCGACGCGAAGTCGTTTGCCGCGTTTGCCGAAACGGTAAAGACCGCGCTGGCGAATACTTGGCAGCGGGATCGCTTCGATTATCTCGTCAACAACGCCGGTGTTGGTTACCATGCGAGCCTGGAGGAAACCACGGAAGAACAGTTCGACATGCTGTTTAATATTCATCTGAAGGGCCCATTTTTCCTGACGCAAAAATTGCTGCCGCTGATGAATGATGGCGGTCGTATCGTGAATATCTCATCCGGTCTGACCCGTTTTACGTTTCCCGGACTTGCTGCCTATGCTGCAATGAAGGGCGGCGTCGAGGTGCTGACGCGGTACATGGCTAAAGAGCTTGGCGTGCGCGGCATCGCCGTCAATACGTTGGCACCGGGGGCGATCGAAACTGATTTCAGCGGTGGCATGGTGCGTGATAACGTCGAGATGAACACGGCTATAGCGAGCCAGACGGCGCTGGGACGCGTCGGTTTGCCCGATGACATCGGTGGGGCTGTCGCAGCCTTGCTCTCTGAGGACAATCGCTGGGTTAATGCACAGCGCGTCGAAGTCTCGGGCGGCATCTTCATCTAATCTACTGGCTGGAATTTCGGTGGGTTTTTAAGCGCCCAGCCTGAGTGGTTCTTTTTTTTTTGCGTGCAAAAGTGAGACCAAAACCTTGGCTTTGTTTGGCTGAAGAGTGATGATGTCTAAGGCTGTATTTAAAAGTTGAACGTATCTGAAAGCCCGCTTAAACGCGGGCTTTTTTGTGTGAATTTGATCGAATTGCAGACTTGAAGATCCTGAATAGTACGCAATAGAGTAAAGCATCAAGAGATTGTTGAAAATGCAATATTTCGAACTGTGTTAGATCAAGCCCCCAAATTTTATCTATTCGAGGCCTGAGGCTGGTTGCTTCGCAAAGCAACACAGTGTCACGCGTATCATCTTCTGTCTTGACCTGAACACGCGTCTTCAAACGCAATGCAGATTTGTATTTATACTAATCTATGGGAAAAATTGTCATCGGCATATCCGGCTGGCGTCATCCACCCTGGCGCTGCGTATTTTATCCAGAAGGCCTGAGGCAATAATGCAAACAATTGCTTTTGAGGAACTGCATCGATATGCATGAACAATTTTCATTGCCGGGCTTTGAGGCGGCGCTCCAGCCAACGGATCGTTTATTCTTCGCAATCATTCCAACGAAGGAGGCCGCCGCTCGCATTATTTATCAGGGAGAACATTTGCGTGATGAATACGGATTGAAAGGCAAATTATTTGGGGCGGGGCGCTTGCACGTGACTCTAAGTTATTTAGGTGATTATGTGGGGTTGTCGCCAGAGGTAGTAGAAGTGGCGATGGCGGCGGCTACAAGTGTCAATATGGCGCCATTTGATGTGACGTTTGATCGCGTCGCAAGTTTTCAGGGAAGACCGCGCAACCGTCCGTTTGTGATGCTGGCTGAGCAAGATAGCGAGAAAAATGCTTTATTGAAGGTTTTTCAGGCGTCGCTATCTGGCGCGCTGGACATCGCGCTAGAAAAAGTTGGTATCCGAATCGCACATCCGCATTACACACCGCACGTCACTTTGCTGTACGACAACCGCTTTGTTTCTAGTCGATCGATTGAGCCTATCAGTTGGACAGTGCGTGAATTCATTCTGGTCCACAGTTTACTCGGACGTACTCGCCATGTTCCGCTGGCGCGGTGGACGCTTTTGCCTTGATGCATCAAGGCGCGTCTACGCTTTCTTTACTCGCCATTAACATTTCTTTCTAAAGCATATTCGATGCAACGTGAATTGCATCGGACGTGTGCGAACGCGTAAAAAAATCTATAACTGGAATTTATTAATTTATAAAAATTACACAATATACTTTATTGTTTCGATCAAGAATAATGGGTGTGTCGGCTAAGCGATGCATGCGATGCGTTGATTCAATAAAGATGGCTTTCTTCGTCTGCCGATAAGAACAGATCGCTTTCTATCAAGAATGTCTGGCGCTAGTTAAACGCCTTATTTTTGTAAAAATCAGATTTCAACATTCTTTTTTGAGCAACTCTTCCAACATGACCTACACCATTTTTGTTACCGCCTCAAAGTTAGCGCCGGCAGGCATGCAGCGGCTTGAAAACGCCGGTTGCCGCGTACTGTTTTTAGATAAAACGCAAGATGCTGCGGAGGTCGAATCGATACTTGCGACAAATGCTGTTGATGCGGTGATTTCTCGTACCGTCGATTTGTCAGCCTTGGCAATCCGATCTTGCCCGACGTTGAAGGTGATTTCCAAGCATGGCGTCGGTGTCAGTAATATCGCTGTTAGTGCGGCAACCGAGCGGGCTATTCCCGTCTACGTAACACCCGGTGCCAACGCGCAATCGGTCGCCGAAATGACGATCGGTTTGATGCTTTCTGCCGCACGACGGATTCCGTGGATGGATCAGGAATTGCGTGCCGGTCGCTGGACGGACACTGGATAACACTACTGCAATAGCATTAATTATTGCAGAAGATGGCAGCATTCAAGGCGTGACGGTGGTCGGTGCGGATGGCTTGCGCAGAAAATTGCACGCGGGTGCAACCATTCTCGCCAGCGGTGGCTATCAAGGCAATCCAGAAATGTTGACGCGTTACATGGGGACGCGTGCGCGCTATATCCGTCCGGTGGCAAGTGGCGGTTATTACGATAAAGGCGAGGGCATTCGTATGGCGCTGGCGGCTGGCGCGGCACCTGCCGGTGATTTTTCTTCCTATCATTCTGAACCGATTGATCCACGCTCACGCCAACCTGGCGCGGTCGTTTTTATCTATCCCTACGGCATCTTGGTCAATACATCCGGCGAACGTTTTCTGGACGAGGCACCTGGTGCCAGCGATGCCAGCTACGATAATATTACGCGTGCCATCGCCGAGCAAAAAGAGGGCATTAGTTATGTCATCTTCGATGCGCAAGTTGAAGAAATTCCGCGCTGGAAAACCAGTATTCGATCCGAGGTTGCGCCGTTGTCAGCATCGAGTCTGGAATCGTTGTTGGCGCAATTAGGTTTGCCGCTCAGCGAAACATTGTCGACGATCGCACGGTATAACGCCGGATGCACATCGCAGCGTGCGTATTCGCCGCTGGAACTGGATGGTGTGGCAACTTCAGACGTGATTCCGCCAAAAAGTAACTGGGCGCGTCCGATTGAAAAAGGTCCGTTCTATGCATTTCCGATTATCTCTGGAAATTGCTTTACCTTTGGCGGGGTCAAGGTGAATGTCCACGCGCAAGTGCTGGACAACGATGGCAAGGTGTTATCAGGGCTGTATGCCGCAGGTGAAACCGTCGGCTTGTATCACCAGGTATATACCGGCTCAACTTCAGTATTACGTGGACTGGTCTTCGGTAGGTTGGCGGCGCAACATATCGCGCAACTGTAACGGGTTTTGTTGCAGATATTCTTCTAGCCGCTGATTGCTGCGTTGATTCTACGCAGCGGTTACTTGGCCATTACATTTTTTTAAATTTATATTGCTGGTTGATCGGCATCCTTTCAACCAGGAATATTTCTTTGAATTGTTTCGATATGACAGCACCTGAACCATACCTGTTTGGTAACCAGCAATTGCATCACGGTTTGGGGACACTTACCCGTATCCTCGGTGGTTTGGCGGCGGATGCGCCTCACGCAGTGCGGATCAATCGTATCCGGGAATATTGCGATTACTCTCGGGTGGGATTTGGCACGGCGTGGGCGTCGCTGGTGAAATCCAATTTGGTTCGTCGCGATGAGCAACAACCTGATCATTGGCGGCTTGCCCACGATCTTGGTGCTATCACGCTGGAAGACCTTGTGCATTGCGTTTTTGCGCAGAGTAGAAAGGACGACGATGAAACGCTGGCAGAGATAAGTACATCAGAGCGATTGTCGAAGGATGTGGATATTTTCTTATCGCAAGCCACAATAGAAATTAATCAGCAGGCTTTTAAGTATCTGCGCTGTACTTCGTTGGAGCGGCTTAAACGCAGAACACAGGTGCTGCATTCGTTTGCCGCGCCAATGTGTTGGAACAAAAAAATATAGCTATCCCGGCCTGATTTTATTTGTTTTTGGTCACGCGGAATTGGTCGGATTATTTAGTGATATTTGATCAGTGCCGCGCGCAGCGATTCGCGCTCGGAAGGTTCCGGTTCGACTAAATAATGCAGCTTCCCTGCAATCATCGTCGCTACCGCCAGGCCATCGCGGAATAACACGCGATTGCCCGTTAGCGCCGGGACTTTTTCACCCGACAGTAACGTTCCTGATAGATTGAGCGGATCGACTCCCGAGACGCAAACCAGACTGGCATCGGCTGGCCGTCTACGGACTTCACGTAGTAGTGGAATGGCTTCCGGCAACGCAAATTGCTCACCTGCCAAACCACCGACGAAACGGCCGCCGCGGATGTCGCCGCGTGCTTCCAGGCGATGAAAAACTGGCAGCAATTCGCGCCATGGCGGTAGCCATTCTGCTTCCCTCTCCAGCATTCGCCAGAACACGACACCGTAGCGGCGCAGCAAGGTCAGGGCAATGTGTTCTAGGACTTTTGGATCGGTGCGCGGTTTTCTGTGCGAGATCGGTAGTAGCGTGGTGTCCGTATCGTTGTCAGGGCTCGTCTTATCGCGCCGTACCGAGGCCCAGCGGCCAGCTTCATCCATGCGGTTAGCCATCGCAACGCCATGATGCCGACGTCTGCTATGGCTAGTGCGTTTGTTGGCCGACGGCAGCAGCGCCCGCAACCCGGCAAAACTATCGGCGTTGACTAGGCCGAGCGAGACTAATTCACCTAGCGCGTTCTCTAACTCAATGGGTAGTAAACGGGTATCGGTCAGCAGTTCATCGAAAAACATCGCACCGTCGCGCAACAGAGCCGCGTGTACGCGTTCGGCGCGGGCCGCTATGTCAGGCTTGCTATTTCCGCTCCCTTTCTCGTTGAGCAGCGCATTCCAGATGGCCCGATTGCGTCGTGGTAGTAATACAATCGGCGTCGTACGAACCGGACCGCCAGTTGTGCTGCCAGCTCTGCTCACAGGGATGCGGGCCCAGACAACTTTTCCCGCACGACATAGTTCATCCAGCCAAGGTGCTGAATAGTCTTCCAGTCTGACTGGTAGGATGTCGCTTTCCCAAGCACCCGCGGCGGCTTCAAATCCTTCCAGTTGAGTGATGATTTCCGATAGTGCGTCACGTCCTTGCAATTGCGAACCCGGCGTCAAGTGTTGCCAGTCGAACAGAAAACGCATGAAATCTTGTCGTTCGACAGGTTCGATTTCTCGCCGCAAACGTTTGATGGTGTAACGATGGATGCGCGCCAGCAAGTGTCGTTCACACCATTCTTCAGCGGTTGCGCCGGGGGTGAAATGGCCGCGCATGATATGGCCTTCGGTTTCAAGATGTGCCAAAGCGATTGCCGCCGTCGTGGTTTGCATCGCGAGCGGCTGCGCAATTGCAGACAGTGACTGCGGGCCGAAACAGGTCAGGCGGGCACGTAAAATATCGTTGATCGCCTCATCTCGATCCCATTCAATACGGCAAATTTCGGGCAATTTTAGCGACGGCTGAAAGTTTGCTTCCGGGTAGATTGCCTGCATGCACGTCACCCTTTCGACCGGCAGCCATAAAGATATTTCTTTCCATTGCATCTGCGTTGCCCGACCGCTTTCAGCGAGTGCGTTCAGCCATTCCTCCCAGCCATCGTACTGATTGACTTCTGCTTGCGTTACACAAGCCAGACTCATCAGCGCTTCGTGCATTTCATCGGTATCGCGCACGCGTGGCCAGGCTTCCTCACGCACGCTTGCAATGGCATCTGCATCCAGCGCGCCCAAATCGTCAGCCGAATGGGGATCGGTCCAGCGACGATTAATAACGGCTTGTGTGCGGCGTTCTTCCAACGGCGCGTCATCCAAAAAAGCATACGGACGAGCATTCAATATTTCCATCGCCAGCGGTGACGGCGCAGGCAGATCGCGGGCGATCAATGTGAGCTGACCTTGTTCCATGCGCCGTAGGATCGCTAGCCAGCCGTCGCTGTCCATTGCATCGTGCAGGCAATCGGTGATGGTCTGCTCTACCAAAGGATGATCTGGCAGAGTACGTTCGCCAACGACGTTTTCCAGACAGGCTGCCTGATCGGGAAATACCGCAGCCAGCAGGTCTTCGCTTTTCATTCGTTGCAACTGTGGCGGTACTTTGCGGCCGCCGCTGTAGCGCGGCAGTGCCAGCGCGGTCGTCGCGTTCCAGCGCCAGCGTACATTAAACAGCGGGGCATCCAGCACTGCCTGAATCAGCAGATGCTCTGCATTGCCAGAGCGCAAGTAACGCCATACTTCGTCCAGCCCAAAACTATGATTGCCCGATAGCGATAAGACGATGGCATCTTCGGTCGCCGCAGCTTGCAATTCAAAATTAAAAGTGCGGCAAAATCGCTTGCGCAGCGCCAGACCCCAGGCACGATTAATACGGCTGCCAAAGGGTAAATGCAATACCAATTGCATGCCGCCGGATTCGTCGAAAAAGCGTTCCATCACCAAAGTGTCTTGCGTTGGCAGCGCCCCCAGCGCGGCGCGTGCGCGGGCCAGATAATCGACGATCTGGCGTGCGGCAACGTCATCTATGCCGACATGATCTACCAACCAATCGATGGCAGCGTTTAAGTTTTGGGGCGCGCGAATTAACGGCTGGGCAGTGGCGTCGTCATTCACGGGCATCGCCGTTGAGACTAGCGTCACTTCAGGGATTGAGAGCCGGCGATCGATTTCTCCGCGTAGCCGGGCGACGCCAGCTGAAAGTTCGTCGCTGCGGCCCGGCGCTTCGCCCAGCCAAAAGGGAATATTCGGCGCAGCGCCATGGGCGTCCTCAACGCGCACGCGTCCTGCTTCTATGCGCAGGATGCGGTACGACGTATTGCCTAATTGAAAAACATCGCCTGCCAGACTTTCTACCGCGAAATCTTCGTTGACGGTGCCGATGATGTGGCCCTGCGGTTCTAGTAATACCGTGTAGTCGGCATTGTCCGGAATCGTGCCGCCCGATGTGACGGCGGTTAGTTTGCTGCCACGTCGACCGCGCAGCGTACCGGCAATCGCATCGCGGTGAAGATAGACGCCGCGCACGCCATTGCGACCGGTATAGCCATCGGCCAGCATCCTTAAGACCGCATTATATTGGGTGCGCGTCAATTCTGCGTAGGGTTCGGCACAGCGGATCAGCGCGAATAACGCATCTTCAGACCATTCCTGACAAGCGACCTCCGCCACGATTTGTTGCGATAAAACGTCTAACGGCGCACGCGGGACATGGAGCGCATCGAGTTCGTTGCGCCGCACGCAATCTAATAGCGCCGCGCATTCAATCAAGTCATCACGGGAGGTTGGGAAAAGGCGGCCTTTGGGTACGCCGCCAACTTGATGTCCCGAGCGGCCCACGCGTTGTAGCAGTGCGGCTATGTTACGGGGCGAGCCGACCTGACAGACCAGATCGACATCGCCGATATCGATACCTAACTCTAGCGAGGCGGTGGCAATCAATACTCGCAATTCACCGCGCTTAAGTCGTTGTTCCGCGTCTAGACGGTATTCTTTCGCCAGACTGCCATGATGGGCAGCGACGGCCGCCGTACCGAGACGTTCGGACAAATGGCGTGCAGCACGTTCCGCCATGCGTCGTGTGTTGACGAATACCAGCGTTGTACGATGCAATACAGCCAATTCGGCCATGCGGTCATAGACGCGTTCCCAAACGTCGTTCGCCATGACTGCTTCAAGTGGTATCGGCGGTAATTCAAGCGCCAGATCACGCCGATGAACACGGCCCACGTCGACAATGGCACATTCGCCATTGCCTGTACGTCCAACCAGAAATCGCGCTACCAAATCCAGTGGCTTTTGGGTTGCCGACAACCCGATGCGGGTAGGCCGTTGCGCACAAAGCGCGTCCAATCGTTCCAGGCTGAGCGCCAGATGGCTGCCGCGTTTACTGCCAGCAACGGCATGGATTTCGTCGACGATAACGGTGCGGGTGTTGCTCAACATAGCGCGACCGCTATCCGAGCACAGCAGCACATACAGAGATTCGGGTGTCGTCACCAGAATATGTGGCGCACGCTTGCGCATTGCCTGCCGTTCCTGTGCCGTGGTGTCGCCGGTGCGCACGGCGGTGCGAATGCCGGGATCGGGCAAACCCATGCGGGCTAGCTCACGGGTTATACCTTCCAGCGGTGCTTGCAAATTCACGCGGATATCGTTGGAGAGGGCTTTTAATGGGGAAATATAGATGACGGTGGTGGCGTCTGGCAGTACGCCGCCGTTTGCGACGGCTTGATGGACCAGTTCGTCAATGGCAGCTAAAAAAGCGGTAAAGGTTTTGCCTGATCCGGTCGGGGCTGCGACTAAGGTCGGGCGTCCGCTGCGGATTAAGGGCCACGCCCGCTGTTGCGCTTCCGTTGCCCGTGGAAACGCGCTGCGGAACCATGCAGCGACAGCGGGGTGGAAATTATCCCAGTTGTCTACGGCGGGGTGTGGGGTAGCCATGAAATATTATAGAGCGGAGCAGCGATTCGCATATCGCGTAATCCTGTTTTTTGTAGGTTTTGTCGGGCTACCACCGACAAAACCCACTGCGGCTTGCTAACTGTCTAATCAACCGTCAACCAAAAACCTTGTCTAAATTGCTGGCGAGAATGCAACTTAATTTTTTCGGAGTGCGTTGGCGCACTCGCGCACCAACGCCGGTCCGCGATAAATTAGCCCACTATAAAGTTGCACTAATGCTGCGCCTGCCGCCATTTTTTCTTTTGCATCAGCGCCGTTTAAAATCCCGCCAACGCCAATAATTGGGATCGCCTCGCCTAATTCAGCGCGCAACTGGCGGATAACGGCGTTAGACAACGCAAATACTGGCGCGCCGGATAAGCCACCTGCCTCGTTTTCGTGCGGCAATCCTTTGACTGCATCCCGGGTAATGGTGGTGTTGGTGGCGATCACGCCATCCATTTTGTGGCGCAATAGGGCATCAGCAATGGCTTTAATTTGTTCTGCATCGATATCCGGTGCAATTTTTAACGCTACAGGAACGTAACGCTTATGTTGATCTGCTAACTTTTGCTGCGCCTGCTTGAGCTGCGACAACAACGCATCTAGCTCAGACGCACCTTGCAATTGACGCAGGTTTTTTGTGTTTGGCGATGAGATGTTGACGGTGACATATGTTGCGTACGGATAGACTTTTTCGAGACAATACAGATAATCGTCCGCCGCATTTTCTATCGGTGTGGCGGCATTCTTCCCGATATTCAGGCCGAGTACACCAACGCGCTCTTGATAGAATTTTGATGATTGCACGTTGCGGACAAACGCATCCACGCCGCCATTGTTGAATCCCATGCGATTAATGATGGCTTGCGCTGCTGGCAGCCGAAACATGCGCGGGCGAGGATTGCCAGGTTGTGGTTTTGGAGTGACGGTGCCGATTTCAATTGACCCAAATCCCAGCGCCGCCAAGCCGTCGATAGTAGCGCCATCTTTATCCAGACCCGCGGCTAATCCAACCGGATTTGGGAAGGTAATCCCCATGACAACTCGTGGATCTGGCGCTGGTTTTGGCAATAATCCGGTAAGGCCCATGGCTTGCGCGCGGCGTAAGGCCGTCATCGTCAGGTGATGGGCAGATTCTGGATCTAACGAGAATAGGGCAGGACGGGCGAGGTTATACAGGAGTTTGGATGGCACGATTTTGAATGGTAGTGGTGATTAGAGTGCGTTGGCGGATGCTGAAATGCGCCAAATAGCATGGAACGCGCATCAGCAGCCGACTATTCTAACGCACCCCATTCGTTTTCTCGTAGCGCTTCCAACGGTCTGAAGTTGATTTTATAGGCCATTTTCGGACTATTTTTGATCCAATAGCCCAGATATACGTAATCCATCTCAAGTTGTTGCGCCTGTTTGATCTGCCACAAAATACTGTAAGTCCCAAACGATGCACCTGCGACATCAGGATCATAGAAGGTGTAGACCGAGGACAGGCCGTCGCTGAGCACGTCGATAATGCTGACGATGCGCAAGGTGCCGTCAGGTTCGCGAAACTCTACTAATCGCGTATTTACTTTGCTCTGCAACAGAAATTGGGCGTATTGATCGCGGCTGTCCTGATCCATGCCACCACCGGCATGGCGAGAAATTTGATAGCGCAGATATAGTTCGTAATGCTCGTGCACATACGCCAGATTGGTCACTAATCCGGTCAAATTATGATGCTTGTCCCAGGCGCGACGTTGACTACGATTGGGCGTAAATGCACTTACTTGTGTACGCACGGGTGTGCAGGCCTGACACCCATCGCAACAAGGGCGGTAGGTGAATATCCCACTGCGTCGAAAGCCATTTTTGACCAGCTCAGAATAGACATCGGCGTTGATCAAATGCGATGGCGTGGCCACCAGCGAACGGGCTTGGTGACCGCTCAGATAGCTGCATGCATAAGGCGCTGTTGCGTAGAACTGCAGGGTGGAAAATGGAAGGTCTTTTAAGTGCGTCATAAGTATCCTGACAGATTCGATAAATGTAATTTACACCGTAAGAGTGATGTCGTGTTATTTCAACCACGCCAAAAATCCCTATTCGATGGACCATTGATTTACATTCAGCACCCTTTATGCCGGGAATAACGGAAGCGGTCGCCAGTCATCAATTTGCGGATAGTTTATCGCCAGGCGCAGATGCCGCATAAAGACATCGCGGGAAATCGGTGCCGCACCGAGGGACGCGAGATGCGGGGTTTCTTGCTGACAGTCAATCATGGTGACGCCATTTTGATGCAAGAAGCGGACCAAATAAGCCAGTGCAATTTTGGAAGCATCGGTGACGCGGGCGAACATTGATTCGCCGTAAAACATCCTGCCAATGCTGACGCCATAGGCACCGCCGACCAGCGCGCCATCTAGCCAGACTTCAACTGAATGCGCATAACCAAGGCGATGCAGCGCCCGATAGCCAACGATGATGTCGTCTGAAATCCAGGTGCCTTGACCGTCTCGGCGCGGTCCCGCACAGGCGCGCATGACGTCTTCAAAAGCGGAATCGAAACGGACTTCCCAACGGCCATCGGTCTGTGTACTGCGGTGAATTTTGCGCAACGTTTTTTGTAAACTGGCGGATATTTGAAAGTGTTCGGTTTGCAGCACCATGCGTGGATTGGTACTCCACCAAAGGATAGGCTGACCTTCGGAAAACCAAGGGAAAATCCCGTGTTGATAGGCTTTGAGCAGACGATGCGGCGACAAATCCGCGCCAGCGGCGAGCAGTCCTGGCGCGCCGTCTTCTTCGCCCAACGCCCTCGATACATCAGGGAAAGGCGTATCAATTTCTAACCACGGAATCATTGCAGAGGCCTAAAAGTAATGGTGATAGCAATGTTATCTGTTATGCCCTATGCGGGCGAATGTCAAAGATTTGCGTCGCATATTTAATTATTTTAAAGTCAATGGACGGCCTTAAGTAACTTTATTGATAAGTTTTAAGTAGATGTGATGACTCTGAAACGCTTTTCATTAAGCCATGCTGGCAGCTAAGGGTAATCGTGCGCCGACAAATATGGAGAAAATGCCCGCCACACTTATTAACAATATTTACCTCCTTTGCCCGTCCAATTATTCCTTATTTGCGGGCTATTTGCAGACTTCACAGTTATCTTCATGCGGGGGGAAATGGTGCAAATAGATTAACTCGCTCTATTTTGGTGCATTTTTTTGGCTTGTAGGCCGCCGTCCGGCTAAAACTTCGCTTTAATGGCACATTGCGATGGCCTGCTATTTGCTGAGGATAAATATTATTAAATAGCATTATCTGAAAGAATGGAGATGTTAGCCACCATGCATGACTCAGCTTCCCCGGCTTGCCCAGTCCCCATTATTTCAGAAAGGATTCACACGTCTACTCCACCGATATCTTTTTCTCTGCGCGCTGCATTGACGCAGGTAAGCACGCCTGATTTTGTCGAGCAGGCTGCCTCTTTTGGACGTTGGTGGCACGATGTTGAAACCGGCCAGCTGGTGTTGTCAGTTAGCGCGGCCGAAATGCTAGGCGTTGAAGCCGGCTGGCAACCTACCTTGGAAAGTTGTTCGAGGTATGTCTTGCCGGATGATGTCTTAATGCTGGTGTCAGCGCTAACAACAAGCGGCACAACTGGCATGCACGATGAGTGCGAGTTTCGCGTCATGAATGAAAGCGGTGGCTTACGTTGGTTGCGCCTGATGCCGTTGCCGCAAACAGCGGTGAAGCAGGATGTTCGCAGCGGCATTTTATTGGAGACTACTTCTTCGAAACATGCGGCAATACGTGAACGGCTGAGTATCGAATCCACACAGTTTTTAGTCGGCACCGATACCTTGGGCGATGCCGTGACGAAGGTGATTCAGCTTGTATGCGAAAACCTCGGATGGGAGTGGGGCGCTTATTGGGCAGTGGAATCGGATCAGATCGAGACGCAGCAACTTGCCTGCAAATATTTTTGGCACGACCCCCAATATCCGCTGAGTGCGTTCACCGATGAGAGCTGTACCCTGCGGATGGCATCCGGTGCGGGATTGGTGGGGCAGGTTTGGCAATCCGGCGAAGCACGCTGGATAGAAGATTTGGTACGCAATCAGGGTTTTTTGCGCTACAACAGCGCTGAGGAATGTCGCTTGCGCTCAGGCTATGTTTTTCCCGTTGTTTACGTCACCGAGGACGGGCACCGCCACAGTCCTGGCGTGCTGGAATTTTATAGCCGACTATCGCGTCAGCGCGAAGCGCAATTGCCGCATCTTTCAGCGACTATCGGCGCGCTGATTGCGCAGACGGCACAACGTCTCGAACAGCAAGAAACTATCCGCCAACTAGCGCAGATCGACGGCTTGACCGAGCTTGCCAACCGTACGCATTTTTATCGGATGCTAGATAAAAAATGCGCAGACACGGCCACTTCGGATGCGACTTTTGGGTTGATATTTATCGATCTGGACCGCTTCAAGCCTGTGAACGATGCTTTCGGTCACGAAGCCGGGAACGTGGTGTTGCAGGAGTTTGCGCAACGCTTGTCAGCACTGGCGCCAGCCGGGAGCTATGTGGGACGTCTTGGTGGCGATGAATTCGCGATTCTGTTGATTCCCGAGGATGCAATATTGCCGCTCGATACATTGTTGGATGTACTTGGTCAGCGCGTATTGCAGGCGGCGCGGCTGCCGTTCATGTTTGAGAACAATGAGATAACAGTGTCAGCCAGTATCGGCATTAGCATGTTCCCTGAAAATGGCATGACTAGCCCAGAACTATTGCGTAGCGCGGACGCGGCAATGTATCGGATCAAAAAAACGGGGCGTAATGCGCTCAGTTTTTTTTCTACCAGCACCTCGCATACGCTTGCTGTGGAACAGTCGGACGTGGCGCAACGATTGACAATGGAAGCGCAGTTGCATCAGGCATTGGCGGACAATGCGTTCTTCCTGGAATATCAGCCGATCTTCGATAGCAGCGGGCAACATATCCACGCAGTCGAAGCGCTTATTCGGTGGCGTCGGCCAAATGGGGAGGTTGTGCGTCCCGATATTTTTATTCCGATTGCAGAGCAAAGCAGTTTGATTGTGCATATCGGGCGCTGGGTCCTGCGGCAAGCTTGCAACGATCTTGCGCAATTACATCGGTCCGGATTCAGCGGTTTACAAATGCATGTCAATATGGCCGCATCGGAATTTACCGATAGCGATCTGCCGAATGAATTGAGCGCAATTTTGAAGGCGTCGGGCATCCATTCAAGCCATCTATGTCTGGAGTTAACCGAGGGAATGGTGATGCAGCAACCGGGCCGCGTTATCCCGGTGATGCGGGCCTTGCGACAACTCGGCGTGGACATCAGTCTTGATGATTTTGGGATGGGCTATTCTTCGCTATCGCGCTTAAAAAATCTTCCTATTTCGTCGATCAAGATTGATCGCTCATTCGTGAGCGGTTTGCCGAATCAAAAAGAAGATAAAGCGATTGTGCGTACCATTCTTGAGTTAGGCCGACACATGAATTTACGGGTTATCGCCGAGGGCGTTGAAACCGATGCGCAGTTGGCCTATTTACGTCAATATGGCTGTAGCCTGATTCAGGGTTTTGTACTGAGTCGACCACGACCGATTGATACTTTGATTGCTTTGTATCAACGTGTTTAATGTAACTTAATCGGTGCGCATCGGCTTGTAGATATCTTCAGTATGAAGACTGAAGCTGGCACCATTTTCTTGCACCCGTTTGAGGTCATCAAAAAAAGCTTTTAATGTATAAGCAACGGTTGGAAAAGCGATGTTTTCCCAAGGGATTTGCGCTTCGGTGAACATTTCGACTTCCAGACTTTCGATGCCAGCGGCGTAGTCAAGATCGAGTAATGTAGCGCGATAAAATAAATGGACCTGATGCACGTGCGGGACATTGATCATGGAGAAGAGGCCGTGCAGCTGAATTTTGGCACCGGCTTCTTCTTCTGTCTCGCGGCGCGCTGCGTCTTCGGTGGTTTCGTTGTTTTCCATGAAACCCGCTGGCAACGTCCAGTATCCATGGCGCGGTTCAATGGCGCGTTTGCAGAGCAAAATGCTGACTTGGCCCTCGTGCTCCCATACTGGAATTGAGCCGACGACCATCTTTGGATTCTGATAATGGATAGTGCCGCAATTGCTGCATACAAAGCGCATGCGCGTGTCGTCAGGTGGGATTTGCAGAGATACAGGATGTGCGCATTCGGAGCAGAATTTCATAGGTAGCGTATCAAAGGTCTGGGCACAATGTTTTTAATGGCGCTTCATTGTGCGTTGAAATGAATTGTTACCCTAGATCAGGGGCCTGATTACCGGTATTTAGTTTTAATGCCGAACACGGCAGTGTATCACCGCAGCATTGAAATGGACTTTCTACCTATAAGATTTGCTATATCGATCAATAAGCCTTATACTCTCATTCCTCAGACGCGGGGTGGAGCAGTCTGGCAGCTCGTCGGGCTCATAACCCGAAGGTCGTAGGTTCAAATCCTGCCCCCGCAACCAGATTCAAAATGTCAGAAAATATCCTGATATTGTTTTAAAGATACAGACGCGGGGTGGAGCAGTCTGGCAGCTCGTCGGGCTCATAACCCGAAGGTCGTAGGTTCAAATCCTGCCCCCGCAACCAGTTGTAAAAATGTCGGAAAATATCCTGACATTGTTTTAAAAAGTACAGACGCGGGGTGGAGCAGTCTGGCAGCTCGTCGGGCTCATAACCCGAAGGTCGTAGGTTCAAATCCTGCCCCCGCAACCAATAAGTCGAAACCGTTGATCAGCTTAGCTGTTCAGCGGTTTTTGCTTTTGTGCGTGTGTTTTACACATGGATGTTTCCTATCAACATGATGGTGTTCGCTATCAGTCATCTGTTCTATTTTCCGCAGCGTCGAATCTTCTTCAGTTGCTGCGTACTTCAGATGTGAGTGGCTTACGCAAGATCCGTTTAGGCGAGCCGCGCAGCATCGTTATTAAGTTGGCCGTCCTTATCCCCCATATCCTTGAAATCCGTCTTTCCGTATGGTTTTGATCTGTCGCAGTGGGGTGCGCGTTATCAGTCCACATTGCTTAAGCCTTCGTTGGTAATATATCAAAATCGTCGTTTCGAGATGGAGCGGATATGAACAAGCGCAAGCGGTTTATTCGTATCGGAATCGGAGGCTGGACTTATGCTCCGTGGAGTGACAACTTTTATCCTGCTGATCTGACGCATGCACGTGAACTGGAATACGCTAGTCGAAAAGTCACGGCGATTGAAATCAACGGCACTTATTACAGCGCGCAAAAGCCAGCGACATTTGCGCGATGGGCTGCCGAAACGCCGGACGATTTTATTTTTTCTGTAAAGGCCTCGCGATATGCGACCAACCGGCGCGTACTAGCTGAAGCCGGAGAGTCGGTGGAGCGCTTCGTCGGCAGTGGCATAGCTGAGTTGGGCGTAAAATTAGGTCCCATTTTGTGGCAGTTTGCGCCTACCAAACAATTCGATGCAGCTGATTTTTCCGCTTTTCTGGCATTGCTTCCACAAAAAATCGACGGCCTGCCGTTACGCCATGTAATGGACGTGCGACATGATAGTTTCATGACGCCGGAATTCTTTAAGTTGATGCGTAAATATAAGGTTGCCAGCGTTTTTACTGACTCTGCGGACTATCCATCATTTGCCGATTTCAGTACTGATTTTGTGTATGCAAGACTAATGTGTAGTCAGTCAGAAGTGGCATCTGGTTATCCTCCGAAGGCACTCGATGCCTGGGCTGCACGCATCCAAGCTGTGGTGGAGGGCAGAACGATTGATCGTGCTGATGGATTTCCTCAAATAACTTCTGAGAGCAAGCAAGATGTGGCACGCGATATGTTTGTATTTTTCATTAACGGGGCTAAAGAACGTGCGCCCAGTGGCGCGATGGCTTTGTTGCAACGGCTAGTTAAGCTGGCGGATGTTTGATCTGGAAACTAGCTTAGCCGGCGTGCAAATTGCCGTATCGGGCAAGACTTAATTTGTCGCCCGGCATTTTGTTCATCTGACAAAAAACCCCACTATTGAGCGCATCAAGCAAAAAAATCCCCTCGCAGTATTACTGCAAGGGGATTTTTATTGGTAGCGCTGTATTGTTCTGAGGAGATCAGATTGTTATCACGCTTCGTTAATGTGTGTGCCTGATGTACTTCGGAAGTTAATGACGACCGCCACCGTGGCCACGATCATTGCCACGATTATCATGGCGACCGTTATTGCCGTTATTACGGTGATCGCGATAACCGCCACCACGATGATCGCCGCGTCCTCTTTCCCAGCCGCCACGGTTCAGTTGCCAGCCGCGATTGCCTTGTTCCCAACGTGGGCGTTGATATTGATAACCGGGTCGCGCCCGATCCCAATAACCTTGTCGCCAGACGTGACGACCGCCCGCCCAGTTCCAGTATCCTGGTGCCCAGATATAACCCGCACGCGGCGGGGGCGGGCGCTCATAGCGTGGTGGTGGCGGTCGCGAGCCGATGATGATGTTGACGCCGACCTGCGCGTTAGCTTGCGCCGAGATAAACGCGGTACAGCTAATCGCGGCAAATATTATTGCACTGAGTAAGCGTTTCATGAATGCCTTAAAAGAAGGTAATAATGCACTATACCTGTATAAATAATGACGGCAAGAAACGATTCAACTCGTTACAAAATCCCTTTTAGCTAAATTTTGTCCCGCGCCGTCGATGCATGGAAGAATAAAAGGAGGCGTGCCGACATCTCGCAGCCGGTAGCGATAAAATTGATCTTTTAAAATAACGGAGTCTGTATGCCACGACCAACACTTATCGGCGCTTCTGCTGCATTACAGACATTGTCTGGCTGGACAGCGGCAGATGACCGAGATGCGATTGAAAAAACGTTTTTGTTTGCCGACTTCAACGCTGCATTTGGTTTTATGACGCGAGTCGCTTTATTTGCAGAAAAATTGGATCATCATCCCGAGTGGTCAAATGTTTATAATCGTGTGATTGTATTGCTCACTACCCATGATGCAAACGGAGTGACGGAACTGGATGTGCGGATGGCGCAATTCATGGACCGCACTTCAGCTATTAATAGTAAGCCCCTCTCTTAAAACCTAAAAAAATCAACATGACGCAACCAGTAGTATTGATTACCGGCGCCGCAAAGCGCGTTGGCCGGGTGATTGCCGAACGCTTTGCGCAAGCTGGCTATGCGGTGGTGGTGCACTATGGCAATTCACAATTAGAGGCGCAGGAAACTGTCGCAATGATTCAAGCAGCCGGGCACAAAGCTGTAGCTCACCGTGCCGATCTGGCTAATCCCGCTGAATTATCGGACATGATCTTGGCAATATATGCCACATTCGAAAGATTGGATGTATTGGTTAATTGTGCCGCGATATTTTTTCCTGACACACTGGCTGATTTCACGCTGGAAGACCTGGAACGATCATGGCAAATAAATTGCCGCGCGCCGCTATTACTAACGCAGGCTTTTTACCAGCAGGCAAAGCAGCGCGGCCAGCAGGGTGTCGTGGTGAATGTCGTCGACCAAAAAGTGCGCGCCAACTTTCATCCCGAGGATTTTAGTTATACCGTGGCGAAAGCTGCGCTAGGAAATCTGACCGCTATGCTGGCGATATCCGGCGGCGCGGTATTGCGGGCGAATGCGCTCTATCCCGGCTTGATGACGCCCAGCGGTGATCAGACCCAGGCCGATTTTGAGTATTCGTCGGAGCGCTCGACTCCGCTTGGCTACATTGCGCCATTGGCTGAGATAGCGGAGGCGATTTTAATGCTAACGCGCCCCTCATTTAATGGTGCCGAATTTGTTGTTGACGCCGGGCAAAATCTGATTCGGGTAGATCGCGACGTGGTTAATTTGTATCGGGCACCTTAATCGAAAGCCTGGCATTTTGGGGAGGCATGGTTTCAGCGTATTGAGGTTGATGATGTAAGGAAGTGACGATAATGGCGACCAACGGACATCATCATCTTGCAGGAGCTTCCCGTGCGCATCTATAACGTCATTTCAGCAGTCTCAAAATACGTCCTTCTATTGGTGTTTTCTTCTGGCGCAATGGCCGTGGCGCAGGCCGCTGAAATCACCGCAAAAAGTCCCGCTCACCGTGTGGCGCTCGTGGAGCTTTACTCAAGCGAAGGCTGCAACAGTTGTCCACCCGCCGATGCATGGCTGGCAAAAATAGGTGCTAAAACCAATGCGGAGTTAGTCGTGCCATTAGCATTGCACGTCGATTACTGGGATGGACTGGGATGGAAAGATCGTTTTGGCGATCATAAATTTACGCTGCGTCAACAGGCGTTGGCCGATTTTGCCAGCAGCAAGGTTGTTTATACACCGGAAGTATTTGCCGGCGGACGCGAACTTCGGCATTGGAACTCGGCAAGTGCAGCGGACGGCGCAATACAGGCTATTACAGCGCAAGCATCTCCCGCCGATATCACGATTAAATTATCCCCGAAAGGTGCGCGTTTGTTTGACTTGTCTGCCAGCGTCAAGCTACGCAGCGATTCCAGGCAACCGCATAGCGCTTATGTTGCCGTATATCAAAACAAATTAGTTTCCAAGGTAGCCGCTGGCGAAAATGGCGGAGTGACGTTGCATCACGAATACGTTGTTCGCCGTTGGCTCGGGCCATTTGCATTAAAGGACGGCGCGGTAGAAGTTCAGGAAAAAATTGCTCTCGATAGTATTGGTATCGATGTTCCGGCGGATCAGATTGGAATAGTAACGTTTGTGCAGAACGGGGTGACTGGCGAGGTGCTGCAAGTGGCGCGACTGGCATTAAATCACTGAGATGGATTGCAGTCTGATGTTTGGATGGTTGTTTGAATTTAAATTAGCGCGTTTGATAGATGAACGTCGCACGGCAGTTTTCTGGCTGGGATGTTATTTGATATAGCGCTGCTAATGTGAGGCGGGGATAATGGACTATTTTTTGCGCGTGTAATTTTGAATTTATTACGCTGTCTTAGCTACGATCGCGCAATATTCGGGTAACACCGTGAATCCTGCGAACGTTACGCAGCAGACGGGCCAGATGAACGCGGTCTTCAACCTGAATTGTAAAGATTAATTGCGTCATCATCAGATCTTTATCGTCATCCATATTGACGTAGGTAATGTTGGCGTCTGACTCGCCGATATCAGCGGCCACCCTTGCCAGAATTCCCTTGTCGTTATGCACTAATACTTTGATACGACAATCAAAACGGCGGTTTAGGTCAGTGGCCCAGCGTACTTCAATCCAGCGTTCAGGATCTTTGCTACGCTGGCGTTTGGCGACGTTGCAATCTTCGGTATGAACAATCAAACCTTGATCGCGCTTGAGTTGACCGATCAGCAAGTCCCCTGGGATCGGTTGGCAACAAGGTGCCAATTGGATCGATACACCTTCGCTGCCATTGATCACTACTGGATCGGCTTTGGTTGGTAATGCCAACCCTTCCATATCTAGTAATGGCAATGAAATCGGTTGGTTTTCCAGCAGACCCATGATGTGGCGCGCCACCAATGCCGCCATACGTTTACCGACCCCGATATCGGCATAAATTTCCTCTAATGAATTCGCGCTTGATTCGTTCAGCAATCGTTCCACCACGACTGGTGCCAATGCGGGATTCAGATTAAGCGTCGCCAAGGCTTGCGATAGTAAACGTTTGCCGAGATCAACTGACTCATTCAAATTGACAGTGCGAAGGTGATGACGAATCGCCGAACGGGCTTTGCCGGTGCGTACAAAGCTAAGCCAATTGGGGCTTGGTCGCGAACTGCTAGAAGTGATGATTTCGACGATATCGCCGTTGTGTAATTCTGAGCGTAACGGTGCCGGTTCGTGATTAATCTTGGCGGCAACAGTTTGGTCGCCGACATCTGTATGAATGGTATACGCAAAATCAAGCGCGGTGGCACCACGGGGAAGGGCGATGATTTTCGACTTAGGCGTGAACACGTAGACAGAATCGGGGAACAAGTCCACTTTGACGTGCTCTAAAAATTCAGCAGAGTCGCCAGTTTGTTTCTGAATATCCAGTAACGATTGCAGCCACGCGTGCGTGCGTTGTTGCAACTCACTTAAATCGCCATCTTCGTCTTTGTATAGCCAATGTGCTGCAACGCCGGATTCTGCTACGCGATGCATATCTTGCGTTCTGATCTGGAACTCGACCGGTGTCCCATAGGGGCCGATTAGCGTCGTGTGCAGAGATTGATATCCGTTAAGTTTAGGGATAGCGATATAGTCTTTGAACTTGCCCGGCATCGGCTTATACAGCGCGTGCAAGGTCCCCAGCGCGACATAGCAATTGGCAAACGTATCGACGACAATCCGAAATCCGTACACATCCAACACTTGTGAAAATGACAGATGCTTGTTGCGCATCTTTCGATAAATCCCGTAAAGGGTTTTTTCCCGGCCATCGATTTGGGTGGGAATACCGGTAGCCAGTAGCGTCGTATTCACCGATTCCAGAATTTTGCTAACCACTTCGCGGCGATTGCCGCGGGCTGCTCTGACCGCTTTCAGCAGAGTGCGATGGCGCAATGGATGTAAATGCGAGAACGACAGCTCTTGCAATTCGCGATAAATATTGTTTAAACCAAGACGATGCGCAATTGGCACATACACTTCCATCGTTTCACGTGCAATGCGGCGCTTTTTCTCCGGGACCATGACGCCCAATGTGCGCATATTGTGCAGACGGTCAGCTAATTTGACCAGAATCACACGGACATCGCGTGCCATAGCCAGCAGCATTTTGCGGAAGTTTTCCGCTTGCGCTTCAATTTGACTTTGAAATTCGATTTTGTCGAGTTTGGAAAGACCATCTACCAAACTTGCGACGGGCGCACCGAAGCGCTCAATTAACTCTTCTTTTTTGACATCCTGATCTTCCATCACATCGTGCAGCAAGGCAGCCATAATCGCTTGCGCGTCTAGCTTCCAGTCGGCACAGATTTCAGCGACAGCAATCGGATGGGAAATATACGGTTCGCCTGATTTGCGCATCTGTCCCAGATGCATTTCATCTGAAAAGCGATACGCTTCCTTGACCTTCTTCAGTTCGGAAGGATTCAGGTATTCGGCAAGTTTGGTGGTCAGGTGGGTGATCGATGCAACGCCCACATGGGGCGTTGGCTGATCAGATGGTGCAGGCTTACTAATTTTGACAGCGCGAGGCAATACGGCTCGTTTTACAGGAGCGGCTGATGGTAAGGTCGAATCTGGAGGAGTCAGGTTCATACAGTATAGACAGCAGCCGCAGTATGTGAACGATTAACCCGGTACCTTTTTTAGCATTTCAATGCCAACTTTACCAGCAGCGATTTCACGCAGAGCGATAACAGTCGGTTTATCTTTTGCATCTACTTTAGCAGTATGGCCTTGGAGTAGTTGACGTGCGCGATAAGTTGCGGAAAGAGTCAATTGAAAGCGGTTAGGGATGTGTTTAATGCAATCTTCAATGGTAATACGGGCCATACATTCTCCGAAAAACAATAATTGTCAATTTCGCAACAGCGTCGTTTTATCGTCGTTGTCAGCAAGGTTAACCAAGTGTTAGCTTAAGTTGGCATGAATGCCAAGTTGCGCAAATAAGGATGCATTACGTACTGCTTGTTGGGAGAAGCGGCAGCGAGTTGCTTTAACAATCGCGGTCAGTTCTGACAAAGCAGAGGAAAATTCTTGGTTGATAATAACATACTCAGACTCAGGGGCATGGGCGATTTCCCCGCCTGCCGCCAGAATCCTGCGCGTAATCACTTGCGGCTCATCCTGCCCGCGCTTCTTTAACCGATCTTCTAATGCCGCGATGGACGGCGGCAGTATAAAAATACCCACCGCATGCGGGAATTGTTTCTTAACCTGTTGCGCACCTTGCCAGTCGATTTCTAACAACACATCAGTGCCAGCTTGCATCTGCTCACCAATCGACAAACGCGAAGTCCCATAATAATTGCCGTGGACTTCAGCCCATTCAAGAAATTCGCCCTGCTTATGCCGGGCACGGAAATCCTCGATAGAAGTGAAATGGTATTCCCGACCATTTTTTTCCTTAGGTCGTGGCGGGCGGGTGGTGTAGGAGATCGAGAGCTTAATTTCTGGTTCTTGCGCCAATAAAGCATTCACCAATGTTGATTTCCCAGCGCCCGATGGGGCGACCACCATAAATAAACTGCCGGACATGGGATGTTCATCGGGCATGGCGGCTAGGCTCAGAATTTCGCTGGGGGATGGGGGTAGTAGTGGCGGCGTCATGGCAGTGGGTTATTCGCAATCAAAGTGGGGCGGCTAGAGGCGTATTTTATTAATTTACGCTTAATATATGGCTAGCAGGTAGTGCAGCATTGTATCAGCGCAAGAGCTGAATTGCAGGTGGATGCGAGGGCTTGAGTCTTACAATCCGATAACATCGTTCCTTGGACTAGGTGTCCAGTTCGATTATTTGTTAATAGTATTCAATTAAGGAAGTAACGATTTTTGCATTCTTAATTTGCAAGGATGGGTGACGATTTTGGTCAGGTGGGTGTACACGTAGACGAATTTTGTCGATTTTTTGGGAGTAAACGGTTTGGTTTTAAGCCGTTGGGCGGTGTTTGGAGGTTGGCACGCTAACTGCTTTATGGTGGGGGTAGTTCCAACCGAATCCAATGGGAGTTTTGCATGAACAAATTTATCCGTCGTACATCAACACAAGCACAAAAAGGTTTCACGCTGATCGAATTGATGATCGTTGTTGCCATCATTGGTATCTTGGCTGCTATTGCGCTGCCAGCTTATAAAGACTACACAGTGCGTGCAAAGGTAACTGAACTGATCTTGGCTGCATCAAGTGGAAAGACTCAGATTGCTGAGTATTGGCAAGTCAATGGGGCTTTTCCATCAGCTGCATCATTAGTTTTGACTCCCATGGCAACAACTTATGTAGCTAGTTTGGGGCAATCCGGTGGAACTATCACCGTCCAGGCGACTACGGCTGAAACTAATATCAGCGGGAAAACTATCACTTTGACACCGACTGATGCCGGTAACGGTGTGTTAACCTGGACATGCGGTGGAACCATTGCAACAAATTATCGTCCGGCTAGCTGCAAGTAATCAGTTTCTTTACATGAAATTTTGATTCGCGTTTAAAAAGCCTCACGTTGTGAGGCTTTTTAATTTTAAGGCGAATGATGGCAGGTCTTTTTGAGTTTTTACTTTTGCCTCTATTGGGTATGTGCCATTGATCGCGACCGCCTCGTTATATCCAGACCTGTCAATTGAACTCTTTGTCGGACAATATGGGCAGAGCAGTGTCATCAGAAGATACTCAAATATATGTCTTTGAACAAAAAAGTTATCAGTCCTTTTTGGATGGTGATTGCTTCCTTAGCATTGTCATGTACCTGGCTTTTGCCTAATCATTACCCACCGTGGACGACCTTTCACAGCGACGCCTGGGCCTCAATTGTTTTAACAATGGTTGGCATGACGATCTTGCTGCTAAGGTTGCGTGAGCGGAACGAGTGGCATTGGCCCGAAATTGTAGTTGCGGTCTTGATTTTTATTCCTATTGCGCAATTCTTTTTTGGCATGTTGCCTTTCTGGGGAGTTGCATGGATCAATTCTATCTATTTGACTGGTCTGCTTTTGGCTTTATTGGCGGGAACGCGATGGGAGAAAGCCGCAAACGGGGAGTGTGCTGATTTTTTGTTTTTAGGAATCGGCATCGCGGCGCTGATTTCTATGTACTTTCAGTTGCATCAACTATTGCGCTTTGACGGGTTCGATATTTGGATTTTAAAATCGAATGATTTTCGTCCAGGAGCGAATTTAGGACAACCCAATCAATTTGCTACGCTACTTATTTTGGGAATGCTCGCGTCTGCCTGGGGATTTAAGCGACGGCAACTCTCGGCCCCTGTAGCTATCTTGATGACCTGCTTTCTTTTATTGGGTGTAGCGCTTACGCAATCCCGAACTGGATGGTTGAATGTTTTTGTTATTCTAGCTGCGCTATTGCTGTGGGCGTGGTTTTTAAGATCCAAACGTATGCTCGCAACTGCCATTGGATTGGGATTGTATTTCATCGCGTGCGTCATTAATCTCCCTTGGATAATTGATTCTTTATTATTCGAAGGGAATCGAGATTTAGCGGAGCGTTATCTGATCGGGGCCCGACCGCAGGTTTGGCGCATGTTTATTGATGCAGTACAGCACCAATCTCTTTTTGGATATGGATGGGGGCAGCTGACGCATGCGCAATATCAGGTTGCAAATGAGCATCCTGATCTTGGTATGCTTTTCTTTCAATCTCACAACCTATTTCTGGATTTGATTCTTTGGAACGGCATACCGATTGGCTTGTTAATTAGTGGATTAATTATTTGGTGGTTTTTGGCATGTGTACGTCGAATTAAAGACCATGAAGATGCAATTTTATTACTGTTTATAACAGTCTTGGCAACGCACGCGATGCTTGAACTCCCTTTACATTACGCGTATTTTTTATTGCCTGCTGGGCTGGTTGTTGGTGTGTTAAATGTGCGTCTTGGCTTTCGTTCTGTATTTGTGACGAGGTCATGGATAACCTTGACGCTATTTGTCTTATCGACCACCGCGCTCTCCATCACGATTCTTGATTACCTACGCGTGGAGTCCAGTTTTAATGTTTTGCGCTTTGAAAACGCACATGTAGGTAAAGTAACCGCGGCAGAGCCTCCCGACGTTCTTGCCTTGACGCAATTTCGTGAAATGATCCGATACGCTCGCATTCAACCCAAAATGAAATTCGATGCGAAGGAGTTGAATTGGATGCGTGATGTTGTGGAAGCATCCCCTAGCCCATATGGTGTATATCAATTGGCGCTCGCCCTTGCGGTAAATGGTAAACCAGATGAGGCACAACGCTGGCTTCAGAGACTTTGCAAAACGTCTCCCGATGAGCAATGTCAAGGTGCTAGAAACAGTTGGGAAATCGAAGCGCGTAAGAACAGGTTCATAGCCGCTGTCGCATGGCCAGTTAAGCGCTAAGACGCAATAGGGAAGTATTTTTGTTCTGATTCAACTCTCGAACACATGAATATCGGTTACTGTCGAAAATCGAATTTTGTAGTTTAAATAATCAGTTTAATTAATCTCAATTTTTTGGGGTTGATCCAGATACCCCTAAAAAATTATGCTGACTTTATTGTTGCGGCGAACGCCAATTATATTGATAGTCGTTTTGACATTAATAGTCAGCCCGTTCTTATTTTTTCCGTGGAGCGACATCGGGCCGCACGATAAGCAGCGCATTGTGGAGGTATTGGTGCTTTCATTAGGCGCGGTCTTGGCGCTTTTCCGATTCGTGCAATCAAAAGTACCATCCATGTTATCCCGCAAGACAATTTATTGGTTGGGATGTTTCTTTTTTTTAGGATTTTTATCGTCTTTGCAGGCCTACTCAATACGCCATGCGCTATATGAATGGTCGAGTTTTGGTCTATTACTATTGCTGGCCTGGACGATTGCTTTGGAATTGCGAGAAGCACCAGATGCATTGTTACGGAAAGTTCTGCTTATTTGTGGAATTGGATGCGTCTTATATTTTTATAAGGAATTTTTTCTATACATACTAGCCCTGCAAATCGATGGCCAGCCTAACCCGGAAGTTTTTATTTTTGGCTTCGATAATTTACGGTTTTTTAATCATATTCAAACGATTAGTTTGCCGTTGCTGGGTTTATGGGCGGTGCACAGTGCTTTAAATCAACGCAATGAATCTCGCTTCACTTCCCAAATTTTTCCTTTTATTGCTACATCCTTTTGGTGGATGATGTTATTCGTTTCAGCCGGACGGGGGACGTTTATCGGCGTTTTTGCCGGAATCATCGGGGCGTGGTTATTCCAGCGTCGTCTTGCCATGCCTTGGTGTCGAGTAATGATCATTACTTGTCTTGCGGGATTGTGCGCTTACGCCATTTTCTTCGTTACATTACCAATTTTGGTCGGATTGCAGCCTTTCGGTTTCCTTTCCGAGTTAGGTAGCCGAACGTTGAGTGATCCGACTTCTAGCCGTCTTTCTTTATGGTGGCGCGCGTGGGAAATGATATTGGCGCATCCTATATTTGGTGCTGGGCCTTTGCATTTTGCGCACTACGCCACTAACGTACAGTTCGGCGCGCATCCACATAATTGGATATTGCAAATAGCATCGGAGTGGGGTGTGCCTGCAGTATTTTGTTTGATTGTTGTGATAGTGATCGCATTCCGTTCACTGATGAGGACCGCGACAAAAATTAAACCGGGCGACGAAAAAAATCAGGCTGCGCTAGCAGCGTTTTTGGCAACCGGCATAGCCATTCTTGTAGATGGTTTGGTGTCAGGATTAATTGTGATGCCAACAAGCCAGTTATGGATCGTTTTATATGTTGGTTGCGCATGGGGATGGGTGTCGTCACTAAGCAATGAAACTAAGGCACTTCCTCCTGAAGGCTCTCAGGTTTTGCATAAAGCAGCATTGGCTTTGACGGTGCTTGTCTTATTGATATGTTTCGGGTGTGGATTGTGGCCAGAGATCCTGAGTTTGCCCAAATATGAAGCTAAAGCGGTGGATAGTGGGGTTTATGTACGTAACGTTCTACGCCCGCGCTTATGGAAAGCAGGTTACTTTTAGTCGTTATGGATTTTTCCCGGATCCCGCATTGCCTGCTTGTTATATCCGTAACTTATTCGCAGGTATACGCGATCTAAAATTCAACCCTAGTCTGAGTGACGGCTATAATAGCTGTCGTTGATGTGGACGCAGGTCCAGCACCGATCAGGCAATTTCCAGCAATTTTTATATACCCTCTGCAAGCGCAGACTTATACAAATACAATCATTCTATGCAATACGTTTCCACGCGCGGCCATGCTACGGCACAATCCTTTTCGCACATTTTGCTCGGCGGTCTGGCACCTGACGGTGGTTTATATCTGCCAGAAACATATCCTCAAGTCACCTCTGAAGAATTAAATCACTGGCGCACGCTGCCCTACGCTGATCTGGCGTTTGAAGTGCTGAAGAAGTTCGCCACCGATATTCCGCAAGCCGATTTGAAGGCTTTGGCGCATAAAACCTATACCGGCGAAGTATATCGAAATGGACGCGCCGGAGAGAGCGCAGACCAAATTACGCCGTTGCGAGTATTGGAAGAAGCCAACGGCTGCAAGCTTGTTTTGCAAGCGCTGTCGAATGGGCCGACGCTGGCGTTCAAGGATATGGCAATGCAGTTGCTGGGTAACTTGTTTGAGTACACGTTGGCCAAGGACGATGCTGCGCTGAATATTTTTGGTGCGACTTCTGGCGACACTGGTAGTGCGGCGGAGTACGCGATGCGCGGCAAAAAGGGACTCCGTGTTTTTATGCTGTCGCCGCATAAAAAAATGAGTGCGTTTCAGTCTGCGCAAATGTTCAGTTTACAAGATCCGAACATCTTTAATATCGCTGTTGAAGGCGTGTTCGATGATTGCCAGGATATGGTCAAAGCCGTATCTAACGATCATGCGTTCAAAGCAGCGCAAAAAATCGGCACCGTGAATTCGATCAACTGGGCGCGTGTTGTTGCGCAAGTTGTGTACTACTTCCGCGGTTATCTCAGCGCCACTACGAGCAACGAGCAAAAAGTATCGTTTACTGTGCCGTCGGGCAACTTTGGGAATATTTGTGCCGGGCATATTGCTCGCATGATGGGTTTGCCGATCGATAAATTGGTGGCGGCTACGAATGAAAACGACGTTTTGGACGAATTTTTCCGTACCGGGATTTATCGCGTGCGCAAATCGGCTGAAACCTACCATACCAGTAGCCCGAGTATGGATATCAGCAAAGCCTCCAATTTTGAACGTTTCGTATTCGACTTGCTAGGACGTGATCATGCGCGTTTGGCAGCGTTGTTTCATAAGGTTGAGACTGAAGGCGGCTTTGATTTGTCGGGAAATCCTGGTAGCGATGGCGACGAATTCCGCAAAATCGTGGAATACGGCTTTCAGTCTGGCAAGTCGACTCATCAAGATCGCTTAGATACTATTCGCGATGTGGAGAAACAATACGGCATCACGATCGATACGCATACCGCCGACGGCGTTAAAGTCGCGCGCGACTATTTGACGCCCGGTGTTCCGATGATTGTGCTGGAAACCGCCTTACCCGCCAAATTTAACGAGACGATTCGCGAAGCCTTGGGCCGCGATGCAGAGCGCCCTGCGGGTTTTGAAAACATTGAGGCCTTGCCGCAGCGATTTGACGTGATGGCAGCGGATGTGGCGCAGGTTAAGGCCTATATCGCGGCACATACTGGCTTGTGATAACCGGGTAAAAACAGGCTAACGACAGATGCAAAAACCACAAATGCTTACGGTCACTGAGGCGCTGGACGTGCTGCTGGCCGCTGCGCGGCCTTTGACGGAGGTTGAAGTGGTACCCACTTTGGCCGCAAATGGTCGCGTTCTTGTGAGTGCCCAAACCTCCCAAATGAACGTGCCGCCGTCTGACAATACACAAATGGATGGTTATGCCGTGCGGGCGGCGGAATGCGTGAGTGGTGCGGCGCGTTTGCCCGTTTCGCAGCGAATTCCTGCCGGGCATGTCGGGCAGCCATTGCAGGAAGGCAGCGCCGCACGCATATTTACCGGGGCGTTAATTCCGCCGGGTGCTGACGCTGTTGTGATGCAGGAAATGTGCGATGTCGATGGCGATGCTGTTGTCGTCCGTCACTCACCCGCATCCGGTGAATGGATTCGTCGGGCAGGTGAGGATATCCATGTCGGCAAAGAGATTTTGCCCGCTGGCACGCGGTTGCAGGCCCAACATCTTGGGTTAGCGGCATCTGTCGGTTTGGCAGAGTTGTCTGTACTGCGCAAATTGCGTGTCGCGGTATTTTTTACGGGCGACGAATTAACAATGCCGGGCGAGGTGTTGAAAGCTGGGGCAATCTACAACTCAAACCGCTTTGTACTGCGTGGATTGTTAGAAAATTTAGGTTGCGAGCTGACGGACTACGGCATCGTTCCCGATTCGCTGACCGCTACACGCGAGACTTTGCGCATTGCCGCGCAACAACATGATTTGATCATTACTTCGGGCGGTGTTTCGGTCGGCGAAGAGGATCACGTTAAACCTGCAGTGGAAGCGGAAGGCCATCTGAATATGTGGCAAATCGCTATGAAACCGGGAAAACCGCTGGCTTTCGGTGAAATTAATCGGAATGCAGCCGATATTGGCCAGGCTGGTACGACATTTTTTATAGGTTTACCCGGCAATCCGGTATCCAGTTTTGTGACGTTTTTGATGTTCGTGCGGCCTTTCATTTTACGATTGCAAGGATGCAGTAACGTGATGCCAGAGGTGTATATACTGCGCGCAGATTTTGATTGGCCGAAAGCTGATCGGCGACAGGAATTTTTACGTGTAAAAATGAATCTAAACGGTGGTCTGGATTTATTTCCGCATCAGGGTTCGGGCGTATTAACGTCCACCGTCTGGGGCGATGGATTGGTAGATAATCCGGCTGGCAATACTATTGCGGCTGGCGATGCGGTGCGTTTTCATCCATTTTCAGCGCTGATCCAATAACGGCGAAATGTTGATGCACATCTGCGTATGTTCTGTGATCAGCATCCGGCAGCGTTAATATGGCATGTTGAATTTCAAAGTAGGAAAGCTTCATGAAGATTCACTTACGTTTTTTTGCCAGCATGCGTGAAGCACTTAACGTTGCGCAGGAAACGCTCGAACTGCCTGAAACGGTGCAAACCGTAGGCGATATCCGCGCCTATTTGCGTCAACGTGGCGGTATCTGGGAAGAAGTTCTTGGAGAGGGCCGTGCGCTAAGAATGGCGTGCGATCAGGTCATCGCGACCAATGATTCTCCTGTGACCGCTGATGCTGAAGTGGCGTTCTTTCCGCCGGTGACAGGCGGTTAATTGACGCTAATGGCTTACCGAGGCAGGCGGGCCTTTGCAACGGCTTGTCGCTAAGTCCTGTTTTATACCGACTTTCGAATCGTAAGGATTGACCTATGCCCATACGCATTCAAACCGCAGACTTTGATGTTTCGACAGAATTGCTGGCCATGCGCCAGAACAACCCCAAAATTGGTGCCGTTGTGAGTTTTGTGGGAGCGGTGCGCGATATAAATGAAGGCAGCGCGATTGCCGAAATGACGTTAGAGCATTATCCCGGCATGACTGAAAAAGCGCTGGCCGCCATCATTGTGCAAGCGCAGGCGCGTTGGAACATTTTCGATACGCTAGTGATTCATCGTGTCGGGCCATTGCAGCCGATGGACCAGATCGTATTAGTCGCGGTTGCGTCGGCACACCGTGGCGAGGCTTTTGCGGCCTGCGAATTTATCATCGACTATCTCAAAACGGAAGCGCCGTTCTGGAAAAAAGAACAAACTCCTGAAGGTGCACGTTGGGTTGACGCGCGTGAAAGTGACGATGCAGCGTTGAATAAATGGAAATAGCGTAAGAACGCATCCATCTCGGTGCTCAAATTCCAAAAAAGTCTTATATCAGCTAAGAGGCAAACTGCGGCTAGGCCATGCATTTGCGCTTGCAAAGCTCTCCTCATTTCACACTCCAAAACGCTACAGTGGTCCAAATAGGTGTCTAATTAAGTTTGGTATTCTTGAAATACGCCGTCAAGTCCCAATTTCCTGAGTAATAGACATATTGGAGGAAACAATGCGTTTCGACAAACTCACTACAAAATTGCAAGAAGCTATTTCTGACGCCCAAAGTCAGGCCGTTGGCAATGACAATCAATATATTGATCCTATACACGTCATTCTGGCATTGCTGAATCAGGATGACGGCAGCGCGCGTTCGCTTTTGCAACGTGCGGGCGTGAATATTGCCGCATTTTCGACCGGGTTAAAGGCGGCGCAGGAGCGTTTGCCGAAGGTTTCTGGCAACAGTGGAGAAGTGCAGATTGGGCGTGAATTGCTGGGATTGCTTAATCTGGCAGACAAAGAAGCGCAAAAACATGGCGATCAGTTTATTGCTAGTGAAATGCTTCTTCTGGGACTGCTTGACGACAAGTCGGATGCCGGTCAATTGGCGCGCCAGCACGGTTTGACGCGCAAGGCGTTGGAGGCGGCCATCAGTGCGGTACGTGGCGGCGATAACGTCGCCTCCCAAGATGGTGACGGCCAACGCGAAGCATTGAAAAAATACACACTTGATCTGACTGAACGCGCACGCCAAGGCAAATTAGACCCTGTAATCGGTCGGGATGATGAGATTCGTCGGGCGATTCAGGTTTTACAACGCCGTAGCAAAAACAATCCTGTTTTGATAGGCGAGCCGGGCGTCGGTAAAACGGCCATCGTTGAAGGGCTGGCGCAACGTATCGTGAACGGCGAAGTGCCGGATAGCCTGAAATCCAAGCGAGTGCTATCGCTGGACATGGCTTCACTTTTGGCGGGCGCTAAATTCCGTGGCGAGTTTGAAGAGCGCCTGAAAGCGGTATTGAAAGAAATCGCCCTCGATGAAGGTCAGACCATCGTCTTTATCGATGAATTGCACACCATGGTCGGCGCTGGCAAAGCCGAAGGTGCGATGGATGCCGGAAATATGCTGAAACCTGCGTTGGCGCGCGGGGAGTTGCATTGTGTGGGTGCAACGACGTTGGACGAATATCGCAAATATATTGAAAAAGATGCTGCCTTGGAACGTCGTTTCCAAAAAATTCTGGTGGACGAGCCTAGCGTTGAGGCGACCATCGCGATTTTGCGTGGCTTGCAAGAGAAATATGAAGTGCATCATGGCGTACAAATCACTGATCCCGCCATCGTCGCTGCGGCAGAATTATCGCATCGCTATATCACCGATCGGTTTTTGCCAGATAAGGCGATTGACCTGATTGATGAGGCCGCTGCCAAGATCAAGATTGAAATCGATTCTAAACCCGAGGTGATGGATAAGCTTGACCGCCGGTTGATTCAACTTAAAATCGAGCGCGAAGCGGTGAAAAAAGAAAAGGATGAGGCGTCTAAAAGACGTTTTGATCTGATCGAGCAGGAGATCGAGAAGCTAGAGCGCGAATATGCGGATCTGGAAGAAGTCTGGAAGTCCGAGAAGGCTAACGCCTTGGGCAGCCAGCATCTCAAAGAAGAAATCGAAAAACTGCGCTTGCAAATCGATGAAGCAACACGGAATAGCGATTGGCAGAAAGTCTCTGAACTGAAATACGGCAAATTGAATCCGCTGGAGCAGGCGCTGGAAGCGCAGCAAAAGCAGGACGCACTGGCCGATGCAAATCCTGATCCGAGCGTTAAACCGCGATTGGTGCGGACGCAAGTTGGGGCGGAAGAAATTGCAGAAATTGTGTCGCGCTCCACCGGTATTCCCGTCTCCAAGATGATGCAGGGCGAACGTGAAAAGTTACTGAAGATGGAAGACGAATTGCATCGCCGCGTAGTTGGGCAGGATGAGGCGATTGCTGCGGTGTCGGATGCTATTCGGCGCTCTCGTGCTGGATTGAGCGATCCTGATCGGCCGTACGGATCGTTCATGTTTTTAGGACCAACCGGGGTCGGTAAAACTGAATTGTGCAAGGCGCTGGCGGGCTTTTTGTTCGATACACAAGATGCGATGATACGTATCGATATGAGCGAATTTATGGAAAAACATTCGGTCTCGCGTCTGATCGGTGCGCCTCCCGGCTATGTTGGTTACGAGGAGGGCGGTTATCTGACCGAAGCTGTGCGTCGGAAGCCGTACAGTGTGATTTTGCTCGATGAAATTGAGAAGGCGCATCCGGATGTCTTCAATGTCTTGCTGCAAGTGCTTGATGATGGGCGTATGACTGATGGTCAGGGACGCACCGTAGATTTCAAAAATACGGTGATTGTGATGACATCGAATTTGGGATCGCATCGGATTCAGGCGATGGAGGGCAGCGATCCTGCCGAAGTAAGAACCGAGGTCATGGCCGAAGTCAGAAATCACTTCCGTCCGGAGTTTATTAATCGGATCGATGAAATCGTCGTGTTTCATTCGTTGGACGAAAAGAATATTGGCGCCATCGCCAAGATCCAGTTGAAGATTTTGGAGCAGCGACTTGCTAAGCTGGAGATGCGACTCGAAATTTCGGAGGGCGGTCTGCAAAAGATCGCAGAAGCTGGTTTCGATCCCATCTATGGCGCGCGCCCATTGAAACGAGCGATCCAACAGCAAATTGAAAATCCATTATCAAAACTTATTTTAGAAGGTAAGTTTGGGCCGAAAGATGTTATTCACATAAGTGTGAACAATGGTGAAATAGTTTTCAATTAGCCAGGTTAGGTAACTGTTTTAGTGTCGATAAGGGTAAAATCACGGGCAGCTTACCAGTGCTTTAGAACAACAAAAAGAGCCACAAGGGAGACCGGGTGGCTTTTTTTTGCCTATCGGTAGGAGATTGCCGCGCTTGCTCGACGCCACTAATGCGTTATTGACAGAAAAGCTGGATGTATGGATCGTCAAGCGCAATTCCCTGTCAATTAATTGCGGGTGCAGGACCGTAAGTCCGATAAGCTTTCGCTTTGGGATAGATGCATAACGCATTTTCTGGGAAAATTTTGAAGAAATATTCGCTACAACGGCTATTTATTCTGCCCTTTGTCATTCTGATACTGAGCCTTGCGGTCACGATGGGCTGGTCTTTGTATCGCGCTGGTCAGAATGCAACGGATGCGATTTCGCAGAAGACGTTGGCTGATTTGATGAGCAATATCGATCAAGCGACCGAGCGCCAGTTGCATGACACAAAGGCGGCCTTGCGCGTGATCACCCTTGCGCTTTTGCCGCCGAAAGGCGATGTCAAGCAGGAATCCAATATTTTGTTTTCTAGTGAAATAGGTGACTTGCAGGAGCGACTCTGGATCGCCAGCAGCCTGTTTCCCGAGTCCAGCCGGTTTGTTTGCTTTGGCGGGGTTGATGGGCAATTTATCAGTGTCAGAAAAGCGAGTGATAATGAGTTTTTGTTGCGACTACGCGGCGCTGATCTGGGGCCGACTTCGCTTTACCGCGCAAACAGTCCAAATGGCGAAGTGACGCTGTTAAGCACCGAAGAATACGAACCGCGTCAGCGGGCCTGGTATATCAATGCGCTTAAGCATAGCGAAAATAGTTGGTCACCTATATTCTCCGAGGCCCGCAGCAACGAACCTGCGATGGCGCTTACCCAGGTCGTGTCTACTGAACAGAAAAAGATATACGGCGTAGTAGCCGCGGAAATGCCGTTAAAGCCCTTAGGTGAGTTTTTGCGTTCGGTGGCGATTGAAAAAAATGGTCTGGCTTTTATTGTCGAGCGCAACGGCGATCTGGTTGCCAGTTCGACTAACGATAATGCGTATGTCGGCGCCACGCATCCTGTATCTGAAGAAACCAAAAATCTGATCCCGTTGACACACACACCACCCTTGCGATGGAATGTCAGCGCAACTTCTTCCCCGCTTATGCGCGAAGCCTGGAAATCAGTGCAGCCACAATTAAAGTTACAGCAAGCCCATGACTTTGGCGGCGTAGCAGGCGGGCGGCCCCCAATGGTGAGTACCGCATTTAGTAGTTCGCTGGGCCAGATTGAGGTGGCTGCGCGGGTTTTTCGGGATGAGGGCGGGCTGGATTGGGTAATTGTATTGGCGACGCCTCGCTCTAATTTCTGGAATTCGGTGAATGGCGGTATTTATCATAGTCTGCTACTCGGACTGGTGGCGATCCTGATATCGATGGTGTTTGGTTTTGTGACACTGCGTTGGGCTTTGAGAGATATCCGCAAGTTGACCTTAGCTGCGCAAAATATCGGTAGCGGTTCGCCGTTTATGCCTTTGGGAATTGATCGCAAGGATGAGATCGGGCAATTGGCACAAAGCTTTCAGGCGATGGAACGTAATTTGCGCACTGATCGTCTGACCAATTTGCTTAATCGCGATTCGTTGATTGCACAAATTGAATTCATGCGGCGCAACGCCCTCGATCCAAAGTCGTTCAGTTTTGCGATGCTGTTTATCGATTTAAATAAATTTAAAGGCGTCAACGACCAGTTCGGCCATGAACAGGGAGACCGTGTGTTAATCGAAGTTGCGCAACGTTTGCAGAACGCAGTGCGCAAAGATGATGCTGTGGCACGTTTTGGCGGCGATGAATTCGTGGTGTATTTACACGGCGTCACGAATCAGGAAATCGCTACTGCGGTTTGCCAAAAAATAATTGGCGTACTAGAAACCCCGCTGGATATGTACGACGGCACGCCGTATTCGGTGGGGGCATCGGTTGGCGGCGCGTTATATCCGACAGATGGTCTGGATATCGAAACATTATTGCGGGTGGCTGACAGCCGGATGTATAGTATGAAAAAATTTGGTGGTCAGACCGATTGACGCGCAGCTTACGCAATAGTTTGCGTTGATATGCATGCCAGATAATATTTGTTAAGGAGATGGTCGTGATTTTTTCTACCTGTGATATTTGTGATGCTAATGAAGATAAAATTGGCGAAGGTCGTTTGCATGTCTTACCGCCGGTCTTTTTAGGATTTGGCAAACAAGTACGGTTTTTTGGTCAGGCGCGTACGCTAAAAGTATTCGAAGATAACGTTTTGGTTCGTGCAACGTTAGAAACACCCGGTCAGGGCCATGTATTAATCGTCGATGGCGGCGCAAGCCTGCGCTGTGCTTTAGTCGGTGGAAATCTTGGCGTACTGGCAGAGAAAAACGGCTGGGCCGGTATCGTCGTCAATGGTTGCGTGCGCGATTCGGAAGAGCTGAATGGTTGCAACATCGGCATACGGGCTTTAGCTTTGCATCCGCAACGCAGCGTGCGGAAAGGCGTTGGCGAACAAGATATCCGTGTAACGATCGCTGGCGTGGCAGTATCGCCGGGCGACTGGGTATATGTCGACGTGGATGGCGTGCTGGTGGCCGCTGAAAAATTGCATTGAGCCAGCATCGATAAAATAGTCCTGAAGCTACTTTTGCGGGTAGTCAGGCTAACTTCTGGATTTATACAGTCTTCCGCGCTTCCCATTACCTCTTAATTTCATCGCAGGACCAATTAATTATCATGGCTATTACTCTCAAACATATCGTTATCTGGAAACTCAAAGAGCACGCAGAAGGCGCTGACAAAGCGACGAATGCGCACAAGTTAAAAGCGTTACTGGATAGCTGCGCTGCAATCGTGCCCGGCATACTCAAATTCGATGCCGTGATCGCGCAAGATGGTTTGGAAGCGACTTACGATGTCATCCTGAACGCGGAATTTGATTCTCGTGAAGCATTGGATGCCTATCAGCATCATCCAACGCATGTTGGGATTAAACCTTTTGTCGGTGCTGTGCGCGAGGCGCGACAATGTTTTGATTATGAAAGCTAAGCGCTGCGCTTATCTTGCAGAGCCGGGTTTCTGCTATTTTTAGCTTTTGTTGGTGATACGCCTTTCGCTATTGCTTAAATTTTTCTCTCTTAGTCTCTTCGTTAGCCCCCATGTTTCCAGAGCACGTCTTTCCGCTTGATAATCCTTTTTTGACATTCCTCGGTGTTGAGTTTATCGATATGGGCGAGGGAGCCGCCACGCTGGCGCTGAACCTGCAACCGCATCATATGAACAGCGGTCAGGTCACCCATGGTGGCTTGTCGATGACGATGCTCGATGTTGTGATGGCGTTGGCCGGACGTACACTTAATCCGCAAGCCAGCGGCGCGGTCACGGTCGAAATGAAAACCAGTTTTCTGCAACCGGGTGGCCAAGTGGGTGGACGGATCGTTGCGAAAGGTAAAGCTTTTTATCGCTCCACGACGATGTGTTTTTGCGAAGCAGAATTATGGTACGGCGAAAAATTGGTAGCGAAATCGCTAGGCACTTTTAAATATATGAAAAGCACGCCAGCCAGTCGTAAACGCCTAGCCGATTCGGCTAGCGCTGCCGATGCCTGATCTTCGGAGATTAACAATGCAACTCAAAGTAACGGTCGACAACTGGGAAAACCTGCAAGACGATGCCGGGGCTATTCGTCGTGAAGTGTTCGTGATCGAACAAAAAATTCCTGAAGAGTTGGAATGGGATGAAATGGATGCCGTTTGTTTGCATGCCGTTGCATACGACGAAGCGGGACAAATATTGGGCACCGGCCGCTTGTTGCCTGATGGCCATATCGGTCGTATGGCGGTCAAATTGGCCGGGCGAGGTCAAGGTGTCGGCGGTGCGATTCTGGAAGCGTTGATGGCACAAGCCCGGCAACGCGGGGATGCAGAAGTCGTCCTGAATGCACAAACTCAGGCGGAGATGTTTTATCAACGCTACGGCTTTAGCCGCTATGGTGAGGCGTTCCAAGAAGCCGGTATTCCCCACATCTCGATGCGGCATGTGTTTGCCTAATACTGCCATCAATACAGCTGCTAAGAGCGAATAGCCCTATTGGATCAAACGCTCTTCCAGCACGGCTGTTCCGCAAGCGTGCAATTTCACCAACGTTGAGTTACGCGTGCCGTAATCCTGCGAAGCAATAAATACCGATGACAACAAGCGTTCCCGTTCGATGCCTACGCCGGTCGACGGCAAGCGGCAATCGCCAGCAGTGGTGGTATCCGTCAGCATGTCAAAGTAGGTTTCATCGGGCGCACCCTGACATAACAGGCTGGCAAACTGGGCCTTAGTTCTGACCACTTTGGGCCAGCAGACATCCAGCAGGGCATTTGATAAGCCATAGATGCCCGGCGCTAACGGTTGCCCATTTCTTGGGTCCGATTGTCCTTTGTTGGAAAACCATACCAATTCTTTACCGTCGTGGATCAGCAAGTTAAAGCCGTTATAGTCATCCGCGTTGGCACTAATTTGAGCGATGTATTCGGCTGCTGTCGCGCCACTGTCCAGAAAATCAGCGACCAATGCGCCTCGGGTTGGCGCATTTTCATGTCGCTCTGACGGTGCGCGCACGTTGGTAATGGCCGCAAAGCGCCCCGTTTTGCTGATCCCTAACCAAGTGCCGCCATCTTGCAGATCGCGTCCTGCATAAATGTTCGGATGATCTTCCCACCAAGTGGCTGGCGCGCTGGGACGTGCATAAAATTCATCCCGGTTTGCAGCTGCTATTAAGGGCAGGCCGGGGATGACTTTCCAGGAGAAAACGATTAAGCACATGATGAACCAGTAGAAGAAAATTCAGAATCGGACGCAGAAACTGCTTTGAAAGCAGATTCACACAAAAATAACTCGGTATGACGCTGGCCTTCAATCAACGGTCCAATGCCACTGTCTGCAACGGCTTGCGCGATGGTTTGCGTAAAATCGTCGGGGACATTTTCGTATACTTCCATCCAGGTGTGATGACCATTTTCGATTTCCGGTCGCCGCTTTAAGGCGCTGGAAATATGCTGCTGGCGCGATAGTGAAGCCTGCATCGCCACAGCGGCACCCGAAAATTGCTCTGCGTGATCGGCTGAAACCCGATAATAAATGTAGAGGTCCATACGCGTCAGCTATACCAGTTTAGCTATGGGGACGATCGGGTCTGGCATCGCGTAAGGCATGGGAAGGAAATGTAACTGCGGACCGTCGATTGATCCTAAATGGACGCTGCCATTTTCTAATGCCGCGAGTTTGATTTCCAGCAGGCAGGTCGAAGAAGCATCATTAAGCCGTTCTGCATTCACGATCATGCCGCAAGGTTGCAGCGGATCTTCGCTGGAAAACACTTCTGCAGCGGCAGCGATATCAATCGCGGCAACGTTTGCCAATACAGCGCGGCGTTTGTTTTTACCGAGATATTGACTACGTGCGACGATTTCCTGACCGGGATAACATCCTTTTTTGAAATTCACGCCGCCGACAACTTCGTAATTAATCATTTGCGGTACAAATTGCTCTTGCGTTGGCAGCGTAATTTGCGGAATCCCCGCTGCAATTTGTCCCAATCGCCATACCCGCGCATCGACTACCGGCAGGGTTTGCAAAAGGACCGGCCACGCGGCGGCAGCTATTTCTGGCGTCGTGATCCATTGATATCGGGCTACGCCATTGGCATCGTCGCAGCGCATCAATGTACCGGCGTCGTTAGCAATTTTGGCGTACGGTAAGGCGGGTAGCTCGGCAAACCAGGGTGCGAGCGCGGCAGCGACGGCGATGCCACCCAGACCCAGAGTGGCATAGCTTTCAGTCGCATCAACCAATTTGGCTTTGGCGCGTAAGATAAACATTTGCAGACGTTTTTGTACCGTTGCCTGAATAGTGCGTGGCAATTGTAGAAAAATGGTGTCAGCGGTTTTCCACATCAGCAATGTCGCCAGCAAGCGACCTTTTGGGGAGCAATAACCCGCCAGCCGGATTTGGTCCAGCGGCAATTGCACGACATCGTTGGTGACCTGATTGTGCAAAAAGTTGGCGGCGTCATCGCCGGTCAACGCGATCAGACCGAGATCTGTTAAGGGGGCGAAAAAATTACCCTGCGCATCGGGCGAACCTTGCTCTATATCGGCGTTATTTTGGGTCAAAAGGTCTAGCCAGTTAATTGTTAAAGTAGTCATAATTTTGGGGCATTCTCGATTCAGCGATTATCATGTTGGGTTGATTATAAAGATGTCGCAAAAAAGCGTCGGGTAAAGCCACTTTTTCGACCTCTTGACCTGATGTAGCAAACCCGCGGAGCGATTGAACTTGTTTAAGAAACTATTCCTTTTTGTTGTTTTATTGAGCTTATTAGCCGTTGGCGGCATGGTTTTTTGGGCCAAACAGCCGGTGATTACTGTCGGAGAACCAATGCCATTTACCATTCTGCCGGGCAGCGGTCTTGATAGCGTCGTTCAGCAAATTGCTAGCGCAGGTGTGCCGGTGAATCCTGAGTTGCTTGGTTTGTTAGTCCGACTGACCGGGAAAAGTGGCAAGCTGAAGGCAGGCAGCTATGAAATAAAACCGGGCACCACGCCTTTGCGCCTGATTACACAATTGGTGCGTGGCGAATTTGCGCAGGAATCGCTGACGGTGATCGAGGGCTGGACATTCCGTCAGATGCGGCAGGCTGTCGCCGCGCAGACTGCGTTGAAGCACGATACGGCGACGCTGACGGATGCTGAATTGATGGCTAAAATTACGACTGACTACACGCTTCCAGAGGGGCTATTTGCGCCGGATACGTATTTATTCGCAAAAGGGTCCAGTGATTTGCAGGTGTATAAACAGGCGCATGCGTTATTGTTGAAGCGTTTGAACGCCGCATGGGAAAACCGCGATTCCACGTTACCCTATAAAACGCCCTATGAAGCGCTCATCATGGCCTCAATTGTCGAGAAGGAAACCGGGCGCAAGGCAGAACGGACGAATATTGCAGGCGTATTTATCAATCGGCTGCGGATTGGCATGTTGTTGCAAACCGATCCAACGGTGATTTATGGGATGGGGGATCAATATAAAGGCAGCATCCGCAGACGCGATCTGACGACTGATACGCCCTACAATACCTATACGCGTCCGGGATTGCCGCCGACCCCGATTTCGTTGCCCGGCGATGAGTCGTTGCACGCGGCGATGAATCCGGCAAAAACCGATGCACTGTATTTTGTGGCAAAGGGTGATGGTAGCAGTCACTTTTCGAGTAATCTCAGCGAGCATAATCAGGCAGTGAATAAGTACCAGCGTTGATCTGGTTCCCTGCGCTTTACAGAAATAAGCAAAACACTCTATGGATTTATGAAATCAGCAAAATTTATTACCTTTGAAGGCATCGACGGTGCGGGAAAATCAACCCATATTGGTTACGTCGCCGGGTTGTTGCAACAGCGTGGACTGACGGTGGTCTCTACTCGAGAGCCGGGCGGCACCGCGCTGGGTGAAGCATTGCGCGAACTTGTCCTGCATCAAAAAATGCATCTGGAAACCGAGGCGATGCTGATGTTTGCCTCTCGTCGCGAACATCTGGCGCAGGTCATTGAACCAGCGCTGGCGCGTGGGGAATGGGTCGTTTCCGATCGGTTTACCGATGCAACTTTTGCGTATCAGGGTGGTGGTAGAAAACTATCGCGGGATAAGCTGGATGTTTTGGAGCAATGGGTACATCCGCATTTGCAGCCGGATTTGACTTTGCTGTTTGATGTGCCGCTGGAGGTAGCGCGGGCGCGACTGGATGCAACCCGTGATCTGGATAAATTTGAGCAGGAAAAAGCCACCTTTTTTGCCGATACCCGGGCTGAGTATTTACGCCGCGCCGCACAGTTTCCCGACCGTTTTCGCATCATTGATTCGACGCAGACAATAGCGGATATTCAACAGACGTTAGCGCAGATCGTTGCGACGCTGTAGCAAAGCGTTGTTTGGGCGAATATCGGCGTATGGTGTAAATATTAAGAATAAGCCGCTTCATCATTAAGATTGTTCATGACTAATTCGATATTTCCGTGGCAAATAAATGCCTGGCAGCAACTTCAGCAAATGCGACCGCGCATGCCGCATGCGATCCTGTTTCATGGCGCTGAAGGTATAGGTAAAACTATATTTGCCGAACAGTTCGCGCAGTCGCTGTTTTGCGAAAAGCCGCTAGCCGATGGTCAAGCCTGTGGCGTATGTGGATCATGTGGTTGGTTCATGCAGCAGAATCATCCCGATTATCGTCGTGTGCGCCCTGAAATTCTCGAAGATGAGGATAGTCGCGAAGGCGGCGAGGGCGCTGATGATGGCGACAAGAAAACAGCGAAGGCGACCAAAGCACCGTCGAAAGAAATTAAGATTGATCAAATTCGTGCATTAGCCGGATTTATGAATATCTCCACCCATCGTCAAGGCCAACGCGTAGTGGTGCTGTATCCGGCGGAGGCCTTAAACGCCGCCGCCGCCAATGCGTTGCTGAAAACCCTGGAAGAACCTCCGCCGAACACCGTATTTTTATTAATATCAAATAGTCTGGATCGATTGTTGCCGACGATATTGTCGCGTTGTCGCAAGTTTCCGATGCCGCTGCCTTCACCGCAAGAAGCGCTTGGCTGGCTCAAACAACAAGGCGTGGCTGACGCTGATATGTGGTTGGCAGAGCAGGGCGGCGCGCCACTGACCGCGCAGGCGCAGTCGCAAAGTGATGGCCGTGAATTGATAGATGCGCTGCTGGCCTATTTGAGTGCACCCAGTATCGACGCAGCGTTGAAATGTGCCGAACGGGTGCAGAAAACCCCTGTGGTTGAGCTGCTCGGGTGGCAGCAGCGCTGGCTCTATGATGTATTTTCGCTGAAGATGGCGGGTTCTGTGCGGTATTATCCACGTCATAAAAAGACATTGACGGCATTGGCGGCACGCACGCAAACCGGCGAATTATTACGATTATTGAAAGCCAGTAACGACAGACGGGCCATCGCAGAACATCCGTTGTCGGCAAGACTTTTTATTGAAGATATGCTGTTGGATTACGCAAAAATTTTTGCATGACATTTTTCAGGACTGATTTATCTGAGTCAATTTTGATTATTCAATAGGAGATGTGCATGGCAGAAAATACAATCGGCGGCGTGGCAGGGATAAGCGGCATTAAGTTAGCCAGGCCGACTGTATTGTCGCTGGCGATCAAAGAAAAATCGGCTTTATATGCGGCCTATATGCCATTCTTAACGAACGGCGGCATATTCGTGCCGACCAGCAAGGCTTATTTGGTAGGGGACGAGATTTATTTGATTCTCAGTCTCATGGAAGATCCCGCCAAATATCCTATCGCTGGCAAGGTCGCCTGGATTACACCGTCCGGCGCGAATAACAATCGGGCGCAAGGCATCGGCGTGCATTTTCCCGACGACGAAAGCGGCCTCCGTTTGCGTACACGTATTGAAGAAATCTTGGGTTCCGCATTGGGCTCAAGCCGTCCCACTCACACTTTATAAACATGAAATATCATCATCGACTGGCAGTGCAGCAGGATTTGGACGCAATCGTTGCGATTTACAACAGTACCGTTGCGTCGCGTGACGTCACCGCCGATACGGAACCGGTATCGGTTGCTTCCCGGCAAGCGTGGTTCGATCATCACAACCCGACGCTGCGCCCGCTGTGGGTGGTTGAGCAGTCCACTGATGATAACGATACCGCGTTGCCGACCATTCTCGGCTGGCTTTCGTACTCGGATTTTTACGGTCGTCCGGCTTACTCTGGCACGGCTGAAATTTCTGTCTATATTCACGAAGCTGCGCGAGGCATGGGGATTGGTCGTTATTTGATGGAAGCGGCAATTGCCTATGCGCCGCACGTTGCGGTGCATACTTTATTGGGGTTTGTTTTTGGTCATAACGAACCAAGTCTGAAATTGTTTGATGTATTCGGCTTTGAGCGTTGGGCCAACATGCCACGCGTGGCAACGCTGGACGGGATAGAGCGTGATTTGGTGATTTTAGGTAAACGCGTCGCATAAAATTTCTACAATTTGTTATTCCCGTTTGTCAGGGCGAAATCGTCATAAGAAATCGCCGTGACAAACAGGCGATTCTCGTAATATTGCATCGTTTTTCTTGCCTCCCTTTTCTATTCTGAGAAGAGGATTTTTATACTGCTTCTGTCCTGTTTCCGCCCATGTATATCGACTCTCACTGCCATATTAATTTTCCTGAGCTGGCTGCCAAAATGCCGGAAATTCTGGCTAAGATGGCAGAAAATAAGGTGACTCACGCGCTCTGCGTTTCGGTCGATTTACCTGATTTTCCGCAGGTGCTGGAATTGGCTAAAACCTATCCGCACATCTACGCCTCGGTGGGCGTGCATCCCGACTACGAAGATACGCCGGAACCGACAGTAGACGACTTGATTCGCTTGTCCGATCATCCGAAAATTATCGCGATTGGCGAAACCGGCCTGGATTACTTTCGGTTGAAGGGCGATCTCGAATGGCAGCGCGAGCGCTTTCGTCGTCACATCCGGGCTTCGCGGGCGACTGGGAAGCCGCTCATTATTCATACGCGCGCCGCCTCCGAAGATACGATAAAAATTATGCTTGAAGAAGGTGCCGGGACCAATGCCGGTGGCGCGGGCGGTGTGATGCATTGCTTCACTGAATCACTGGCGGTGGCGGAGGCGGCGATCCAGATGGGCTTCTATATTTCTTTTTCCGGTATCGTTACTTTTAAGAGCGCAAAAGATTTGCAGGCGGTGGCGTTAGCGGTGCCGCTAGAACATATTCTGATCGAGACCGATTCGCCCTATCTTGCCCCCGTGCCGCATCGTGGCAAGATGAACGAACCAGGATTGGTGATACATGTCGCGGAATATCTCGCGAATCTTAAAGGTGTGCCGCTGACAACAATAGCCCAACAGACCACGGATAATTTTTTTACATTATTCAAACTTTCACCAGAGGCCGCCAATGCTTAATTTCGCAAAAAAAATCAAACCAGATTCCGTGATGCGCCGGTTTTTTTCTGCAATTGCGGCGACTTTATTGGCAGCCATATTTATCTTGCCGGTTGTCAGTCACGCAGCGACTTCGGAAGAATTTTTTAAGTTAATCCAGCTTGACGATTATCGACGTTTGCCTAAGCTATTTGCAGCAGGCTTGGATCCAAATGTGGTTGAAAGCAAACGCGGCGACACGGGCCTGATTTTAGCCGTCCGCGAAGATTCGATGAAGTCGTTCGACGTATTGCTGAATACGCCCGGCATCGATTTGAATGCACGCGCCCACAATGGCGATACGGCATTGATGGTGGCCGCTTACAAGAATAATGTTGCCGCAGTGAAAGCGCTGTTGGGTAAAGAGGTCGATCCGAACAACAAGGGTTGGGCCGCGCTGCATTATGCGGCGGCGGTCGGTAATAATGAGATCGTGCAATTGTTGCTGGATGCATCTGCCTACATCGATGCGGATTCGCCCAACCACACTACGCCGCTGATGATGGCTGCACGCGCTGGACAAATTCTGACTGTTAAATTGCTGCTCGATTCTGGCGCAGACGCCACATTGAAAAACGATGTTGGAATGACGGCAATTGATTTTGCAAAAAAATTCGAACATCAGGATATTGTCGATGGCCTTACGCATCGTTTGAAGCAAGCGGGGAAGTTGTAAATCCGGCTTTAATGCTGTGAAGGAATAGACTGATTTGCAACACTAATCGGCAAGCGTAAACAATGAAGGGTGACTTTGACGCACTAGCAGACTATTGTTAATCTCATGGTGATAATTATTTCCCAAGCGACTTAATGGACCACTGAATTTCACCACTTAATTGCAGTGGAACAAGAAATGTGGCACGTGACACGAAGCAGTCAATGGGGGAGTTCGCTATGTCCGTTAACAATAAAAGATCGCGCAGTTTTTTTACCGGATGGTCATTTTTCTTTTTCTTATTTTCATTGGCTGGCCACGCTGCGGAGTCATCAGAAGATGTCCCGCCAGCAACCTCGGTCGTGACGCCGCCCGGGACCTATAACGGCTACGCCTCGGCGGCCCTTGGAAACGGTGTTCTATATGGGCACGACGTAGCTACTACCAAGCCGATGCGTTGGCGCGCAGCAGAAATCAGATTTGGACCGAATCTCGATATTTTTGGACTTGTATCCAGCGGGCGTCTCTCCGCCGCCGAAGCCCCCCGACTTGATATCGTTTATTACAACGAAGGCCATCCAGACAATAACCATCGTGATGGCTACGCGTTGCAGATGGTCTTCAGAAAAAAAATCCAGCCATATCTCAACATCGAATTTGGCGCCGGGCCCTACTTCAGCATGAACAGAACTACGGCAGTAAGCGGCGTCGAATCTGACGATGCCCGCGTCGGCGCCTTGTTTTCCTTAGCGCTTCTTGCGTCTCTTGATCATTATTCACCCGGCCTGAGTCTGCGAGTGGGGTACAACCACGTCATCATGCCGGGCGCACCGTCCTCAGACGCGTTGATAGTGGGTATAGGCAAAGAATTTGATACCGTAGTTGCCTATGCGCCTGATCAACCGGGCCTTACGTCGGGGTCGGTTTGGCTTGCCGGATCGGTCGGCTTTGCGCAGACCAATCAATCGGGACCGGGAAAGCGGCTGAGCTATGCGATTGACGCAAAAAAATACTATGGACACTGGGCAATATCCGTTTCTGGCGTGGATGAAGGTAGTGATGGCGTCCGGGTGGATCGCAGGGGGATTGCGGCGCAGGCCTGGTACGTGCAATCCATCAGTGAAAACTGGGGTATCAGCTTCGGTGCCGGACCATATTTTGCAGCGAATCAGCGAGAATTCGGTAATTGGACGACGAATGGTTTGATGACGCTTGAGGTGGATCGGAATATCGGCAAGAATTTCAAGGCATTTATCGATTTTGGTCGCGTGGTCACCTTTAGAAATAAAAACGACGCTGATCTCCTGACACTTGGCATCTCCAGAAAATTTGATTTTTAGCGTCGTTTAGCCACCTGCACTGTCATTAAACCGCCACCTTTACCTGCAACGTAGAGCTGGCGGTTTTGTTATGAGGTGGCCTATGGAATGCCGCCAAAGAATTTTGTGCGCTGCTGGCAACTTGTTAATTTTGTACTACACTAAATTGAGCAGCGTCCGACTATCTCGAAAAGAAACACAAGTCAAAAAAAGATGTCGAATAGTCTGCTTAAATTTTGTTGTCTGTGGCTTTTATGGAGGTGGCTATGGAACTGCATATGCATTCTCATCACTTGGAATCACGGCGGCCTGATTGGGCTGCGGCGGCGGTTTCCGGGTTCGTCGGCGGGGCTGTCCTGATGGTTCTGGAATTGCTTTGGTCATCGCTGATTGTGGGTGCCAGCCCGTGGGCGATGTCCCATATGATTTCAGCGATTGTGATGGGACGAGATGTCCTGCAATCAACGGATTTTAGCGTCGGTGTTGTGGCAACTGCGTTGATTACGCATTATGTGCTGGGTATTATTTTTGGGCTTATTCTGTGCGCCATCATTGCACCATTTCATTTAGATTCCAGCATTGGCATGATATTGCTGACCGGCATGGTATTTGGTGTCGTGCTGTATGTATTCAACTTTTATGGCATGGCCAAATTTTTCCCCTGGTTTGCTGAGATGCGCGGTTGGTCAGCGTTGTTAACCCACCTGATTTTTGGTCTGGTATCGGCCGCGATGTATTGGACGCTGGAGCGACGCAGCGCAATCAGGTAACGCCTGGCGCAACGTCCGCCCAGAACGATAAAAATAGTAATCGGGACTCACATAAAAAATGCTTTGCTTATTGCTGCGTGCGGCTGGCCATTCCTGGTAATGGTAAATATGGTCAGACGTAAGTAACGCCTATTTTGCATGGCTTGCTAGTCTTGTATTGACCCGTGTCATCAATCGTCACTATTGTCACTTCGCCGGTTTACCGACGCGGAAGGGGATCAGTATGGTTATGGCCATTTTGCTCGTCGTGATAGTTGATCTGACGGTGCTGTTTCATATTCTGAGTCCATGGTGGTTAACACCGCTGGCCTCAAATTGGCAGCAGATGGACAATACCTTGACGATTACGCTGGCAATTACGGGCTTTGTCTTTGTGTTTCTGAATCTATTTTTGGTTTATACCTTGCTGCGCTTTCGTCATCGCAAAGGTCGTCGTGCGGGCTATGAGCCAGACAACAAAAAACTGGAATGGTGGCTGACCGGCGTGACAACCGTTGGCATCATCGCGTTGCTGGCACCGGGTTTGCTGGTGTATGCCGAGTTTGTGAATGTGCCGGCTAATGCGCTAAAAGTGGAAGTGTTGGGGCAGCAATGGCAATGGCGTTTTCGCTTTCCCGGCGCTAGCGGCAAACTCGGCCGTAGCAGTATTGGGCTGGTTAGCGCGGCCAATCCGTTCGGCCTTGATCCGGCTGATCCTGCCGGTCAAGACAATATCCTTGTAAATAATAACGAACTGCATTTGCCGGTGAATGTACCGGTAGAAATGCTGCTACGTTCGCAAGATGTCTTGCACGATTTTTATGTGCCGCCTTTTCGCGCGCGCATGAATATGATACCGGGCATGGTGACCTCGTTTTGGTTTACGCCAAATAAAGTGGGACGGTATGAGGTGCTGTGCGCGCAATTATGTGGCATCGGTCATGCCGGCATGCGCGGCTACGTCGTGGTCGAGGAGATGGCTAACTTCAAGACCTGGTTACAGTCTCAGCAAACATTTGCCGTATCGATGATGCCGCAGCAACCGCACCCGGTTGGTACAGCGCCGGATACGCTGATCGCACAGGGTAAGGCGCTGGCGACCTCCAAGGCTTGCTTTTCGTGCCACACGGTGGATGGTAGTGCTTTGGTCGGGCCGACCTGGAAAGGACTGTTTGGCAAGACTGAAACCATGGCGAACGGCAGCACCGCGATGGTCGATGAAGCTTACTTAAAAAACTTTATCCGCCAACCGCAGGCGCGGGTAGTGAAGGGATTCACACCGATGATGCCGACGATTCCTATGACCGATGATGAGTTGACGGCGCTGGTGGCGTATATCAAGTCGCTCGGTGCGCAACCGGCAACAACGAACACGGCAGGTGTCACCGCCGGTAACGGCCAATAAAAGTCGAATAGATAGTCAGTAAAAACATACCGCCGCAATATCGCTTAATGGGGAAGGCTATGACTAATACCGATGATGCCGAAGACAGCATGCACCACGCACCGCAAAGTTTTTTTCTTAAATATATCTGGAGCCAGGACCACAAGGTCATTGCCATTCAGTATTCCTGTGTGGCGATTATTGCTGGTCTGGTCGGTTTGGTGCTGTCGAATCTGATGCGGTTGCAACTGGGATTTCCGGGCCGTTTTGCCGGTATCGATGCGACGCATTATTACCAGTTCATGACGATGCACGGCATGATTATGGTGATTTATTTGCTGACGGCGTTGCTGCTGGGCGGGTTTGGAAATTATTTGATTCCGCTCATGGTTGGGGCGCGGGATATGGTGTTTCCATATTTGAATATGTTGAGTTTCTGGACGTATTTTCTTTCTGTCATCGTCCTGATGTCGAGTTTTTTTGTGCCGGGCGGTCCTACGGGAGCAGGTTGGACACTGTATCCGCCGCAAGCAATTTTGCCCGGTACGCCAGGTTATGAATGGGGCATTATTTTGATGTTGGTGTCGTTGCTGATATTCATCGCCGCCGCCACCATGGGTGGATTAAATTATGTGACGACGGTATTGCAGGCGCGCACCGAAGGTATGACCCTGATGCGTATGCCGTTAACCGTCTGGGGAATTTTTGTCGCTACTATTTTGGCGTTGCTGGCTTTTCCCGCGTTGTTTGTCAGCGGCATTATGATGCTGCTTGATCGCACGCTGGGGACCAGCTTTTTCATGCCCGCGCTGTTATCGATGGGCAAAGCCAGTGCTTACAATGGCGGCAGTCCGCTGCTGTTTCAGCATTTATTCTGGTTTTTTGGACATCCGGAGGTGTATATCGTCGCGCTGCCAGCGTTCGGTATTGTCTCAGATCTGATCAGCGTGCATGCGCGCAAAAGTATTTTCGGCTATCGCACGATGGTATGGGCGATTCTGTCTATCGGCGTGCTCAGCGTATTGGTGTGGGCGCACCATATGTTTGTCAGCGGGATGAACCCGTATTTCGGATTTTTCTTCGCCACTACGACGCTGGTGATCGCGATTCCCACGGCGATTAAAGTCTACAACTGGTTGTTGACGTTGTGGGATGGCGATATTCATATGACGGTGCCGATGTTGTTTGCGCTGGCGTTTATCAGCACCTTTCTGATCGGCGGATTGACAGGATTGTTTCTGGGCAATGTCAGCGTCGATATTCCTTTATCCAATACTTATTTTGTCGTTGCGCATTTCCATATGGTGATGGGGGTGTCGCCGCTGCTAGTGATTTTTGGTGGGATTTACCATTGGTTTCCGAAGATTTCCGGACGAATGTTGGACGATCGGCTGGGCAAAATTCATTTCTGGATCACTTTTGTGGGGACTTACGCCATTTTCTTTCCGATGCACTATCTTGGGATACTTGGCATGCCGCGTCGATACTACGTATTTGAAGGTTATAAATTCATTCCGTCATCGGCACAGTCGTTAAATGTCTTTATTAGTGTAGTAGCGTTTGTGGTGGCATTCGGCCAGATAGTGTTCATATTCAATCTTATCTGGAGCACGTTCCGAGGCAAACCTGCCGAGGCCAATCCATGGCGCGCGGCTTCGCTGGAATGGCAAACGCCGACCACACCACCGGGGCATGGCAACTGGGGGCCACAATTACCGGTGGTGTATCGCGGTGCTTATGCTTATAGCTTGCCCGGCGAGCAGGAAGATTTCATCGCACAGAATACGCCGCCAAAAATAGAAACGGCCGGGCCGGGCGTGAGTAAAGGAGCGCTGGCATGAGCGCCGCCATGAATATCAACATCTCTAAATCTGGTCGGGTTGTGCGTACCAATGACAGCACTATCAGCATCGCATTGTGGTTGTTTATCGGTGTCGCAAGCGCGCTCTTTTTATTGTTCCTGGCGGCGTATGTGATGCGCATGGATGCGCAGGATTGGTCGCCGATTGTCATGCCATGGCAGTTGTGGATTAGCACCGCGTTATTGATTGTCGCAAGTGGTCTGTTGCATCTCGCCAGCAGCGCGCGGCGATTGACCTCGGCACGCAATTTTCTGGCGGCGGCAGGTGTTTGCGGGATGCTATTTTTAGGCGTGCAAATGTGGGGCTGGCAAGCACTACTAAGCATGCATGTAACGCCGGTTGGCAATCCTGCCGGGAGTTTTTTCTATTTGCTGACGGCGATGCACGGTTTGCATGTTTTCGGTGGCTTGGTTGGTTGGGGGCGCACTGCGCGTAGCGCGTGGTTTCGGGCCTCTGTCGATGTTGAGATGGTCAATGTTCACTGGCGGATCGCGCTATGTGCACGTTACTGGGATTTTTTGCTGTTGGTATGGATCGTCTTGTTTGCTGCACTTGGCTGGCTGACGCCGGAAGTAGTGCGCTGGGTTTGCGGCACACGTTGAGGCGTAAAAGGGAGGCGGTATGGATATATCGGCAGACAGTCCCAAACCTGCAAATGCAGGCGCACTTTTAGCATCAGAGCCTGTTGGCGGTGGTGCGGCGGCCGTGCCTGCGCTGAGTGGCGTGCGTCAGTTGGTCAGCGACTGGTCATCGGATCGGACCGCGTTTAAGGTTTCGTGGGGCAAGGCGATGATGTGGATATTCTTGCTCTCGGATACCTTTATTTTTAGTTGTTTTCTGGTCGGCTATATGACGGTGCGGATGTCCGGCACGCAGCGATGGCCCGATCCAAGCGTGATGTTTGCGCTGCATATTGGCGGTGTCGAAGTGCCGCTGTTGCTTATCGCGATCATGACCTTTGTGCTCATTAGTAGTAGCGGCACGATGGCGATGGCGGTAAATTTTGCATATCGCCGCCAGCGTGTGCGTGCTGCCGTGTTGATGTTGATTACCGCTTGTTTTGGTGTGTCTTTTGTCAGCATGCAGGCGTTTGAATGGACTAACTTGATCGTCAATGAACACGTGCGCCCTTGGCACAATTTAGCGGGTGCACCGCAGTTTGGGGCATCGTTTTTCATGATTACCGGTTTTCACGGCCTTCATGTGTCGATTGGCGTCATTTATCTGGTGACGGTTGCGGTGAAGGTATTACGCGGGCGCTACGAGCGCAGCGGGAATTATCAGATTGTGGAGATCGCCGGTTTGTATTGGCACTTTGTGGATCTGGTCTGGGTGTTTATTTTTGCGCTGTTTTATCTTTGGTGAGGTGTCATCATGCACGCTTCAGATTCTGGAAGCTCGACTAATGCGGCGAATCCCACTGCCGGTCAGCAACATACTGGTCAACAGCATCCGACCAGTCTTTACCTAAAAATTTGGGGTCTGCTATTCGTCCTCAGTACGCTTTCGTACATGGTCGATTATTTGCAGTTTCACGGCTATCTGCGATGGGCGTTGATTTTGCTGCTGATGTTATTGAAGGCGGGGCTGATCGTTGCTTTTTTCATGCACATGGCATGGGAACGGCTGGCGTTGGTGTATGCGATTCTGGTGCCGCCGTTATGCTTGCTGGTGCTGGTGGTCTTGATGGCGACCGAGGCGCATTACACGTTTCTTATGCGCTTATTATTTTTCCGCTGAGCCGAGGCTCAGCGGTGGTCATTGCGATTAATTAAGATTAGCGGCGCATCAAAATTTGCGGTCCGACATCCTTGATATCTTTAGTCCCGGTAAGGGCCATGCTGACATCAAGTTCTTGCCGCATGATTTCCAGCATTTTGGTCACGCCTGCTTCACCCATTGCGCCCAGACTATAAAGAAAGGCGCGCCCAATCATCGTTCCTTTGGCCCCCAAAGCGACCGCCTTCAGCACATCCTGACCGCTGCGAATACCACCGTCAAACCAGACCTCAATCTGATCGCCGACGGCTTCCACAATCGCGGGTAAAGCAGAAATGGAGGACACTGCGCCATCCAGCTGACGACCGCCGTGGTTGCTGACGACTATGGCGTCGGCACCGCTGGCGGCGGCGATTTTGGCATCTTCAACGTCTAAAATACCTTTGAGTATCAGTTTTCCGCCCCATTGTTCTTTGATCCAGGCGATGTCGTCCCAGGATAAGGTTGGATCGAATTGGCTCGCGGTCCATTTGCTCAACGTCAGAATGCCGTCCGCGCCTTTAACGTGACCTGCCAGATTACCAAAGGTTTTACGTCCGCTTAGCGCGCGTAATGCCCATGCCGGTTTGGATGCCAGATCGATAATATTGGCGAGAGTCAGTTTCGGCGGCACGGACATGCCGTTCTTCAAATCTTTATGACGCTGTCCCAGAATCTGCAAATCCAGTGTTAACACTAACGCTGAACATTTTGCCGCTTTGGCGCGCTCAATCAGGGATTTTACAAAGCCACGGTCACGCATCACATACAACTGAAACCAGAACGGCTTAGTGGTGACGCTGGCGACATCTTCGATCGAGCAGATACTCATCGTCGAGAGTGTGAACGGGACACCGAATTTTTCAGCCGCAATCGCGCCTAGCATTTCACCGTTGGCCCATTGCATCCCGGTGAGTCCGGTAGGGGCGATGGCGACTGGCATGGTAACTTTTTCGCCAATCATGGTGGTTGCAGTGCTGCGCTGGTCGACGTTGATGGCAACCCGTTGGCGTAATTTCAGGGCGGCCAGATCGTCGCTATTGGCACGGTAAGTGCCTTCAGTGTAAGAGCCGCTATCGGCATAGTCGTAAAACGCTTTTGGTACCCGTTTCTGCGCGAGTACGCGCAGATCTTCGATGCAGGTAATGACGGGCATGGTTTCTCCGTGAATGTGATGTGAGGAATGTGGCGTGGATCAATGTGCTTTGAATATTTTTTGGTATTTAGCCCAACCGTCATCCTAGGGCAAAAAGCACCATCGGTGGAAGAGAATCATGGCGGATTTAGGTGAAGACTTTTCAACTCAGCAACGCATTTGAGGATGGGTGCCGGAAACAAAGCAGGGGAATCGGCTAGCGTGATCCCCCTTATTGAAGGTGAAATGCTGGTTGAGCGCCGGCATTATTGCTATTTTTAACATCAGTCTTCAAAGACTTCATGGACCGCGTCGGCACCGCGTTTCCAATAACTAGCAGCACGAATGCGGCTTTTGTCGATCCCGCGTTCAATGCATAAATGCTGGCGCACAGCACGTATTAGTGTAGATTCGCCAGCCGCCCAGACATAACCTTCGCCTTCAGGGATGTGCATCTCGCGTAGCGCAGACAGCAAATCAGCTCTGGGGTCTGCTGCATTGCGGAAGCGCCACTCGATATATACGTTCGGTTTGCTGTCAAACGCGATGTGGGCCGACGGTTGTGCGACTTCGATGAGGGCCGCTACTCGCATATTATCCGGCAATTCTTCGATGCGGCGTGCAATTGCAGGCAGTGCAGTCTCATCGCCGATCAGAAGATGCCAGTCAAATTCGGCGGGTATGATCATCGATCCGCGTGGTCCGCCGATGCCAAGATATTGCCCGACCCTGGCTTGCGCTGCCCAGATTGTGGCTGGCCCAGCGGCATGCAGTGCAAACTCAATATCCAGTTCGCCTGCTGCCGGATCGTAGCGACGTGGGGTGAAATCGCGGGCGATTGGCCTTGGTTCTGTCTCCGAAAAGATGGGCCCGTTTGGTCCTGCCTGAGGTAGGGTGGGCTTGTCCGCGCCAGGAGGCGGAAAGAAAACCTTCATATGATCATCAAAAGAGCCCGACTGAAAGCCGTCGAGATCGTTGCCCGTCAGCGTGACGCGCACCATATGCGGCGTGACTTGCAGGACCCGTTTTACTTGCAATAAACGGAATTTTAGCGGATAGCGTACGCGGGAGACCGCCAGATCGGGGCGGTCCAAAAGTATGTTTTCAGGCATCGTTGTTTTACTCCGGAGTGTGAACAGGTTGGGTTTCGATCTCGGCGGTAGCACGTGCAAGAATGGCTGCGATCCGCTGCTGCTCTGACACCGAGGCATCGCTACGCAATAGCAATGCATGCTTCAGAGCGCGGCGGGCTTTGACGAATTCGGGGTGCCAGCGCATGCCTTCTCCGCCTGCGTCATCAGAAGCCTCTTCTCCAGCAAACGCACGGCGTACTGAATCCATTTTTCGTGCGAAATGACTAAGCTTGGCAAGCATCAAGTCGACCCGTTCGCGGTTCGCGGCCAGATAACTGCGACCCGGCTCAGCCAGTGCGTAGCGCTTGCGATTGCCTTCTGCTTCGACAGTCGCATAACCCAATTCTTCAAGGTAAGTCAGCGCTGGATAAACCATGCCAGGGCTGGGCGTATAGAAGCCATTCGAGCGCACTTCTAGTGCCTTAATCAGTTCGTAGCCATGCCGCGGCTCATCGGCCAGCAATGCCAGCAACAGCAATTGCAGATCGTCGGAACTGAATTTGCGACCGCGTGGCATGCCTTCGTCGTCACCACCGAAGTCTGGACCGCCGGGAAAGCGGCCTCCACCGCCATGACGACGGTGATGGCCGCCGCCGATGGCGTGCCAGAGTGCATGCAGCGAAAACCGGTCGGAGGACTGGTGATCAAATGGTGAGTGAGAGTGATGATGGTGTTTCATTTTTTGTCCTTTAGGTGATTATGTATCTTAAGATATATATCTTAAGATACGTTGTCAAGATTATTTTTGTGCGAATAAGGCGGCTTTCGGAGCGCCGGGTTGCCAAAGATATTCCGTCCGAACAAAAAGTGGGGGACGATAGACTGAGATGGGAGCGAGGCTATAAATAGCCGACGACAGACGGCATGAGACGAAGTTATGGCGCAGGTTTGCTAGTGGACTTATCGAAAATGCGGTGCGCGGTTGCGCTCAGGAAGTACAGCGATGTGCTGACGCGGAGACAAAATCTTCGTCTTCGCGTTAGTTATGTTGATTATGTTGGTTATGTTAGTTTTTGATGCGGGGAAATGCGTTACAAAAATACTTTTTTAACAATTTAGTCGTTCAGCATACAGCTGACATCAATTCTTTCGCTGCCTGATTTCCGCTACGGACAGCTGTTTCTAAAGTTGCCGGATAGTCGCTAGCGGTATAGTCGCCCGCTAAAAACAGGCCAGTCACGCCAGTGCTATTGCTCGGGCGAGTGAGGGCGGGGGAGCAGGCAAAAGTCGCGCGTTTTTCAGAAATTACTTTAGCCCATTGCGGATGCGCTAATGCGGGCAGTTTGAACACCTTGGCTAACTGTGCCGCAATCGCATTGATCAATGTGTCGTGCCCATGCGAAATGGCCGCCGCGGAAACACTGATGACAACGGCTAACAGACCGGCTTGTGCTGCATCAAGTTGACCGCGATCAAATACAAATTGGCCCCATTCACTGTTGAGATTATCTTCAATCAGCGCAAAAAAAGGCTGCGGAAGGGAGATCGTTGGCGCGTACTGTAAATAGCAGGTCGTAATCGGTTCGTAAGAGAAGCTTTGCAGCAGCGCGGTATCGGCCAGGTTGGTCAGTAAATTAGCCGCAGTATCTGGCGGCGTGGCGACGATCACCGCATCAAAACTATCCTCGTAGTCATTGGCACTTAAACGCCATTGATTGCCGTCTGCCTGCAACTGCCTGATATTGCAGCCAAGGCGAAGACTGCCGCCCTGTTGCGCGATAAATGTTGCAGCGTTATCCGGTAATACACTGCTGAGATGTAGTCGAGGTATTAGCATGTCCGAGGCGGCGCGGCGCGCACCCAGACTGTCACGCAATACTGCCAGAAAAACTTGTGCTGAGGCGCGCTCTGGCGGTGTATTTAGCGCAGCGATGCATAGCGGTTGCCATAGCAATTGGATCAGGCGCTTGGTCTGATCGAAGCGTTCGAGCAACGTGCTAACGCTGCAATCGTCATGCAACTGCCAGCCCATCCAGCGGGCGGCGGAATTGAAACGGGCCAACGCTAATTTATCTTCGCGGCTCAGTCCCTGCGCGCGCCATAAGGCGACTAATAGATGTAACGGCGCGGGCAGACGGGGAGCGCTGAAGATCATGCCGCCGCTGTCAGCGGGATAGCACATTTGTAATGGCAGGCGCAATAACGCCGTTTTCGGATCAATGCCTACTTTGCGCATCAATTGCAGGGTTTGTTTGTAAGCGCCGAGCAAGATGTGCTGGCCATTGTCGAGCGTAATACTTGTATCGGCTTTGATGGGTTCGACTGCTTCAATCACGTCAGTAGCTTTAGACCGATGAAGTGTCACGCTTCTGGCGCGGCCGCCAAGTACGCGGCTCGCCTCGAATAAGGTCACTTGATGTTGACTGTCTGACAGCGCTACCGCTGCCGCACAACCGGCCCAACCGGCGCCTATGACGGCGATTTTGCGTTTCGTGGCGCTCATGGCAATCGGCTGGAAAATAGATTAGCCACGGATATAAGTCTTCCAGGCTAGCCATAATTTTCGAATTGGCGTCAGTGAAATACGCTGGTTAAGTACGTGATAACCATCGTGCTCAATCTCATTTAACAAGGCGCGATAGATCGCCGCCATCATCAGCCCCGGGCGTTGGGCACGGCGATCCTCTTTCGGCAATAGAGCGAATGCCTCGTCATACATTTGTTGTGCACGAGCGACTTGAAAACGCATCAACTTTTCAAAGTTTTCACTATGACGTGCGTTCAGGATATCAGCAGCGGTGACGCCGAATTGCTGTAATTCATTGACGGGTAAATAAATACGACCCTTGCGACCATCTTCGCCCACGTCACGAATGATGTTGGTGAGCTGAAACGCCAGACCTAGTTTTTCTGCAAATTGCAGCGTCTGCGGCTGCGTAACGCCAAAAATGCTTGCTGACAAAATGCCGACTACGCTGGCAACGTGCCAGCAATATTGTTTTAAGGCGGGAAAATCCAGATAGCGCGTCTGATTCAAATCCATTTCCATGCCATCGACAATCGCTTGCAAGTGCTGGCCATCAAGCTGATAAGTCTTTAGGTGGGGTTGCAGCGCTTTGGTGACCGGGTGGGTTGGATCGCCGTTCAGCATCGCGGCAATTTCCTTGCGCCACCACATCAACTTGGTTCTCGCCACTACCTCGTCGGTGCAATCGTCGACCGTATCGTCGACTTCACGACAGAACGCGTAGAGGGCGGTGATTGCGCGTCGCCGCTCTGCTGGTAAGAACAGAAAGCTGTAGTAAAAACTTGATCCGCTCTGGGCGGCTTTTTGCTGGCAGTAGTCGTCAGGAGACATGAAGGATCTTTGTAGTCTTGTTGTGTTTTGTATTACGGCAATCGGGTTGATGTGATGCCGAATCAGGTAAGCACGCTATGCTAGCCGAGTGTGCTGAGCAGGACAAATCATGGTTGTAAAAAAGCCGATAATCTTCCCCGCTTTAACCTGGGCAAATGACGGCAATGTTAGTGCATTCGAATTGCGTGCCATCCTAACATCAGCCAATCGGTCTTTCTCAGCTTTGGTCTATGTCGAAAAATATCGTAATCTACGCGCTCGATGCTTTCCAGAATCCGCAGGCCGCCTTGCACCACAAGCCGCAATTCCCAGCCGATTCTTCCTGGTAGACGCAAAGCCAATGGCGCTGCGTCTAGCATCATTTTGCGGGCGCGTTGGATTTCGAATTGCATCAAATTACGCCAATGTTGATCGCTATCGGCATTGGCGATGTGTGCTTCGCTGACGCCGAAGCGCTGCAAGTCTTCTAACGGTAAATAAATGCGTTGCTTATCCCAGTCAATAGCGACATCTTGCCAGAAGTTAATGAGCTGTAACGCGGAGCAGATAGCATCGGAATCACGCAGGTTTTCTGGGGTGGCTGCGCCATATAAGTGCAGCATCAGGCAGCCGACCGGATTTGCCGAACGTCTGCAATAATCCAGCAGGTCTTCAAAATTGGTGTAGCGTGTGGTAACGACGTCTTGTTTAAATGCGGATAACAGGGCTCGAAATGGTGTTATCGGCAGCGCGTATTGCGTAACGACTACGTGTAGTGCCTGAAATAAAGCGCTTTCGGCAGGTTTTTGTTGCTCAATCCTATCGAGCGCTGCCTGGTAGTCGCTTAATGCGGCGATACGCTCTTCTGCGTTAGCGTCGCCTTCGTCAGCAATATCGTCAGCGCTACGGGCAAATGCATAAATTGCTTGAACCGCTGGCCGTAAGCGTGCCGGCATTAACCATGAGGCTACCGGGAAGTTTTCGTAATGATTAATCGGCATAAGAGGCTGGCATAAGCGGACATAAGAGCTGGCAAAATTGCGGTTAAGGCGACCGCCCCGAATAGTAAAGGAAAACCTGCTGCCGGAGAGAAATTCGCGCCAATTTACCGCCGCGATAGCTCGGTTCTTTGAGCAGATATGCGTAATTTGCGGTGACGATGGATATGTTTTAGTGCCCTTTAAAGTGAAAATATGGCGACGAAATGTGCGCGCAAATGGTTATGCATACAAAATATCGGGTTGATCTTATAATTAAGTAGCGTTTTGGATTGCTATTTGATAGAATCCTGCCTCTTGAAGCGGATATGGCGAAATTGGTAGACGCACTAGATTTAGGTTCTAGCGTTGAAAGACGTGGGGGTTCAAGTCCCTCTATCCGCACCAAGTACTAAAAGTAGTAAAAATAATCGCTGCACTCTAGTTGAGATTGCGCGATGTCAAAATGGCCCTCTAATGAGGGTTTTTTTGTGTCCGCTACATTTGTGAGCGCATTTTTTCCGTAATAACTTTCTGCTAGCTGCCGACTCTGGGCGATCTCTGCTTGCCGATTCTGAATATGCCCATATATACCGGACTAAAGTAGTGCAAAAGAACGCGTTCTATTCGGCTTTATGGGGTTTAATATGATTTTTCGCCGATGTGAAATGTGTATTTCTTTAAGGGACAACATGCGCAAAATTTCGTTAAACGCAGCACTAGGCGGCGCTTTAGTCGGCATCTGTTTGATGAGCAGTGCATATGCCGGATCTGAGCAAGTGGGCGAGGTTAGTACAGCGTTTCGTTTGCTTGGCCATAACGACCGGGTCGTAGTTGAAGCCTACGACGATCCCAGGGTACAGGGCGTTACTTGTTACGTCTCGCGTGCGCGTACCGGTGGCGTGAAAGGTACTGTTGGTTTAGCGGAAGACCGGGCTGAGGCTTCAATTGCTTGCCGCCAGGTCGCGACAAATTTGCGCTTTCCTGATAAGTTACCTTTGCAGGAGGACGTGTTTACTGAACGGATGTCGCTATTGTTTAAACGTTTGCATATCGTCCGTATAGTCGATCCCAAGCGTAATACATTGATCTATTTGACGTACTCGGATAAATTGATCGACGGCAATCCTCAAAACAGCATTACCGCAGTGCCCGTGCCGACGACTACATTGATACCGGTAAAGTAGGCTTTTTATTGCTTCGGGGCGGATTACGGCAGGATCTCACCGTCATCGTGAGCGGTTTTGGCGCAACCAACTGTTTTACGTATAGAATATCGGACTTTAGGGTGCCGGGGACAGCGTATGAATGGCAACATTTAGCCGCTTAATTGATAAAAAACGTTAGTTCTTTGATGTTTTTAATTATTTGAGTCACTCTGGTTACACATATAAAACACAGAATTTTTAATTTTTGGACGATTCACATGGCAACTGCAGTCGAAACTCTGAACAAACTTGAACGCCGCCTCACCATTACTATTCCAATGGTTGAAGTGCAAACTGAAGTTGAAAAGCGCCTAAAAGTGCGTGCCCGTACCGCTAAGGCACCGGGTTTCCGTCCTGGTAAAGTGCCAATGAAAATGGTCGCTGCGCAGTATGGTTTTCAAGTGGAAAATGAAGTTCTGAACGATAAAGTCGGCCGCGCATTCAATGATGCTGCGAACGAAAATAATTTGCGCGTTGCTGGCTTTCCAAACATCGAGCCTAAGACCAGCGAAGGTACACCTGAAGGTGTGGTCGCATTCGAAGCAACTTTCGAAGTTTATCCTGAAGTCAAAATTGGTGACTTAAGCTCGGTTGAAGTCGAAAAGACTAAAGCCGAAGTAAGCGACGCTGAAATCGACAAAACCATCAATATTCTCCGTAAACAACGTGTGCATTACCACGTTAAGGGCGAGCAAGGCGAACACGGCGACGGTGGCAGTGATCTTGCCGCACAAAACGAGAACCGCGTAACCATCGATTTCGTTGGCAAAATTGACGGCGTTGAATTTGCAGGCGGCAAGGCTGAAGATTACGCTTTCGTACTAGGTGAAGGTCGTATGTTGCCTGAGTTCGAAGCTGCTACTGTCGGTCTGAAAGTTGGCGAAGCAAAGACTTTTGAATTGTCTTTCCCTGCCGACTATCACGGCAAGGACGTCGCTGGAAAAACTGCAGAATTTACTATCACACTGAAAAAGCTGGAATGGGCGCACTTGCCTGAAGTGGATACGGATTTCGCCAAATCGCTGGGTATGGAAGACGGCGATCTGACAAAAATGCGAGCAGACATTAAGCTCAATCTAGAGCGCGAAGTCGGTGCACGTGTCAAAGCGAAGAACAAAGACAGCGTGATGGATGCGTTGATCAAGGTTAGCGAATTAGACGTACCGAAAGCGTTGATTGATCAAGACGTACAACGTCTGGTCGAAATGACCCGTCAGGATATGGCGCAGCGCGGTATGGATGTTAAGAGCATGCCTTTCCCTCCAGAACTGTTCACTGCCCAAGCCGAGCGTCGTGTTCGTCTGGGATTGATCCTGGCCGATGTCGTCAAAGAAAACAAATTGCAAGCTAGCGCTGAGCAAGTCAAAGCGCAAGTTGAAGATTTCGCACAAAGCTACGAAGATCCAAAAGAAGTTCTGAAATATTATTTTAGCGATCGTAGCCGTCTGGCTGAAGTCGAAGCACTTGTTTTGGAAGAAAACGTCGTTAACTACGTCCTGAGCAAATCGAAAGTGACTGAAAAATTGGTCCCGTTTGATGAACTAATGGCTAACAACGGTCAACAAGCGTAATTAATTGTCGTCAGCTGAATATGGCTGACTAAGCCCGATTTGCGAGGCCTGCTCAGGATTTGCGTGCAATAGATACAAGTTGCTTAGCAGAATTTGAGCAGGCATCAAATACGCTCCAATAAGGAAAAATATGACAGGCTTTCATCGTAATTCGGCGCTAGATACTGACATGCTCGGCATGGTGCCTATCGTGGTTGAGCAAAGCGGTCGCGGCGAGCGTTCATATGATATTTATTCGCGTCTGCTGCGTGAACGGGTAATTTTTCTGGTCGGTCCGGTTAATGATCAGACTGCAAATCTTATCGTCGCACAATTGCTTTTCCTTGAAAGTGAAAATCCGGAAAAGGATATTTCGCTTTACATCAATTCCCCTGGCGGTTCAGTTTCGGCCGGTATGGCGATTTTTGACACGATGCAATTTATTAAGCCGGATGTATCAACTTTATGCACGGGCATGGCCGCATCAATGGGCGCATTCCTGCTAGCAGCTGGTGCCAAAGGCAAGCGATTCTCGTTACCGAATTCGCGCATCATGATTCATCAGCCATTGGGCGGTGCGCAGGGACAAGCTTCCGATATTGAGATTCAAGCGCGAGAAATCTTGTATCTGCGTGAACGTTTGAACGGTATTCTGGCGGAAAAAACCGGTAGAAGTATCGAGCAGATCGGCAAAGATACAGACCGTGATAATTTCATGTCATCAGATGCTGCCGTTGAATATGGCTTGATTGATAAGGTTCTTACGACGCGCGCCTGATAAGTCGGGTGTGACACAAACGCCCGAATCTACACAGGTCGGGCGTTTTTCATTTTTGATGTTACATTTTTCATTCTTTAGCGGAAAAATGTGACGTCGCTGTCATTTAAATTGTTCGGTGCCGTGACGAGTTGGTGTTTCGCAGGTAATATCAATTTAAAGCCATGTGGCCGCTTATGTAGACTGCTCCAGTCTTAGCTCGAAATCCTTTACTGACGCTTACTCAAACATTGCCCTATGTCCGATAAAAAAACTTCCAGCGGCGAAAAACTGCTCTATTGTTCCTTCTGCGGGAAAAGCCAGCACGAGGTAAAAAAACTCATCGCGGGTCCTTCGGTTTTCGTCTGCGACGAGTGTATCGATCTCTGTAATGACATCATTCGTGACGAAGCGTCAAGCGTCGAAACGTTGGATGGACAGAAATCGGAGCTACCGATTCCTCAGGAAATTTGCGAATTGCTTGATCAGTATGTAATTGGTCAGGAAACGGCTAAGCGGATTTTAGCCGTAGCCGTATACAACCATTACAAGCGCCTGAAGCATTTGGGTAAAAAAGATGACATCGAACTGGCGAAGAGCAATATTCTGCTAGTAGGACCGACCGGATCTGGTAAAACGCTATTGGCGCAAACCTTGGCGCGTACCTTGAATGTGCCGTTCGTGATCGCGGATGCAACTACCCTTACTGAAGCTGGTTATGTTGGTGAGGACGTTGAAAATATTATTCAAAAATTGCTGCAAAATTGCAATTATGAAGTCGAAAAAGCGCAAAAAGGTATCGTCTATATCGATGAAATCGATAAGATCACGCGCAAGTCCGACAATCCATCGATTACGCGTGACGTTTCCGGTGAGGGCGTGCAGCAGGCTCTGCTGAAGCTAATCGAGGGAACTATGGCTTCGGTGCCACCACAGGGCGGCCGTAAGCATCCGAATCAAGATTTCGTTCAGGTTGATACGACGAATATCTTATTTATTTGCGGTGGCGCGTTTGACGGTCTGACAAAAATTATTTCCGAGCGCTCAGAGAAAAGTGGTATTGGATTCTCAGCGAGCGTAAAGAGTCAAACTCAACGTATTTCTAGCGAAGTATTGCTGGATGCCGAACCAGAAGACTTAACGCGTTTTGGTTTGATTCCGGAATTGGTCGGACGTCTGCCGGTGATTGCGACCTTGACTGAGCTTAATGAGGCGGCTTTGATTCAGATTCTTGTCGAGCCAAAAAATGCCCTGATTAAGCAATATGCAAAGTTATTACAAATGGAAGGCGCTGAACTTGATATTCGGCCAGCTGCTCTACAGGCTATTGCCAAGAAAGCATTAGCACGCAAAACCGGCGCTCGTGGTTTGCGCTCGATTCTTGAGCATGCTTTGCTAGATGTTATGTATGAGTTGCCAAGCCATAAAAATGTTTCAAAAGTCGTAATAGACGAAAACAGCATTACCCACGGGGTAAAGCCATTAATGATTTATCATGAGCAACCAAAAGTTTCAGGCGCAAAATCTTGAAATTGTAAAAAATGGTAAAAAAGCGGCTAAAAAACCCGCTTTTTAGGCAAAAGAAGTACAATTTCTGAAATAAAAAAAATCGGCTTCAATCGTAAAGCCACCCGAAGGTAACTTCGCGTGTGGCTTTTTTGTTGCCCACGCAAAATGTAAGTGAGGATTTTTTTGTTGCAACTAGGGCTTGTGTTTAGGCTACTCGTGCCAACATCAATAATAAGATTTTTTGATAGGGCTCGCCATGACAACTTCTACATTTACTGAACAAACCCGGTTGCCACTATTGCCGTTACGGGATGTGGTGGTATTTCCGCATATGGTGATTCCTCTGTTCGTCGGTCGTCCAAAATCGATCAAGGCTCTTGAGGCCGCAATGGAACAAGGTAAGAGCATCATGTTGGCCGCTCAAAAGGCCGCTGCCAAAGATGAGCCATCGGCTGACGACATTTATGAGATTGGTTGCGTCGCTAACATTCTCCAAATGTTAAAACTTCCTGACGGTACCGTGAAGGTATTGGTGGAAGGCGCACAACGCGCAAGAATTCATCACATCAGCGAGTTGGATACGCATTTTGTGGCTGACTTGACACCGGTTGAATCCGAATCCGGTGACGAAGCAGAGGTGGAGGCGATGCGTCGCGCCATCGTTCAACAGTTTGATCAATACGTCAAACTCAACAAGAAAATTCCACCAGAAATATTGACTTCGCTGGCGGGCATCGATGATGCTGGTCGTCTGGCCGATACTATCGCTGCGCATTTGCCGCTTAAGCTTGAGCAAAAGCAGGTCATTCTGGAAATCTTCAATGTCGGTAAGCGCTACGAGCACCTGTTAGGGCAGCTTGAGGGTGAGCTAGATATTCTTCAAGTTGAAAAGCGTATCCGTGGCCGTGTCAAACGCCAAATGGAAAAATCGCAACGTGAGTACTATCTGAATGAGCAAGTTAAAGCGATTCAGAAAGAGCTGGGCGAAGGCGAAGAGGGCGCGGATCTAGAGGAACTGGAAAAGAAAATCCTTTCCGCAAAGATGCCAAAAGAAGCGCTGGAAAAGGCGCAAAGCGAACTCAAGAAACTGAAATTAATGTCCCCAATGTCTGCCGAGGCGACAGTGGTGCGTAACTATATCGATACGCTGGTAGGTTTGCCATGGAAGAAAAAATCCAAGGTAAATAACGAGCTGGGTAACGCCGAAAAAGTGCTCGAAGGTGATCACTACGGTTTGGATAAGGTTAAAGAGCGTATTCTGGAATACCTCGCCGTCCAACAACGTGTCGACAAACTGAAAGCCCCGATTCTATGTTTCGTCGGGCCACCGGGCGTAGGTAAAACTTCGCTTGGTCAATCGATTGCACGTGCCACAAATCGTAAATTCGTGCGTATGGCATTAGGCGGTGTACGGGATGAGGCTGAGATTCGCGGCCATCGTCGTACTTACATCGGCTCAATGCCAGGTAAGATTTTGCAAAGTCTAGCGAAGGTTGGTGTCCGTAATCCCTTGTTCCTGCTTGATGAAATTGACAAGTTAGGGATGGATTTCCGCGGCGATCCTTCTTCGGCGTTACTTGAGGTGCTTGATCCGGAGCAGAATCATACGTTCTCCGATCATTACATCGAAGTTGATTTCGATTTGTCGGATGTCATGTTTGTGGCGACGTCGAACTCTTTCAATATACCGCCAGCGTTGCTGGATCGGATGGAAGTAATTCGTTTGTCCGGCTATACAGAGGATGAGAAAGCCAATATTGCACTGCGTTATTTGCTGCCTAAGCAGATCAAGAATAACGGCTTGAAGGTGGATGAAATTAGTGTCGCCGACAGTGCTATTCGCGACATCATTCGTTATTACACACGGGAAGCTGGCGTGCGGTCGCTAGAGCGTGAAATCTCTAAAATTTGCCGCAAGGTGGTGAAGTTGCTTCTGTTGAAAAAACAGGAGAAAAAAGTCGCCATCACCTCCAAAAATATCGATAAATTTTTGGGTGTTCGTCGCTTTGATTTCGGCGTTGCTGAAAAAGAAAATCAAGTTGGCCAAGTGGTCGGACTTGCTTGGACTGAAGTCGGTGGCGAACTGCTTACTATCGAAGCCGTAGCGATGCAAGGCAAGGGCGCAATCATCCGGACCGGTACGCTCGGTGATGTGATGAAAGAGTCGATAGAAGCGGCGCGCACGGTGATGCGTAGTCGTGCTAAGAAACTTGGTATCAAGAACGAAGCTTTTGAGAAGACTGACATTCATATTCACGTGCCGGAAGGTGCAACGCCGAAAGACGGTCCTTCGGCGGGGATTGGAATGGCAACCGCTCTGGTATCGATCTTTACAGGGATTCCGGTGCGGGCCGACGTGGCAATGACGGGTGAAATTACGTTACGCGGGGAAGTATTGCCGATTGGTGGCTTGAAAGAGAAGCTATTGGCAGCGCATCGCGGTGGGATCAAGACGGTATTGATTCCAGAGCAAAACGTCAAGGATCTTGCTGATATCCCTGATAACGTAAAAAATAAGCTTGAAATTGTACCTGTGCGTTGGTTCGATAAAGTCTTGGAAATTGCGCTGGAACGGCAACCTGTTCCTCTCACCGACGAAGAAGCAGTCGTCGATGCGGCAGCGGTCGCTAAGTCTGGTGAAAAAACGGATACGACAGTCGTTAAGCACTAAGTAAGTAAACCTATCGCATGTTTAGTGCGATAGGCAGCAAAACGAAATAGTGCTTTGAGTATTGTGTTGATATTTGATTGCTTGAAGTATCTGAAAAAAAGCGCCTGAAAGGGCGTTTTTTTTATCTGAAAAAATCTGCCCACTAACGTTATTTTTGGAAATGATACTTTTGGTTAAATCCATTTAAGATCAGGGCAAACCGCTTGACACCCCGCTTTACCGCTTGTTTAATGAGGTCGATAGATTTGTTCTACGTTCTTCGCCGTGATTTTTTGTAGATAGTCCGCGCGAGAAAACTATCCAAAATTTCATTTTTCAGGGAGCTTGAAGTGAACAAAACTGAACTGGTCGAGCATATTGCCAAATCGGCAGATATTTCCAAAGTGGCCTCATCACGGGCTTTAGATGCATTGATTGGTGCCGTTAAAACTACTTTGCATAAGAACGGTACTGTCACCTTAGTTGGGTTCGGTACTTTTTCGGTAGGTAAGCGCGCCGCACGTACTGGTCGTAATCCGCGTACGGGTGAGGCAATTAAAATCGATGCCGCCAAAGTTCCTAAATTTAAGCCTGGCAAAGCGCTGAAAGATGCTGTAAACTAATTGTCTTTGGCGTGGTGACAAACGTCAATTGTTTGACTAGCTTAGCCCTCTGTTTTAAATCACATTTGGTTTAGATATGAACTGTAGGGTGCTTAGCTCAGTTGGTAGAGCGGCGCCCTTACAAGGCGTAGGTCGGGAGTTCGAGCCTCTCAGCACCCACCAGATAGTCAAACAAATATAGTTGCGATTAAATTTGAAAAAATTTTTGCAATACGTAGTTTTAGGAGTGGTAGTTCAGCTGGTTAGAATACCGGCCTGTCACGCCGGGGGTCGCGGGTTCGAGTCCCGTCCACTCCGCCAGAATTAAAAAGGCGAACGAAAGTTCGCCTTTTTTCATATCTGCTAGTGATTTTAGCAATTTGTCTTTGATTGGCTGCCATGTTCGAGTTTATTCGCTCCCATCAACGTTTGATGCAGTTTCTGCTTCTATTGTTGATCATTCCTTCTTTCGCTCTTGTTGGTCTACAGAGCTATACCAGCTTTGGTGACAGTGCCAATACCGTCGCGAAAGTCGCTGGTCAGTCGATTACGCAACAAGAACTGGACGCGGCCCAGCGCCAGCAAATGGATCGCATGCGACAAATGTTCGGCGCACAATTCGACGCCAAAATGTTTGACACGCCAGCGGCCAAGCAAGGCGTTTTGGAGAATCTAATTGCGCAACGCGCACAATTAGCAGCAGTGACGCGTGAGCATCTCATGGTGTCAGACTTAACGCTACAGCAAACGTTACTTGGTATTCCAGAGTTGCAAGGTACGGACGGCAAGTTCGACAATGAAAAATACCGCGGCTTACTCGCCGCGCAAGGTACAGTGCCAAAAGTGTATGAAGCTGGCCTGCGTCAGGACCTGGCATTGCAGCAATTGACCGGTGCAATTCAAGCTACTGCATTCGTGCCTAAATCGCTGGCTTTGCGTTTCTCAAATATCAATGATCAAGAGCGCGATATTCAGGAATTGGTATTCAAAACCAGCGCCTACGCATCACAGGTAAAAGTCACCGATGAGATGCTGAAAGACTATTACACCAAAAATAGTCAGCAATTCCAAATCCCTGAGCAAGTTAAAGCAGAATATGTCGTGCTGGATAGCGCGGCAGTAGCAGCGCAGATCAAAGTTAGCGATGCAGATGTTAAATCTTATTACGAACAGAACTTGAAGCGTTACTCAACACCTGAGCAACGTCGCGCAAGCCATATTTTGATTACGGTTAACAAGGATGCTACCGCTGCGGATAAAGCTACAGCTAAAGCAAAGGCCGAGAGTTTGCTCGTACAAGTACGTAAAGATCCAACTGAATTTGCGAAGTTGGCGAAAGAAAATTCTCAAGATACAGCTTCAGCAGAACATGGCGGCGATTTGGGTTATTTCGGCGAAGGCATGATGGTCAAACCATTTTCCGATGCTGCGTTGAAACTCAAGCAAGGTGAGATCAGCGATGTGGTTGAGTCGGATTTCGGTTATCACATCATTCAATTGACGGGTATCAAGCCAGAAGAAGTCAAGCCATTGGCGCAAGTCAAGGATGACATCGCTGCCGAAATTCAAAAACAGTTGGCCGCGAAAAAATTCGCAGAGATGGCTGAGTTGTTTAGCGATACTGTGTATGAACAGGCAAATAGTCTGCAACCCGTAGCTGATAAGTTGAAATTGTCTATTCAAACAGTTGCGAATCTGGGGCGTCATCCAAATCCTGGCGTTGCACCGACCGTAGCCTATAATAATGAAAAATTCCTTACGGCGATATTCGCAGATGGCGCAATAAAGAATAAGCGCAACACTGCAGCAATTGAAGTCGCACCAAATATTTTAGTTGCCGGGCATGTTATTAGCTACAAGCCGGTGACGACTCAGGCATTTGAAGATGTCAAAGAAATTGTGCGAGCGAAGGTTACGCAATCCGCAGAAGCTGAGTTAGCGCAAAAGACTGGCGTTTCTAAATTGGCCGAATTAAAGGCAAAAGATGATACTGCTGATTTTGGTGCTGTGAAAACAGTTTCGCGTGTCAACCATCAGGGGATTGCACCGAATGTATTTGAAGCGGTGATGAAGGCTGATACCAGCAAGTTGCCTGCGTATGTTGGCGTTGCGCTGCCAGAACAAGGTTATGCTATTTATCGTATCGGTAAAGTTGCTCAGCCAGCGACAGTGGATCAAGCGCGTAGACAGTCAGAGCAACAGCAGATTACATCTGCATTAGCGCAGCAGGAAATGAGTGCTTATGTTGAGGTTCTGAAGCAGAAGGCCACGGTAAAAATACTAAAACCAATTGTTGCCAGCGCCGCGCCGGATGACAATTCTGCATCAAAGTAAAATAGCTCTAGCGAAAAAAATGCCACTGCAAAGTGGCATTTTTTTTTGATCTGAGCCCAAGCTGAGCCCAAGTTTAACTCTAAATCTGAAGTTCTGATATTTGCATCGAGTGATTTATCGTGAGCATAAGCAATTGAATTTATTGCCTTAATCTTGGTACGCAATGACTTCGATTTCGCTCTTTTTACCTTAATTAGAATGAATATTAGTTCTTGATTAAGGGTTGTAATTTCTGCCATACATTATTTAACATGGTCGGATGTGCTTCTGCTATCGGATGAATGCGGTCGGCTTGAAATAACGCCGACTTATTGGCAATGTCCTCCAACAGAAAAGGCACTAAAGCGACTTTAGTCTGTTGTGCAACGGTCGAATATAAGCCGAAAAATTTCTCTGTATAGTCACGACCATAGTTAGGTGGAATACGCATGCCGACAAGTAGTACCTTGGCGTGTGCTTTTTGTGCGGCCGCGATCATCGTGCGCAGATTGGATTCTGTCGCTTTTAGTTGAAGCCCGCGCAGCGCATCATTTGCCCCGAGTTCGATGATGACAATATTGGGGCGCTGTTTTAAAAGGGCCGGTAGTCGCGTGTTGCCGCCACTAGTCGTTTCGCCGCTGATACTGGCATTTGTGACGGTGATATCGCTATGTTGTGTCTGCAGCCGTTGCTGAAGTAGTGCCACCCAGCCAGTGCCGCGGGCCAGTCCATATTCCGCTGATAGGCTATCGCCCAACACCAGAATGGATTTTGATGCAGAATGAGCGCTGGTTGAAGACAACGTACCAAAGGCCGCGAGTACACTAATCAAGCTGGTCAGCAAAACATTGCGGCGCGAGATGCGGTTGATTTTTCCTGACCGATTTGCTGTGAGCGATGGCTGCTCGCGCCAACGCCGAATAATATTTCCACATTTTCTACTGATAATCCGCATGCCGCTATCCTCTTCGATTGATACTTCTGATGTTTCTTCAATGCAAGCTATCATGCCTGCACGGGATTTTGCGATAGTCGCACAAAACCTGAGCAAGCGCGTCGCTGATGCCAGTGGCGAACTAGTGATACTTAACGATATCAATTTTACCGTTCATGCGGGTACTACGTTGGCGATCGTCGGTGCTTCAGGATCTGGTAAATCGACATTGCTAGGCCTGTTAGCCGGTTTGGATACGCCAACCAGCGGCACTGTGAAAATTGATGGTGTCGACATTTTTGCGCTGGATGAAGATGGACGTGCCGGTGTACGCAAGGAAAAGCTCGGCTTCGTATTTCAATCCTTTCAATTACTGAGCCATTTGAATGCTTTAGAAAATGTTATGTTGCCGTTAGAATTGCACGGCAATGTCAATGCCAAAGAAAAAGCGCAGATCATGCTAGGGCGTGTCGGCTTATCAAGTCGCTTGCGCCATTATCCGAAATATTTATCTGGCGGCGAGCAACAGCGGGTTGCGTTAGCGCGCGCTTTTGTGACAGAGCCACCTTTGCTGTTCGCTGATGAGCCGACCGGTAGTCTGGATGCTGCCACTGGCGACGCTGTGATCCAGTTAATGTTCGATCTTAATCAGGAACGTGGTTCGACGTTGGTGTTGGTGACGCATGACACCTCAATAGCGATGCAATGTCGTCAGACTATAACGATTGCTGCCGGGCGCTTGCTGCACCACGGTGACACTTCGCCCAGCGACGCGCACATTTTTTGATCTGTCCTGACGGTAATCGATAACTTTTAGTAATTCACGTAACGGGAAGGAAATATATGGCTGCCTGGCTTCCAGTAGCAAAAGCGATTCTTCCTTACCTCGGCGATATTCTTACCGTTGCCAAGCCTGTTTTTACAAAGCGTAAAGGCAGTAATGAAACTAGCCAGATAGAGATTTTGCAGCAGCAAGTGGCTGAATTGCAAAACGCATCGCTGCAAAACATTCAAGATATCAAGGCACTTGCCGAGCAATTGAAAACTGCAGTACCGGCGCTTGAGCGTACGTTAGTAGCGACCGAAAGACGGTTGCGACTGGCTAATCGTATAGCGTGGTTATCTTTGGCTGTGGCATTGGTGGCATTGGGCTTTGCGATGGCGCTCTTTTTGCGCTAATTTTGTAGTGAGTATTTTTGCGTCACATATAAAGCGCTGCCGACCATCGAAGAAACTAAACGTCAATTACATTCGCAGTTGCGTAAGTCCTTGATGTTGTTTGTCTGCTAGTTTTAGCAGTTGATCTTCAAATAAATTTGGCAGGACCCGGTAAGTACTCGGATGGTTATAGTTGGTGTTGCGTTTAAGAGAATAGTCAAAGTTGACGGAAAATGGTTAAAAGGCGACTAGAAAATGCCTGAAATAAAGGGTTAGTAAAAATATGGATCGTCTCCAGTCAATGCGGGTTTTTTCAAAAGTCGTTGAACAAGGTAGTTTTGTAGGCGCGGCGCAGGCGCTGGCGTTGTCCAATGCGGTTGTCACGCGGCACGTCGCCGAGCTGGAGAATCATCTTGGCACGCGCTTGTTGAATCGATCGACGCGCAGAATGTCGTTGACTGAGACAGGACAGGCCTATCTGGAGCGGGTTCGCAGTATTCTGGCAGAAATTGATGAGGCCGATGCAGTTGCCTCCGCGGTGTCGAAAAAGCCTGCCGGAACCTTGCATATCTATTCCCACATCGGTTTCGGGCAAATGCAGTTGGCGCGTTTGTTGCCACAATATTCGCTGCAATACCCAGACGTCGTGCTGGATGTGACAATGTCTGATCGCACGGTCGATTTGGTAGAAGAAGGTTTTGATGTCGGTATTTTTACTGTCTTCCAGAAGTTCGATGTCAGCATGGTAGCGCGTCAGTTGGGGATCGCCGATGTGCTGTTATGTGCGTCGCCGGAGTACATACTCAAGCATGGCATGCCGTTACTACCGGAAGACCTGCAACAACACGCATGTCTAAATTTTTCTTTGGAGAATTTTCGCCATCATTGGACTTTTCAGTCCCCGGATGGGATGTCCACGGTGCCCATCACTGGCAAAGTCATATCGAATAATGCAGACCTGTTACGCCACTGCGCCCTTGCTGGAATGGGGATCGCCATGCGTAGTTCGTATTCACTTGGCGATGATTTGCGTACAGGCAAACTGATACGTGTATTGCCCGAACATCAGATTAGTAAAATATCTGTGCAAATGGTGTATCCAAGTCGCCGGTTATTGTCGGCCAAGGTGCGTAGCTTTGTCGATTTTATGATGGCGCAGTTTCCGTATCCGGATCGCGATCCCTGGTTGGCTGGCTAACTAATTCGCCGCTTGCTGAAGCCTTAATACCAAATTGCCATTGCTCTGCCATTGTCGGCGTTCTGCGGAGCTATCTGCTTCAATCGCCAGATCGGTCGGACTTTTCTTATGTTGCGCTAAAAATAATCTTTCAGCTAGCCGTAAATCGAGTTCAACCGGCCCCAGAAAAGTCACGATTTTTCCGCGCTGAATCAGCAGGGTAGGAAAGTTGTCAACGTCCAGATCATCCATCAGATCAGCCTGATCCTCAATGTCGATCCAAACGAAGCGCGCCTCGGGATGGCGTAAGGCCAGCGCCGTAAAGTTAGTTTGGTACTCACGGCAACTTCCGCACCATGCCGCGCACAGGCAAGCGACCACCCAGCCGTCTTCAGCCAGAATCTGGGCCAGTTGCGGGCGGTTTTCATTGCTAATAATCAGGACAGGCATGCGCGCATTTTACCGTGACTAGACTTTTTCGTGGGGCTAGTAAAATATTGCAGTTCACTGGTTGTAAATTTGCCCAAGATAAATGATGGCTATCATGGCGCTTGCCCCTATTTTCAGCGAATTTTTGATCAATGTTTGTTTTAAGGCGCTGTTCGTTCGATGAGCGATTTCCAGTAATTTTTTGGCTGCAATGGGATTTTGAGGACACCTCGTGGTGGATTTGTTGAGTCAAGCTTATTTCAGCCGATCAGTTTCTCATGGGAAATACGTGGCGCTTTATACTGTCACGGACTCCTGTTCATTCCGCCTTGCAGCAAAACATTGTTTAACCATCGAATAAGCGTTGATAGAAACTGCGCTTGCACGGGCGGTCGCGGTAAAATAGCGCTTATGCCGATTATTCTTGCCATTGAAACTTCTACAGAACTTGCCTCCGCCGCATTATTGCGCGACGGTCAGGTAATTAGCCGCGAATCCGCTGGTGTTCAAACCCATTCGCAAACTATCCTGCCGATGATACAAAGCCTGCTGGCAGAAGCCGAAGTCAGCCTGGCGCAGTGCGATGCGCTGGCATTCGGTGTGGGTCCGGGTTCATTTACCGGCGTTCGCACTGCCTGCGGGATTGTGCAAGGCTTAGCGTTTGGTGCCGACTTGCCGGTGTTGCCGATAGTGACTCTGGCCGCAATGGCCCAAGCCTGCTATGAAGCGCATGGTGCAAAGGATGTTCTGAGCGTGTTGGATGCGCGTATGGGCGAGGTGTATTGGGCCCAATATCGCTACGTTGGCGATGCGTGGATAGTGATAGTCGAGCCGACGCTTTCGGCGCCAGCATTGGTAGCACCCTCAGGCATTGTTCAGGCCTGTGGTAACGGATTATCAGCTTACGCCGAGCAATTTACTGACGCATCATTTGCGATAAATGCGCAGCCAGCGCTCATGCCGCACGCGCGCCAGATCGCGCAGCTTGGTCTGCAAGCGTTTCAGCAAGGTTTGGGCTTGCCCGCCTCTGAGGCACAACCACTCTATTTACGCAACAAAGTGGCATTTACTACGGCTGAACGCGCCGCCAAGGTGTTGGCATGACATTCAATCTCGACCAACGTGGAGAAAATATGTTGGCGTTGCCACTGTCCTTTCTGCCGATGACAATTGAGGACCTGGACGAAGTAGTCGACATTGAAACCCGCGTGTATTCACATCCATGGACTTACGGTAATTTTGTTGATTCAATCCAGAGTAGCTATCAATGCTGGATTCTCCGCGATGCCAACTATCGTTTGATCGGCTATTTTTTTTCCATGTCGGTGGTCGATGAAGTGCATTTATTAAATATTAGCGTTCATGGCGATTTACATGGGCGTGGTATTGGCAAGTGCATGTTGGACAAGGTAGTCGCGCTGGCGCGAGAGCAAGCTATGACGTCGGTGCTGCTTGAAGTGCGGCCATCAAATCAACGTGCCATCACGATTTATCAGCGTTATGGCTTTATACGGATTGGCATGCGTCCCGCCTACTATCCAGCCGCTGGGGATAGCCGTGAAGATGCCATCGTCATGCGCTTGTCACTATGAATATTTCGACGCGACGAACGACTTTTCTGGAGGAGTGTGGCGTTGGCCCGCTTTGGGTGCGTAGATATGCCGTGCCTTATCAGGAAATAGTGCAAATAGAGTATGCCCCGCTAGAAACTGTTGCGCCATTGGTGCCTGTTGTGGCGACCGTTGAGCCGATCACGCCAACGGTAGTAACGCCGGTCCTTTCTCAAATTCCAGCGGTCGACGATATGATGACCGCTTGGGACAATGCACCATCGTCTGTGCCCGCAGTGATTGTTGCTGCGCCTAAGCTAGATCTGCATAACGCTGCTGCCGATGCCGTGGCATTAAAAGCGAATATCGCTACGATGGATTGGCGCCAGCTTAAAGCGGCAGTGGCCGAATGCACGCAGTGCGGCTTATGCCATGGTCGCGAACATACTGTTTTTGGGGTTGGCGACGAAAGCGCTAAATGGCTATTTATTGGTGAAGGCCCAGGGCGCGAAGAAGATCGACAGGGCGAACCTTTTGTCGGGCCTGCTGGTAAGCTGCTTGATAATATGCTTGCGTCGGTCGGCGTCAAGCGTGGCGAAAATGCCTACATTGCCAATATCGTTAAATGTCGGTCTACGGATGACAATGGCCGGGACCGTACGCCATCGGCAGAAGAGGTGGCCGCTTGCCTGCCGTATTTACAGCGCCAAATTGCACTCATCCAGCCGACGGTATTGGTGGCATTAGGTAAAACCGCCGCCTTGTCGCTATTAGCGCTCGATCCGACGACGCCGGTTTCTACATTGCGCGGAACGGTGCATCGCTATGCCGGATTACCGCTGGTGGTGACGTATCATCCGGCCTACTTACTCCGTAAACCATCAGAAAAAGCCAAGGCGTGGGATGACTTATGCCTGGCACTGAGGTGTTATGCACCCGCCGCCGAATAATGCGTCTAGCTCTTCCGCGCTAGCATCGTCAAGTCAGGCGGGTGCTTTTCAGGTCCAATTTCATCAGCGCTGGAATCATCTTAATGACCCGCATGTAAGAGCGCTTGCGTGGCTGCTGGATGCGCCCGATTTACTAGATATCCATGCAGCGCAATGGCAAGGCAAGATCGCACATATCGCTGGTACCGATGATGGCGATGGACATCATCAAACTGCCAGATGGCTGCAAGCGCTGGAGTGTGAGCCGGAAAAGCGCCTTGCCTTGCATACTTTCATCGGCACGTTGTCATCAACGCGCCTCGGTTTATATGCCGAAAAGCTGATGGCATTTTACTTTCAACAACATCATCTGTTGGTGGCGCACGGTTTGCAGGTCAGGACCGACAAGGGCAGCACACTCGGTGAGTTTGATTTTCTATTGCAGCAGGCCGCCGGACTTGTACATTGGGAGTTTGCGACTAAATTTTATTTGCTGGAAATGCGCGGTGCTGAGCCAGTGGCAGATGATTTTGTCGGGCCCAATTTGTCGGATTCACTAGGCCAAAAAATTAACAAAATTCTTCATCGCCAATTAATCCTCGGCCAACATCCTGTTGCTCAAAGTTATTTGAACGCACCAGTAGTCTCGGCGCGCGCATTGGTGAAGGGATGGCTGTTCTATCCGGATCAGGATTTTGTTGTTCCCGGCGCGCTTGGTGTCTCAGGGCAGCATTGCCGTGGCTATTGGTCTGCATTGTCACTTTTGATGATCGATGACACTGCGCGCTATCTGATTTTGCCGAGACTGCGCTGGTTAGCCCCGGCAAAGGCTGCACGCAAAGATACGCTAAATGCGGCTGAAACGCGGGATGCTTTGGAAGCACATTTTAGTCATGATCGGTCGCCACTCTTATTGGTTACACTGCGACCAAGCGGGGGTGATGAGCTGGAGACTACGCGAGGATTTGTTGTGCCAGACGATTGGGCTACACGCGCCGCAGAGAAGCGCAGACTAGCAACGATTAAGGTAGATAAAGAAGTCTGATCAGCCGGTGGGATGCAAAAATCTGGCCAGCTAAGAACAATCTTCCCTTCCTCAATGCTTTTGCTCACCAATTAATGCCAGCGAATCGTGTTCTTTTTGATTGGCAGCATGTTTGCGCATCACTAAAAACATCGTACCCGCTACGAACAGGCCAAACATGATGATGACGAAATTGACGTTCACGTCTAGTTTTACCAGCAGTGCGTAGAGCACTAGCATAGTCAGTACCGATAAATTTTCATTGTAATTTTGTACTGCGATTGAGTGGCCCGCACTCATCAGGACATGGCCCCGATGCTGAAGTAGCGCGTTCATCGGAACCACAAAATAGCCAGCCAAAGCGCCGATCAGTACCAGCAAGGGGTAGGCTACCCAAATTGAATGGACTAACGTCATCGACATGACGACTAAACCCATCACAATACCCATCGGCATCACTGACAGCGACTTCTTCAATGGCACGATGCGCGCCGCTGTAATCGATCCAATAGCCACGCCAACGGCGACGACGCCTTGCAGAATGGCGGCCTTGTCGAGCGGCATATGGAGTGATTTTTCAGCCCATTTCAATACAATAAATTGGAGAGTTGCCCCTGCACCCCAAAATAGCGTTGTGACTGCGAGAGAGATTTGTCCTAGCTTGTCTTTCCACAAAATGGCATTGCATTTTGCAAAATCGGCTACAAGTTTGATTGGATTGCGTTCTTGGTGGGGATAGCGGACACCCGTATCAGGGATTTTTAGATTGAATATGGCGGCGATTATATACAGTATGGCGATAACGCTTAACGCTGCCTGGGTGGGAGTATTCGGACTCCAGTTCAGCACCGGCACATGCAGCGTTAACAGCACAGAAGAGACATGCGGGTTGACTAGTGAGCCGCCCATTACGGTGCCAAGAATAATGGATGAGACCGTCAAACCCTCGATCCAGCCATTCGCGGCGACGAGTTTTTCAGGGGGTAATAGTTCAGTCAGAATGCCGTATTTTGCAGGGGAATATGCCGCAGCGCCGAAGCCCACCATCGCGTAAGACAGCAACGGGTGAATACTGAAGAACATCATCACGCAACCCAAAATCTTAATTAAGTTGGTGCAGAACATAACGCGGCCTTTTGGCAGCGAATCGGCGAACGCGCCGACAAAAGGTGCTAAAAGCACGTAAGACAAGACAAAAAACAGTTTGAGTAATGGCGTCATCCAGGTCGGCGACGACATTTCTATCAATAATGCAATCGCCCCAATAAGCAGGGCGTTATCAGCCAACGACGAAAAAAATTGCGCCGCCATAATGGTATAAAAACCGCGATTCATCCGCATCTTGAACAGTAACTCAATGTCTCCGGCCTGCTTTATACCATGAAAATATCGCTAACCCAAATTTATGGCGCGCTGCATTTCAAATCGCTGTGCGTAAGGTGCGGCCAATGCTTTCAGACTGATTGGGCATGCGTAATTTAATGGCACTTGATCGGATTTTGTTGCGCTTGAATGGGATTCGGCGATTCGCGTTGGCGTCGCATCCGGTAAAATACCAACTCATTCCAACTATCTGCTAAAGCTATTCTTATGCCAAGGCCAATCATCGCCACCATTGATATTTCCGCTCTTCAACATAACCTGCAAGTTGCGAAAGCGCGTGCGCCAAATGCTAAAGTCTGGGCAGTATTAAAGGCTAATGCTTACGGCCATGGCTTGGAGCGCGGGCTGCGCGGCTTTGCCGCCGCGGATGGTCTGGCGTTGGTCGAGCCGGATTATGCCCTGCGGTTGCGTGAACTCGGCTGGGAAAAACCAATTTTGCTATTAGAAGGATTTTTTGACACTGCCGATCTGGATGCGGTCATCGCGGCTCAGCTTGAAACGGCGGTGCACTGTGGTGAGCAGATTGATTTGCTTGAACAAATTTTGCCATCCCAGCCGCGTTCTTTTAAGTTAAACGTGCACCTTAAAATGAACAGCGGCATGAATCGTCTTGGTTTTCCGCCAGAAGCCTTTCGCGCTGCTTATACGCGCTTGCGTGCGTTGCCAGAGATTGGCAATATCACGTTAATGACCCATCTTGCCAATGCTGACGATGCGCAAAATCCCGGGTTGCCGCTGCAAGAACAAATGGCGCGTTTTGAGAAGGGCGTTGCCGGCCTGCCCGGTGAGCGTAGCACTGCCAATTCTGCCGTTGATCTAATGCATCCGGAGTTACGTTCGGATTGGGTGCGGCCGGGTATCATGCTCTACGGGGCTACGCCGGGCGGTCAGACTGCTGAATCATTCGGATTGCGCCCGGCAATGACATTGACCAGCGAGATTATTGGTATTCAAAAAATCGCCACCGGTGAAGCCATTGGTTACGGTAGCCGTTTTGTTGCCCAGGAGCCGATGGTTATCGGCGTAGTCGCTTGCGGATATGCTGACGGTTACCCGCGTCATGCACCAACCGGCACACCAGTGGTGGTCGATGGCGTGCGCACAGGTACTGTAGGGCGAGTCTCAATGGATATGTTTTCGGTTGATTTGACCCACATTCCGAACGTACGGGTTGGTAGTAAGGTCTTGCTGTGGGGAGATGGCCTGTCTGTCGATGACGTAGCGCATGCGGCGGGGACGATCGGTTACGAGTTGTTATGCGCAGTTGCGCCACGGGTAAAAATGGTCGAAATCTGATATTTAGTTTGGCATTGACGCGGCGCATAACGCTGCGTCAATGTTTTTGCACTTATTTGGTTATGCCGTAAGCAACGGTCAATGTTGTTAATTTTTGATGGAAACGAATCCGATACTGATGGCCAAAGCAAAAACCAATTACACCTGCACTGAATGTGGCGGCGTTGCCAATAAATGGACAGGACAATGTCCGGCTTGCGGTCAATGGAACACACTGGTAGAAACTATCGTTGATGTAGGTGGTGGCAATCGCTTCTCAAATCAGCATCAGGGATTGGCGCAAACGGCACCGGTAGTCAGCTTGTCGGAAATCGACGCGATTGATGTGCCACGCTTTGGCACCGGCATCGAAGAGTTCGATCGGGTACTCGGCGGCGGATTAGTGGCAGGCGGCGTGGTGCTGATTGGTGGCGATCCCGGTATCGGTAAATCCACCCTGTTATTGCAAGCACTGGCGAATCTATCCCGCGTCAAAAAAGTGTTGTACGTCAGTGGTGAAGAATCTGGCGCGCAAATCGCCATGCGCGGTAAGCGCCTGGCGGTAGATGCCAAAGACTTGAAGCTGCAAGCCGAAATTCAGCTAGAAAAAATTCTTAATACCTTGGTCGAGCATAAACCAGAAGTCGTGGTCATCGATTCCATTCAAACGGTCTATTCCGACGCTTTGTCTTCTGCTCCCGGATCTGTTGCGCAAGTGCGCGAATGCGCTGCGCAATTGACGCGTGTCGCCAAGCAATCGGGCATCACGATGATTCTGGTCGGCCATGTCACCAAAGAGGGCGCGTTAGCCGGACCGCGGGTTTTGGAGCATATCGTCGATACGGTGTTGTACTTTGAGGGCGATACGCATTCCAGTTTTCGTCTGGTGCGCGCCGTCAAAAATCGCTTTGGTGCCGTTAATGAGTTGGGCGTGTTTGCCATGACAGAAAAAGGCCTGAAGGGCGTGTCTAATCCTTCTGCCTTATTTTTATCGCAGCATGATGTTGCGGTCGCCGGTTCATGTGTGATGGTGACGCAAGAAGGTACGCGGCCCTTGTTGGTAGAAATTCAGGCGTTGGTCGATGCGTCGCATGCGCCAAATGCGCGTCGTTTGTCGGTCGGTCTGGATCAAAATCGTCTCGCGATGTTGCTGGCCGTCTTGCATCGGCATGCAGGCATTGCAGCGTTTGATCAGGATGTCTTTATTAACGCTGTCGGCGGCGTAAAAATTACCGAGCCTGCGGCTGATTTGGCAGTATTGTTAGCGATCAATTCGTCGATGCGTAACAAACCATTGCCGCGCGGATTAGTGGTGTTTGGCGAGGTGGGGTTAGCGGGCGAAATTCGACCAGCACCGCGTGGTCAGGAGCGTCTGCGTGAAGCCGCAAAATTAGGCTTTTCCATTGCGGTAATTCCTAAATCAAATGTGCCGAAACAAAAAATTGAAGGTTTAACCGTGATCGGTGTCGAGCGGATTGATGATGCGCTCAATAAAATACGCGACGCCGGTGAATAGCGCTGATGCATCGGCGCGCAAAGTCTTAACGTAAGTCAACGTCAAAGGAATAAACATGAAAACCAAAGCAGCTGTTGCCTGGAAAGCCGGACAACCATTGACGATAGAAGAAGTCGAGCTTGGCGGTCCGCGCGAAGGCGAAGTGTTGGTCGAAATCAAGGCCACCGGCATTTGCCATACCGATTACTACACGTTGTCTGGCGCTGATCCAGAGGGCATCTTTCCAGCTATTCTGGGTCATGAAGGCGCAGGGATCGTCGTGGACGTCGGGCCGGGTGTTAAAAGTCTGAAGAAGGATGATCACGTCATTCCGCTCTATACCCCAGAGTGTCGCGAATGCAAATTTTGTCTATCGAAAAAAACCAATTTATGCCAGTCGATCCGCTCCACGCAGGGACGAGGATTAATGCCCGATGCGACGAGTCGTTTCTCGATTGATGGCAAGCCTATTTTTCACTATATGGGCACGTCTACATTCTCCAACTACATCGTAGTGCCGGAAATTGCCTTAGCCAAAATTCGTAAAGACGCGCCATTCGATAAAGTTTGCTACATCGGTTGCGGCGTGACTACCGGCGTCGGTGCCGTCTTGTTTACGGCCAAAGTAGAAGCTGGTGCGAACGTGGTGGTGTTTGGTCTTGGCGGCATTGGTCTGAACGTAATTCAGGCCGCACGCATGGTCGGCGCAGACAAAATTATCGGCGTCGATTTGAACCCGGCGCGTGAGGCGATGGCTAGAAAATTTGGGATGACGCACTTTATCAATCCAAGCAAAGTAGAAAACGTGGTGGATGCGATTATCGGTCTGACCGACGGCGGGGCGGATTACAGTTTTGAGTGTATCGGTAACGTCAATACCATGCGGCAGGCGCTGGAATGCTGCCATAAAGGATGGGGTCAATCTATCGTGATCGGGGTCGCGGCGGCGGGCCAGGAAATTAGTACACGGCCATTTCAGCTAGTCACCGGGCGGGTCTGGAAAGGCTCTGCATTTGGCGGTGCGCGTGGCAGAACCGATGTTCCGAAAATTGTCGACTGGTACATGGAAGGCAAATTGAACATCGACGATCTGATCACGCACAAATTGCCGTTAGAGCGGATTAACGAAGGTTTCGATTTGATGAAGAGCGGCGAATCAATTCGTTCAGTGGTGGAGTTCTAAGGTCATGACGATTGAGTGCATCAGCGAACATGGCTGCTTTGGTGGCAAGCAAGGATTTTATCGGCATGTTTCGAAAGAAATCGGTTTGCCGATGCAGTTCTCGGTGTTTCAACCGCCGCAGGCAAGCGCCGGGCCAGTGCCAGTATTATTTTTTCTGGCAGGTTTGACTTGCACTGAGGAAACTTTCATGATCAAAGCGGGTGCCCAACGCTATGCTGCGGCGCACGGCATCATGCTGATAACGCCGGATACCAGTCCGCGTAACACGGGTATTGATGGGGTTGCAGATCGTTGGGATTTCGGGAATGGTGCAGGCTTTTATCTCGATGCTACGCAAAGTCCGTGGTCTACGCATTTTCGGATGTATTCGTATCTGGTGCATGAACTACGCCAAACGATCTTAAGTGCATTCCCAGCAAACGCTGATCGCATCGGCATATTCGGTCATTCGATGGGCGGCCACGGCGCATTGACGCTGGCATTGCGCAACCCGGACATTTATCGTTCGGTCTCAGCTTTTGCGCCGATTGCAGCGCCAAGCCAATGCCCGTGGGGACAAAAAGCGTTTGGTCAATATCTGGGTGTGGATCAGTCTGACTGGCAGCAGTACGATGCCACTGCGCTGATGGAAAAATCGCGCGCACCATTTCCCCAAGGTATTTTGATCGATCAGGGTTTAAGCGATCAATTTCTTGCTGCAGAACTACTGCCGGAAAAGTTCGAAGCAGCGTGCCAGCAAGCCGGACAACCGCTAACATTACGTCGCCATGCTGGCTACGATCACGGCTATTATTTTATTTCGACGTTTATGGAAGATCATCTGGCGTTTCATAGCCAAATTTTGCACGCTTAAGCGACTAAATTATCCAGACGTGACGCCGCTGGGGTTTTCCTTGAGTTTTAACCATGTCCTCTCGTATTTCCAGGAAATACTATCGCAGGGAACAAACGGACAAACTGTCAGGATAACTTTATCTTAGGTGCTCTAAAAGTATAAAAAAGCCACAGTTCATCTTCAATTTCAATCGTTTTTCTCACAACTCTTTGGTTCGAAGGATAATGCCAGCCCAGACGTTAATTCAGGCTGCGCATTACCTGCATCAATGCGGATTCGGGCAAGAATATTAGTTGTGTATTTAATACTGAAGAATAAAAAACAGACACACCACGAACCAACGATAAATACGCAAAAAGCGACGTGCGCCTGATAAAGATCCCTTGGTATCTGCGGCATTGCCTCCTATTTCTACTAAATTTGTATGCATTTAAGCAACATCAACATGACAACGATAAAAAATCTCTCCGCTCCTAACAAGATCAATGCCCCGTTACCTTTTGCAAGAAAACTGCTCACCATATTGGTTGCAGCTTCGTCGGCAGTTGCTGCTGGCGCTACTTATGCAGAAAACAACACGGCTCAGACCGCTGAGTTACCGTTGGTGACGGTAAAGGCTGGCGGGGAGGCCAACGACAGTTATAAGGCTAAATCGGCGGCTGTCGGTACTTTTGGTAGCGCTGCTTTGTTGAATACGCCAGCATCGATTTCGGTGATTACGCGTAGTCAAATGGATGATCAGCAATCGCGTTTATTGAGCGAGGTGCTGCGCAACGATGCGTCAGTCGATAACAATTACACGCCTTTAGGTTATTACGAAAACTTCAGCATTCGGGGTTTTCCGCTGGATTTGGCGTCGAGTTACCAACTGGATGGTATGACGATTTCGGGTGAACAAAATGTGGCGCTGGAAAATAAGGAACGTGTGGAAGTATTGAAGGGCTTGGCTGGCTTGCAGGGCGGTTTGGGTGCGCCGGGCGGGCTGATTAATTATGTCAGTAAACGTCCGGCTGACGTGCGCTCGATTACGCTGGGAACCGACTCGAACGGGTCGCGTTATATGGCGGCGGATGTCGGTACGCTATTTGGTGCGCAAAAGCAGTTCGGCATACGCGTGAATGCCGCGCACGAGGGTATCAATACCTACGTCAATGGCGCTGACGGTGATCGCAATTTTGTCTCAGTGGCGGCGGACTGGATTATTTCACCTTCCGCTACGCTGCAATTTAATATCGAAGATCAGCATCGCCAGCAACGTTCGGTGCCGGGTTATCAATTACTCGGCGGTACTGTCGTTCCGAGCAATGTTTCACCTTCCCGTTTGTTGGGCGGTCAGCCTTGGGATAAGCCTGTAACGATTGACTCGCTGAATATGAATATGCGTCTCGATGTGGATTTGAATCCAGACTGGCATGCTTCCCTCGCCGTTAGTCGGAGCAGGGTAATTATCGATGATAATTCGACGTTTCCGTATGGCTGTTTTTATGTAAGTAGTTGCGCCGCAGGGGGGACGCCGCCGCAGTATTTCAGCGCGAATGGCGATTTTGATATTTACGACTATCGTTTTCCTAACGATACGCGGCGCAACGATCAAGTCCAGGCGGTGTTGCAGGGAAAAATTAATCTCGCCGGGATGCGGCATGATCTGACGTTCGGTGCCAGCAGTTTTCGCCGGACCGTGAGTTTGAGCGATGGCGTCAACGAATATGTGGGTAGCGATAATATTTATAACCCGACCCCGCTGGTGTTTGCACCATCTCCTGATACGCCGAGCGCCTCTACCCTTCGACTCGATAGTCGCCAGCAAGGCTTGTTCGCCATGGATCGGGTACAACTGAGCGACCGCTGGCAGGTGCAAGTCGGTGCGCGTCAGGTCTGGTTGCGAGAGCGTGCATTTGATGACACCGGGGCGACTACGCGCACAACCGATAAATCGATGGTCTTGCCGCAATTGGCGCTGATCTATAAGCCGCAAAACGCGATGACCCTGTATACCAGCTATAGCAAAGGTCTGACGATGGGCGGGCAAGCGCCTTTTTGGGCGACGATTAACCCGCTGGAATTTTTGCCGCCAACGGTATCTCGTCAGATTGAAGCCGGTATCAAGTTTGAGGTCAGCGATCAACTAATGCTGAACGCGGCGATATTTCAGATGACCAAGCCCTACGAATATCCTAAGCCGGAAGGCGCTGATATTGCGTATGTTCAGCAAGGGACGCAAACCAATAAAGGGCTGGAGCTGGGGGCGGTCGGACAAATCACTAAACGCTTGCGATTGACGGCTAGTCTGGCTGCGACGCAAGCGATTGCGACCGATACCGGGACGCCTGCTTACGATGGTCATCAAGCCATTAATGTGCCGCGTTTGCGTGGCAGCGTGTATGCGGATTATTCGGTGCCGGGCGTTGCCGGACTGAATTTGCTGGGTGGATTGGACTATAGCGGGCGCAAGGCGGCGACCCGGGCTGGTGACGTTGATGTGCCTGCATTCTATGTGTTTAATGCGGGTTTGCGTTACGGAACATCGTTGTCTGGGCATAAAGCAGTACTTCGCCTGAGCATCGATAATTTACTCAATAAACAATACTGGAAAGACGTCGGAGAATATTTGGGCGACGGTTATTTACATCTGGGCGCGCCACGTACTGCGCGCTTGTCAGTGCAGTATGATTTCTAAGCGATTTGGACAATACTTTGGACAACGATAGCGCGTCATCCCCGGTTGGTGGTCTGGCGCATGGCCTTGGTACGGAGGAAGTACTGCCTAGCTGGCCGCCCTTAACGCTGGATGAAGTGCGGCGTCTGTTAGAGCGTTATCCGCAAGTTGGCGAGGTGAAGCGACTGACATGGTATAGCCCCCGTCCGTTTTCCAGCGCCTGCGTGGTGGAGACTAGCACTGGCTTGCTGTTTGTTAAGCGCCTGATAAAGGCAATCCGCAGCGTTGATGATCTGCTGGAAGAGCATCGCTTTATCGCTCATTTGGCGTTGCATTTACCTGACGATGGGCCTGCTGTTAGCGTGGCGTTGGCTGATCGGCATGGCGCAACGGTCATTGCTGACGAAGGCTGGACGGTGGAAGTACACCGATTGGCGCAGGGCGCTGATTTGTATCGCGATGCCTTTTCCTGGACGCCGTTTCTGCTTACCGAGCATGCGAATGCAGCAGGCCGTGCACTGGCGCAGATGCATCAGGCTGCCGCCAATTACGAGGCGCCTGTGCGCACGGCGACATTGCTGGTATCCGGATTTTCTGTCTTTAACAGCGATGATCCAATGGGTGAAATGCAGCGTTATATCGATGTACGTCCTGGCTTGGCAAGCTATCTGGCGCAGCGGCCTTGGCGCGAGGATGTGACACGGGTATTGATGCCATTTCATGCGCAGTTGCAACCGCTATTGAAAAATCTTGTGCCGCTATGGACGCATAACGATTGGCACGCCTCGAATTTGTTATGGCGCGAATTGGATGTGGCAGAAAATGGTCACTTCGCGCAAGTGGCGACGATACTGGATTTTGGGCTGTGCGATAAAACTTGCGCCGTCTATGATTTGGCGATTGCGATTGTTACCAATATTGTCGAATGGTTGAAGTTACCGCAAGCCGCTGAGGGTGCATCGGCGAACGATGGTCTGATCCATTTTGACCAGCTCGATGCTTTACTTGACGGCTATGATGCGTTTACGCCATTGTCAGCTTATGATGTGGCGGCGATCACCGCGATGCTACCACTGGCGCATGTGGAGTTTGCCCTATCGGAGTTGGCCTACTTTTATGGCGTGCAAGGCTCAGCGGAGAACGCCGCTGTGGCTTACGATACGTATTTGTTAGGTCATGCAGAATGGTTTAATAGCGCAGCCGGACGACGATTGTTAATGCATATACAAAATCGATATAAGCGCTAAATCGAGATTGAAGCTGGTCTGGCCACGTTGCCAATATCCCTAAGGAAAAAAATGTCCGCATTGGAAATAATCGCAGTCATTGTCAGTGCATTGGCAGTCTGGCTGACCGCACGTCGCAATATATGGTGTTGGCCAATCGGGCTGGCATCGGTGTTGCTGTATGCGCGGATTTTCTTTGATGCCAAACTGTATTCCGATTTGTTATTGCAATTGATATTTGCCATCATGCAATTGTATGGTTGGTGGACCTGGACGCATTCAAAAAAGATAGAAACGCCGTCGCAAAATGTCGATAGTCACCATATTTTGCCACAGCGCTTGTCGGTTGTTGGCTGGTGCATCGGTCTGGTGATTGGCGCTGTGGGAAGCGTCTTGTTAGGCTATGTTATGGCCCGATTTACCGATGCGCATATCCCTTGGCTGGATTCCGCACTGACCAGTTTTAGTCTGGTAGCGCAGTTTTGGATGGCGCGTAAATATATCGCTAACTGGTGGTTGTGGATTGCTGTCGATATCATTTATATCGGCGTATATATTTACAAGGATTTGCAGTTAACGGCAGGGCTATATGGGCTATTCATCGTGCTTGCCGTTATTGGCCTGCGTAATTGGCGGCGAGAACTACAACAGCACGAGCAGCGTGTTCAGCCACATCCTGTTAATGGCCTCGCGGTCTAAATTTTGCCGGAAATAACGTCGATCATGTCTGAAGTTGCGGTCCAGGAGTCAGCCGAATCTAGCGATAAATCGCGCTATATCGCTCACCTCGATATGGATGCTTTTTACGCTTCGGTGGAGTTATTGCGCTATCCGGATTTGCGTGGCCGCGCCGTAGCAATCGGCGCAGGTTCTGATCATCAACCGGTCATGCAGGCCGATGGCAGCCGTCGCTATTCAACGTTGCGACATTACGTTGGTCGTGGCGTGATTACGACTTCCACCTATGAGGCACGCGCTTTAGGTATTTTTTCTGCGATGGGAATCATGAAGGCCGCAAAGCTTGCGCCTGACGCGGTTCTTTTGCCGACTGATTTTGATGCTTATCGGTATTATTCAAGACTATTTAAGCAGGCTGTAGCGAGTGTCGCCCCGCACATAGAAGATCGCGGTATTGATGAAATTTACATTGATCTTAGCGAACAGATCGATGCATTTCAAAGCGTCACCGACCTTGCGTTACGCATCAAAAAAGCGGTAAATGACGCTACCGGGCTTTCTTGTTCGATTGGCGTTGCGCCAAATAAGCTGCTTGCCAAGATTTGTTCCGACCTTGAAAAACCGAATGGCTTAACCATTCTGACATTGGCCGACGTAACAACACGGATATGGCCTTTGCCGGTAAGCAAAATCAATGGCATCGGCCCCAAAGCAGTTGAGAAATTAGCACTGATCGATATCCGTACGATTGCAGAGTTGGCGAATGCCGATCCCAGTATACTTCAGGAAACGTTCGGACGCACTTATGCTGCCTGGTTGCAAAATGTCTCGCATGGAATAGATGACCGCCAGGTCGTGACGTATTCCGAACCAAAATCGATTAGTCGCGAAACAACCTTCGAGCGAGATTTGCATGCCGTCGCTGATCGCCCAACGCTGACGGAGATATTTACAAAGCTATGCACACGGCTTGCCGGAGATCTTCAGCGCAAAGGTTATGTCGGGCGGACCGTAGGCATTAAATTACGATTTACCGATTTCAGCACGGTAACCCGTGACGTCACGCTGCCATTTGCGATCGACGACGCCGATGCGGTCAGAAAGGCGGCCGGTGAATGCCTGCGGCGAATTTCATTGCATCAAAGGCTGCGATTGCTCGGCGTACGCGTTAGTACGCTAGAGAAAAAAAGTGCATCGACAGAACGCCATACCGTCTCGCAAGGGGATTTGTTCGAAAATGGCGTGGACTCTTTTGATTGATCGCGGTCTATCGCAACAGCCAGAGAAAAATTGTAGATAACTCAATAACCCGGCGGGTAGTGATCCGTAAGTCCGAGGCGAGGACACGATCGCGCACCAAAGCGCTTTGTTGCATGGTCATCAAATCGACATAAATCTGTCATTTTCTTGAAGTAATCGCTCGTTAGTCTGGCGTTGTCAAAATTTGAAAAGGACAATGCATGCGATTACTGACGATCCCTGGCGATGCAAACCCGCAACTCTCTAAATTAACGGTGAGTCTCGCCACCACGCAGGAAGAAATACGCGAAGTACAGCGCCTGCGGTATAAGGTTTTTATTGAGGCATTTAGTTTGTCGGCGTTGGTTAACGCGGACGGCCTTGATAGCGATGAGTTTGACGCATATTGCGATCATCTGATTGTCCGTGACAATAAAACCTTACGCGTGGTGGGAACCTATCGCGTGATGAGTCCGCATGCCGCTCGGCGCATGGGGACTTATTACTCCGAAAAAGAATTCGATTTAAGTCGCCTTAACCATTTGCGTGGCTGTATTGCAGAGGCAGGACGTGCTTGCATACACCCGGATTATCGTAGCGGTAGCGTCATCATGCTTTTGTGGGCAGGGCTGGCCGCATATATGCGCCGCGAACGCTGCGAGTATTTGATGGGCTGCGTCAGCGTGAGTTTGGCAGATGGCGGGCACAATGCAGCCGCGCTGTATCACGCATTAAATGACGACAATTTTGCTCCAGCCGAATACCGTGTCACGCCGCACACGCCGTTCCCTGTGTATGAACGCGAGGCCGGTCACGTGCCGCAAATGCCGCCATTGCTAAAAGGCTATTTACGCAGCGGTGCCTGGGTATGTGGAGAACCGGCCTGGGACCCTGATTTCCACTCCGCAGATTTTTTCTTGTTGCTGCCGTTAGCCCGACTGGACAGTCGGTATGCGCGTCATTATCGTAAAGAGATGAGGTCTGTATGAAGCCCGCCGATCACTTTCTGAGTAGAGAGCTTTCCAGAACCGGGACGGCGCTCAAGCGTGAGCCAATCCGTTTTCGCACGATCTGGATTTCTGATGTTCATCTGGGAACAACTGGCTGTCAGGCCGCCCGTTTGCTTGAGTTTTTACGGGCGACTGAATCAGAGACGCTCTATCTGGTGGGTGATATTGTCGATGGCTGGCAGCTAAAGCGGCGCTGGTACTGGGATCAGGTGCATAACAATGTTGTGCAGACGGTGTTGAAGAAAGCGCGTAAAGGAACCGAAGTGATATTCGTTCCCGGTAATCACGATGAAGCTGTACGGCAATTCATCGATCTGGACTTTGGCGGCATCAAAATTCGCGACGAGTTGGTCCATACGACCGCCAGAGGAAAACGGTTTCTGGTGCTGCATGGTGATCGTTTTGACGGTGTGATTGCTTGCGCTAAATGGCTGGCTTATGTCGGTGATAGTTTGTACACCGTGATTTTGAAGTTTAATCAGTGGTTCAATGGCTGGCGTGCACGGGCGGGTTTACCGTATTGGTCATTGTCGCAATACTTAAAGCTCAAAGTAAAAAATGCGGTGAATTATATTTCTTCGTTTGAAGATGCATTGGCTGCAGAAGCCGCTAAGCGTGGCTTGGATGGGGTTATTTGCGGCCATATTCACAAGCCGGAAATGCGGAATATCAATGGGATTATCTATTGCAATGATGGTGATTGGGTAGAGAGTTTATCGGCGTTGGTGGAAGACGCCAGCGGCGCATTGCGATTGGTCACCTGGCAAGAAATAATGGGACATCCCCACGCCGTCACTAGCAGCAACGTTGGAGAGTTATGCGAATTGCCATCGTAACGGATGCTGCGCCGTCTCAAATTAATGGCGTCGTGAATACTTTGCAGGAAACCTGCCGTTGCTCACGTAACGATGGCCACGAGGTGCTGTTAATCAGCCCGGATGATGCAGCGACTTTTGCCTGTCCTACTTATCCGGAAATTCGACTGGCTTATAAACCCTATGCCCGTGTGGCAGCGATGTTGCGCGGGTTCCAGCCGGATTGCATACATATCTCAACCGAGGGGCCGATGGGTTTGGCTGCGCGGCGTTTTTGTCTGCGTCATCGGATCGGTTTTACTACTGCCTATCACACTCGCTTTCCCGAGTATCTGAGTGCGCGTGCGCTATTGCCGATGGCGCTGACGTATCGTTGGCTGCGCTGGTTCCATGGCCCATCGAAGTCCGTGATGGTGCCGACCCCGCAGGTATTGCAGACGCTGGCAGCGCGTGGATTTCGGCAACTGGCGTTATGGGGAAGGGGCGTGGACACCGTGCGATTTCGTCCCATGGAGCAGGGACGTGCAAATATTACGGGGCCGTTGTATTTGTATGTAGGGAGAATTGCGATTGAAAAAAATATTGCAGCATTTTTGGAGGCAGAGTTGCCGGGCAGTAAATGGATTATTGGCGATGGCCCCATGCGTGAAGAATTACAGCAACGTTATCCAGATGCGCAGTTTTTGGGGAATAAATCACATCAGGAATTAAGTGCTTATTACAACTGTGCAGATGTGCTGGTATTTCCTAGTCATACTGATACTTTTGGCTTGGTAATGCTGGAGGCAATGGCTTGTGGTGTGCCCGTAGCCGCCTATCCGGTGAGTGGGCCGATTGATGTAGTGGCAGACGGTCGCTCCGGCAGTCTGGACCTTGATTTGACGCGCGCCTGTAAAAAGGCGTTGCAACTGGATCGTGAACAAGTCCGGGCACATGCGCTGACCTATTCCTGGGAGGCGGCCACGCAACAATTTTTGCAAAGCCTGCATCGCATTGAATGGGCCAATGCGGCGGCGCTGACGCAATCGTCAATCGCCTGACGGTTAGTTTCTAAGGTTTTATCTTTGTATCGGTCCGCTTAGCAGATATTGCCTTAAAAGCGGATCAGTAATAAATCAATAATAAAAAAAGCCTCGCGATGCGAGGCTTTTGTCATTAGGCGTCTTAGGTAGGGTTTGTTTCCCAGATTTTCCACCAAGTACGTTTTTTAGCGGGGCCACCTTTGTAATAAACACTATTCGGGTAGTTTTTTTGCAGAACGCGTGCTGCATCGTCCCGTAATTCTTTCATACCCAACGCATCATAAGAGCGCACCATGATGTATAGAGCTTCTTCGACGGCAGGCGCGTCGCGATATTCCTGAACGGCACTTTGTGCCCTTGTTGCAGCAGCGATATAAGCACCACGGCGGAAATAATAGTTCGCTACGTGGACATCATATTGCGCCATCGCATTGACTAGATATTTCATGCGAACCAGCGAATCTGGTGCATAAGTACTGTCCGGGAAGCGCTGAACAACTTGCTTGAAGGCGTCAAAAGCATCGCGGGCGGCCTTTGGATCGCGTTCAGAAGCGTCTTCTTTCGACAGAAAATCGAATATGCTGACCTTGTCATTGAAGTTGACCAGACCACGAAGGTAGTACATATAGTCTACGTTTGGATGATTTGGATGCAATTTAATGAAGCGATCGATAGATGCAAGCGCCTCAGGTTGCTCACCTTGACGATAATGCGCATAGGCAATATCCATCTGTGCTTGCTGGGCGTAGGTACCGAATGGATAGCGTGATTCAAGCTTCTCAAATAATGAAATTGCCTTATCGTAACCACCACTACTCATTTCATCCTTGGCCTCCGAGTATAATTTGGGCGCAGACCAGTTTGCGGTTTCATCGACCTTGTCGGGCAATAGGCCACATGCCGATAATGAGAGAGCGAATGCGACAGCAGCTAGTGTGGAGAGTTTTTTTTGCATGGTGGTTCGCAAGAATGCGTGTAAACAATTGATTGATTATAGCCGATGGGACTTGCAGTGACGTCATTTACAAAGCCAAATTTGGCTGAAAACCCTACGGAAACAGAATTTGAAGCCGATATCGATGATAGCGAAGAAATTGAGGTAGCGGTAAATAGCGCTGCCCCAATTGTGCTGGAATTGACGCCGGAGGTGTGCGGAACCCGACTCGACAAGGTAATTTCGAGTCAAATTCCCCAATATTCCCGTAGTCGCATCCAGCAATGGATGGAAGCGGGGCACGTTAGCGTCGATGGCAAGGTTGCCACGACTAAAATGATTGCCTTTGGCGATGAGACGGTGATTGTCTTGCCGCAACCAGCGCCGGATGAACACGCGTACACGCCGGAATCCATGGCGCTTGCAGTGGTGTATGAGGATGACGATATTATCGTCATCGATAAACCGGCCGGATTGGTGGTGCATCCTGCCGCCGGTAACTGGTCGGGAACGCTGTTAAACGGTCTGCTATTTCGCTGGCCTGAGTTGGGTGGCGTGCCACGGGCCGGAATTGTTCATCGATTGGATAAAGATACTAGCGGGTTGATGGTGGTGGCGAAGACGTTAGAGTCGCAGACTGATCTGGTCCGCCAACTGGCTGCGCGGACCGTGCAGCGGCAATACTTGGCGCTGGTGTGGGGTACGCCACAACTAAACGGGACGATCGATGCTGCGATGGCGCGTCATCCACGCGATCGGATCAAGATGGCCGTATCAGAAAGTCTGACTGCTAAAACAGCGGTGACACATTATGAGCGGTTGCAAAGCGGCGTATTGGATGGCCGTCCGGTAAGTCTGATGCGTTGTCGCCTGGAAACTGGCCGAACCCATCAAATTCGCGTGCATATGTTGTCGATTGGTTTCGCTTTGGTGGGGGATACGTTATACGGCAAGCAGCATCTGATGCCAGCGTTTCCGCGCCAGGCTTTGCAGGCGACACGTCTGGGCTTGCAGCATCCATCGACCGGTGAACATTGTGAGTGGTTCACACCGCTGCCGCCGGACTTTGCCGACTTGATCACACGTGCCGGTATTTCTGCGCCAGAGTAAATTTTTGTAAGGACACAATATTTTCTTGTGTCCTTTTTTCTAGGCTCTGCAAATTCCCGAGAAGACTTATTTATGAATCTTATTATTCCCGACTGGATCGACGCACCTTCTCATGTCGGTGCTTTGGTAACTACCCGACAAGGCGGTGTTAGTCAGTCTCCTTACGATGATGGAAGCGGCGGCAGTGGCCTAAATCTCGGTGCGCACGTGGGTGACGCGCTCTCAGACGTAGAGCGCAACAGGGCGTTGTTGTTGCCATTTGTACCGACTGCGCCAATATGGATGACCCAGGTGCACGGCATTAATGTTGTAGATGCTGCTGCTGTGGAGAGCGGGGTTGAGGCGGATGCTGCAATCTCAACTCAGTCGGGAGTCGTTTGTGTGGTGCAGACCGCAGATTGTTTGCCGGTATTGTTTTGCGATGTGGATGGTCGGGTAGTTGGCGCTGCGCACGCCGGTTGGCGTGGTTTAGTCGGCGGTGTACTGGAAAGTACGGTCGCTCGCATGCGTGACGCAGGGGCTGGAGAGATTATGGCGTGGCTTGGCCCTGCTATCGGTTCGCAACAATTTGAGGTGGGCACTGACGTGTTGACCGCGTTCATGGCTGCTGCGCGGGCGCGGCAAGCATCGGAAGATATTCTGCAACAAACTGAGTCCGCATTTGTGCCGATTGCTGCGCGCTCAGGCAAATATCTGGCGGATATCTACAGCCTGGCGCGGATCGCGTTACAAGAGGCTGGCGTGCAGCGCGTTTATGGTGGCGGTTTTTGTACCGTCAGCGATCAGCGGTTTTATTCTTTCCGACGCCAGCAGGTGACCGGTCGGATGGCTTCATTGATCTGGCTAAAATAATAACTTTCAGCTATTATTTTTCAGCTATGCTGTCAGATGTTTGTTCCGTTTTTTTTGTAGCGGAATGGTGATCCGGATCATTCGTTTCGGGATTTTCTACTTGGCCTGCTTCGGCCTGGTTAAGCATCCTTCTACGTTGTTCAGCTCTTTGTCGATTTCTCTTGCGTTGCGGTGTGCCGATCAGGTATAAAACAATTGTCAAAGGAAACACGCCGTACAGCAGGAATGTCATGACTCCGGCAGTAGCCGTTTGTTCGGTGATTGCCATCATAAAGACGACGTAAATCCAGGCGATGGCGACAATATACATATATAAAAATAGACTTTTAGACGATTCAGCATAGACCATCACAGCCCAGCACAGACCAGCACCATACGCGAAATCAACGGTACCCGCATGAATACTCCCAAATTTCCTCATTTCGACCCCGCATCGTTATCGCAAGCGTCACAGCAAATGTTGGAGCAGTTTTCTAAAAATTTGCCGCTAAATTTTCCAAGTAATTTTCCAGCGGACATGGCGCAGATGGGCGATCCCAATAAGTGGTTGTCGTGGTTTCAGCCTCCTGGCGCAGCATCGTTCGGCGCTGCTGGCATTCCGGATGGCGCTTTGAATGACCTTGGTATCAAGCTTGAACCGGCAATACTGCAAAAATTACAAACCGAATACACAGAGAAACTTACCGCATTGTGGCAAGACGCATTGGCGGCTCGCACGCCAGCGCTCGCGGATAAACGTTTTAATGGGGCGGCGTGGCTGGCTAATCCGATGCACGCATTTAATGCTGCCGTGTATTTGCTGAATGGTCACTATTTGACCGCGCTGGTCGATGCAGTCGATGCGCCAGCAAAAACCAGGCGCAAAATTGGCTTTGCGATACAGCAAATGGTTGACGCTATGTCGCCTAGCAATTTCCTGGCAACCAACCCGGTTGCGCAGCAATTGGTTGTCGATACCAAGGGTGAGAGCTTAACCCGCGGGATGACGCACTTGCTTGCCGATATGCAAAAACGCAAAATATCTCAGACTGATGAGGGTGCGTTTGAAATTGGTAAAGATGTTGCCACGACCGCAGGTGCGGTGGTTTTCGAGAATGCTTTATTTCAATTAATACAGTACACGCCGTTGACCAAGACTGTGCATCAGCGGCCTTTGCTGATCGTGCCGCCATGTATCAATAAGTTTTACATCATGGATTTGCAACCGCAAAATTCGCTGGTGCGGTATGCCGTCGAACAAGGCAATACGGTGTTTTTGATTTCCTGGAGCAATGCGGATGAGTCGCTCGCGAAAACAACTTGGGATCAATACATCGAAGAGGGCGCCGTAAAGGCCCTGCACGTTGCGCAAGAAATTTCAGGTCAGGATAAAGTCAACGCATTGGGCTTTTGTGTTGGCGGTACGATATTGTCATCGGCGCTGGCGGTCATGTATGCACGCGGTGAAAAGCCGGTTGCCAGTCTGACCCTGTTGACAGCATTACTTGATTTCACCGATACCGGCGTTCTCGACGTTTATATCGATGATGCACAAATCAAGATGCGTGAGAAAGCAATCGGCAATGGCGGCTTAATGCCGGGCCGCGATTTTGCTTCGGCGTTTTCTAGTTTGCGTCCGAACGATCTGGTTTGGAATTATGTTGAATCGAATTATCTAAAAGGCGAGGAGCCGACCGCCTTTGATTTGTTGTACTGGAATGCGGATAGTACTAATTTACCTGGCCCGATGTTTTGTTATTATCTGCGTCACATGTATTTAGAAAATGCGCTGAAGGAGCCTGGCAAATTGACGGTGGCGGGTGAGAAATTAGATCTAGGGAAAATTGCTGCGCCGACATTTATCTTTGCCTCGCGTGAAGACCATATCGTGCCATGGACGTCGGCGTACGCATCGACGACTTTACTGAATCCTAAACACGCTGACCGCAATCGTTTTGTTCTTGGTGCATCAGGCCATATTGCAGGTGTGATTAATCCGCCGAGCAAAAATAAGCGTAGTTATTGGACCAACGCAAAGTCTGATGTTACTGCCGAAGAGTGGATGGACGGCGCGACTGAACATCCAGGCAGCTGGTGGACCGAGTGGTCTGGCTTTCTGGCGGAACACGGTGGCAAACAAGTCGCAGCACCACGCAAGCCGGGAAATACAACCTATAAATTAATTGAGCCTGCGCCAGGACGTTACGTCAAAGTAAGGGCGGAGTAAATTTGACTGAATAAGAAATCTCCTCATCGCTGACGTAACCTGTTTAAAAAAATAGTAACCGCACCACAGTAATCCCCCAGGGGAGTTTCAGCGATGCATTGTATGCATCGGTTTTTCTTAATTGATTGAAAGAGGAGACAAAATGTCCAAGCGAATTGCTTATGTAACAGGTGGAATGGGTGGCATTGGGACCCCAATTTGTACTCGTCTTTGCAAAGATGGTTACACTGTGGTCGCTGGCTGTGGTCCAAATTCGACGCGCAAAGATCGTTGGTTGGCTGAAATGCGCAGCAAAGGTTTTGATATTCACGCATCTGAAGGCAATGTTTCTGATTGGGAGTCGACCAAAGCCGCTTTCGAAAAAGTTAAAGCTGAGATTGGTGAAGTCGATATTCTGGTGAATAACGCTGGTATTACGCGTGACGGGCAGTTCCGGAAGATGTCTAAGTCTGACTGGGACGCGGTCATTGATACCAATCTGAACTCCCTGTTCAATGTGACTAAACAGGTTATCGATGGGATGGCCGACCGGGGTTTTGGACGGATCATTAATATTTCATCGGTGAATGGGCAAAAAGGCCAGTTTGGTCAGACTAACTACTCGACTGCTAAAGCCGGTATTCACGGTTTTACTATGGCGTTGGCGCAAGAAGTCGCGACTAAGGGCGTTACCGTGAATACCGTATCGCCTGGTTATGTCGGTACTGATATGGTGCGATCAATTCGTCCTGAGGTTCTTGAAAAAATCATTTCAGGTATTCCAGTCAAGCGTTTAGGCGAGCCAGAAGAAATCGCTTCGATTATTGCCTGGATTGCTTCGGAAGAAGGCGGTTATGCTACTGGTTCGGATTTCTCCCTGAATGGTGGTCTGCATATGGGGTAAGCAGTAAGTCTGACCGAAAGGTTGGAACGAAGGCTAAATCAGCCGTCTGCTCTCTCTCGTTGTCTTTGTTGTCTGTAAAACTTTAGTGACGTGTGGCAAAATCTGCGCACGTTGCTAAATAGACTGTCTGGACCAACCTTGCACGTGTTGCGAAGTTGGTCTTTGTCTACCGGTCGTTTTGCAATAAACCTGTTAATCCCACAATTTGGCGCAATTGGCGCAATATAGTATGTATGCTCACCGTGCTACGACCGGTGGCATGCATTGTGTCAGGTTGCTAACTTTACTTATTTAATGTGAATGCGTTAATGCGCGATAAACTGGAAATTCCTATGACTACTACAAAAAAAATTTCGGTGCGCTTGATAAAAAAATATCCAAATCGTCGCCTATACGATACGCAAACCAGTTCTTACATCACATTGACTGATGTAAAGCAATTAGTTCTCGATAACGAAGATTTTGCAGTAATCGATGCAAAGAGCGATGAAGATTTGACGCGTAGTATTTTGCTGCAAATTATCCTGGAAGAAGAATCTAACGGCACGCCGATGTTTTCCAGCGCGGCGTTATCTCAAATTATTCGTTATTACGGCCATGCGATGCAGGGCATGATGGGATCGTATCTGGAAAAAAATATTCAGGCGTTCATTGATATTCAAAACAAACTCACTGAAAACTCAAAAGGTTTTTATGAGGGAAAACCGTTTAGCCCTGAGATGTGGGCACAGTTTATGAATGTTCAGGGGCCAATGATGCAAGGCATGATGAGTAATTACATTGAGCAAAGCAAAACCCTGTTTGTACAAATGCAGGAGAAAATGCAAAATCAAAGTAAAAATATGTTTGGTACGTTTCCTTTCGTGCCCCCGGTAGTAGAAAAAGACAAAAAATAATAAGTAGGTTTAAGTGATTGGATATTGGTAATATTTTGTCAATTTCCATGCGTATCCGGTTTCGCTAGATTTAAATGCAGGCGTTAATGCTTGCTATAGCAATAACGCAAATGTGTGCTGCTAGCTGGGAATTTACTATTTTGAGCTAATTTGCTGACCTGAATTGGTCGGCGAGTTGGTCAGTAGCTGCATAAAAGCGCAGCACTGCCTCCAAAATTAAGCATGCCAAACCAGGATTTAATCCAACACTATCTTGCGCTTTGAGAACTTAAGCAGGTTCTGAGGCGACCATGTCAGCGGAAGGGGTACAATAGCGCCTTCGCTTTGTCCCCCCATTTCTCCGCCATGTCAAATGTTACTCCAGCAGCCCCTCCGGCCGCCCCTAAAGTTGGTTTCGTCTCCCTCGGATGCCCGAAGGCTCTAGTCGACTCCGAGCAAATCCTTACCCAATTACGTGCTGAAGGCTACGAGACTGCCAAGTCATACGATGGTGCCGATCTCGTAATCGTAAATACTTGCGGCTTTATCGACGCCGCTGTGCAAGAGTCTCTGGACGCTATCGGTGAAGCTCTCAGCGAAAATGGCAAGGTGATTGTCACTGGTTGTTTAGGGGCGAAGAAAGATGCGGCTGGTGACGATATCATCACCAAAATCCATCCGAAGGTTCTGGAAGTTACCGGTCCTCATGCGCTGGCTGAAGTGATGTTTGCAGTACATAAGCATTTGCCAAAGCCGCACGCACCATTCTTTGATTTAGTCCCATCGCAAGGCGTGAAGCTGACGCCGAAACATTTTGCGTATCTGAAAATCTCTGAAGGCTGTAATCATCGTTGTAGTTTTTGCATTATTCCATCGATGCGCGGTGATCTGGTATCGCGCCCAATCGCCGATATTATGTTGGAAGCAGAAAATCTTTTCAAAGCCGGTGTCAAAGAATTATTGGTTATTTCACAAGATACAAGCGCCTATGGTGTCGATGTTAAATTCCGCATGGGTTTTTGGAATGGTAAACCGGTCAAAACCCACATGACGCAGTTAGTGACGGCTTTGGGCGATTTGGCTAGCCAATACGGTGCATGGGTACGTTTGCATTATGTCTATCCATATCCACATGTCGACCGAATCATTCCGCTGATGGCAGAAGGAAAAATCTTGCCATATCTGGACGTGCCATTGCAGCATGCGCACCCAGATGTATTGAAGCGGATGAAGCGTCCTGCTAATGGCGAAAAAAATATCGAGCGTATCCAGGCCTGGCGTGCCATGTGTCCCGATATCACTATTCGATCGACGTTCATCGCAGGCTTCCCCGGTGAAACCGAAGCAGAGTTTGAATATTTGCTGGATTTCTTGAAAGAAGTTGAGATTGATCGTCTGGGCTGCTTTGCTTATTCGCCGGTTGAGGGAGCAACGGCTAACGATATCGCTAATCCTGTGCCGGAAGAATTGCGCGAAGAGCGGCGTGGTCGCGTTATGTTGTTGCAGGAAGAAATTTCCAAGAAACGCCTGCAAGCCAAAGTGGGCAAAACCATGCGCGTATTGATCGATGCGATTGATCGTAGCGGTGGTGTTGGCCGCTCCAGTGCCGATGCGCCGGAAATCGACGGCGTGGTGTATGTTAAGCCGCCGTTCGAACCACATAAAAAATTAGTCATTGGTGAGTTTGTCGACGTCACCATCACCGCTGCAGATTCTCATGATTTATGGGGAGCTGCATGACGAAAAGGCATCGTGTTGTTTGTCGCGCTGTTTTAACGGCGACATTATTCGCGGCTTTACCTTTTGGATACGCAGCGCCAGTTGCGGGTGCTGTTGCCCGGCAGGCTGCTGCGGCGAACTCAACGACAGTTACGCCAGTGGCTGCTCAGGCGCCAGTATCTGGCGATCTGTTTGCCAAGCCACTCACGTTGCGCGGTACGTTGGGTGATGCGACGATTGAAATGCATCTGCAATTAAAGCCGGACCCAACCGAGGGCTTGCAAGGCACATATTTCATCATTGGACAAACTTCCAAAGTGCTAGTAGCTGGCGAGTACGAGGGCAGCGATGTAATAATGGAAGAGTCGATAAACGGCAAGGATGTATCCGGTGAATGGTCCGGCAAGTTCGATGGTGTCTCTTTCAGCGGCACCTGGTCGACTATCGATGATGCGATCACAAAATCGTTTGTTTTAAAAGTTCTTCCAGCATCCTCGCGATAGCAATTTAGCGCCAAATAAAATAGGACATGCAAAAACATTCTGCATGTCCTCATCATCCGATAAAGCCGTGTCAATCGCGGCGAGGTATTCATCAACCGGGTAACGCCACATGACCAAAAAATCGCCGCAAACCTCCTTAATCCATAGTGAATATAGTGCTCCAGCAGGCTTTGGTGCATTTACCGTGCCTATCCATCATGCATCGACTGTATTGTTTAAGGATGTGGCCTCGATGCGTGCGCGTAATTGGCTCGATAAGAGTGCGTATAACTATGGTTTGCACGGAACCCCGACCACTTTCACGCTAGAAGCGCGGTTGGCCCAGATTGAGGGCGGCGAGTATTGCCGTCTCGCCCCCAGTGGTTTAGCTGCGATCACATTGGTGGACTTTGCATTTTTAAAGAGTGGCGACGATGTGCTGGTGCCGGACAATGTATATGGTTCAAATCGGGTATTGAGCGATTGGTTGTCGACTAATTTTGGGATTACTTCGCGTTATTACGATCCGATGATCGGTGCTGGAATTGCTGATTTGATCCAAGCGAATACTAAACTTATCTGGACCGAAGCGCCGGGATCTGTGTCGATGGAGATACCGGATATTCCTGCAATTTGTGCTGCTGCGCATGCACGCGGCGTATTGGTGGCGCTGGATAATACCTGGTCGGCGGGATTGGCGTTTCGTGCTTTCGACCATGGCGTTGATATCGTCATGCAGGCACTGACAAAATATCAATCGGGTGGCTCAGATGTGCTGATGGGCGCTGTTATTACACGCGATCCTGCATTGGCCAAGTTGGTAGAAACGGCTTTCAATAATCTGGGCTTGGGCGTCGGCATGGATGACGTCTATCTCGTCTTACGCAGTTTGCCGACGATGAAACTGCGTTTTGAAGCGCACGATGCCAGTGCCCGTATTGTGGCCAGCTGGTTTAAAAATCGGCCTGAAATTACGCGAATGTTGCATCCGGCTTTTTCAGATTGCCCCGGCCATGAAATATGGAAGCGCGACTTTACGGGCGCCGCAGGTTTGTTCTCTGTATTGTTTGATAAACGCTATTCTGAAGAGCAAACCGATCGCTTTGTCGATAGCCTGAAACTCTTTAAGATTGGTTTTAGCTGGGGTGGTTCGAACAGTCTGGCCGTGCCATATCGTATGCAGAACATGCGGAAAGATTGGAAAGATCAGGGTATTTTGGTGCGTTTCAATATTGGACTGGAAGATACTCAGGATCTGATCGCCGATATTGAGCAGGCGTTATCGCGGTTGTAAATGTAAAAAATGGCGCGGTTTTTTGAAAACCGCGCCATTTAGCTTAGAGTCTGTAACATATAAATAGCGTTAGTGAAGCCGGTTACCTGATAACTCAGCAGATTTTTTGATGCTTCGGTGGATAGGTTGTGATGGGGCGAATAGCCAAATGCCATCCAAAAAGGCTGGGATTGCTGAACTGCTACTAGAGCGCTCGAACCAAGTCCGGCGCTGCGGGCGTATGCCAACGCCGTCTTTACCAGTGCTTGCCCGGCGCGCTGTCCGCGCAAGCGCGGCGATACTGCCAGGTCATGCAGATACAGGCAGTCTGGATTTGAGGCTACTTCGAATGTCGCGTTCAGCGCAGTCACCATCCCCCGGTGCGACGGATAGCTAAATAAATAGGCCGATGGCGTGTCATCGTGCTCTAACAACCAGCAAGTCTGCTGGCTGCTTTGCAATCGCATCAAAATAACAGCTTCCGGTTCCGTCATGGAAGGCGGATAACACGCCATTTGGATTTGCAGCAAGGCCGGGACGTCCTCGGCAGACATGCGCCGTACCGAGAACGCTGGCTTGTTGATGTCAGAAGTCATGCTAATGATCGTGATTAAACTGGCATAGTTTTATTATCATTCAGATCGAGCAAGCCTTTGATCAGGCGATAGGCTTTCCATATCCACGCAACTCCCCATATCAGCAATGCTACGGGGACGCCGATGACAGTCACAAATAGAACGCCGCCGATGATGACCCATACCAGATACCACCAAAATGAGCGAATTTGCCATTGATGATGACTATAGATAAACGTGTTCGCTGCATCTTCTCGTTTTATATAGTTGATGATCAGCGGAATAAAAGAAAACAGACCTAAGGAAAATACGAAGCTGAGGCCGTGACATATATACAGCCACCATGCGAGATTTTTTAGGGAGTGGGTCTTGTTATCGAATACTAATTCTTGTGTCATCGTAGCGATCCTTCAAGTAAATGATGATGGTGAGGAATGATAGATGCGCTGTAGTTATCAGTATGACTGCGCAAAACCGTATTGGCTGATCGAGGTTTTGGCGTCGAGGTGAGCGGGTCACCTCGACACATCCGCTTTGATACATTCTTCCTCGGTAAGTTTCGAGACGGTCGCTACTGAGGCGATTTAATGACAATCCCAATCAGGCCAATATTGGCAAGATGCCGTCTAATCCGACAAAATTCAAGGCCAGATTTGCTTGCGCGCGGACGACCGGCTTAGCACGAAAAGCCACGGAGAGACCGGCGATACCCATCATCTTCAAGTCATTCGCACCGTCGCCCATGACGATGGTCTGCTGCGCAGTAATGCCTAGCTCGGCACAAACACGTTCTACGGTGCGTTGTTTTTCATCTGCATTCACAATGCCACCGATCACTTTGCCCGTCAGTTTGCCGTCGACGATTTCCAATTGATTGGCGTGGGTGACATCAAGGCTCAGGCGGGCCTTTATGCGATCGGTAAAAAAAGTAAAACCGCCCGAAACCAAAAGGGTCTTGATGCCAGCTGCCTGAATTGCGGCCAGCATTTTTTCAGCGCCGGGCGAAAGCTGTAAGCGTTCGTCATAGACACGCTGCAAAGCGGACGCATCCAAACCTTTTAGCAAAGCTACCCGACGCAGCAAACTCTCGTTAAATTCCAACTCACCTCGCATCGCGGCTTCAGTGATTTCCGATACCTGCGGTTTGAGGCCGTACATATCCGCGATTTCATCGATGCATTCGATGTTGATCAGAGTTGAATCCATATCCATTGCTAACAGCTTGAAATCAGACAATTTGCGCGTGGGCGGCACGAAGGCATAGTCCAGTTGCGCCGCATGACAGGCTGCATCAATCTGCGCCTTCAGGTCATCCGAATAAATGACATCCTCGCAGCGCCAGACTGTTGGCGAGATGAGCGTAATTTTGCTTGCGGCTGACAAGGTGGCGATTGCGTTGGCGGCGGAGCTGTCTGGGCTAAGGCTTTGGAGGATGAGATGCATGTTATCTGTCTTTCGGCGTTCTTTATCGCGGTGGTCTATTAAAAAATATTTCAATTCGCCGACCCCTATGTTGGTCGGCTTATGATTGCTGCTATGTTTTTTACTGGCCGATCAGTGCCCGGATGGTTGTCTTGATTTGATTTACACGGGCGCTCAGATCGGGCATGTTGATTGTAATGCGCAATTTATCCTGCCCATTGAGTTTGATATGCCGATTTTTTTGAATTAACTCAATGATACGCATGGCGTCGATTGGTGGATTCGGCGCGAATTGTAGCAAAGCCGCTTCGGAATGGGCATCGATTTTAATGATGCCAACCGGCTTTGCAGCCACCCGCAGCCGATGGGTTTCGATGAGCGCTTTGGCCGGATCGGGCAATTTGCCGAAGCGATCGATCAATTCCTCTTGAAGATCATCAATCTTGTCCTGCGCATTGCAATTTGCCAGACGCTTGTAAAGCGATAATCGTTCGTGCACATCGCCGCAATACTCATTGGGAAGCAAGGCCGGTACATGCAGGTTGATTTCTGTCATAGTGGACAGTGGCGCTGCCAGATCAGGTTCTTTCCCATTTTTGAGTGAGCGGACGGCCTCGTTGAGCATGTCTGAATAGAGTTGGAAACCAATTTCGTGCATTTCGCCTGATTGGTTGTCGCCTAGTACTTCGCCAGCACCGCGGATTTCCAGATCGTGCATCGCCAGATAAAAACCGCTACCGAGCTCTTCCATTTGCTGGATGGCGTCGAGGCGGCGCTGTGCAAGCTTGGTTAGTCCTTGCACGTCATGGACCAGCAAATAAGCATACGCTTGATGATGCGAACGACCAACGCGACCGCGTAACTGATGTAATTGGGCCAGTCCGAATTTGTCTGCCCGATGCATGATGATGGTATTGGCGGTTGGTACGTCGATACCGGTCTCAATAATCGTGGTGCACAGCAAAATATTGAAGCGCTGGGCGACGAAATCACGCATTACTTTTTCCAGATCACGTTCGTGCATTTGGCCGTGCGCGATGGCAATCCGTGCTTCCGGTAGCAATACTTCCAGCATGGCTCTACGGTTTTCAATGGTATCGACTTCATTGTGCAAAAAGTAGACTTGACCGCCGCGCTTGAGCTCTCGCAAACAGGCTTCGCGGATGGTCGATTCATCTTCGCTACGAACAAAAGTTTTGATCGCCAGACGTTTTTGCGGTGCGGTCGCAATAATGGAAAAATCGCGTAGTCCCTCAAGCGCCATGCCAAGCGTGCGAGGAATCGGCGTGGCGGTGAGTGTCAGTACATCGACCTCGGCCCGCAACGACTTTAGCGCTTCTTTTTGACGTACACCGAAGCGATGTTCTTCATCAATGATGACCAGACCCAGACGGGCAAATTTGACGTCATCGGATAACAGTTTATGCGTGCCGATGACGATATCGATCGTACCGTCCTCCATCCCTTTCATCGCCTGCGTGATCTCTTTGCCAGATCGGAAGCGCGATAGCTCTGCAATTTTTACCGGCCAGTCGGCAAAACGGTCGGCAAACGTCTGGGCATGTTGCTCTGCGAGCAGCGTTGTCGGTGCCAGAATCGCGACCTGTTTGCCGCCCAACACCGCTACAAAAGTAGCGCGCAAGGCGACTTCGGTTTTGCCGAAACCAACGTCGCCGCAAATTAAGCGGTCCATCGGTTTGCCGCTGGTCATATCGCCGATGACAGCGCTAATGGCGGCGGCTTGATCGGCAGTCTCTTCGAAGCCGAAACTTTCGGCAAAAGTAGCGTAATCGTGGGCCGAATACTCAAACGTGTGGCCCTGACGCAGAGCGCGGCGCGCATACAAATTGAGTAGTTCTGCAGCGGTGTCCCGGACTTGTTGCGCTGCTTTGCGCTTGGCTTTTTCCCATTGGCCGGAGCCAAGAGCATGCAAAGGCGCATCCTCTGGCGATGCGCCGGAATAACGTGAAATGACGTGCAATTGCGATACTGGAACGTATAGTTTCGTATCTTTCGCGTATTCCAGATGCAGGAATTCGGTTTCGCCTTCGCCCAGATCCATACTGGTCAACCCCATATAGCGGCCGATACCGTGATGAATATGAACCACCGGATCGCCGATTTTGAGTTCGGATAAATCGCGGACCATCGACTCGACTTGCGTCGCGCCTTCTTGTTTCTTCTTGCCGATACGACGCCCTGAACCAGCGTAAAGCTCAGTTTCGGTGATAAAGGCAACATCGTTGAGTTCAAATCCCGCATGCAGCGGTGCGACGCCCAGCATCAATTTCGCTGACGAGGTCACGAAATCAGCATAGCTTTCAGAGAGTGTCAGCGAGAGATTGTATTCGTTGAAATACTGTTGCAGCGTCTCGCGGCGACCGTTGGACTCTGCGCAGATCAGAACGCGAAGATTGCTTTGCAGCAAGTAAGAGCGCAAATTAGTCAGCGGATCATCGACGCGACGATTAACAGCGATGTTCGGTATCGGGGCCGATAATTCCGACGCACTGTCGCTGGCTTGAATGATCCAGCGTCCGTGCGGTTTGGCTAAGGTAAAAAAGTCTTCATCGCTGAGAAAGATCGTTTCTGGCGCGAGTAATGGTCGTTCTCTATCTGATTTTAAAAACTTGTAGCGTGACTGGGTATCGCTCCAGAAGCGCGTAATAGCGTCATTGATATCGCCAACCAGCGCGAAAGTGGTCGTGCTTGGAAGGTACTCGAACAAGGTTGCGGTGCCGTCGAAAAACAGCGGCAGATAATATTCGATCCCGGCTGAGGCGATCCCGTTGCCGATATCTTTATAGATGGCCGAGCGGGATGGATCGCCTTCGAACACTTCGCGCCAGCGACTGCGAAAGGCGGTGCGGGCTTTGTCATCCATAGGAAATTCGCGGCCAGGCAGCAAGCGTATTTCTTTAACGGGATATAAAGAGCGTTGCGTATCGGCGTCAAAGGTGCGGATAGTCTCGATGGTGTCGCCGAACAAATCAATCCGGTACGGTAATACCGATCCCATCGGAAAAATATCGATCAAACCGCCGCGAACAGAATATTCGCCGGGCGATATAACTTGGGTGACGTGGCTGTAGCCCGCTAACGTTAATTGTGACTTTAGACGTGTTTCGTCGAGCGTTTCACCTTGTTTAAAAAAGAAAGTATAAGCGGCGATGAATGACGGCGGTGCCATCCGTACCAGTGCGGTCGTTGCCGGTACGATCAATACATCGCAATGACCATTCTGAACTTCGTATAGTGTGGCAAGACGCTCTGAGACCAAATCCTGATGCGGCGAAAACGCATCGTAAGGCAGTGTTTCCCAATCTGGCAGCAAATGGCAGCGCAGATTGCTTTGAATCTTCGGGGCTTGCTGATGTGAGGTGGTGTCGTGCTTTCCTTTTTTGCTCTCGCTTGTGGCGTCGGCTTCATTCTGCTGTTGCCCGGCAAACCATGGAATTTCCGATAGCAAACGTTGCGCATCGGTGGCGTTTGCCACCACGATCGTCAGCATCTGTTTGCGCGCTTTGAGCGCCAGCGCGGCGTGTGCCAGCGCATAGGCATCGGCGGAGCCATGTAAGTTTGGCAGCGCAAAACGCGCTCCGGGCTTAGGCAGAGATTTTTCTAGATCAAAATGCATCGGGCTGTGGGTTTTGATGTGAGAACCTATTCAAGAACTAACTACACGGTGATGATCAAAGCGCTTGTGCTGTTCAACATCCCGGCCCACGCGAGCAGGCATCGGTTCAGCGGAATCTTGCCGATTACGATAGCAGCTTTAACAATGGCTGCGGTTCATATTCTGACTTCAAGATAATGCGTCTGATGGAGGACAAAAAAGCCACAATTTACTAGCATAGCCAGTTAAAATTCAGAGCAACATTATAAACCACGCACCAATTGTCTATTCGTCAGCCTGATTACCCGTTTTTTGTCGAGATTGGCTGCATTTTTGAAAGCCAAATAGTGTGATGACTTTATTTGGTCATGGCATCTTTGGCGAGTCTCGGCCGGTTAGATATTTTGCACAGGCTGGACGCCGCGTATGGCACGGTTGTAATGTCAGATTAAATTTTCCTTTTTTTATTTTCAATAGTGCATCGCATGACATCGTCACGTAACTTTGCTCTGATTCCTGCTGCTGGTGTTGGCGCTCGCATGGGAACCGCATTTCCTAAACAATATTTGCCGCTTGCTGGCAAGGCCATGCTGCGGCATGTACTGGATACCTTTGCTGCCTGCAGCGCGATTACGCATACTTTCGTTGTGGTAAGTGCCGAAGACGGCTATATCGCCGATATGATGACGATTGCGCCCGCTTTGAAAGATCGGGTAACGGTGCTTTATCAGGGGGGCGAGAGTCGTCATTTATCGGTGCTGAATGGGCTGAAGGCCATAGGTAATCTGTTGACTAACGACGATTGGGTGTTGGTACATGATGCTGCGCGCCCCGGACTAACTGTGGCGTTGATTGAGCATTTGATTGATGCGTTGCATGATGATGCAGTCGGCGGCTTATTGGCATTGCCGGTGGTCGATACGCTCAAGCGTAGTGAAGTACTTGATGACCGAAAACCGGATACCACGGGCACGCGGGTGCGGGAGACCGTATCGCGCACCGCATTATGGGCAGCGCAAACGCCGCAAATGTTTCGCTACGCTTTATTGCATCGGGCATTGGTTAGCGCGTTGGATGGGGCGAAGCCTATTACAGATGATGCGAGCGCGGTCGAAATGCTCGGTCTTCAGCCAAAGCTGGTAGAGGGAAGTCCGTCTAATTTTAAAGTGACGTTGCCGCACGACGTTGCATTGGCAGAAATGTTTTTGAGGGGGAAAGTATGAGTTTTCAAGCAGGATTTCGTATTGGGCAGGGCTACGACTGCCATGCGTTGGTCGAGGGCCGGTTATTGATTATCGGCGGTGTCACTATTCCTCATCGCACTGGATTGATGGGGCACTCGGATGCCGATGTGTTGCTGCACGCCATTATTGATGCGCTATTCGGGGCCGCTGGTCTAGGTGATATCGGTCGCCATTTTCCTGATACGGATAGTCAGTTTGCTGGTGCCGATTCCCGTAAATTATTGCGCGAGACGGTCCGTCGCATCAGCGTGTCAGGTTTTGGAGTGGGCAATATCGATTGCACTATCATTGCGCAAGCACCGAAAATGGCGCCGCATATTCCTCTGATGGTGTCGCAAATTGCGGACGATTGCGGTATCTCTTCGGGTCAGGTGAATGTAAAAGCAAAAACTAACGAAAGACTCGGCTACCTCGGAAGAGAAGAGGGCATTGCAGCCGAGGCGGTGGTACTGCTATTTCGGCTATAAACATTTTTGTTAAGCAAAGTAGCGTATCCGTGTAACGCTACTTGCCCCCGTTGCGGGCTAATGGCAGAGTGATTTGAACTGATAACCCGCCGCCGCTACGATTGTAGAGTTTTAGTTTTCCATTGTGGCGCTTGACTACGCGATTGACGATGGCCAGTCCTAAGCCCGATCCATTTGCTTGTCCGCGTGCCGTATCCAGCCGTGTAAATGGTCTGAGTAAACGCTCCATTTCATCCTCTGGTACACCAGGACCGTGATCAGAAATATCGATCAATATTTTGTCGTGCTGCAGTGTCGCGGTGACATCGATAACGACGACTGTAGCATCGTCGGCTTTGCCATATCGGCGGGCATTTTCGATGAGATTGGTGAAAACGCGGCGTAACTCTGTTTCATTTCCTTCGACGTACAAGTTTTCTGCGATTCTTGAATGTATCTCGACATCGGTATGGCGCGCCGCATTTTGCTCAACGTCGCGCAGGAAGTCAGTCATATCGATAGCGGTAAAACTGCTGATGTCCGTGGGTTTAGCGTAATCAAGAAATTGACCGATAATGCCATCCATTTGCGCCAGATCGGACTGCATGCCAGTGCGTGCTTCGTCTGATAAGTAGGCCATCTCAACTTCAAGCAGCATCCGCGAAATAGGCGTTCGCAAATCGTGCGAAATGCCTGCCAGAATAATTGCACGGTCAGCATCGACGCGTTGTAAATCGTCCACCATTTGATTAAAGCTGCGATTCGCTTCTTCAATTTCGGTCGGGCCGGTTTCAGGCAAGCGGTCTGGCTGCTCACCTTTGGCGACTGCCCGCGTGGCGGCGGTCAGTCGCGCCAGTGGCTGGTTAATTAACGCAGAGACAAACATCGCCCCCAATAGCGATAACAGCATGGCGGCGGTAGCCCATTGAAACCATTGGAAGCCGGAGCTACGCTCAACGCGATCGCGGTCCAGCATCAGCCAGTATTGATCTTCATCTATCGTAAAGCTAATCCAAAAGCCGCCGATATCGTTAACACTGGCAGAAAATTTCGTTTCATTTCCTAAGCGCGCCCGTACTTCGGCTTCGAGTTCCGGCATCACCGCACTATCCGGCGGCGGTTCAATTTTATCGTTTTCTTCCAGCGGATAAATGCGTATCCCTTCATTGCTGGCGAGGTCGAACAGCAACTCTCGGCGCAGGTCAGGGGCAGAGTGGGTGAGGGCGGCACGCGTAATGGTGACGACCGAAATTATTTGTGCGGCCAATTGTTGCGCGCGCGGGCCGCGCTCAACAATACGAAAACTGGCGACCCATACCACCATGCTAACGGTGATAAGGAAAGCCATTAAAAAGAAGGTGCGCCACAGCAACCCGCTCTTTAGCCAAGCCAAGCGGTGAGGTGTGGTCATATCAGCGTGGCTGTCCTTCTGGGATAAAGACGTAGCCCAGACCCCATACGGTCTGGATATACAGCGGATTGGCAGGATCAGGCTCGATTAGTTTACGTAGCCGTGAAATTTGTACATCGAGACTGCGATCAAATACTTCATATTCGCGACCGCGTGCTAATTCCATTAATTTCTCACGCGATAAAGGCTGACGTGCGTGTCGGGCAAATACTTTGAGGACCGAAAACTCTCCGGTTGTCAGTGGCACCGATTCGCCGCTTTTCTTTAATGAGCGCGTGCCCAGATCGAGAATAAATTCGCCGAACTCAAACGATTGCGGCGTTTCGGACGGCGCGCCCGGTAACTCGTCAGGGCCTTTGCGGCGTAAGACTGCGCCGATGCGGGCGACCAACTCACGGGGATTAAACGGTTTTGGCAGATAATCGTCAGCACCCATTTCGAGGCCGACGATCCTGTCCACATCTTCGCCTTTCGCGGTCAGCATAATGATAGGGGTCTGGTCGCCAGCACCGCGCAAGCGTCGACAAATGGCAAGGCCATCTTCGCCCGGTAGCATTAAATCCAGTACTAACAGATCATAACGCTCGCGTATCCACAGCTTGTTCATTGCCTGTGCATTTTCGGCGGTGACAACCTGAAAGCCTTGTTCAGTCAAATAGCGACGCAATAAATCTCGCAGGCGGATATCATCATCGACCACAAGAATCTTATACTGATGCGCGTTAGCGGTTTGCGTTGGGGTGTTGGGAGTATTCATAGTCGTATGGTAACGTCAGAGGGCACAACAAAAATATACCGGAAGAGCATGAATTACAAAGTGTTACAAACTTTACCAAATACCTCTTATAGCAAAAAGTGCGTGGGCTTACACTTGGATTGTGACGGGTAAATCTTAACCGTTATCCAGCATTCACAGAAGAAAAACGTTATGAATATGATGTTCCGGAAAATGAGTCTTTGTTTGTTGCTCCTGGCTGCGGCGGTGAGTGCTAGTGCACGCTCCGATCGTCAGCGCGAGGAGCAGCCGCAACAACGCGCTCCGCAACATTATGAACCTCAGCGCGATAGTAGTCGTGCTCCGGAGTGGCAGAATGACCGTGGCAACAAAGATGCAGGTCAAGCCGTTCCGCGTGGCCGTTTATCGCCAGATGAGCGACGTGCATTACGTCAACAAATTAATGAGGTTGGGCGTGATCTTTATCCTCCGCGACGCTGATTCACTAATCTGAAGATGTTTTTACTTAACTGATCGTTTGAAATTCTCCTACTTTTGATGAAATAAAAAAGCCGATGACGAAAATCATCGGCTTTTTTCATCGAATTTTGAAGAGTAGCGGGTATTTGTAGTATATAAAGTTGTAAACCAGAAAGGGGTTGCAAGATTTCTCTTGCAACCCCTATATTTTCTGGTGCGGCTGGCAGGAATCGAACCCACGACCCCTTGGTTCGTAGCCAAGTACTCTATCCAGCTGAGCTACAGCCGCGAAAGAGCAGCATTGTATATGTATTTTGTTTAAATGGGTAAAAATTGTGGAGAAATATTATTCGCGCTGAATGATGGTTTTTTTACCGCCGAAAATTACCTCATCCGCCGTTAATAGCTTTGATTCCATGAAATATTGGGTCTAGTCATTTCGGCTGCTGTAAACCAGAAAACGGTTGCAAGATTTCTCTTGCAACCGTTTTGTTTTCTGGTGCGGCTGGCAGGAATCGAACCCACGACCCCTTGGTTCGTAGCCAAGTACTCTATCCAGCTGAGCTACAGCCGCGAAAGACAAAATTATAGCTGAGCTATTTCAATTTTGAAAGAGATATATTGCGAATGAATCATGATTTATGAAGAAAAGAATTTTTTAGCGGTTTTGGGCTGTAAGTAACAACAATAGTTGCCGATCGGTGCATGCGCTTTTTCTGGTTTGGCTTTGATGGTCATTCGGACGGCTTTGGTTGAATTTTGAACATATGATTACGCAAATTTCATTGTAGTTGGGTCACGAGGATCGGCACGATGATACAATCAAACAATAATCATTATCATTTACTATTCAGGAAAGGTTCACGTAATGCGACTGAAATTTAATGCGAAATTTTTATTGGTGGCTTCGGTATTAACTGCAAGCTTTGTCGGCAGTGCAGTTGCTGCAGAGTATCCGATTGGTAAGCCACAGATTCTTAATGGTCTGGAAGTAGCTGCTGTCTATTTACAGCCTACCAAGATGGAACCTGAAGGCATGATGCGCAAGGCGGAAGACTCCGACATTCATGTCGAAGCAGACATCCATGCGGTAAAAAATAATCCAAATGGTTTCGCAGAAGGTGATTGGATGCCCAATCTGGTGATTGCGTATCAGTTTACTAAGGCAGGTTCTAAGCAAGTAATTAAAGGCGACATGATGCCTATGGTCGCCACCGATGGTCCGCATTATGGCGATAACGTTAAGCTGGCCGGTCCGGGTAAATATACGTTAAAGATGATGATCTCGCCGCCGTCTGCAAATGAGCATGCACATTTTGGCCGTCACGTTGATAAGGAAACCGGTGTTGCTCCGTGGTTTAAGCCGTTTGAAGTCAGTTACGATTTTGTGTTTGCTGGTGTCGGTAAAAAGGGCGGCTATTAAATGCTGATCTGTTACTAAATGGGTGTGCGCGGGACCATAGCGGCCTTGCAATGGTCTTGCGCTGGTCTTGTAATCAAGCGCACATTTAGCAGCGTCAAATAAGCTTTTTCGATCGGGAGTGATATCGATGTTGGTGCAAAAAATGCGTGTGTTATTTACCTTGGGTTTGTTGGTTGCTGCGGGGGCTTCATTGGGGGCAGATCTGCCGACGTTCAAACTGGAGATGAAAGATGGTGTGTTAACGCCAGCGCGAATTGAAGTTCCTGCTGGTAAGAAAATCAAGATTGAAGTTCATAACACCGGTACTTCTGCTGTTGAGTTTGAAAGTGTCCAGTTGCGTAAGGAAAAAGTGCTTGCACCGGGTGCAGATTCATTTGTAGTCATTGCACCGTTATCGCCGGGTGAATATAAATTCTTTGACGATTTTCATCCAAACGCGAAGGGCTTGATTGTCGCTAAATAGCAGCGTTGACAAAGCGCAGTTATGTATCAGGTCTAACATTTTTTCTTGACTTTGGTCGTGGCGGTTAGGCAGTTGAAAATTGCGATCTGGATCATTCCCGATCTGGACGCGCTACAGTGTATTTAGTATAGTGCGCGAGCACTGATAACGTAGTAACGGAGAAATAACGATGGGTCAGGTAATGTTCATCGTCTGGCGTGAAAGCGTCGAGGCATTGTTAGTAGTTGGCATATTGCACGCATGGCTAAAGAATGGCGGTGTTGATGCACGTCGGGGTTTGCCTTATTTATGGGCTGGTGTCGGCATTGGCATTGTTGCCGCAATCGGCCTGGGCGCCGCATTGTTAGGTTTCAGTGAAATTCTTTCTGGTGATGCACAAGATTATTTTCAAATTACGATGGTGCTACTAGCAGCCGTTTTGATCGTGCAGATGGTGTATTGGATGCGCAAGCATGGACGCACCCTGAAGCGAGAAATGGAAAGCTCGCTGAAAGAGAACTTAAAGTCTGCTAACTGGTGGGGCGTGACCGCACTAGCGGCGTTGGCGATTGCCCGTGAAGGTAGCGAAACGGTCATATTTCTATACGGTCTCGGGCTTGGACAGCATGACAGTATGGCGATGATGGTGTTGGCGGCAGTGATTGGTTTTGCGCTAGCGTGTCTGACGTTTTATCTGTTGCAACTGGGCGGAAAGATTTTTTCATGGCGCCGGTTTTTTCAGGCCACAGAAGTTATTTTACTGTTCCTCGCGGCAGGCCTTTTACTGACAGGTATTGATCGCTTAATGTCCCTGGATATTATTCCGTCGCTGATTGATCCTCTTTGGGATAGCTCAGCGTTGCTGGATGATAGTAGTACCTTCGGTAACTTGGTGGCGACCTTAACAGGCTATCGGGCACATCCGGCATTGATGAGCCTGCTTGTTTATGTTGGCTATTGGGTTCTCGTGCTGCTGTTTCTGAAACGGGCTACCCCAAAAAAATCTTCACAGGCGCAACTGGCGACCTAATCTAATGAGTACGTGTTCTAGTTCAATTGCATCTTCGGCCCCCACCACCCGGCTGGCACGCACCGGGGAGTGGATGCGCTTGCATGCGGGTTTAATTCGTGGCATCCAATGGGGTGTAGTGTTGATTTATGGGTTGTTAATCCTGGTCCCCATTTTTCTACCTTTGCCAGATGAAACAGCGCATATATGGTCTAACCTCACCCTAATTGCCCAATTTGCATTTTGGGGAATCTGGTGGCCTTTCGTATTGATCAGTATGGTCTTTATGGGGCGCGTATGGTGCGGCGTGCTATGTCCCGAAGGTGCATTGACCGAGTTTGCTAGTAAATATGGCAGGTCCTTGCCAATCCCGCGCTGGATGCGTTGGGGAGGGTGGCCGTTTGTTGCGTTTGCGCTGACCACTGTGTATGGTCAGATGGTAAGTGTTTACCAATATCCTAAGGCAGTCCTGCTGGTACTTGGCGGTTCTACTGTCGGCGCGATTATCGTCGGTTATTTGTATGGTCGGGAAAAACGTGTTTGGTGTAAATATCTTTGCCCTGTCAACGGTGTGTTTGGTTTGCTGGCGAAGTTGGCACCGTTTCATTACAAAGTGAATGAAACAGCTTGGCGCGCTTCATATAATACGCACGGTAAAAAAACGATTGCCATAAATTGTGCACCGCTTGTGCCATTGCGTGCAATGACAGGCGCTGCTGATTGCCATATGTGCGGACGTTGCAGCAATCATAGAGACGCAATTGCGTTGACATGGCGTCCTCCGACATTGGAAATCGTTAAGCTTGGCGCGAAGCAAAACAGTTTATGGGAAAGCACTTTAGCGCTATATGGTTTGATGGGAGTCGCGATCGGTGCATTTCATTGGTCGGCAAGCCCTTGGTTTGTTGTAATTAAACAAGCGATTGCTACTTGGTTAATTGATCGCGACATTATGTGGCCGTTTGCAACCAATGCACCGTGGTGGATTTTTACCAATTATCCGGCGCAAAGTGATGTATTCAGTTGGTTGGATGGTAGCCTTGTCGTTGCTTATATTTTAACAACTGGCGTAGTAATGGGCACCGCGTTGTCTTTGCTATTTGCGCTTAGTACGCGGTTATTAGGCAATTGGGATCGCAGCCGCTTTAATCATCTGGTCCAGTCGACGATTCCGTTGGCTGCTTGCGGTGTGTTTGTCGGTTTGTCCGCTACGACTGTAAGCTTGTTGCGAGCTGAACATTTACCGGTTTTCTGGGCGAATGATCTCCGTGCGGCTTTATTAATCGCCACCACTTTATGGAGCGTATGGCTGGCATGGCGCGTTACCGGTCAATATGCTTCTGCACCTGCCCGTCGTTTGTTAGGTATGGCACCAGTGATAGCTGCTTTGGGTTTGGTTAATTTTGCCTGGTTGCTGATGTTTTGGTTGTGGTGATATTGCTGGTTTTAATGACTTTTCAGGAAGCGATTAATAGCTGCTAAGTCTGCACCACGCTCATATCCGCGTTCAGACCTACATTCGACCTCAGACTGATCGTCCAATATGTAATTAATGGCACCGTAAGGTGCCATTTTGCTTTTGATGAGGGTTCTGCAAACTTACAATCTGTGGTCTGTATTTATAAGTATGTAAATGTCTGATCAGCAAATGGGGTTCAGGCAGAGTAAAATGTGCCGCTGTACCCCACGAAGTGCCGCTTAATCGATCTTCTTCGCTTTTATTGCCTGCTTTTCTAATATTCGACCGGCATATAAGCAGGACTTCATCTAGCGCACATTAATCGTTTTTACATCCCTATTTCTACTTCTCCATCATGGTTCGTCCTCGTTTTTTGCCTGATAACTTTACGCTCTTGCTGGTCCTTACCGTCGCGATTGCAAGTTTTTTGCCTTGCAAAGGAGAAGTCGCCAAAGGGTTCAACGTAGTGACGACAATTTCAATTGGTTTGCTCTTCTTCTTTCACGGCGCGAAGTTATCGCGAGAAGCGGTGATTGAAGGCGCGATGCACTGGCGGCTACATTTAACAGTATTAGCGTTTAGTTTTGTATTGTTTCCAGTACTAGGATTGGTCTTTAAACCGATTTTCTTGCCGTTGGTGACGCCAGATTTATATCTCGGCATTTTGTTTTTATGTACGTTGCCGTCGACAGTCCAGTCCTCTATTGCATTTACATCCGTCGCCCGCGGCAATGTTCCTGCCGCCGTATGTAGTGCATCTGCGTCCAATCTGATCGGCATATTCCTGACACCTGTTTTAGTCGGTTTGATCGTCGTTTCACACGGGCAGGGTCAAGGATCGTTTGGATCGATCATGAATATCGTACTGCAATTGTTACTACCATTTGTTGCTGGTCAAATTGCACGCCGTTGGATCGGTAACTGGATTGATAGCCACAAAGTTGTATTAAAGGCTGTCGATCAGGGATCGATTCTGCTAGTGGTCTATACCGCGTTTAGCGAAGCGGTGGTGCAGGGACTGTGGGGGCAGTTGCCGCCGATCTCTTTGATTGGCTTATCAGTGGTGTTATTGGTGCTGCTGTTTACGATGCTTGGGATTGCAACATTTCTTAGCCGTCGTTTCGGCTTCAGTAAAGAAGATGAAATCACGATTGTATTTTGCGGCTCTAAGAAAAGCTTAGCTAGCGGAGTGCCGATGGCAAACGTGTTATTTACAAGCCATACGGTTGGGATGGTTGTGCTTCCACTGATGTTGTTTCATCAAATTCAATTGATGGTCTGTGCGGTTCTGGCTAAACGTTACGCCGAACGTCCGCGCAAACTGGCAGAGCCGATTATTCCTCAAAATGAATCGTCATCTGTTTAATCTTTAGATTGATGGTGACTATATGATGGATTGGTTGCCATCCCATCATGAAAAATAATCCGGTATTAAAGGCATGAAACACGCTTCCCTTAACACCGGATTGTTCACCGAATCAAGGTGCAGGATTGGGTTGACGCGTATGTATCGCTTCAATTTCTTGAAGCACTTCATCACTCAATTTAATACTGATACTGTCCAGATTATTCTGCAATTGCGCCAGTGTGGTTGCGCCCACGATATTGCTAGTAACGAAACCACGGCTATTCACGAAGGCTAGTGCCATTTGCGCAGGGTCGAGACCATGTTTTTGTGCCAAGGCAACGTAATCGCCGGCTACCCGTTCAACTTGTGGATTGGTATATCGGGTGAAGCGGTTAAACAGCGTCAAGCGGCCATTTTCAGGTCGGGCGCCGTTCAAATATTTGCCGGACAAGACGCCAAAGGCTAGCGGCGAATAGGCGAGTAAACCTACATTTTCCCGATAAGAGAATTCAGAGTGGCCAATTTCAAAAGTCCGGTTCAGCAAACTATAGGGGTTTTGAATTGACACGATCCGTGGCAGGTCGAATTTTTCTGTTGCGCGAATAAATTGCGCCATACCCCAAGGAGTCTCATTTGAAATCCCAATATGGCGTATTTTTCCATCCTTAATAAAATCCGCAAGTATCGTCAATGTTTCTTCGATAGGTACGGTAATTTCATCCGGGATATGGCTGTAATTTAAAGTGCCGAAACAATTTACGCTTCGATCAGGCCAGTGCAATTGATATAAATCGACGTAATCTGTTTGTAGTCGTTCCAGGCTGCCGTTCAGCGCCTCAGTTAAACCCTTGCGATCAAAATTATTGATGCCATCACGGACATGGCGTGGATTGTGCGGTTTGCGTGCAGGACCGGTGGCTTTTGTCGCAATTAGCACCTGATCTCGTTTGCCCGTTTTTTTTAGCCAGCTGCCGACATACTGTTCAGTCAAACCTTGAGTTTCCGGCCGCGGTGGCACCGGATACATTTCAGCGACGTCGATCAAATTCACGCCGTGCGCTAGCGCCATATCAATCTGGGCATGCGCTTCCGATTCGGCGTTTTGCTCTCCCCACGTCATCGTACCAAGTGTGATCTCACTAACTTTAAGATTGCTTCGCCCAAGCTCCCGATATTGCATTGTGTGTCCTTTTGTCGCGATGGCTTCTATAAAATAATAGAAGCCATGCATGGGTAAACGGTTGAATTTTTTTGATTGAATTGATGCCAGCAATCAATGCAATGCAATGGAATTGGCCGCAATCGTTGCGGTCCATTCTCTGATTCAAAGTATAGCGTTATCCAGCAATCGTTGCAGCGTGCGCCAAGTCGTGCGCATTGCGTGTTTATCGCGCCATATAGCTATCGTTTTCATTTTTTCGGCAGCGGTTGTTCGGCGCTATGTGTGCCAGTAAGTCGATCGACTTTAAACAATTCGGGGAATAAACGTATCCATAGGCCTACGACGACTATTGTGCCAATGCCGCCGATCAAGACTGCTGTCACCGGCCCAAACCAGGATGCGGTGAGGCCTGATTCAAATTCGCCTAACTGGTTTGATGTGCCGATGAAAACCGAATTGACCGCGCTAACGCGACCGCGCATGGCATCCGGTGTTTCGAGCTGAACAAAGGATGATCGTACTACCACGCTAATCATGTCGGATGCGCCGAGCACGACTAAAGCCGCAAGCGAAAGTATCATCGAACGTGATAACGCAAACACAATCGTGGCGATGCCGAAAATTGCCACGGCGATAAACATGCTGCGTCCCACGCGTTTGGTCAGCGGGCGACGCGTCAGATACAGCGCGACGGACAATGCGCCAATCGCAGGCGCGGAACGTAGAAGTCCTAGCCCGAGCGGACCGGTGGCAAGGATATCGTGCGCGAAGATGGGTAATAAAGCAGTCGCACCGCCGAGTAAAACAGCGAATAAATCCAGTGAAATAGCACCCAAAACGGCCGGGCGACTTTTGATGAACGCAATCCCTGCAAATAGCGATGTTAAGGTTGCTGGCTCACGCTTTGGTAATACTGTTTCAATGCGGATGAGATTGACAAGGACGCTTGAAATAATAAACGCCGCGCTGCTGGTGGCGTAGACAGCGCTGGGACCTAACGCGTAAATAAAGCCGCCCAGAGCCGGTCCGATAATAATCGCGGTCTGCGTTGCAGAAGCTGACCATGCTACCGCGCGGGGCAACAACCGGGCAGGGACTAAGCCCGGGACCAGCGCTTGCATAGTCGGTGATTCAAAGGCACGGGTGGCGCCGATGATGAAGACTATGACGAAAATCGCTTCCTTATTGAGCCAGCCTTGAATGCTGCCAATAGCCAGCGTCGCAGCTGCTAATCCTTCTATGAATAAACAGATACGTGCGATCTGACGGCGATCGTAACGATCTGCGACGTGGCCGACGACTAACGCCAAAAATAGCGCGGGGAGAAACTGTACTAGCCCAACTATACCGAGGTCAAAAGCACTCCCGGTCAGTTGATAAACCTGCCAGCCAACGGCGACAATTTGCATTTGATTGGCGATGGTAGAGGCAACGCGGGCACGCCAAAATAAGGAAAAAGGTAGGTGGCGCAGAACGGAATCGGAATCGGGTGAAGGTTGCGTATCGGTGGTGGCAGACATGAGGGAAAATGGTGTAAGGCTAATGGCGGATAGATGGTGTTGGTGGTGCCTGCGGACGAAACAGCTGTAATACTAAATGGGTAAACCTTTATCGCAATCGTGATCTGCAGTTTTACAACACATGACGCGGTCGATAAAACGTGCACTTATATTACTGTATTTGACGTTGTCTGCTTGCTAAATTGCTTAGATTGCAGAGTTTGAATGCAAGGAGGGATGCCAGTAGAAAACAGGTATGGTGAGTCGATAATTAATACTGTGACGGGACTTTGCCTATGAGAAGGCGAATGTCAGATGGCGTGGATAGTCGTCGTAATGGTGCGGCCATCATTCAGAAACAACGCAGGAAAGCACCAATTAGATGGGTATTTAGATGGGTATTCGAATTATTTAGTTATTTTTTAAACGATAATAATTGCCATTGATCATGTTTATCAGTTATAAAGATGGTAGAGCAAGAAGTTGGCTGATTAACAGGAAACTCCGTAGCAAGTGTTTTAAGCGTTATTCATCAAGTAACACTATTTTTCTTTTTAGTGTATTTTGATAATTTGTCCGGTATAATACGGAATCGTTTAAGATTCGAGCTAGTGGTGCAGTATTGGTCTGTCATTCCTTTCTTGCTTTAAACGATCTAACGGGCGCAAGCCCAACTTAACTGAAATAGGAAATGTAATGGCAACTGGTATTGTTAAATGGTTCAATGATTCAAAAGGTTTCGGTTTTATCACTCCTGATGAAGGTGGTGAAGATCTGTTCGCTCATTTCTCCGCTATCCAATCAAACGGCTTCAAGTCGTTGCAGGAAAACCAACGCGTTTCTTTCGAAGTTACTGCTGGCCCTAAAGGCAAGCAAGCTTCGAACATTCAGCCTATCTAATAGCTGAATCAAGCGTTTACTAAAATCCCTGGTACGCCGGGGATTTTTTTCGTCCTACTTTTTGTGTCGTTTTTGTTTCACTTTAGTTTTGATCCTCACTGAATTACTCGTCATTCGGCGATATGTAGTTCGTTCTTCCTACCTCATTATTTCGCATTCGAGGGCGCTTTGTCCCCGATAATTATCTTTAGTTTGCCATCCTTTTCGCTGCACAAGATCGCAACCATTCTGCATACTTTCCGCCATCGAACTGGTCCGATTGTCTGAGTTTCCGAAGCAAGACACACCTAATCCGCTATTGTTTATCAAGCGCTATTAGTGCTTGCCATGACGCTCAAATACCATCGCATGAAAATTCTTCATGGTATCGATGAAAAAATTTGCGCTCAACGTTGCGAAATCTGCGGATAGTACGTACTCATTTTAAAAATTATCTTGTTGTCAGGAAGTTGTAAGGGTGGACTGAAATGCTGCGTTTGTCTGATATTTTTTTGAACCAGATTAAATTATAAAATTTGGCAAAACCGCTCAGGGAAATGTTGGCAAGTACGTGTAAGTTCAGTTGGAATGAAACGATTTGCGGCTAGCCACGCGCTTTTTTTCGTGACAAGGGCGGAAGTTAAAAAGCCAGTCACGCATGACAAATAACATAATAAATAAGAGTAAAGAGGAAGACACCATGACATATAAAACTAACGTATTCGTCGCTGCTGCATTGCTAACTTGGTCGCTCGCCGGTAACGCCGCTGAGCCCATCAAGATAGGTGTTACCGGACCATTTACTGGCGGTTCGGCTCCGATGGGCGTTTCTATGCGCGATGGCGTTAAGCTGGCAGTTGCAGACATCAATGCTAAAGGGGGCGTATTAGGTCGTCAGCTTCAATTGGTCGAACGGGACGATGAAGCAAAAAATGAACGCGGCGTACAAGTCGCACAAGAATTGATCAATAAGGAAAAAGTTGTTGCCACGGTTGGATTTGCGAATACTGGCGTAGCGCTAGCCTCGCAGCGTTTCTACCAGGAAGCCAAAATCCCGGTCATGAACAATGTGGCCACGGGCAGTATCATTACCAAGCAATTCGTAGGTCCTGAAAATAAAGATAACTACATTTTCCGCACCTCGGCTAACGATACGATTCAATCGAAAATGATTGTCGACGAAGCCGTTGGTCGTCAGAAATTTACCAAAGTCGCCATTCTGGCTGACTCTACCAACTACGGCCAACTCGGTCGTGAAGATTTGGAAAAAGCACTTGCCGAAAAAGGTATTAAGCCGGTTTCTGTAGAAAAGTACAACCTGAAAGATGTCGATATGACCGCACAACTGCTCAAGTCCAAGCAGGGTGGCGCGCAAGTGATATTGACTTACGGGATTGGTCCAGAGTTGGCGCAAATCGCAAATGGTATGGAAAAGCTCAACTGGAAAGTGCCAATTATCGGCAGCTGGCCGCTATCGATGGGTAATTTTATAGACAATGCGGGCAAAAATGGCGATGGTGCCCGTATGCCGCAGACCTTTATTCAGGATGGCAATACCCCTAAGCGCAAGACCTTCATCGCGGCCTATCAAAAAGCCTACAAGACTGACCGGATGCCTTCCGCAGTCTCTGCGGCGCAAGGCTACGATTCGATCACTCTGCTGGTTGCCGCGATCAAGCAAGCAGGAACAACAGATGGTCCAAAAGTGCGGGAAGCGCTGGAAAATCTGAAAGAGCCGATGGAAGGCGTCATCACTACCTATAAACAGCCTTACACCCATGACGACCATGAGGCGATCAAGCCAAATATGGTGATGATCGGTGAGGTCAAAAATGGCCGTGTTGTGCTAGCCAAGTGACGCTACCAAGATACGTTCATATGAATATGAACGGATATTGACGATAAGGCCAGTCCTTGAGATCCCGGGGCTGGCTTTTTTCTTGCCACATAACGGCACAAATTGTCGCTTTTTTTCGTCATCTTGGATAAAACATCATGGAAATTCTTCTCCAGCTAGTTTTTAGCGGTATCGCGTTAGGCATGATTTACGCGGTCATCGCTTTCGGTTATCAACTTACTTTTGCCACCTCAGGCACGCTGAATTTTGGGCAGGGCGAAGCATTGATGCTGGGCGCGCTGGTTGGCCTCAGCCTGGTCGGCAATATTCACGGCGGTCCCTATTTGAATTACTGGCTGATGATCCCGGTCGTCATTGCGTTTGGTGCGTTACAAGGCGTCGTGGTTGAATGGATCGGCGTGCGTCCGGCCATCAAGATTAAATCTGAATTCGGCTGGATCATGTCAACGATCGCACTCGCGATCATCTTTAAAAATGTCGCTGAAAATATCTGGGGAAAGGACGATCTGACTTTCCCAACGCCATTAACGGCTACACCATTTCAAGTATTTGGCGCTAACGTGCAGCCGATGCAAGTAGTCGTGGTTCTGGGTGCGCTGGCAATGATGTTTGCGGTTGAGATGTTCAATCGCAAATCGATCTACGGAAAAGCAGTAGTTGCGACCGCAAATGATCGGGATGCGGCCGGATTGATGGGCATTAATACCAGCATGGTGATTACGTTCTCCTATGCGTTGTCGTCCGCGACTGCTGCTTTCGCTGGCGTCCTCATTGCACCCTTAACTCTGACCGGCGCAACGATGGGCACCGCGTTAGGTTTGAAAGCATTTGCAGTGGCGATTATTGGTGGATTGACTTCGGGCATGGGTGCCATCGTTGGTGGCCTGATTTTGGGCATTGCCGAAACTTTGACTGGATTTTATATCTCGACCGGCTACAAAGAAGTCCCTGGATTGGTCTTGTTACTCTTGGTATTAGCCATTAAGCCTGCCGGATTATTTGGCAAAACCGCGATCAAGAAGGTGTAAAGATGAAAAAAAAATCATTTGCACTAGCCTTGCTGGGTATCGTCGCTCTGGGGATTTTTCCGCTGGTGTTTCATAACCCGTATTACATCCATCTCGCAGAAACCATTCTGATTTACGCCATTTTGTTGTTTGGTCTGGATATTGTGGTCGGATATACCGGTCAGGTGTCGCTGGGCCATGCCGGTTTGTTCGGTATTGGCTCCTATACCACCGGCGTACTGGTATTCAAATTAGGTTGGCCGTTTCTGCTGGCGTTGCCCTCCAGTTTGGCAGTAACGGCATTGTTTGGCGCCATTCTGGCACTACCGGCATTGCGCGTTACCGGACCTTATCTGGCGATGGTGACATTAGCATTTGGCACTATCATCGGGATTTTGATTAATGAAATGTCGTTTTTGACCGAAGGCCCGATGGGCATCAAGCTCAGCAAGCCTTCGTTCTTCGGCCATAAACTCGATGAAGTCGAATATTTCTATCTAGTCGCAGCCTTAATGGTGTTGTCGTTATTGATGGTGCACCGGATTCTGAAATCGCATTTGGGGCGTGCTTTTCAAGCCCTGCGCGATAGCCCGATTGCCTCCGATTGTATGGGCGTGTCGGTATATCGTTACAAGGTCTACGCTTTCGTCATCAGCGCTGCCCTGGCTGGTCTGGCAGGGAGTTTGTATGCCTATTCAGAAGAATATATCTCACCGAATACCTATAATTTCGAGCTGACGATTCTGTTCCTGCTGGCAGTCATCATGGGCGGTCGTAAAAGCCGCGCCGGGTCTTTGATTGGTGCATTAATTGTGGTGATGTTGCCGAGTCTGTTATCCGACATCGATTTGTTCCGTCAAATCGCCACTGTTATCGCTGTGGTCGGGGTAGCCGCAGGAGCCTTCTTGTTATTTAAAAAGCGCAAAACCGTTCGTGAGCTGGCCGTGCCTGTATGTGCCACCGTTGGTATGGCGGTTTTCTCGTTTCGGCTGGAGAATATTACCGATTGGCGTTTAACCATCTTCGGGATCATGACGTTGTTCGTTGTGTATTACCTTCAGGATGGCATCGTTGGCTTTGTTCGCGGAATGGTGAGCAAAAAAGGTAAAACGCATCGCTCACCAGTCACAGTAGTATCCACAGTTGAAGATAATGTTTGGGCGGGCAGTACCGGTAATGTCGCAATTGGTACTAATTTACTCAGCGCCAAGAAATTACTGATGCAATTCGGCGGTCTCAAAGCATTGAATCAGGTGGATCTGAATATCGTGAAAGGTTCGGTGCATGGCTTGATCGGCCCCAACGGTTCCGGTAAAAGCACCATGATGAACGTGCTGACAGGGATTTATAAACCGACTGCTGGCGTCGTCGAATTCAATGGGCGCGTCATCTCTGGATCGACACCGTCAGCCATTGCATTGGGCGGCGTTGCGCGAACCTTTCAAAACGTGCAGTTGTTTGGAGAAATGACCGCAACCGAAAACGTTCTGGTCGGTTTGCATCACACTTTCCGCAGCAATATGCTGGACGTCATGTTTAACAGCCGTCGCTATAAAGATGAAGAGAAAGCTGCGCATGTCCGCGCGGCAAGTATTTTGCAATTCGTTGGCCTGTCCGATTTGGCAAATGAAGAGGCGCGAAATCTGCCGTACGGTAAACAGCGGTTGTTAGAAATCGGTCGTGCATTGGGCTTGAATCCAGAATTGTTATTGCTGGATGAGCCTGCTGCCGGGCTGACTGCACCGGATATTGTCGACCTCATCGCCATCATTCATAAAATCCGTGACCATGGCATCACCATCATTCTGATTGAGCATCATATGGATGTTGTGATGACGATTTCGGATACTGTGACCGTGCTCGATTTCGGCCAGAAAATTGCTGAAGGCAAACCGGCGGCGGTGCAAGCCGATCCGGCGGTGATAGAAGCCTACCTTGGCGGTAGTGTTGGCGAACCGGATGCTGTCGCTAGCCACGTCACCCCATTAACTTCCAATGAAGCGGGGACCTGACATGCTTTCAATTTCCAATTTACATGCAGCGTACGGCAAAGTTGAAGTCTTGCACGGGATTTCGCTGGAAGTGCCAAAAGGCAAAGTAGTGACGCTGGTCGGTTCCAACGGTGCCGGCAAGACCACCACAATGCGCGCCATTTCCGGCATGATTAAGCCGAGAATTGGCACGATTATGCTAGATGGTAAAGACGTTACCGGACTTGATTCGCACAAAATCGCGCGTGCCGGATTGGCGCATTCGCCAGAAGGGCGGCGCGTATTTGCGACGATGAGCGTCACTGATAATTTGTTGTTAGGCGCATTTCCTCGCTTCACAAAATCGCGTCCGCGTGGCGACATTGCACACGATCTTGAAAAAGCGCTGGAGCTTTTTCCACGCTTAAAAGAAAGACAGACGCAATTGGCAGGAACGTTGTCGGGGGGGGAGCAGCAGATGTTGGCGATGGCGCGTGCCGTGATGCTGAATCCAGAAGTGATTTTGCTGGATGAGCCGTCGATGGGACTTGCGCCGATCTTGGTCGATGAAGTATTCCGCATCATTCTGCGTCTAAAAGAGCAGGGTATTACCATGCTGCTGGTAGAGCAGTTTGCAGCAGCGGCATTGAATGTTGCCGATTACGGTTATGTCCTTGAAAATGGCCGCATTTCTGTACATGGTCCAGCCGAGAAACTGCGAAATGATCCAGCCGTGCAGGCTGCTTATCTGGGTGGTGGGCAGCATTGATTTACAAGTAATGCAAGCATGATCGTATGCGCAAAATCGGCCCCTGCCTCGCGGTTATTCAACGCGAGGCAGGGGCCGATTTTTATGTTGCAGGGTAACTAAAGAATTACTTAAGCATGTTTGCTATTTTTAGCAGCCATCCATCCACCGCCCAACACCGCAACCATCCCGATGATGTACGCAATATAAGTCAGCCATGACGCGTTGTCCCAGAAGCCTGCAAGCAGTGGCTCGGTCGTGATCATATGCACGGCGGTGTAGACCAGAATCGCTGCGCCGATATAGATCGTAACGGGAAATTTCTCGATCAGTTTCAATGCCAACGTTGATCCCCAGACCATAATCGGTACTGAAATCAACAAGCCGATAATGACTAGAAAAATGCTGCCATGCGATGCGCCTGCGACGGCGAGGACATTATCGATCCCCATCACGGTGTCAGCAATGATGATGGTTTTTAGTGCTGCTGCCATCGTCGTGATTTTGCCGCCTTTGACGCTGTGATCGCCGGAATCGCTGAGTAGGCGGTAAGCGATCCAGAGGAGGGCTACACCACCGATAAGCAATAATCCTGGAATTTTCAACAGCCAGACCACAGCGATGGTCATCAGGACACGCGTGACAACCGCGCCCATCGTCCCCCAGATAATCGCTTTTTTGCGTAAATGGTCGGGCAAGTTGCGGGCTGCCATCGCGATCACGATCGCGTTATCGCCAGCCAGCACCAGATCGATGACGACGATTGATAGCAGGGCCGCGAAAAATTTCGCCATATCCCAATCGGCCAAGCCCAGCATTTCAAGTAAATGTGATAAATCCATACAATCTCCGTCTACATTGGTTAAGCAAAAACAACGCTAACCTCGAACAGACACGGAGTATTACAGGAGAGTGGAGGAGAATTCACGACACAATGCCTGCATGGGTTCCATGCTGACAAAGGTCTTGCTCAACAGATTAAATCAATCTGCCAGGGTAACCGGGCGCAAGCGTTGTGCTTGTTCCGTGATGACGACTACCTTGCAAAACGTACTATCGCAGACATTGTCTGGATTTTACGCTTAAGAGCTACTCCCCTTTGGAGGGTGTGATGCCAGATACGACACCACAGGCGAGAGTGTACTACAGAAAAATCGCCTGTGAAATGGTTGTTGAAATAGTTGCACCAATAGTTGTTGAAATGCACGCATATAACATATGAAGCATTTACTGACTTTTACGCCAATATTCGGGTTGTACGTATGCGTGGCGTAAAAAATCCACAAAAGCCCGAATCCTTAGCGGTAAATGTCGCCGTTGTGCAAATACGGCGTAAATATCATTACCGGGCGCGGAAAATTCATCCAACACAGTGACTAATTGGCCCGATTCGATTTCGGTGCCAACCTCCCACATCGAGCGCCAGGCCAAGCCTTTGCCATTGATCGCCCAGTCATGCAAGACCTGACCATCGTTGCAAAACAGGTTGCCAGCCACTTTTATCGTCACAACCTTGCCATTGAGGCGAAACGTCCATCCGCGCTGGCTGCCGTCGCTGCTCATGGCAAGGCAATTATGCTTGGCTAACTCTTCCAATGTGTGCGGCATCCCATGGCGCTTGATATAGGCGGGCGATGCGACCACGACACGTTTGTTATCTGCCAGTTTGGTGCCGATCAGGGTCGAGTCTGATAACGAGGCGATGCGAATGGCGACATCGATGCTTTCGCCGATGACATCAACTACGCGGTCGTTTAAGTTCAGCGTGAGCGTAACATCACGGTGTTCAGCCAAAAAAGAGGGTATCAATGGAGCGACATGCTGACGTCCGAACCCAGCCGGTGCTGAGATGAGCAGGTGACCGCTGGCATGCGCACTGCGTTCAGAGACCGCGGCCTCAGCATCCTCCAGATCGGAAAGAATGCGCTGGCAATCCTCCAAAAAAGCATTGCCTTCGTTAGTTAGTGCAATTTTGCGAGTGGTGCGCTGCAATAGTTTGACGCCAAGGCGCTCTTCCAGAGCATCAAGGCGGCGTCCGATCATTGCCGGGGCGATGCCTTCGGCGCGTGCCGCAGCGGAAAGGCTGCCTTTTGCCACGACCTCTACAAAGGTTGAAATTTGCTTAAATTGATCCATCGTGCGATTAACTTTCGACTTTTCGAGGCCAGCGAATGCCAACGCCGAGCAACTTTGCTAACGATTACCTGTTGAATACTTACAAGTGTTGACCACTTGTGACTAAAACGCATAGATCATATGATATTTGGTTTCACCTATGATGATTTAGTTAAAATATACTCTATAGCGTAAAAATCAGCTATTGCCATTTCGCATCCTGCATACTGAATATGGTGCAATGCCGAATGTAGCGGCGCACAATATGCCATCTTCGGCTTGATGCAGAAGCAGTACGTCAAATTGAAAACCCGAAACAAAATGTTGAATAACAGGAGCCACGCATGACACAACTGACACTCCCCGCAGGTCTGGAAATTAACGGTGCGATTCAGCCCGGTTACGAAGAAATTCTGACGCCAGAAGCTTTGGCCCTTGTTGCAAAACTGAGCCGTTCGTTTGAGTCGCGTCGTCAGGAATTACTGGCAGTGCGCACGCAGCGCGCCCAACGTCTGGATGCAGGCGAGCGTCCGGATTTTCTGCCAGAAACAGCACATATCCGTGACGGCGACTGGAAAATTGCCCCGATTCCGCAAGCGCTAGAATGCCGCCGGGTAGAAATTACCGGCCCGGTCGAGCGCAAGATGGTCATCAACGCCTTCAATTCTGGCGCTGATAGCTACATGACTGACTTCGAAGATTCGAATTCGCCAGTATGGGATAACCAGATCTCCGGCCAGATCAATTTGCGCGATGCTATTCGCAAGACGATCTCGCTGGAACAGAACGGTAAATCCTACAAGCTCAACGACAAAGTCGCCACACTGGTGGTACGCCCACGCGGTTGGCATTTGGATGAAAAACACGTTCTGGTCGATGGCAAGCGCGTCTCAGGCGGTATTTTTGACTTTGCGCTATTCATGTTCCACAACGCCAAAGAGCAACTCGCACGCGGCGCTGGTCCTTACTTCTATTTGCCAAAACTGGAATCCCATCTGGAAGCGCGTTTGTGGAATGACATCTTCGTCATGACGCAAAACGAACTCGGTCTTCCACAAGGCACGATCAAAGCCACCGTCTTGATCGAAACCATTCTGGCTGCGTTCGAAATGGACGAAATCCTGTACGAACTGCGTGAACACAGCTCCGGTTTGAATGCTGGCCGTTGGGATTATATTTTCTCGTGCATCAAAAAATTCAAGCTCGACAAAGACTTCTGTCTGGCTGATCGCGCCAAGGTCACAATGACCGCGCCGTTCATGCGTTCTTATGCGTTGCTGTTATTGAAGACCTGCCACAAGCGCAATGCACCAGCGATTGGCGGCATGGCTGCGTTGATCCCTATCAAGAACGATCCTGAGAAGAATGATATCGCCATGGGCGGCGTACGTACCGACAAAGCGCGCGATGCGACCGACGGCTACGATGGCGGTTGGGTCGCGCATCCAGGCCTGGTCGAATTGTCGATGGCTGAGTTCAAGAAAGTATTGGGCGACAAGCCAAATCAGATCAGCAAGCAACGCGATGACGTCAATGTCACCGCTGCCGAATTGCTAGACTTCAAGCCAGAAGCGCCAATCACCGAAGCCGGTTTGCGTTACAACATTAACGTCGGTATTCATTATCTGGGTGCATGGTTGTCAGGCAACGGTTGCGTCCCTATCCATAATTTGATGGAAGATGCCGCCACCGCAGAAATCAGCCGTGCCCAAGTCTGGCAATGGATACGCTCGACCAAAGGTGTTCTCGACAACGGCAAAAAAGTGACTGCCGAGATGGTGGTCGCGATGATTCCTGAAGAGTTGGCTAAGGTCAAAGAATTGGTTGGTACTGGTGCTACGTATGACCGCGCTGCTAAGATATTTGAAGAAATGTCGACTTCGACCACTTTTGCAGAGTTCCTGACACTGCCGCTATACGAAGAAATCTAAATGTGAAATCGACTGTTGAGTCGATGCCATAGTGTTTGAAAAGCCGATCTTTAGATCGGCTTTTTTTATACCCGCACGGGAAGAAAAGAGCAGCTAAAAAGGCGCAAAATTTCCGCAGACGAGATTTAATGAAGAAATCTTCTGGTTTCTTATTATTGCATTTTAAATGTATCAAATGTATGATGCCTTCAGTCGATCGTTTTTTTATCTCGCCACCTTAATACTGCGTTCAATGCAACTTACCAAATTCACCGATTTCGGACTCCGCGTGTTGATGTATCTGGCTGCCATCCCGGAGCAGGGACTGGTGACTGTGGGCGATCTGGCGCAACGGTTTGATATTCCCAAAAATCACCTGAATAAGGTAGTTAATCGGATGGTCAAGCAAGGCTGGATCGTCGCGACGCCGGGCCGCAATGGTGGCGTGCGCATGGCGCAAGCGCCCGAGACCTTGCATTTAGGCGATATCTTGAGCGTGATGGAGGGGCATACGCAACTAGTCGATTGCGAACAACCACTCTGTGTATTCAAAGGAAACTGTTATTTGAAGCGCGTGCTCGATGCAGGTCAGCGTGAGTTTTATACCAATATGAATCGCTACAGTCTGGCCGAACTGGTGCAACCAGAAACCGCCGGTCCGCAAACCGCATCTATTGTGGCGCGTATGCATTTCCAGCCATCCGTCCTGCAATAGACGTTATTTTTAGCAGTATTAAGCGCATTTCGATGTGCTGATTTTTAGTCTTAATTGTTGCATTTAAAATATAACATAGGAGTTTTTATGATTTCTGCCAGCGCCCGTCCGTATATTGACGCCTCTGTTCCTGTATTGCGGGAACATGGCATCGCCATTTCAACCCGGTTTTACGCCCGCCTTTTTGAGGCGCATCCCGAGTTGAAGAATATTTTCAATATGGGCAATCAAGAAAATGGCAGTCAGCAGCAAGCGCTGGCAGGAGCCTTATTTGCCTACGCCGCCAACATCGATAACGCCGATGCGTTGACCCCGGTAATCAGCCGGATTGTGCAAAAGCACATTAGCCTTGGTATCCGCGCAGAGCACTATCCGATTGTCGGCCACAATTTACTGGCAGCCATAAGCGATGTATTGGGCGATGCTGCAACGCCGGAACTGATAGCGGCATGGGCAGAGGCTTATGGGCTATTGGCAGACGCGTTGATCGGCGAAGAGAAAAAACAGTACGCGGCCCATCAAATTGAACCCGGGCAACAACGCGAAATGATCGTCGTCCGTAAGCAAAAAGAAAGCGAAACGATCACCTCTTTTTATTTGGAGGCTGCGGACGGTTTGCCGCTACCCTCATTTCAACCCGGTCAATACATCAGCGTAGCGACCGATGTGGCGGTATTAAATCTGAAACAATTACGTCAATATAGTTTGTCCGACGCGCCCGATCAAACCCACTGGCGCATCAGTATCAAGCGCGAAGACAAAGGCGGACAAGATCATCCAGCCGGGTTGGTATCCAATCAGCTTCATGCCAACTTGCACGTCGGCGACAAATTATGGGTTAGTCCACCTTGTGGCGATTTTGTCATGGATAAAAATGTCAGCGCGCCGCTTATCTTGATCAGCGCTGGTGTGGGCATTACGCCAATGATGAGCATGTTGCATGGCAGTTTGTGTCAGGCTCCTGCGCGTCCAGTCAATTTTTTATATGCCACGCTGAACGGGGATCATCATCCGTTGAAGGCAGAACTGCTTGCATTGCAAGCCTCACAAGAATCGCCTGACCAAAAAAATGTTCTGACCACACATTTTGCCTATGCAGTGCCATCGGCGGAAGATCACGCCATCAATGATTTTGATCAGGCCGGCTATTTGCAACTCGACCAATTAGACCCAGCGCTGTTGCCGAAAAATGGGGATTACTATTTGTGCGGCCCAAATCCATTTATGCAAGCGCAGCGCCAGGCTTTACTAGCACGAGGGATTGCCCCACATCAGATCCGTCAGGAAGTGTTTGGTCCGGCGTTGCTGGAAAACTTACAGTAATGTAATTACCGATGCTGAGCGGTCGTTGTTATCGATGTGAACAATTGCAAAATGGCAACTGTAATAGCGGTAACAGCGTCTAAATGCGGTATCCTCGGGAGGCCATATGTCAAATTTGCCTAGTCCGAGGAACCCCTATGCAAAAAGCATCAGAATTAAAAGAAGCAAAAAGCAGCGCCACGACATTTCTGGAGCTGCTTTTTTTCGTCTTCAGGTTTCTCGGAAACGCCTTTAAAACTATGCAAAATAGACGTGTATTTGCGTTGGCAATAGCACTGCTATTTACCCAAACCGCGCAAATGGCGCAGGCAGCCGCCACCGCCAAAATTACCAGCTTTTCGCCGCAGGGAGAAATCACCCAAGTGCGTCAGGTACGTGTGAGATTTTCTGAGGCCGCGGTTAAATTTGGAGATCCTAAAGCGCCGACGCCATTTGACATTACCTGCAAAGAAGCCGGGACAGGGCGCTGGGCCGATGACAAAAACTGGATTTATGATTTTGTGCGCGACGTGCCGCCAGGCACACGCTGCTCTTTTGCACTGAAGCCGACCTTTGCATTGGTTTCCGGCGCCACCGTTGGCGGCAAAGCGGTATTTCAATTTAACACCGGCGGCCCCGCCGTCCTGCATGCCTATCCCTATAGCGATAACATTGATGAAGAGCAAGTCTTCATTTTGGTCCAAAACGGCGCTGCCACCAGCGACAGCATACTCAAACACGTCTATTGCGAAGCCGAAGGTGTGCATGAGCGGATTCCCGTCAAGCTGATCAGTGGCCCGGTACGCAAAGCCTTACTCGATCAGTTCGCGGCTAAGATCAATCCGGATATCATCAGCACGGTGCAATGCCAGCAACGGCTGCCCAACGATAGCGAGGTCCGCTTAACCTGGGACAAAGGTATCGTAACGCCATCCGGCATCGCCACCACGCAGCCCCAAGTATTCAAATTTAAAGTGCGTCCGACCTTCACCGCCAGCGTTACTTGTGAGCGCGAGAATGCTAACGCTGCCTGCGCGCCGATTTTACCGTTGCGCATTCAGCTAACATCGCCCGTCACGCGCAAGCTGGCAGAGGGCGTGACGCTGACTGGCTCAAATGGCAAGATGACGCCGTTTTTCGAAAAAAACGATACCGATGAAACCGTCACGCAGCTTACCTTTAAGCCACCTTTTGTTGAGAAATCCGAACTCACCATTGCGCTGCCAAAAAGCTTTCAGGATGAGACTGGCCGTGAGCTATCGAATGCCAACGCGTTCCCGCTGAAAGTACGGATGGCGGACTATCCACCGCTGGCAAAATTTCCCTCTGCACCGTTTGGTATCATCGAATTGAACGCCGACGCTACGCTGCCGGTGACGTTACGCAGTGTTGAGACCAGCATGATTGCCCGCAGCGCCAATGGCAAAATCAATCCGGGCACCGTCAGCAATCTCAAAGTAAGCGATGACCAAAGTATTATTGCTTGGCTGACCAAGCTCAATCGCTACCATGAAACCACGATTACCATCGGTAAAAAGTCGGTAGAAACCCGTGAAATCGGCTTGCTGGCAACGCAACCCGGCGCTAAAACGCTGACTTTACCGCCATCGCCGGATGCCAAAGATGGTGTGCGACCATTTGAAGTCATTGGTATTCCGCTGAAAGACCCTGGATTTTACGTCGTTGAATTAGCATCCCAAAAGCTCGGCGCTGCGTTGCTAGGCAAAGCTGCGCCGATGTTCGTGCGGACCAGCGCATTAGTCACTAATTTATCGGTCCATGTCAAAATTGGTCGCCAAAATGGCGCGGTATGGGTTACCACGCTAGACAACGCCAAACCGGTTAGTGACGCCGATGTCCGGATCGCGAACTGCCTCGGCACTGAACTCTGGCGCGGCAAAACGAACAAGCTTGGCGTTGCGATGGTGCCGGAATTTCCTGAAGATGAATGCCGTAGTCGGAGTATGGGCGAACCGGGTCAAATCGATGGCCTCTTTGTCAGCGCCCGCAAAACCGATGAAAAAGGTCGTGCAGATATGGCCTTTGCGCTCACTTCCTGGAACAGCGGCATTGAATCCTGGCGTTTCAATTTGCCGACCGAAAGTGGTAAATCGGCGACGGTACGGGCCCAAACCGTGTTTGACCGTACGTTGTTTCGCGCGGGTGAAACTGTCTCGATGAAGCACGTATTGCGCACTGAAACGATGCAAGGCTTTGGCTTACTTCCAAAAGATGAATTGCCTACCCGGATGCGGATTACGCATCAAGGCAGCGGTCAGGAATTTCAATTCCCATTGACATGGCGTGGACAAAAAAATGCGGAGTCGGTATTCACGATTCCTAAAGAAGCCAAGCTGGGCCGCTATGAAGTCGTCCTCGATAGCGGAACAGTCAAGAGCAACGTCAATAACGATAGCAGTGATGCGAATCAGGATAATGATAGTGATGCTGAAGGGCCGCGTAGCTATAGCACGGGCAGTTTTCGGGTGGAAGAATTCCGTTTGCCATTGCTGCAAGGACGGATTACGCCACCGAAGAGTTTAATTGCGCCTAAAGACGTGCCGCTAGATGTGCAACTGAATTACCTCAACGGCGGCGGTGCTGCCGGTCAGTCGGTTCATATCACCAGTTTGCTACGGGGTAAGGCGATCAGCTTTGCAGCCTACGATAGCTATTCTTTTGTTGCTAACCCCAGCGCTGGTAACGGTGACCATACCGATGGTGATAATGGCGCTGACGATCAAAAAATTGTGGCCGATAAATTGCCCGTAACGCTGGACAAAAATGGCGGTGGCAAAACGACAATCAAAGAATTACCCGCGATTACCACGCCTAAAGAATTGCTGACCGAAATGACCTACGCCGATCCGAATGGCGAAATTCAAACTGTCTCCAGCGTGACGCCCGTGTGGCCATCGGCAATCATTGTCGGATTGAAAGCGGGCGAGTGGATATCGGTCAAGAAAAAACTAACTTTGACTGCGGTTGCTCTAAATCCTGCCGGTCAGCCTCAAGTTGGCGTGCCGATTGAAATTAGCGGCCGTTCCAAGCAAACCAATTCCCATCGCAAGCGCATGGTAGGTGGCTTCTATGCGTATGAAAACACCACCACCGCCACTGATTTAGGTCCGCTTTGTTCCGGCAAGACGGACGCACGTGGATTGATGATCTGCGTTATTGAATTGTCAGAAGCAGGTAATGTCGAGCTAACTGCGAAAGGCCAGGATGGCAGCGGCAGAGCCGCGTTAGCCACCAGCTCGGTCTGGGTAACCAAGCAGGGCGAACTCTGGTTCGATGGCGAAAATCAGGATCGCATCGACATCTTGCCCGAGAAAAAACATTACCAGGCTGGTGAAACCGCCAAGTTTCAAGTCCGCATGCCGTTTCGCTATGCGACCGCGCTGATTGCGGTTGAACGTGAAGGCGTCATAGAAACTGAAGTCGTACAACTGAACGGACAAGATCCCACTTTTAGTTTGCCCGTCAAAGCCAGTTACGGCCCGAATGTTTTTGTCTCGGTATTGGCAGTACGTGGCCGCATGCGCGATGTGCCGTGGTATTCGTTCTTTACCTGGGGGTGGAAAGAACCGTTGAACTGGTGGAGCGAATTCAAAGAATATCAAGCGCCTAGCGCGACGGTCGATTTAGCCAAGCCAGCCTATAAATTTGGTATCGCTGAAATCATGGTCGGCACCGCCGGCAATCAACTGGCCGTGATCGTTAAAGCGGATCAGCCCAGCTATCCGATTCGTAGCATTGCCAAGATGACGATTCAAGTTAATCTGCCGAATGGCAAACCGGCTGCCGGTGCTGAAATTGCCGTGGCCGCAGTCGATGAGGCGCTGCTGGAACTAGAGCCGAACAGAAGCTGGGACTTGCTGGGGGCCATGCTACAACGCCGTAGTTATGGCGTAGAAACCTCGACCGCGCAGATGCAGGTAGTCGGCAAGCGCCATTACGGTCGCAAAGCCATGCCCGCTGGCGGCGGCGGTGGTAAATCGCCCACCCGTGAATTGTTTGATACCTTGCTTCTGTGGAAGCCGGTGGTCGTACTGGATGCCAATGGGCGCGCGCAGATTGACGTGCCTTTGAACGATGCGCTGACCAGTTTCAAGATAGTCGCCGTCGCGCAAAGTGGCGATAACTTATTCGGCACCGGCGCTGTCAGCATACGCTCGACGCAGGATCTGCAATTGATTTCCGGCTTGCCGCCATTGGTCCGTGAAGGCGATATTTTTAGCGCAATGGTAACGGTACGCAACACCACCACAAGGGCGATGCAAGTAAATGCCACTGCGCAGCTAACTGCCAATGTGGCCGCAAGCATCGCGCCATTACCGCCTCAAAACCTGAGTATCCCCGCTGGAGAATCGCGTGAGATTATCTGGCCGGTAACCGCCCCTGCGGATGTCGGGCAATTGCAATGGGAAATCAACGCGCAGGAGCAAGGCGGCCCCAAAGTAAAGGACAGCATCAAGTTCACGCAGCGCGTGGTGCCAGCGGTGCCTGTGACGGTGCAGCAAGCCACATTGTTCCAGCTCGATAAGTTATTTACGCTGCCAGTATCGCGTCCGGCGGATGCACTGCCGGGTCGGGGCGGATTGGCGATATCGCTGTCGCCGTCATTGGCAGCTAACAACGCAGGATTGCAGCGGTACTTTACGGAATACCCGTTCTCTTGTCTGGAGCAACAAGCCTCGCGTGCGATCGGTCTGCGCGATGATGTGCAATGGAAAAAAGTCGTAAATGATTTGCCGACCTATCTCGATACCGATGGTCTGGCCTATTACTATCCGCCAACAGAACGTAATGCTGGCCGTGGCAGCGATACTCTGACTGCATACTTGCTGGCGGTAACGCAAGAATCCGGCTTTGCGATTCCACAGCAAAGTCGCGACAAAATGCTGGACGGTTTGACGGCTTTTGTCGAAGGCAAAATCACGCGTGATTTCTGGTCGCCTAAAAAGGATCTGGACGTGCGCAAATTATCAGCGCTAGAAGCGCTCTCGCGCTATGACCGTGCCCGGCCAGCCATGTTAGGTTCAATTCAGTTGTCGCCAAACCTATGGCCGACTTCAGCGGTATTGGACTGGATCAACATTCTGCAACGCGTGCCCAGCATTCCAGAGCATGCCAAACGCCTTGCTGAAGCCGATCAGATTTTGCGTGCGCGCTTGAATTATCAAGGAACGCGGATGGGTTTCTCTACTGAAAGCAGCGATTATTGGTGGTGGTTAATGACGGGCGGTGATGTCAATGCCACGCGATTGGTACTTACCGTCATTGACAATCTGGCCTGGAAAGACGACATGCCGAAATTGATCAATGGTGCGATTCAACGCCAGTCACGCGGTCATTGGGCGACCACGACGGCTAATCTATGGGGCAGTCTGGCGTTGCAAAAATTCTCGCAAAAATTTGAATCTGAAAAGGTTGCTGGAACTACCAAAGTCGCTGTAGAGCAGGGTGCCAATGTTACCGCCAGCCAAAATTATGCGTGGCCTGCAACGCCGCCGACCGCTGGCGGCAAACTCCAAATGCCGTGGCCGACTTCCTCTGCGCCAACGGAAATGAAACTCACGCATACCGGCAGTGGCGCACCGTGGATTACCGTGCAAAGTCTGGCAGCGGTGATACTCAAAAAACCATTCTCCAGCGGCTATCAGATCAATAAAACCATCGTCCCGGTAGAGCAAAAGGAAAAAGGAAAATACAGCCGTGGCGATGTCATGCAAGTCAATCTTGAAGTCGATGCGCAGACCGATATGACATGGGTTGTGGTTACTGACCCTATCCCGGCTGGCGCAACATTGCTCGGCTCCGGTCTTGGGCGCGATTCGGCCATCGCCACCACTAGCGAGCGACTCAGCAGCAGCGCATCGATGGTGTACGAAGAACGTAGTTTTGAAGCGTTCCGTAGTTATTACGAATACGTCCCGAAAGGAAAATTTACGATGACGTACACTTTCCGTATCAACAATCCTGGTGAGTTTAATTTGCCGCCGACTCGGGTTGAAGCGATGTACGCGCCGGAAATGTTTGGAGAAAGTCCTAATCCGAAATGGACGGTGAAGTGATCGGAAACATGCGCACTGCGCGCCATATCAGACGGTTGTCATTAGTCGTTGTGCTGTTATTGGGAAGCAGCGCAGCGCAGGTGCAGGCGCTGCAAAGCTTTGCAGAGGTCCAGCGCGCGTTTCCCTCGTCCGAAGCCAATCTGCTGGATCGCAAAGGCGAATTGTTGCAGCAGATACGCTTGAATCCGCATGAACGTCGCTTGTCATGGGTCAGTCTTGAAGACATCTCACCCGCCTTGCGCAACGCCTTAATCGCCTCCGAAGATAAACGCTTCTATCAACACAGCGGTGTCGATTGGAGCGCGGTTGCGGCGGCTGCATGGGGCAATCTCTGGAGCACCAAAACCCGCGGCGCATCCACCATCACCATGCAATTGGCAGGTTTGTTGGATGACGATTTGCGTCGTCGCAACGCACCGCGTTCAATGACACAAAAAATGTCGCAAGTCGTTGTCGCCCAATGGCTGGAGCAGCGCTGGCGTAAAGATCAAATCCTTGAAGCTTATTTAAATCTGGTCAGTTTTCGTGGCGAATTAGTTGGTCTGCACGCCTTGTCTCGCGTCTTATTCGACAAACATCCCAGCGGTTTAAATCAGCGTGAAGCAGCGATTGCGGTAGCGCTGATTCGTGGGCCCAATGCCACCCCCGTCCGCGTCGCGCAACGTGCTTGTCGTATTTTGACCGATCAAAATGCCGCACAAGAATGCAAAGGGTTAGAAGGCTTTACGTTGCTGGCGCTAGCCCGCACCGGCTCGAACTCTGAAGTAATTGTCACTACCACTGCGCCGCAATTAGCGCCGCATCTGGCCCGAAAACTTCTCAAAACGCCGGGCCTGACAGTACGCTCAACGCTTGATGCTGGTGTCCAGCGTTTTGCCAACGCAGCATTGCGCCGGCAATTGGCCTCGCTGGTTGAGCGCAATATTGAAGACGGCGCAATCATCGCTATCGATAATGCCAGCGGTGATGTGTTGGCGTGGGTTGGCTCCAGCGGATCGTTTTCTAACGCCGCTGATGTCGATGGTGTGGTCGCCTTGCGTCAAGCTGGCTCGACCTTAAAGCCGTTTTTGTATGAATTGGCGATTGAAAAAAAATGGATGACGGCTGCCTCGATTTTGAATGATGCCGCCATCAATTTGCCCACCGCCAGCGGCCTTTATATTCCACAAAATTACGACAAGCAATTTAAAGGTCTGGTCAGCCTGCGCACAGCATTAGGATCATCCCTGAATATTCCGGCAGTACGAACGCTGGTTACCGTCACACCAACAACTTTTTTTGGACGCCTGCAAAATCTTGGGTTTCAACTGCGAGAATCGGGCGATTTTTATGGCTACAGTCTGGCACTCGGCAGTGCTGATGTCAGTTTGCTAGCGCTTACCAATGCCTATCGTGCGCTGGCTAATCAAGGCCAATACAGCGGTGTGCGGACAGCATTGAGCGATCCACCGATAAAAATGCGCAATGTCATGATGCCGGGCGCAGCGTTTATCATCGGCGATATTCTGGCAGATCGCAGCGCCCGTGCCCGCACTTTCGGACTGGAAAGTGCGCTCTCCACGCGGGTCTGGGCTGCTGTCAAAACCGGTACTTCCAAAGATATGCGCGACAACTGGGCCGTCGGCTATTCTGATCGGTATACCGTCGGCGTTTGGGTCGGCAATGCATCAGGTTTGCCAATGTGGGACGTATCCGGCGTGACTGGCGCTGCGCCGATCTGGCAAGAGGTGATGGAATATCTCCACGCCCGCCAGCAGACACGGCAACACATCCCGCAAATGCCTGCGGGCGTGGTCGAGCAGGACATCCGCTATCAAGACAAAATCGAAGCGCCGCGCAAAGAATATTTTCTGGTAGGCACCGAACAAAGCCTGATTACCACTGCTAAATCCGATGATATCAGTATCGCCATCCGCTATCCAACTCCGGGAATGTTAGTCGCGCTAGACCCCGATATCCCGCCGGACCGGCAACGCCTGCGTTTCGCTGCGGATGGATTAAGTAAGGGTTATTGGAGACTGGATGGGAAATTATTAGCACTGCCGAAGTGTATAGAAAACACCTCAAAAAAAGGGTGTAAATCCAGCGTTTTGCCGGCATCACAATTAGCGTTTGACTGGATGCCATGGCCGGGCAGGCATACGCTGGAGTTGCTCGACAGTAATCATGCAGTCGTCGATCAGGTAAAGTTTGAAGTACGTGGCGCGGTCGAAAAAGCGCCAGAGCAGCTAAGACATGCATCTGACAAGAAAATAATTTACCCATCAAAAAATCAACCGTCGTAATCGCGTCGTAATCCGTATTCACAGCATCTTCATCTTAAGTATCAATAAGATAGCTTAAATAATAGTAAAATCTTTCAGCGCCATAGTTTCCTCAATGTAATAAGTATGCATTTAATCGGAGTGGCGCAAGCGCTGAGTTTGATTGCCAGGCGGTGGCGTGTAATGAAATAAATGGCATCAAACAGCCTATCCCGGCAAGCAAAGCGACTGCATCCATGCGTTTACCGAAAAAGAAATTTATTGTCTACTTCGTATCACTAGTTATCGCTCTGTTAATCGCATTCGGGTTATTCCGGTTTTTCTTTCCAGTCAAACCCGAACTGCAGTACCTGACCGCACCGGTCGCGATAGCGGATATTCAGGACACGGTGCTGGCCAGCGGTACGCTCGAAGCAATTCGACAAGTGAACGTAGGCGCGCAAGTTTCTGGCGAGCTTAAATCCCTCAAAGTCGTCCTTGGCCAAGATGTGAAAAAAGGCCAGCTGGTAGGCGAGATTGATTCATTGACACAGCAAAATGCGCTGGAAAATGCGCAATCTGCCTTGATCCAGGTTCGGGCCCAAATGCGCTCCAAGCAGGCTAGTCTGGTTCAGCTACGGCTGACCTTTGCGCGTAAAAAAAGTTTGTTGGCGGGTGAGGCTGGTTCGCGTGAGGATTTCGAAAGCGCCGATGCCGCGTTGCAATCGGGATTGGCGGATGAGGATTCGTTGAAAGCGCAAATCGAACAAGCCAAAATCACGGTTAATACCGCGCAGCTAAATCTCGGCTATACCAAAATTATTGCGCCCATGGATGGCAAAGTCGTTGCCATCGTCACCAAGCAAGGACAAACCGTCAATTCTATCCAGCTGGCACCGACGATTATCATTTTGGCGGAATTAAACACGATGACTGTCAAGGCGCTGGTATCCGAAGCCGACGTGATTCGTGTCAAGCCGCAGCAAGCGGTCTATTTTTCGATTTTGGGCGATCCCGATCATCGTTATCACGGCAAATTGCGCATTGTCGAGCCGGGTCCAAATTCTATTACTTCCGATTCTGGCGATAGCAAAGGTAAAGGCGCAGCCACCGCTGCACCGGTGTATTACAACGCACTGTTTGAAGTGCCGAATCCCGATAACAAATTGCGTATTTCGATGACGACGCAAGTCTCGATTGTGCTGAATCAGGCCAAAGGCGCGTTGCTGATTCCGTCGACAGCGCTGGGCGAGCGCGGTAAGGATGGCCGTTATCAAGTCAAGGTGCTGGAAACCAAAGACAAAAAGCAAACTGTCATCATTCGTAAAGTAAAAATCGGCATTAATAACACGCAGGCTGAAGTTTTAGACGGCCTCACAGCGGGCGAAAAAGTCATTATCGGTGAGGGTGGTAACGCCCCCAAAGCAGGCAAAAGCTTCATGTCGGCGGATTGAGTATGCAAACCGCTTTATTAACACTGACGGGGTTGTATCGGCGATTCCCGTCCGGCGAAGACACTGTCACGGTCCTCAAGAATATCAATCTGGAGATTGCCGCCGGAGAAATGGTGGCGCTGGTCGGACCGTCTGGTTCTGGCAAATCGACGCTGATGAATATTCTCGGTTGTCTGGATCGCCCGAGTAGCGGCAGCTATCACGTGGCCGGACACGCTACCGCCGAACTGGAAGCCGACGCGCTGGCGCAATTGCGGCGCGAACATTTTGGTTTCATTTTCCAACGCTATCATTTGCTGCCCGATCTGGACGCTATCGGAAATGTTGAAATCCCGGCCATTTACGCCGGTAAGCCGGCAGCCGCCCGCAGACAGCGTGCGTACGCGTTGCTAACGCGACTTGGGCTGGCCGACCGCACTCATCATCGGCCCAGTCAATTGTCTGGCGGTCAGCAGCAACGGGTCAGCATTGCCCGCTCGCTGATGAACGGCGGTCAGGTGATTTTAGCCGATGAGCCGACCGGTGCGCTAGACAGTCATAGCGGTCAGGAAGTCATCAAAATTCTGCAAGAACTGCATGCCGAAGGCCATACGGTCATCATCGTCACGCACGATATGCAGGTCGCCAAATATGCGCAACGCATTATTGAAATTGCGGATGGTGAGATTGTTGGTGATCGGGTTCAGTCGGATGTTGCAGCAGCGTTAGCCACAACGTCAGCCACAACGGTCGCACGTCCGACTATCGCGCTGGATGAAGGCAGCTCCTGGCGCGCCACTGGCGCTAGTCTGATTGAAGCGTGCAAAATGGCATGGCTATCGATGCGCTCTCATCGGCTGCGCAGTTTTCTGACGATGTTAGGGATCATCATCGGGATTGCGTCTGTGGTCTCCATCGTCGCGCTGGGGGAGGGCTCGCGCCGCCAAATTCTGAAAGAGATCAGCTTTCTCGGCACAAATACCATCACGATTTATCCCGGCAAGGATTATGGCGAAGAAGATAAAGCGCCGGGCCGACCATTAATCTCCGCCGATGCCGACGCGCTCGAAAAGCAGGTCTACGCCGACAGCGCTACCCCTGGCGTATCCACTTCAACGACAGTGCGTTATCGCAATTTATCGGTCAGCGCCACTTTGAAGGGCGTCGGTGAGCAGCATTTTCGGGTGCATGGCATTCGTATGGCAGAAGGGATGTCGTTCACCGTCGACAGCATCAAACATCAGATGCAAGAAATTGTCATCGATCAGAATACGCGCCGTAAATTATTTAAGCCTGCCGATAATCCGATTGGACAAGTATTAATGCTGGGCAATATTCCCGGGCGCGTTATCGGCGTTGCAGAAAAAGAGCAAAGCGCCTTTGGCAGTAGCAGCAGTCTGACGTTGTGGGTACCGTATACCACCGCTCTGACGCGCATTATGGGGCAGGGGCCACTGCAATCGATCACAGTGCGGATCAGCGATACGGCATCGCCTAGCGCGGCAGAACAAAGCATTATCAAATTGCTGACGCAACGGCATGGCAGTAAAGATTTTTTTCTTTATAACAGTGACAGTATTCGCAAAACAATTGAATCGACAACGGCGACCATGACGCTGTTGGTGGCGATGATCGCAGTGATATCGCTAGTTGTAGGCGGCATTGGCGTGATGAATATTATGTTGGTATCGGTGACGGAACGCATTGCAGAAATAGGTGTGCGCATGGCAGTCGGAGCACGTCAGGGCGATATCATGCGACAGTTTTTGATCGAAGCGGTATTGGTTTGCTTGCTGGGCGGGATATTAGGCATCGCGCTGGCGTTGGGGATTGGGGCCATATTTGCGCATTTTATCAGCAGTTTTCAGATGATTTATTCGCTCACGTCGGTAGTGGTGGCGTGTACTTGCTCAACGTTAATCGGCATCATCTTTGGCTTTTGGCCGGCGCGCAATGCGGCTCGACTTGATCCGGTTGAGGCACTGGCCCGCGAATGAATATACCTTCTATGCATACTTTCAAACCAACGCTTGTTCTGCTCATCGCCACCGTATTGGCAGGCTGCACTGCGTTCCGTACACCTTATGAGCGTGCACCATTGGCAACGCCGACAGCGTGGCGCAATAATATTGCGGCTGATGCAAATGCAATCACTATTAAATCGACTGATCGTTGGTGGAAAAACTTCGACGATCCGCAATTGAATCAATTGATCGATCAGGTATTGGCGCGCAATAACGGTCTGGCGGGCGCGGATATTTTGGTGCGCATAGCAAAATTACAGGCTGGTTTAACGGCGATTAATCCTATTGTTTCTGCCAGTTTTGGTACTACCAATAGTCGTAATTTGCGTGGCGCGCCGGATTCTACGCGTTCGCAATCGCTTACCGGTTCGGCTAGCTACCTTGTGGATTTTTGGGGCAATTTGGCCAGTCAGCGTGATGCGGCTGAATGGCTTGCATTAGCGACGGTGCAGGATCGTGAAAGCATTGCGCTGACTTTGATTGGGGCGACGGCTTCGTTGTACTGGCAGATTGCCAACGCGCATCAGCATATTGAGGCGAGTGAGCAGAGTATTGCGTATACAAAAAAGACCTTGGAGTTAGTGCGGGTGCAGTATGCCGTCGGGTCGGTGTCGACGCTTGAATTGTTGCAGGCGGAGCAGTCGCTGACACTGCAGCAAGCGAACCATACGCAGTTGTTGCAGCAGTTGGTTACTAGCCGGGCGGCGTTGGCGTTGTTGTTTGACGGCCCGCCGGAAGCGCCTTTTCCTGAGCGACAGTCGTTATCTGTTGTGACGTTGCCGGATGTCGATGCGGGGTTGCCGGCGGAGTTGTTGGGGCGTCGGCCGGATTTGCGGGCGGGGGAGTTGAGGTTGCGGAATATGTTGGCGAATAATGACGCTGTACGGACGAGTTTTTATCCGGCTTTCACTTTAACTGGATCTTTGGGTAGCGGGAGTTCGTCGCTGGTTAATGTGCTTAAAAATCCGATGGGTACTTTGTCGACTGGGTTAACTTTTCCGTTTTTGCAATTTGATCAGATGGCGTTGAGTAATAAGGTTTCGCAAGCTACTTATGAAAAAGGTGTGATTGATTTTCGGCAGACTTTTTATAAGGCATTGAGTGATGTCGAGGTGGCGCTGTCCGCGCGGCGTCAATTTTTGCTGCAGGGGGTGAAATTGAAGGAGTCGTTGGATGCGGCGAATAAAATTGAACGCTTGTATCGGCAGCGTTATCTTGCGGGGGCGGTGTCGTTGAGGATTTGGTTGGATGCGCAGGAGGCGCAGCGGTCGGCTATGGTTGCTGTGGCGGATAGTAATTTGAATTTGTTAAATAGTCAGGTTAATTTGTATTTGGCGTTAGGGGGAGATGGAGGTGGGCTAGTTGGTAATTAACACGGTTTGTGCTCCATGGAGACAAGCCAAGGGCGCCTAGTCGAAGCAAGAAAAAGTGACTAGCTGCCGGGCTAAGCCCGGCGAACTAACCACGGAGAACGAGCCGTTTCAATTACCACTAATCGAAGCCAACTGAAACCAACCGCATCACCCTCAAAATCCCCAAACCAAATCTACATATCAGAGCCGCTCAAAAATCACAGCAATACCCTGTCCGCCGCCAATACACATCGTAGCCAAAGCATATTTACCACCAGTACGCTGCAACTCATACACAGCCTTAGTAGCGATAAACGCACCAGAACACCCAATTGGATGACCCAACGCAATTGCACCACCATTCGGATTGGTCTTAGCAGGATCAAGCCCCAAACCCTTAGTGACAGCAATAGCCTGCGCAGCAAATGCCTCATTAGCCTCAATAACATCCATCTGATCCAGCGTCAGCCCCGCTCTTTTAAGCGCAATCTTCGTAGCAGGAATCGGACCTTCACCCATGATTTCATTCGGCACACCAGCAACAGCGTAAGAAACAATCCGTGCAATAGGCGTCTGGCCAGCCTTGGCAGCCACATCCGCCGCAGCCAATACAAAAAATGCCGCGCCATCGTTAATACCAGAAGCGTTACCAGCCGTGACAGTACCGTCTTTCTTGAACGCCGGTTTCATCTTACCTAACGACTCCATCGACGTATTCGGCTTACCATGCTCATCCGTATCAAAAACAACCTCACCCTTACGAGTCTGCTGAACGATAGGCACGATCTGTGACTTGAAGCGACCTTCGGCAATCGCAAATGCAGCACGGCGTTGTGACTCAACCGCGAACGCATCCTGCTCTTCACGAGAAATTTCCCATTTCGCCGCCAGATTTTCAGCCGTGATCCCCATATGGCCAACACCAAACGGATCAGTCAGCACTGCGACCATCATATCGATCGCCTTGGAATCGCCCATCCGTGCGCCTGAACGCAAAGCTGGCAGCAAATAACCGCCGCGCGACATTACCTCTACACCACCACCAATACCGTAATCAAAGTCACCCAACATGATGTTTTGCGCTGCGGTAACAATGCCCTGCAATCCTGACGAACAAAGACGGCTTACTTGCATCGCCACAGAATCCATCGGCAGACCAGCCTGAATAGACGCTACGCGAGAAACATAGGCATAACGCGAATCTGTCGGAATACATGTACCGACGATAGCGTTGCCGATTAACTTCGGATCGACCCCAGAGCGCGCAATGGCTTCTTTCATGACCGTGCCGGCTAATTCCGCTGGCTCCATGGTGGAAAGGGAGCCACCGAATGCGCCAATGGCGGACCGGACTGCGCTGAGAACAACGACTTCTTTACTCATGGAAAACTCCTTTAAAAAATCGATCAATAGCTCACCAGACTGGCGAGCTCCAAAACAACAACAATTGTGGAGTTCACGTTAATGACAGGATTTTGTCACTGCTTGAGAGCGAATGCACAAGTTTTATAGAAAAATTTATCGTCTCAAGAAACGAAAGATTTTGCTACCCCAAATAAGAGGGTTTTTCAAGATAGTTTGCACTGCTGAATAGTACGGATCAAGTGGAATAGTGGCGATTTCCGCCGACATAGTCACCGAACGCGTTTGCTCTCATTTGTGATGGAGGAAACGTCCGACAGTGTAACGCTGCCAGCTTTCATTGCGTGCGTTTCATCTCGGAAATAATGTGAAACGAATATAGGGAGTGCGGCATTATGCGCATCCCTCCGTTTTTGTATATGCGTAGTTTCCGCATGGAAATTAATTCCGCGCCATTTTCAATCATTAAACAACGTTAAATCAACAGTTCACCTTTAGCAGTCAAGCATTACCCCTTTTTAGGGTTATTACGTTTAGAGTGCGCAAATTAATAAAATATGTCGATATTCAAGGATAAATGGAACAAAATTTTTACATGTGCTCAAATATTAAGGTTGGAATCCTAATCTGGATACAGAATTTCTGTGCAAGATGCTGTCTTCCGCAGATTGTTCGGTGAGATACGTGCTAGACGAGAAGGGACAGCGTTTTGTACGAAAAGCTTCGATAGAAAAATTTATTCCGGTAATGAGATCTGTAAAGACCACTTCGCGCAGTGATTGATGGGCGGAGGTAACGGTTGTCCTTAAAAAAAGCAAAGGCGGTAAATACCGCCGACAAATTGGAGGTGACACAGGATGACAAGCAAGAGAAATGCAAGAAAAAATAAGTCCAATGTATGGGCCAAAGGCGGATTTGGCATGCTGCTGGCCGTCGCTGGCGCACAAGGTGCACATGCTTTCGACATTGATTTATGTAATGACGATTTGCAAACTCGATGGGATAACACTGTTCGTTACAACCTTGGTGTACGGGCAAATACACCGGATTCCCGCATCCTGAACAACCTCAATTACGATGAATCGGACGGCAAATTCAATAAAGAGGCAAGGTTGTTACCGACCGTGTCGATATATTGAGCGAATTCGATATGAATTATCGTAAACAATTCGGTATCCGCGTCAGCGCCGCCGGTTGGTACGATAACGCCTATGACGATCATTCGGTGCGCAGCACTGTGCCCAACTTTTCCACCAGTTACGCGGGGAACCAATACAATTCCAGCGTATCGCGTTATGTCAATGGCCCATCGGGTGAAATTCTTGATGCGTTCATCTGGGGCAACTTCAAGCTTGGATCAAACCCGGTCAACGTCAAGTTCGGTCGTCAAACCAACTATTTCGGTGAAGGCCTGTTGATCCCTGCGCAAGCGATTTCGTATTCACAGTCGCCGCTTGATGGCGTAAAAGCCGTTACCAGCCCAGGTATCGAAACCAAGGAAGTATTCTTACCACTGAACCAGCTTTTCGCCAAAATTCAGCTCACACCGGAATTGACGGTAGCAGGGCAATATTTCCTGGATTGGAGAGAGTCGCGCTTGCCATACGGCGGTACGTACTTCGCACCAGCCGATTTTTTCTTTGAAGGTCCGAGCCAATTACCTGCCGGACCCGATTTTAACATTGCTCGCATCGACTCTATTACTGCCAAAAAATCTGGCAATTTTGGTGTTAGCGCGCGCTTAAACGTTGAAGCGATCGAATCAACGGTCGGTGCATATTATCGCCAATTCGACGATTACAATCCTTGGGTTACGCCGGAATTCGCCAATTTTATCGCCATACCTGGCGCGGTACTCCCGACCCAGTTCCGTCTGGTCTATCCAAAGAACGTCAAACTTGCCGGTTTAAGTATCAGCCGCAATATTGGCCCGGTCAGCTTCAAGAGTGTGACCTATGACTTCAATAAAGGGATGTTTGCAGTAGTCGGCGACGCAGCAATCGGTGGATTCAAAATCATCACTAATTCCTTGCCGGAAAAAGACCAAACCGTGGAAGCAATGGTTGCGCGGGAAACTACACGATAGTCGTTTTGAGCGCGTTGTAATCGCGTTGTAACTTGCAATCTGTAACCTGATCTGTTTGCGCGACGCATTGTTGCGCAAACAGATTTTTGCGGTTACTGGCACGTTGGTTGTGCCGCAAAGTTTAAGAGCAAAATTTTTTATAAAGGCGTGCGTATTCATTGCACGCAATCACAAAACGTCAAGAGAAAAATATGAAGAACGTATTTGATTACATCATTGTCGGTGCCGGTTCATCTGGTTGCGTACTCGCCAATCGGCTTTCCGAAAATCCAAAAGTCTCGGTATTACTCATCGAGAGCGGCCCTGCCGATAAAAATCCGCTGATTCATATGCCACGCGGCATTGGAAAAATGCTCACCCCCGGCAGTCCTCATGTCTGGGATTACAAGGCGGCGCAAGGTGAAGGCAGGGCAGACGAAGATTGGCTTAAAGGGCGCACACTTGGTGGTTCCAGTTCGGTCAACGGCATGGTGTATTTGCGCGGGCATCCCGACGAATATAACGACTGGGAAGCAGCAGGTTGCATCGGTTGGGGATGGAAGGATATTGGCCGCTGCTATAAAGCGATGGAAGATCACCAACTGGGCGAAGCCGAATTTCGCGGTGCTGCCGGTCCCTTAAAAATCACGATGCATCCCGCCGGTGACCCGTTGTGCGAAGCCGTGATTGCCGCCGCTGGCGAAGCCGGTTTGCCGCATGTCGCCGATCTGAATGCATCGCTGCAAGGCGGTATCGGTTACCAGCCGCGCACCATCTGGCGCGGTCGTCGCCAGAGCGCGGCCAAAGCATTTCTAGGGCCGGTGCGTTCGCGTCGTAATTTAACAATACGCACCGGTACTGACGTGCTACGTATCATTTTCCGAAAAAAAGTTGCCATCGGTGTTGAAGTTCGCGACAAGACTGGCACTTCGGAAATCTATGTACGGGAAGAACTCATCTTGTCTGCGGGGGCGTTGAATACGCCTAAGCTGCTTCAGCTATCCGGTGTCGGACCTGCCGAAAAATTGGAAGAGCTAGGTATTGAAGTTGTGGCGGATGTGCCCGGTGTTGGTCAACATTTGCTGGAACATCGTTGCATTTTGTTGCAGGTACGGCTTAAAAGCGGTAGTTTAAATCAAGCATTTTCCGGCATGGGTTTAGCCAAAAGTCTGGCTAATTATTTCATCAGGGGAAAAGGTCCGTTGACGCATGCGGCGCATGAAGTGTGCGGATTTTTCAAGACGCGGCCAGAGTTAAAACGGCCAGATGCAGAAATCGGCGTCGGACTGTATTCCATCGCTGTCGAGGATGGAAAAATTGTTCTTGAAAAAGAACCCGGCATGACTTGGGTTGGTTACTTTACCAATCCGGATAGTCAAGGTTCGGTAATGATTAGCAGTGCCGATCCAGATGCTGCGGTAACAATCAACGCTAATTATCTCGCCACAGAAAATGATCGGCGCAGTTCGATTGCAGTGCTCCGGTTTATGCGCAAGATATTGGCGCAGCCAGCATTGCGTGATCACATCGTTGCTGAAACTCAGCCCGGTCCGTTATGTGTGACCGATGAACAATTGGCTGAGGCTTTTTTCCAATTTGGTTCGACTGCCTCCCACGCCGCCGGTACATGCCGCATGGGGGCGGATGAGGCCTCGGTAGTCGATCCTCGATTACGGGTACGCGGTATCGACGGCTTGCGCGTTGTCGATACCTCGATCATGCCGACCCTTATCACTGGTAATACGAATGGTCCGTCGATGGTGATGGCGATGCGGGCAGCGGAAATTCTTATTGCTGAAAGACGCGCCAAGCGGCATAGGCAGGGTTGGGTCCGGGTAGCCCCGGTAGTCAGTGAAGACGCAGAAATTCCAGCGATTACAGCCTAAAGGAGTGAGACAGCAATGAATATTCCCTTCACGACATACGACGGCCTTTACATTGATGGCCAGTGGGCTACTCCACAGGACAAGCAGCGCGAAGCAATTATTAATCCGGCCACTGAAGCGGTTATCGGTTTGGCGCCGATAGGTGGTCTGGCGGAGGCTGCGGCGGCGATTGCCGCGGCGCGCAAGGCTTTCGATAAGGGTCCTTGGTGGCGGATGTTGCCGACTGAGCGCGCGGCGATTATGCGCAAGATGCATTCGGCGTTGTTGGACCGTGCTGAGCAGATCAAGGTGTTGATGATTGCTGAGGGCGGCATCACCAGGATGTTGGCGGAGGGAATGTTTTTTAATAAGCCGATGCAGATTTTTGGAGCTTGTATGCCAAAGGCATGACCACACGCGAAATCGTCGCAACCTTCAAGGAAATGGTCGACGCCGACGTATCGCCAGCTCTCATTTCCAAAGTCACCGACAGCGTCAAAGAGCGGATCGTTGCCTGGCAAAGCCGCTCACTTGATGGCCTTTATCCTATCGTCTACCTGGACTGCCTGGTCGTCAAAGTACGACAAGATAATCAAGTCATTAACAAAGCAGTCTTCCTGGCGCTGGGCGTGAATTTGCAAGGGCAAAAAGAACTATTAGGGATGTGGCTAGCTGAGAATGAGGGTGCAAAATTCTGGTTAGGCGTCCTGACGGAGCTAAAAAACCGTGGCTTGGCGAATCACGCTACAGCAATATCAGCAAGACTAAGAATCTCCGCAATATCTCCATCGATGACGATGGCAGCGTCGTATCGCCCACTCAAACAACCACGCCCGACATTCACCGCTACAAAAACATCTTCACCCAAACAAACCATGTAAAAACCAATTTATCTCCTCACCGGCACGTTCCCGATAAACCCAATAACACGCCCCCTCGTCACCCTCTGCAACAAAATAATCCCGCACCGCGATCCGCGCATCCCACCACCCAGCCTCAATCCGCTCCGGCCCTGACAAAAATTGCAACGGCGATCCATAAAACGGACGATGATCCCGCACCAACAAAGCCAACGGTTGTTGCAACAACCAAAACGGCCGTCGACCCAAAACAACCGTATTCGCCATATCAACGGTATTGCCCGCCTGCGCACCAATCGCGCCAGACGCACCAACATTACTCGCCCCCCGCCAACCATTCGCCACCTCCGGCCGATGGTCCGCCACCGCCGCTGGCGTCAACACACTCTCCGCACCAAGACGCGCAGTCAATAACTCTAATAAACGATGATAATCAGCCGTCGTTCCACCCGGCTCGGGAAATAACGACCCCGTTGGCGGCAACATCGGCGTCACCTGCGTCGCGCTCAGCCGTAGCGAAATAATTGGTGCGCTTAACTGAAAGCGACTCAAGCGTTCTTTTAATAACCGCAACAAATGCGCCTCATGCCAGGCCGGTTCGGCCAACGTTACCTCTAATGTACTAGGCAAAACTGCCTGACGTCCACGCTCATGCGCCATCGACAGCACAAAACCAGAAATAGCCAATTGCTGCACCGTCAGCCAACCAATCATTTGCTGAATCAAACGACGCGCCCCAAACAAGACCGCCTCCGCATGTTCGATGCGATCCGGTAACTCCAGATAGGCTGAAAACTCCTTCGGTGCCCGCACCCAGTCAAACATCTCCGGCGCAATTCCATATGCACAATCCAGCGCTTCCAATATCCGCTTGTCGCTACGCCGCTGCAATCCGGCCCGCGGCAATTTACGCAGATCGCCTAACGTGCTACAACCAATCTCTTCCAGCCATTGCTGATAAGGATGCGTCGCCGGTAATATCCAAAATGGCAACGCGTTCAAATGCCGCGCCATAGTCTCGATACGGATGCAGCGACGTTGTTTGCGCAAGCCCGCATGTGCAAGAGAATGCGGAAGATAGCGCGCCAGCAACCACGCGCCCTGTGCTGTCGGGGCCATGCTGATCTGGGCGCTGAAACCCAGCGTATTAATACTGGCGCGCACACGTCGGCACAACCTTAACCGACCTCCAAAAGCACTCAGACTGGCGCTGACATTGAGTAGCAGACTGGCTTCTTCTGCATGGGCAACCTCTGGGGTGTACTGCAATAAGGTCAGCGCTACCGCCTCCAGCACAGTTTGTTCTTGCGTCGCATCGCGCTCACAAAGCGTGGTCTGCGGCGCGATTGCCAGCACGCCGCCGCGTCGCATACCGCTGCGAACCCCACTGGCGGCGGCGCTGCCGGTCATGGTCAAGACTTGATCGTGCTCTAACACTGCAACCATGCCGGGTGCAGACCAGCTTGGGCGCACTGTTTCTAAGGCCAATAACGGCAGATGAACGCCTATCCATAAAGCCATTTGCGCGCTCCTAAAAATCGGCCACGCGCGCTAATGTCGGCTCTGCGACGCTTGCAGAGGATGTTTGCGCTGCTGGTGCCGGTTTTATGTTGGATTCTGTGTAACGCTTAGCAGGTGGTGTGAATGACTGTGTTTCAATCGTCGCAGAAGGGGCCGCGCTGTCTTGCTTATTGTCTGGCCACGCAAGATAAAGCGCTTGTGTATGTTGCGGGCCGCGCCGTTTAAGTAGTTGTACCGCGATGCCATTATGGGCGGGACGCAGCAGCAGCCGGAGTGGGGCGGGCGACGATTCATGTGCAGCGCTCAGCGGCCGGATCATCCACAGCATGGTGTCGCTGGCTTGGGCTGCCAGATGCAACCGACGCAGCGCATCGGTACGGATATGCGATTGCCAGAACAGCAGCGCGCCGCAGCTGCCATTGCGCAAAATCTGCTCAGCGGACCATAGCGCATCGGCACTGCCGCTGGTATTAATCCACAGCAAACGCTGCGCCGCCAGACCCCATCCGCTCCACGCGGCGATGTGCGGCAGATGGGGCGGCTGTAATAAAATTATTTTGCGTTGTTGCTGTGTAAGGGCCTTTAAGGCGGGCTGCAATAAGTGCATTTCGCCAATCCCGGCTTGCTGCAATAACAACTCAATCAAGGCCGAATGCGGCCAGCCGCCGTTGGGTAATTCCCGGTCCAGCGCCGCATGACCAGAGGCGATCACAGCCCCGCGATAAGTCGACATTTGATTGCCGCGCCACAACGCATGCGGCAATGTCTCCGCCAGCGATTGGGCTGCGGCTGAGATCGTGCTGGTGCCGGGCTGCGACACACTGCGTGGATTGGCTGACATAGAAGGACTTAAGTAAAAACTGGCGTAATCGCTGAAATTTAAATGGCATTAACTGCAAAATGAGGGGAAAGACATTCCCTTATTTAACTGTATAAATATACAGTATATTTGCAGTGTGCCCTAAGCCAGTTTTGTTATAAGTCCGTTCTCAATGCGGATATTTTATTTGATGGAAGTGCGGGAAATTTCTTTGTGGAAATAAAGATTGTCGGTGTAACACCGCAAAATGCACGCATAACGCGACACTGCTAATCGGTCGAATAAAATTATTTTAGGGAGCGATCAGAGAACAAACAAGCGCCGGGGGAGCGTGAAAAAGGGGATATCTTCAGAAAGAAGATGATAAGAAAAGGGGATCTGCTGGCGATCCCTTAGCAAACATGTGTCAGTGCAGATGAAGCAGATTTGTTATCCAAAACAAGCGACTCGATGTCAGTGCAAGACATCAGCGGTGTTTATTTGCTGGTATGGTAAAAGCGTAGCGCAAATGCGCAAATAACCAAAGCAATAGGAAATACGGTAGGAAGAGCGTGAAGAAATGCGTTCATGAAAGACCTCATAAAGTTGAATTGTTGCGTTGCAGTATATGAGGTGACGTGGCCTGGGGCTAATTTAGTCTTCGGATATGCGTTATACGCTATTGAAATATCTTGTTGTCATTGTGCAACTATTCCAAGTGAAAATGCCGCCTGACAAATTGGCGGAAGGGAACTCAAGGCTTTCGTTGTCCTCATATGATTAATGCTAGCGTCAGCGTCTGAATTTGCGCTATTGATCCAACTCTGGATAGTGGCGAAAAATACCTTGTCGGTTAAACGCAATTCGTCTTGACGATGCCAAGTATTTGGCAATACGCGGCTGTGTTGCCACCAGTTGATGGAGTGTTATCAAGCGTGGAATGTCGGCGGCCAGGCGGTGCATGGTTTTAGGGAACGCATAACGCAAACCTGCGATTATTTGGAACAATGATAGGTCGACATAGGTCAGCGCATCTCCGATCGTATAACTGTCGCTGTGCGGATTACGCGCGTGGATAGTCTCAAAATAGTCTAGAAATTTAGGTAATCGTGCGCTAGTAAAATCCTGGGCACGGCGTAGCGCTTCTGGTTTTTGATCTTTGTAATACAGCCCGCTGGCGACCGGATGATGCGTGTCATGGACTTCGGTGATCAGATCGGTGATGGTCAGCTGTAACTGATGTGCCCACAGGCGACTAGCTTCGTCTTCGGGCACTAATCCGCATCGTGGCCCCAGAAACAACAGGATATTGGCGGTTTGTCCTATCACCATATCGCCAGCCTGCAAGAACGGCGGCGCGAAAGAGGGCGAGGGATTTTTTACATTTTCCATCAGGCGCAACATGGCTGGAACGCCCATGCCGCTTCGCTCTGAACGCCGCGCGATGTCGGTATAGGCCGCGCCAGCTTGCTCTAATGCAAGACGGACAAATTCACCACGTCCTTGTATCGTCGGCCAGTAATATAGTTTATAGCGCATCGTTTTCCATTGAAAAAGTGAGAATAAATTTTATGGACAATATTGCATAATAAGTATTGAAGTATTGCTGAACGGCGAGCATTTACAAGGCATTAATGTATTTTGGATAAACATTTTATAGGGTGCGAACAAGGTTAATCTGCTTGATTCTCTTTCCCTGAATTTAATGAGAGCGTATTTTTTAGCAGCTAATTTTTCTAGCAATAAGATAATCACTGATGAGGCAAATATTGAAGAGAAATACAGGATGGCGGCATCGATTATGTATGGTCTTTGCGGGCTTGGTTGTCTGGGGTACTTTGGCAGGCATCGGATCGGCTAACGCAGCTGGATTGGATAAGCAGGATGCGGTGGATCACGTAGAAAAACTGGATGTCCATTCCGCCGTATCGTTACGGGCTAAGTATGCCGAGTTACAGGCGCAACTCAGCCATAATCAGTTTAAGCGGCCGTTGTATATGGATTCGATCGAGTCGCCGAATCATTTGAAGGGCGATATCTACGCATTGGTTGATTATCCGTTTGCCACTGTGAATACCGCCTTAAATGACCCTGCGCATTGGTGCGACGTGTTGACATTGCATCTGAACATAAAATATTGTCAGGCATCGGTAAATAAGTCGGTCAGCAGCCTGATGGTCAGCATTGGGACCAAATACGATAAGCCGTTGAGTGAGGCTTATCCAGTCAAATTTACCTATAACGGGGTGGTCAATACGCCGGAATATTTTGCAGTGCGTCTGAATGCAAAGAACGGCCCTTTGAGTACCAGCGATTATCACATTCAGCTTGAAGCAGTATCTGTCGCCGACGGTAAAACATTCCTGCATTTGACGTATTCGTATGCGTATAGTTTTACCGGGCGTCTGGCAATGCAGGGTTATTTGGCAACTATCGGTCGGGATAAAGTGGGTTTCACAACTTTGCAGGATGTGAATGGCAAGCAAGTACATCAGGCGGATTATATTGGCGGTGTGCGCGGCTTGATTGAGCGCAATACGATGCGGTATTACCTTGCGATTGATTCTTATCTTGCCGCCTTTTCGGCACCGCCTGCGGCCCAGCGCGAAATGCGTTTACAAAACTGGTTTGCATCAACCGAGCAATATCACAGGCAGCTGCATGAGATGGATCGCGCTACTTATCTTGAGATGAAACATAGCGAGTATTTGCGTCAGCAAAAGACGCCATAGAGATGGCTATGTAATCTTAGATAATTGTTTGCGCCAGTCGTTTGGTCAGTCGTTGCATGATATCGGCTTGCCCCATGCGTGCTATCCACCAGGCCAGCGCCGCACCATTTTCGCCAGTACGCCAGGCCAGATAAAATGTTTCATCCTGCCTTGGCTCTTCTACTTCTTTTGTAATTAACAGACCTGATGCCAGCGCTGCTCTGGCGCAGGGTTCTGGTAGAAATCCGAAACCAATTCCCGCCACCTGTAATGCATATTTGCTTTGCATATCCGGCACCGTTAATGTGTCTTGTCCGAACAGAATTCCGACGGTGCGGGCGGCCATTCTTCTAGCCGAATCGGCAACCGTAATCGCACGATACGGATGCATATCGGCTTTGCCGATGGGATGCGTGATCTGTGCCAGCGGATGCGTCGGCGCTACCGCAAAGACAAAAGGGATAGAACCTAACGGTTCGGCAATATAACCGCCGCCAGAAGGCCCCATGCCGGGCGCAGCGATCAGCAAATCGACGCGGCGGTCGAGCAGCGCTTCCCACGTGCCATCCAGCGACTCGCGCACGATACGCAATCTGGTGCGATCCGCTACGGTATAAAAAGCAGCGATATCGTCGGCCAGCGCTGCGCCTGAAAACAGCGAATCAAGCCCGAGTGTGAGTTCGGTCTCCCAGCCAGAGGCCACGCGCCGGACCCGATGTTCCAGGTCTTCAGCGGCCTTGAGCAGATAACGGCCTTCCTTCAGCAGTTCTACGCCAGCAGGTGTCAGTTTGACTTTCGGCCCCTTGCGTTCGAACACCTGCACACCCAGATCTTCTTCAAGTTTGGCCACCGTGTAGGAAATTGTCGATGGCACACGGTGCAGCGCCACACCGGCGGCAGAAAATGAACCGCGTCGATCAATGGCATCAAGAATTTGTAAGGCATCAAGACTTAATCTAAGCATGTCCACTTTCGAATATAAAAATAACGCGTAGGGCTTACATTGCCTTGGCGCTTGTATGCTTTTTATCCATCATGAGGTTAGATGGCTGCAGTGAATCAACTTTATGCGACGGTATTTATTGCTGAAAATAATATTGCCTTAGGGCGTTAAATTGCAGAGGGAATAATACTGTCTTTTGCCAGTATGAAGGCTTATCGCATCGTGGGATTTTTTGATTACACGATTTGGCCAACACAGACGTCTTAAATCGCCTCTGCCTTGCTGGCAGAAGGTCTATAAAATAGTGCAATATTAATTAAATATCCATCACTCTTAAGGAGCATCGACATGGCATTAACCCAATCTCCGCAATCTTCAATCTCAACAACGCAAAAAATCGCATTGGTAACCGGCGCAGGTTCCGGCATCGGCAAAACGATTGCGCTTGCCTTGCTCAGCAACGGTTATATCGTGGTACTGGCCGGACGTCGTACCGAAGCGTTACGCGACACCGTGGTTGCCGCAGGCGGTTTCGGTGTTAATGCGCTGTCAGTGGTCGCCGACGTCAGCGATCCGGCATCCGTCAAAGCCCTGTTTGAAAAGGTGCGCACAGAGTTTGGACGACTGGATTTGTTAGTGAATAATGCGGGTGTTTTTACGCCAGCAGTCTCGCTTGAAGACGTGGAATATGCCAATTGGAAAGCCTCGGTAGATATCAATCTGACCGGGGCTTTTTTATGTACGCAAGAAGCCTTCCGGATCATGAAAGAACAGCAACCGGGCGGCGGCCGGATTATCAACAATGGCTCGATTTCCGCGCACGCCCCGCGTCCCAATTCAGTTGCCTATACCGCCACCAAACACGCGATGACCGGGCTGACGAAAGCCACCTCGCTTGATGGTCGTAAATACAATATCGCCTGCGGTCAGATTGATATCGGCAATGCGGCTACAGATATGACAGAACGGATGGAAAAAGGGATTTTGCAGGCCAGCGGCGCAATCGCGGTTGAGCCGACGATGTCGGTTGAACATGTTGGTCGGGCGGTGTTGTATATGGCGGGGTTGCCGCTGGAAGCGAATGTGCAGTTTATGACTGTGATGGCGACGAATATGCCCTTTGTTGGGCGTGGCTAGGTTTGTTGCTAACTAAATGATTTAAGGCCGCTGCTGAGCGCCATGTAGAAAATATAAAATTTCGATGCGCTCCGTGGCTGGTTTGATTCTATAGACGACGATAAAAGGTGTCCTGCCGATGACCAGTTCACGCGTACCCTTGATGCGATGCGATGCGATGCGCAATCGCCCTATCGATCGTATTTTTGTTTGGCATGCTTTCTCTCTTGATAATGCATAAAGTTTTATGAAGGTATGTAACTTATTAGAACTTTATGCAATATTTAACGCGAGTTTAGCTTGTTTTAGTGACTTTACTTAAGTGTCGTGGGCGGTCCGGATCCATCCCACGCGCGATGGATAGCTTGGCAGCCATGACATAAAACGCTTGAATGGCGACGATGGGATCGAGGTCTGGGGCGGCGGCTGTCGGCAGCGTCAGGTCGCGTTCGGGGATGTTGTCGGGCGCTGCCAATAATACTTTAGCGCCGCGTCCGCGCATTTCTTCGGCTAGTGTGAGCAGCCCGGCTTGAGTTGGTCCGCGTGTGGCAAAAATCAGTAGCGGATAACCTTCGTCGATCAGGGCCATCGGGCCGTGTTTGATTTCTGCACCGCTGAATGCCTCGGCCTGAACTGCGGAGGTTTCTTTGAATTTTAGTGCGGATTCAAGGGCTAGCGGAAAGCTGATGCCGCGTCCGACTACCATGATATTCGTCGCTGGTGTCAGGACGTCTAACGCTGCGGACCAGTCACATTGGCTGGCGGTGTCGAGTGCTTCGGGCAAGGTTTCCAATGCGGCTAAAAATGCCGGGTCGTCTTGCCAATGCCCTGCTAACAGTGCGCCAGCAACCAGACTGGCGATAAAACTTTTGGTCGCGGCGACGCTGAGTTCCGCACCAGCGTGCAGCGGCATGGCCCATTCTGCGTTGGTAGCGAGTGGGGAAGATGCATCGTTGACTAGCGCCACAGTAGTGGCCCCGCCTTCGCGGAAGTAACGTATCGGTGCGATGACATCCGGGCTTTGGCCTGATTGCGAGATCGCAATGGCTAGCGCGTTGTGTGCTTGCAGCGGGGCTTTATTGAGAGTGACTAGCGACATCGGCAACGAGGCGACGATGCGCCCTAAGCGGGCCATGATTAGATAGGCGCAATAATTGGCGGCATGATCCGAGCTGCCACGGGCCACGGTCAGGATGCTTGTCGGTGGCGCTGCGCGTAAGCGGCGACCTAATTCTGCGTAGCGGTCACGGTCTTGTTTTAGTTGGACTGCTACGTGGGCGCTGGCCGAACATGCTTCTTCAAGCATGCGTGAGGTTGAGGTCAATCTGTTCTCCTTCTACATAAACTGCGGTGAGATTGAGCTGGTGATCAAATACCAGAATGTCGGCGAAACAGCCGGTTTTCAGACGACCGCGTTCTGTCATGCCGAGATAATCGGCGGGATAGGTGGAGGTGCGCAGCGAAGCTTCGGCCAGATCGAGTCCCAGTGTTACCAGATTGCGTAGCGCCTGATCCATGGTCAACGTGCTGCCTGCTAGCGTGCCATCCGCCAGACGTACACCGCCCATACATTTATGCACGACTTGCCGCCCTAGCATGTATTCACCGTCCGGCATACCGGATGCTGCGGTGGAATCGGTCACGCAATACAAACGGGGAATAGCGCGCAATGCGGCTTTGATCGCGCCTGGATGGACATGCAGCAGATCGGGAATCAGCTCGGCATATTCGGCATGCGCCAATGCTGCCCCCGCCATGCCCGGTGCGCGATGATGGAAAGAGCTCATGGCGTTAAACAGATGGGTAAACCCGGTTGCGCCATTGTTAAGCGCCGCGACGCCGTCTTCGTAGGTGCCGAGCGTATGACCGATTTGTACGCGCATGCCGCTTGCGCTCAGGATTTTGACTAACTCCAGATGGCCGTCAACTTCTGGCGCGATCGTAATCAATTTTAAGGGCGCAAAGCTGCGCAGCCAGTCGACTTGTTCAAGCGTTGCGGCGACCGCAAAGTCAGGTTGCGCACCGAGTTTGCCGGGGTTGATGTACGGGCCTTCAAGATGCGCGCCCAGCACCCGTGCGCCGCCGCTGCGTCGTGCCAGACAAGCGCGCCCAATGGCGCTGAGTGCGGCTTCCAGATCGGCTGCGGGCGCAGTCATCGTCGTTGCTAGCATGCTGGTGGTGCCGTGTTGCGCGTGCATTTTTGCGATGACGTGTACCGCTTCGCCAGCATCCATCACATCTTGGCCGCCGCCGCCGTGGACATGCAGATCGATAAAGCCGGGCAGAATGAAGCTTCCGGCGGGTAGTTTTTGGGATTGATCGTGATTAAAAACGCCGCCACTGATATCGGTGATCAGGTCGTTGAAGCTGATACTGCCAGCGATCCAGCCTTCGGGTGAGAGGATATTGCCTTGTAATTGGGTAATCGAGGACATCAAATTTGCTCCGCGAAGGAAAGGAAAAACGCATCCGAATAACCGAGAGCACACGCATTATTGCTCGCTCTTTTGGTATCGTTGCGTGGGAATTGTGCGCAATCAAAATTGATGCAATGAGTGGTCATCATGATTAGCTGAAATCCTGGCTGAGGTGTTGATGTATCAGTAGCAAGCCGCCGGTTGCTGAATCCGCTAGTGGCAACGACGTGCGCTGCTGCAAGGCTTTCGGTAAGAAATCGCGCAGAACTTGTCCCAGACCACCGCAGAGTGCTAATGGCAACTGGCCGGATGGGTCCAGTGCGTTTGCCATGCTGACGATTTCACCTGCTGCTTTATCGAGCATGTTACGCGCCACGTCATCGCGGGCCGCATGCTGGATGATTAACGGGGCCAGTTGCGCATACCTGCTTTGGTTGGCTTGCGCCAGCCAGCCGAGCACGCTGTCGCGATTGTGTTTGTCGTCGCCGTTCCCTGCATGGCCGCCGCAATGGGCGATGATACTGTCGGCCAGCGCACAATTGTGGGCGCGACCATCGAACACTTGTTGCACGTAATTAATCGCTAACAATCCTAGCCATGCACCGCTGGCTTCATCGCCGGACGGGAAACCCCAGCCGCCAATGATGTGTTGCGTCTGGTCGGGGCGCAGTAATGCGCCGATGCTGCCGGTGCCTATCGCAATGATCGCGCCGGGGCGGCCCTGATGGGCACCGAATAAGGTGGTGATGGCGTCAGATGCGACGACAATGCTGCCGAAGCCGGGATTTAAAGCTGAGAATTCAGCCGCCCATGCCGGGACGTTGACCCCCGATAAACCAAAGCCTGCCGCCATCCGTTGCAGTGGTGGCGGTGTCATGCCTGCACTATGAAAGCCTTGATTGATCGCTATCGTGATTGCGGCCCAAGCTTTATCGCGGCCATGCATGAGCGCCGATGGCCCGCTGCTAGCTTCGGCAATCGGTGTGCCGTCAGCCTGTTCAATGCGTATATGGGTTTTGGTGCCGCCGCCATCGACGCCGATCAAGTAGTCGTAAACTGATGCAAGCGCTGTTTTCACTTCAAGTCCTGTGTGTTTTGGCAGAAGAGTAAAAGTTTATCGATTTTCGCTGGCAAATGTGGAATAAGCGGTAAAAAATGGACAATTTTTGCATTTCTGTCATAGCGGCTCCTCCATGGTCATTAAGAGAGAGGCGCGTGGCAAGGGCGATTATTGCTTGGATGAAATCATATTGCCGGGTTTGATACGGCGCAGCGCATTACCGTTGGTATCAAATACATGAAACGCGCTGCTGGCGGCCGATAAAGTGATGTTTTCACCGATACGGACGGTGTGGTTGCCGTCGCCGCGCACCACGATATCCTGACCATTTTTTAACGTCACGTAGATGAAATTTGCTTCACCTAAATGTTCTACGATATTGACGGTGCCGCTAAATACTTCGCTGCCGGTCGCGTTTTCCAGAATGTGCTCAGCGCGTAAGCCCAAGGTCACGGCATCGCCGATCCGCACATTTCCGTTGGCTTCGGTGACGGCGACATTGGCCGTTACTTCTTGGCCGCCATCCAATTGGACTTTAATGTAATCGGCTTCGATTGCCGTAACTAAGCCGTGAAAAAGATTCATTTTTGGCGAACCGATAAAGGTCGCGACGAATAAATTTGCCGGTTGTTGATAGAGCGTCAGCGGCGTGCCTGACTGTTGAATATGACCGTCGTTCATGACGACGATTTTATCGCCTAGCGTCATTGCTTCGACTTGATCGTGGGTGACGTAGACGATGGTGGCTGCCAATTGACGATGCAGTTTGGCGATCTCTAGCCGGGTTTGTACTCGCAACGCAGCATCGAGATTGGAGAGCGGCTCATCGAACAAAAACAAGCGCGGCTTGCGCACAATCGCGCGGCCAATGGCGACGCGTTGGCGTTGACCGCCGGATAACTCACGCGGTAACCGGTCTAGCAAATGGTCGATCTTCAGAATGCCTGCGGCGTGTCGAATTTGCTGATCAATTGCAGCTTTATCTGCGCCGGCAACTTTCAATCCGAACGCCATATTTTTATACACGGTCATGTGCGGATAGAGCGCGTAGCTTTGGAATACCATCGCAATGCCGCGCTCAGCTGGTGGCAGGTGATTGACGACTTGATTGCCGATGGAGAGTTCGCCATCGGTAATGTCTTCCAGACCGCATAACATACGCAGCAAAGTCGATTTGCCGCAGCCGGAAGGCCCAACCAGCACGCAAAATTCGCCGTCTTCGACTTCAAGATTGATTCCGGCCAGCACGTCCTGCTTACCATCGTAAGATTTTCTGAGTTGTTTGATACTAACGTTCGCCATAATTTCTACCTCTTTACTTTGCCGCGCTGCGGCATGTTGGACAGTGTCGGTGCTTATTTCACCGCACCAGATGTCAGGCCGCGTATCAATTGCCGCGAGAACAGGACATACAGAATCAGAACCGGAATCACCGCCATCGATAAGGCTGCCAGCACGGAATTCCAGTCGGTAGCGTATTGCCCTATGAATTGCTGAACGCCGAGAGTGACGGTTTTGGTGTCATCACCCGGTGCCAGAATCAATGGAAACCAGAGATCATTCCACGCGGGGATCATCGTGAATACGGCGACGGTGGCAATCGCGGGACGAATCAACGGCAAAATAATCTGAAAAAATATCTTGAATTCGCCGACGCCATCGCAGCGCGCTGCCTCTTTTAGTTCCTTGGGTATTTGCCGGATGAACTCGGACAGAATCATCACTGCCAGCGGTAAGCCCTGCGCGGTATAAACCAATATCAACGCGGTGCGGGTATTGATCAGATTGAGCGTGACGACCAATTGCAGGATCGAGACTGTACCCAGACGGATCGGAATCATAATGCCGAGCGCCAGATACAGCGCCATCATGCGATTGCCGAAAAATTTGTACTCCGATAGCGCCCAGCCTGCCATCGCGCCAAAGATCACGATCAGCAGCAACGCGCCCAGCGTCACGACCAGACTATTGCCGAAATACAGCATGAAATTGGTGTTGGTCAGGACCTTCTCAAAACCGATCAACGAGAACGTATCGACCGTTGGCAGCGCAAGCGGATTGTCAAAGATCGCATCGCGTGATTTGATCGAATTAATCAGAATCAGCGCTATCGGAAATAGGGCGACCACGGCATAACCGCACAGCACGATATGGACCCAGATACGGCCAATATTGCCAAATGATCGTCGCGCTTTTACCGGCAGCGACTGGGTGGGGAGGGGGAGTGCACTCATCAGGATTCCTTACAGCTCGTAGCGTGTCAGCTTGCGCTGGACGACATAGAAGTAGACCGCAACGCCCAGCAGAATCACCAGAAACATTAGTGTGGCCACCGCTGCACCCATGGTCGGGCTGCCGACTTGGGCTTGATAGCCAAAGAAGGTGCGATAGAAAAACGTACCCAGCAGATCGGTCGAGTAATTTGGCCCGGCTAACGCGCCTTTGACTGAATAGATCAAATCAAACGCATTGAAATTGGCGACAAACGTCAAAATGGTGACCAATCCCAGCGTAGGCAGAATCAGCGGAAGTTTGATTTGCCAAAAGATGCGCCATGCGCCAGCGCCCTCTGCGTAGGCGGCTTCCAGCACTTCTTCCGGCACCGCCAACAAAGCTGCGTAAATCAGCATCATTGGAATGCCGATGTATTGCCAGACTGAAATCAGCGCAAGGGTAATCAACGCGGTAGATTGCTGACCCAGCCACGGTGCGAAGAAATCTGCCATCCCGACGAAGCCCATCAGTTTTTCACCTACGCCCCACAACGGTGACAGAATCAATTGCCAGATAAAGCCAATGATGACGACGGACAATAGCGTCGGCAAAAAAATCATAGTGCGATAAGTACGCGCCCAGCGCAGGCCTTTTAAGCTAAACAGTGTTGCCAGCAATAGTCCGATCGGATTTTGCAGCAGCATATGAATGGCGAAAAATTTGATGTTATTCCACATCGCGTTCCAGAATGCCACCGACCAGTCAGAGTTAAACAGGATCGTGTGGTAGTTGGACAGGCCGACAAAAGTACGGATGCCCGCGTCGCTGGTGGTATAGAAACTAAGCCGGAGCGTGTCCAGCAGCGGCAAGGCGCTGAACATCGAATAGATGATCACCGCTGGCGCGAGAAAAATCGCGATGTGCCAGGGAAATGCTTTTTTCACTGCAAATCTCCAAACGAACTAAAACAGCAAGGATGTAAAAATATGCGCGACGCTAACCCGGGAGATGCGCCGAACGGCCTCCCTGCGCCAACAAAAAAGGCAGCGACGCTGCCCCTTAGCCGACTATTTATTTTTGCTGCGGTTTATACCATTTCGCAAAACCGGTCTGGATTTGCGCGGCGGCATCTTTTGGCGCTAATTTGCCATTCAGAACTTGTGCGTTCACGTTCCAGAGTTCGTTTTCCATACTCGGCGTACCGCGATTGAGAATTTGCGAATTCAGACGAATAGTGGACGAGCAGGTTTTACGCCAGTCGATCATTTGCTTGGCAACAGGGTCTTTTACTGAAATCAAATGATTTGATAACGAGAAAAATCCTGTGACTTTATTCGTATAGATATCGGCAAATTCTTGCGAGCCTATCCATGCCAGAAATTTGTAAGCATCGTCTTTGTTTTTAGACTTTTTGTTGATGCCCATGCCGATATCGTTGTGATCGGAAATGTAGCATTTGTCACCGGCTTTAGGGACTGGCGGCGGGAATGCACCCATTTCAAATTTGGCATTGGCGTTGAAATAGGCGATATCCCACGAACCGGTTGGATAGATTGCGCCTTTGCCTAACGCGAACTGATTTTGGCTATCGCCATAAGTTTGCGCGCTGGCACCTTTGCCGAGATATTTACCCAGTTTGGCTTCGTATTCAAACGCCGAAACAAATTGCGGATCAGTGAATTTTTCCTTGCCGGAAATCAGCGCTTTGCGGCCTTCTTCACCTTTCCAATAATTAGGACCTATGCCGGTAAACATGACTTGGCTAGACTCCCACTGGTCGGCGGTGCCGAGCGCGAGTGGCGTGTATTTGCCGTTTGCTTTAATGACGTCGAGGATTTTAAAAAATTCGGCCTCTGTTTTTGGCGGCTGAATATTCAGTTCTTTGAAGATTTTTTGGTTATACAGAAAGCCGTGCATTACAGACGCCACTGGCATACAGAAAGTGTCTTTGCCATTGTCGGTTTGCCATGCGATTTTGGCTGATGCAGGGAAGTTTTCCATACCTGCTTTGCCATCCAGTTTTTCCAGATTGCCTTTGTTATACAACGAGAGCGATACATCAAACGGACGACAGGCCAGGATATCACCAGCAGTGCCACCAGCCAGACGTGCGGTCAGCGTGGAATCGTATTCAGTTGGTGCAGTAGGCGAAAATTTGATCTGAATGCCAGGATTTTTCTTTTCAAATGCAGGAATCAGAATGGTTTCCCACAATGCTTTATCGTCGACACGCCAGCTTTCGATGGTCAGCGTACCTGCCTGGGCTGTGCCGACGGCGGATAGCACGGCGACGGCAGCAAGGGTGCCGAGAACGGCATTGCGGATGGTGCTGATTTTGCTGATCTGGCGAATTGGGCGATGCGATGGCATTGTGTGTCTCCTCTGAGTGATATGGCGAAGGTCTGATGAGGCGCAACTCTTGTCGGTCGCTGGGTTGGCGTGGGAGACAAATTTGTGTCTTTATCCTTCCGCGAAAAGACAATAGCACCAGAGGATGTGTGAGGCTATCTTGATTGGCCTACAGTTGACATTGCTACCTAAGGTATTGATTTAGTTGATTTAATTGGTGCGATTGGCAAATCTAGGTATTACATATATTTACAGAAGCCTAAACACATTGTTTTGCTTTCATCCTGCCGCTATTTTGTTGCCTGCACCTTGGAATGTTGAGCGCGAAAGGTAACTTAACTTATCTTTACAAAACTTTACAAAACGTTGGCCGATAACGCCTGCTAAGCAGCAGTAAGGGCAGGAAAGTAGATCGGAAAGGCCGTTTTTCTGCCAACTTACGCTATAGTCATTCGCGAGGCTGGGACAAGATAAAAATGGTTATACCAATAAAAATACAGAATGGCGTATTAAATAACGGATCGACGAAGTCCTGTCGTGCCGTCTGGTCGGTAAGACAGCGACGCATCACTGTCGCGATTACGGCGGCGTGGTTGGCAATGCCGCTGTGGTCATATGCGGTTGAGCGCCACGGTCAGGACAACGTACAGCCGACCTCGCTTCAGGTTTTGCATTGGTGGACGTCGGACGGCGAACGTAAAGCCGTTAAGGTCTTGGTCGATAAACTGGCGGAAGAAAATATCACCTGGCGCGATGTGGCGATTCCCGGCGGTGCAGGTCTTGGTGCCGCCAAGGTACTGAAAAGCAGAGTACTGGCTGGTTATTCGCCTGAAGTTACGCAACTTAACGGTGTCGTTTTTGGTGAGTGGGCCGATCTTGGCTTGCTATTGGAGCTGGATAATGTTGCCACTTCGGGCGACTGGAAAAAGCTGCTGTTCCCGACGGTCTGGACCTTGGTACAAACCCGCGGTCACGTGGTGGCGGCACCGCTCGATATTCATCGTATTAACGTGCTGTTTTATAACCGCAAAGTGTTTGATCGCCTGGGTTTGGCTGTGCCTAAAACCTGGGGCGAGTTTGATCGTGTCGCTGCGCAGTTAGTGCACGCGGGTGTCGTGCCGTTAGCGCAAAGTAGTGAGGCCTGGCAGATAGCGACCTTGTTCGAAACGTTGGTGCTGGCTGAAAGTGGCCCGGCATTCTATCGGCAGCTATTTGTTGAATTGCGCGCAAACGCCTATAACGATCCACGCTTAGCCCATGCGTTAAAACGCTTGCGCGGATTGAAGCAATGGATGCCGACACCGATAAAAGAACTGGCATGGAATGAGGCGACGCGGCAACTTGCCACCGGCAGCGCTGCGATGCTGGTAATGGGGGATTGGGCGAAGGGTGAATTGAATGCGTGGGGGCGGGTCACGGATATCGACTTTGGATGCAGCACGGTGCCGGGAACGGCTGATTATCATTTGTATAGCGTGGATACGCTGGCGATGTTTGCCGGCGATTATTCGCATCAGCCAGCACAGGAAAAGCTCGCCCAGATCATGACGACTGGGGCGCTACAGGCTGATTTCAATCAGTTCAAGGGTTCGATCTCGGTTTTACGTTATCCGAATATGTCAAAAATGGATAGTTGCGCGACCGCGTCATGGCGTAGTTTTAGTAAAGGGTCGGCATTTCAAGCGCCTAGTCTGGTGCATAGAATGGCGACGGATGAGACGACGAAAGACGCGATCATCGGCGAGGTTCGCCGCTATTTTATGGATGATAAAGTCACTGAAATCGATACCCAGCGACGCTTGGCAGCGATTGCCCGGACCGCGCCAAAACTAGAGAGACCGGAAGAATAAATGTGCTGAATAAATGCGGACGGCAAAAATAACAATGATGATAACCACGATACTAAATACACCTGATGCGTAAAATATTGATCGTCGATGATGACCAGAAAACCCGGACGCTGTTAAAAGCCTATCTGGAAAAAAATCAGTACGAGGTACTGCTGGCGCAGGATGGCGCGACTTTTCTGGCGGAGTTTCAACGTTTTGCTGACGAGTTGTCGCTGGTTATTCTGGACGTGATGTTGCCGGACACCGATGGTTTTGCGCTATGCAAAATCGTGCGCCGTCGTTCTAACGTGCCGATTATTATGCTGACGGCCAGTTCTGATGAAACCGACCGCGTGGTCGGGCTTGAACTGGGCGCGGACGACTACATGGGCAAGCCTTACAGCCCGCGCGAACTGCTGGCGCGCATCAAGGCTATCCATCGTCGGATGGGTGTCGATACGGCAGCGACGCCGCGTTATTACCGCTTTCTGGGATTTACTTTGGACACGGTGGAACGCACGGTTCTCGATGCCGATCAAAAAGTCGTTGCGCTGACGGGGCTGGACTATCAATTGTTGAAGTATTTTGTAGCCCATCCCGGCGCTATCCTTGATCGTAGTGTGTTGTTTGAAGAAACCCGTGGTCGTGATTCTGGCCCGTTGGATCGTTCGCTGGATGTACAGATCAGCAAGCTGCGGGATCGTCTCAACGATGATGGCAAGTCGCCGCAATTGATTAAAACGGTGCGCGGCGCTGGTTACGTATTTTCTGCCGATGTTGTTGTCTCAGCGAGCTGAGTTTGCCTATGAGTCAGCCTATTATTCCGCCTAACAATCCGATCTTGGAGCGCAGCTCTTATCAGCGTATTGTTACGCGCTTTCTGGCGTGGGTTTTGCCGCATTCTTTGTTGGGACAATTGTCTGTGGTGATGGTGCTGGGAGTCTTGGTGACGCAGTTGGTCGGGGGCATGATATGGGCTGCACAGTTGCGCTCAAAATCGGAAATTGAAACCCGTATCGCCGCCCAGCATCTGGGACACAGCGCGGTGAGTGCGATTCGATTTTTTAAAAGCTTACCGGCTAACTACCGACCGATTATGATTCAGCAATTGCGGGAAATGGGCGGGACCCGTTTTTTTGTAAATGCCAACGATGCACCGATTCATATTCAGCCGATAGGTGATAACGCGTTGGCGGAGTTGGCCAGTCAGACGGTGTTGAAAACGTTGCGGGAAGAACTCCCTTTTTTACCAGAATTTCGATTGGTGTTTGCGTGGCCGGATGATTTGAATGTGTCTGATGACGGTCTCAAGATTGCTGATCTGCCGGATAGCTGGGTGCAGCATATTTTATTGATTAAACCGAACCCTGCGCCGGTATTGGTGATCCAGACGCAGCTTGAGCCGGGGAAATGGTTGTATCTGGCGGCGTTGATGCCGAATCCGTATTTCTTGGAAAGTAACAGTCCGTTATCGCCGGATCGTCTGGTGTTACAAGGGTTGTCGCTGGCGGCTGTGCTGTTGTTGTCGATATTGGTTGTGCGTTGGACGACGCGTCCATTGGCGGCGTTGTCGGATGCGGCAGAGGCTTTTGGTAAGGGTGAGACGGTGCCAGAATTGCCAGAAACCGGGAGTAGAGAGTTTGTAAAAACCGCAAGGGCTTTTAGGGCGATGCGCGAAAGGATAAAGCGTTATCTGGAAGATCGGGAGCGATTATTTGCGTCGATTTCGCATGATTTACGGACGCCGATTACGCGGTTGAAATTGCGGACCGAGTTGTTGGATGACGATGCGATGCGGGCTGAATTTCATGAAGATCTGGATGAGCTTGACATGATGGTGAAGGGGGCATTGCAGTCGGTGAAGGATAGCGATATTCATGAGAATCGGACTGAAGTGCGGATTGATGCGCTGATCCATCGGATGATTCGGGATGCCAAGATGGCTGGACATGCCGTGGGCTTTGTGGATTCTGGATTGACTGTCAGGGCTAAGCCGTTGGCGTTGAAGCGGGCGATTGGGAATCTGTTTGATAATGCGTTGTTTTATGGCGAGCGGGTGGAGATTTCTGTGCGAGAAGTTCTGGCCGATGGGCAAGGTGGTGACAGTATTGAAATCAGTATTCGGGATCACGGACCGGGAGTGCCGGAGGAGGCGTTTGGGAGCCTTTTTGATCCGTATTTGCGTTTATCGCATGGGCGTGATCGGAATGCGGGAGGGATGGGGTTGGGGTTAGGGATTGCACGGAATATTGTGCAGGCGCATGGGGGTGAGTTGGTGTTAGCTAATCATTTGGATGGTGGGTTGGTGGTGAGGGTTATTTTGCCTCGTTGATAGAGTTCAGTGTTTTGTAACTGACACAGTTATTGCTCCGTGGATGCAAGCTTGGTGCGGCCCGGCAGCCGGTCACTTTATTTCCGTTGATGCAAGCCGGACTGCCCCGGCTTGCATCAACGGAGCGCCAACCGTTTCAGCAGCTCTGCATCGCTTCATCTCCCAAATCCCAACTATCTCCGCCAATCTTTTGCGCTAAAACCGTTTAATTACGCTTTTTCATTTGCGGCGTGTTGGCGTCAGCGCGGGCTATATCTGCGTCGGAACGATTTGTCCGATAGCGATTACGTTGATATCGCAACTATGGTGCGGTGGGTATTTTGTTCTATGCTGCCGCACTGAAACCACATATTACGCATGACTTTGAGCGTGTCTGCCGGACGTTGCCAGTAACCTTCGAACATAATATTCGGACGCAACGGCCGCACTACGATTTCGCCTGGGGTATTGGTCGGCAGTTCGCGATCAAGATCGTCAACGATACGGACATCGAAGTCAGGGATGCGTTTGCCGGAAGATCCCGGCGCGGCATATTCACCGGCTGGCAGCGAAGTGATCACGCCGGCTTCGGTCAAGCCATAACCATTGCCGCCAACCTAGCGCGCGCCAAAACGTTCACGCCAGACGCCTTTGATTTCTTCGGTAAAAGGATTGCTGCGCACGGTGTGGATTTGTCCGTGGCAGCGGTGCATCACATCGCTATCGGCCGCTTGTGCCAACAGTCCACCCATGCTGCCCAGAATCGAGGCAATCGTCGCGCCGGATCGTTCAACTTCTGGCCAGAAATTGGATACCGAAAAACGCGGCACGATGGCAACGCGCGCGCCCACCAGAATGTTAGAAATAATCCCCACCGCCAGCGCATTCAGGTGGAACAAAGGCAGGGGTGTGATGGTCACATCATTCTCGGTAGCGACACCTGCACGCAATTGCAGCCGGGCAAGATTACACATGAAGTTATAGCTCAGCATGCAACCCTTGGAAGGACCGGTAGTACCAGAGGTATAAATCAGGTAGGCAAGATCAGATGGATTGGGCTTGGTCGAAATAGGGGGGCGTTAGTACCGCGATGCGCGTCCAGCAGCGCCACCGGCATCTCGTCAGAAATCATTTCTTTACCATGACCGCGCTGAAGCATCAGTTTGATATCCGGCAGGCCGTAAGCAAGTTGAGCAGAATGGATAATACGTTGGGCATAATCGGCTCCACAAATAACCAATGCAGTACCGGCATCGGCAATCTGATGGCGCAAGAATTCTCCTCGTAACGCAGTATTGATCGGTACGCTGACCGCACCCAGTTTGTTAACCGCAAGCCAGGTAATGACGGCGTCGATATTGTTATCGAGCATGGTGACAACTGTTTGTCCGCTGACAACGCCGAGCGCGGCAAGCGCGTGCCCCATGCGGGTGGAAAGTCGATCCACTTCTGCGTAGGTAAACAACGCGCCGCTGAAATCAAGCAGGACGCGATCCGGATGTTTAGCAACGGCGCGATCAAGCGCAGCGACGACCGTATCTTATTCCCCAACTGCTCACGTTTCGACTCTTCCCATATTTGTCATGCTTGTCTTCTCCAAAGCATGCCTGGCGCTGAGGCAATGAATATTATTTTAAATCCAGAAGACTATTCTAATATGGAATTAAGTGGCGTGTCAGCTAGAATAATCGGTGCGACTGTGCGAATATCTATCGATAGAATAGTTTTAATGCATTTTTCTACCAAAATACAAAGAATCAAGAACGGAGTTGCATATGAATAAACGTGAGCGCACGTCGTCGCCGTCGCGCGCATCGCCCGCGCAGCAGAAAGTGGGCAAAAAAACGCTCCCTAAAGGGGAACAAAATGGCGACGTGATTCCGTTATCAATACGAGAGCCGGGCCGCAATAAGCGCTCGGGAGAAACCATCGATCAGATTCTTGCCGCTGCTGAGCAAGTTATTTTGGAATCTGGCGTGGACCGTGTTGCAATTCAGAACGTGTGTGAAGTCGCGGGTATTTCACGCGGCACGTTTTATCGTTATTTTTCATCGCAAGACGAACTTCTTGATGCTTTTTCCAAGCATAAACGTGCCCGTTTTCATCTGGCGTTGCACGCTGCAACGGCGCCTTATTTAACGCCGGACGATCGCTTCAATGCATTGATTTCTTATCTGGATAACTATCTCAAACATAGTAAGGCGCGCCGATTGCTGGAGGTGGCGCCGGAGTTTGCGTGTGGTTTCTTCAAGCGCATTTTTCATGATTCGGTAGATCGATTTCAAGAAGTATTGGATATTGTATTTGATGACTGGAATGCCAAACTCGGCATCGAAATTGATCGCCCTTTGGTGTGCGAAATGCTGATTCGTTACGTATTAAGCGAGCTTCTGGTGCCGCGCAAAGGTGATCGACGTGAACTGCTGACCTGGATTGCCCAGCTGACTAGCGCGATTTCACGCGGTGGCGATTTTGCATTGCAGCCGTTGACGCCGCGTCATCTTGGCAACGTAAATAGTGATGCCGATCCGAATGATCGCAATGCCGAACAACTCGAACGCGAACCGGGACGCAATCGCCGCTCTGAAAAAACGATCGATCAAATACTGGTATCAACCGAACAGGTAATTCTTGAGTCAGGCGTGGATCGTGTTTCGATTCTGAACGTCTGTGAAGTTGCAGGCATTTCACGCGGTACTTTTTATCGGTATTTTTCTTCTCAGGATGAGTTGCTGGAAGCCTTCACCAAGCATAAGCGGGCGGTCTTCCATCAGGCGCTGATAAATGCGACCGAGCCTTATGACGATCCCGACGAGCGCTTCGCCGCATTTATTGTGCATCTCGATAATTTACTTAAGGGTACTAAGGCACGTCGTTTATTGCAGGTTGCGCCAAAATACGCTTTCGGATTTTTTCAGCATGCCTTCCTTGATTCGATTGAGCATTTTCAGAGCGCGTTAAAGATCGTCTTCGACGCATGGGATGTGCGGCTTGGCGTGACATTGGATCGTGAGTTAATTTGTGAAATGTTGATTCGGTATGTTCTCAGCGAATTGTTGGTACTGGGCGAAGGAGACAGGCGACAAATACCGCAGCGCATCGGCGATCTGATCAACAGTATTAGTACTATTGGGCAGGATAGGGCGAAACCGAAGGTCGCGCAGAAGGCTGCGAATATCGATCATATAGATGCTGAGATCGCTGTTGCATCAGCGCGTGAGCCGGGGCGCAATCGTCGCTCTGATGCCACGATTCAACAAATCGTTACCGCAGCGGGAGAGATCATTCTTCAGTCTGGCGTGGAGCGTATTTCGATCCTCGCCGTATGCGAAGCCGCGGGTATTTCACGTGGGACTTTTTACCGATATTTTTCTTCACAGGATGCATTGTTAGAAGCCTATACCGAGTCTCAGCGTAAGCAATTTCATCTAGCGCTGATTGAAGTCGCCGCACCGCATGAGGACCCTGAAGCGCGCTTTAATGCGGTAATCACGAATCTCGATCGGTTTCTGCAACAGGATAAATCCCGGCGGTTATTGTTGGTGGCACCAGAATATGCGTTTGGATTTTTTCAACGGATGTTTGACGATGCAATCGCACGCTTTAAGTCGGTGCTGGATATGGTGTTTGATGCGTGGGATGCACGTCTGGCAATACAAATAGACCGTGATCTGGCGTGTGAATTACTGGTGCGCTATATCTTGAGTGAGCTTTTAGTGCCATCGGAAATCGATAAGCGGCTTTTGCCGTTGCGGCTTCGGGGCATGATTCAGACGGTGGTGGTGGCGCGCGGTCGGTAAGTCAGGATATGAGATAGCAATGGAGAAACCCTATGCACGTAAAAAGCGTGCATTTCTGTTCTCTATTCTTAATAACCACCTACAAACTCCGGCTAATAATCTCCTTCATAATCTCAGAAGTCCTCCCATAAATCCGCGCCACCCGCGCATCAACCCACGCCCGGCTGATCTTATATTCACTTATAAATCCATACCCCCCCATGCAGCTGCAGCAATTCATCCAGCAACTTCCCCTGCATTTCTGAGCGATTCAACTTAACCATAGCCGCGACTTCAGTAGTCAGTTCCCCACACATAGCCAACCGCAAACAATTCAAAACACGCTTGATGAATCAGGCCAGGTGCAGTCGGAGTGGGGATAATCGCATTCCCACATCGCCATCTCCAGATTGATCGAATCCAGATTCTTCAGGCCGAACTGATCTTCAATGAAGCAAGTAATGATGTGCTTGTTAAAGATGTCGCTAGGCATTTTGTCGCCGAAGTTCGAATTGGTCCAGGCATTGTGGTGACGGTGCGTAAAGTCTGCACGCTCCAGAAAATACGGAATCCAACCGATGCCGCCTTCTGACAGCGCCATGCGCAACGTTGGGAATTTCTTCCACATTGGTCCCCAGATCCAGTCAGCTGCCGAATTGGAAATCGAGATTGGCATCGACGTAATCCACGCGTCAATCGGTGATTCATCCGAAGCGTGCGCTGCTTTCGTGCTGGTTCCGATATGGCAGCAAATCACCACATTGTTATCGGCACAAGCCTTCCAGAACGGATCCCAATAGTCGCTATGAATCGATGGAAAGCCGTGCACGCTGGAATTGTCTGAAAACGATACGGCGCGCACGCCTTGCGCGGCCATACGCGTGACTTCTGTGGCGGCGGCTTGCATATCCCACCAAGGTGCAATCATCAACGGAATAAAGCGGCCTGGCGCGGCGTTACACCAGTCTTGCAGATGCCAGTCGTTATAAGCCTGAATTGCGGCTAATGAAACGCCACGGTCCGGCAATGTCTGAAAGCGCTGACCGGCAAAACCGGGAAAGGTGGGAAAACACATCGATCCCAGAACGCCGTTAGCGTTCATGTCATCTACCCGCGCTTTGATATCACAGGTGCCACGGCGCATGTGTTCATACGATAGCGGCTCCATCCCGTACTCTTCTTTTGGACGTCCGACGACGGAGTTAAGGCCCATATAACCGGTGATGCGCTCTTCAAACTCCCATACGTCGCGACCACTTTTTTTAACTACTTTAGGTTCGCGGCCTTTGTATTTTGCTGGCATGTGCCGTGTAAAGGCATTTGGCAGCTCAATGGCATGACCGTCAACGCTGACGAGTATCAGGTCTTCCTGGTTCATAACATCCTCAAAAATGGGTTGCCCACGCGAGGGCGTGGACGGGAGTTTTGGTCTTAGAGGATTAAAAATTATTTATAAACATAAAATGAAATTATGTTTATAAACTATTGATGGATGGATATAGATTTTTTTGTCTCTCGATGATATCAAAAAGTACAGTTAAATCAATGCCAATAGTGTGAATCCACTAACGATTAAACTATTTTTCTCCTATAAAAAATGGATGTTTAATTTGAGTGACAGGAACGCACTCTTCAGGAAGATGTGTTGCAAAATGCCGGGTATCGCCTTTCGATATTTTGTAGACATCTATTTGTAATTTGTTCTTTTATTCTTATATCTAGGCATTTTTTGCGGATGAATTTACGTTAGGTAGACATGGCGTATTTCTTGGCTATTTTTAGACTATTCCCATAGTTATGTTCGCCGCCATCCTCTATTCTCGGCAACGTTCTTGCTCCTTTTATAGCAGCAAGAGAGATTAGTCGGTAACAAACCAACAATCTCCCAAAAACCTCACGCCCGTTTTAGCGTTGCAGCCTGAAATCAGCACGCTTTGTAAGCGCTTACGTTGCCATATCAAAGTGCCGTTGTTCATGCCATTTCTAATTATTCAAAGCTTATCAAGAGAATTTATGCAAAAATTTATGATCAAACACGCAGGGTTGGTTCCGCTGATTTTGTTGAGCCTTGCAACGACCGCTGCGCATGCCAACGCCAAAACAATAACGCCAACCTCAAGCGACAGCAGCATTCAATATCCCATTCAAAAGGCCACCAAAGTCGCGTATGCGAAAGATATCCTCAATCGCGGAGCAGAAACAACCACCGTTGAAATTAGAACGACGGGCAGTCAATGGTCCAAATTATATTTCTCAAAAATAGCGCTGCCAAAAGGCGCTTATATCGAGATATCCAACCCTGAACGCACGGAGGTATCTTTATATGGTTGGCGCGATTTCATGCGGACCTATCCAAATGGCAGCCAGCGAACCTTTTCCCCGACCTCAATCTCCGGAGATACTACGGTTATTCAGATTGTCTATCCGCAAGGCGTGACGCCGGGCGACCGTGATAGCGTCTATTTGGCATATTACGAAATTAAGCAAGGAGACAAGCTAAAAACGATACTCGGCCAGGACGAACGTATTCACGCCATTTGCATGAAATCGACAAACAATGCGTTTTATCAACGCAGTCAAGCCATTGGATTGGCATCGATGGAAGCGAGTGGGACAAGTTGGTCGGTCGGAAATCAGAATCTCATGATGACCAATCACCATATCGTTTCCGATGATGATGTTGAGTTTGGTGAGGTTTGGTTTAATTCTCGTGCTGACGCTTGTGGAGCATCTGATAGTGCGCAAAATGTGGTCAGAATTAAAGCAGGAAAGCTGATCACTACCGGTCAAGGCAGCGATACGGATTACACGCTTTTTACACTTGATCAATTCGACTACAAAAACGCCAAAATAAAAACACTGTTCGGTGGTCTGCGTATTCAGGAGAAACGTTCTGCCGTGGGCGAAACTGTATATATACCGCAACACGGTTCAGGTTCGTCGGTGGCGAAGATTGCGCATACCAAAGACGGAGAGGCTTGCAAGATTTCAGTCGTTGGTACTAAAACGTATTACAACTGCGATACGCAATCCGGCGCTTCCGGTTCGCCAGTGTTATCGCAGAAGAGTAACGAAGTCGTCGCCTTGCACCGCGCTGGCAGTGCGACCGCGAATAACGGTGTTTCATCGTGGTTTCTGTGGGAAAAAATAAAATCCTTTATGCCAGCGGGTTCTAATGTTGAGGTGCTGGGCGTGGGCGACGTTGTTACCGCCACGGTAAATCTGAAAGCAGCGCCAGTTTTGGTAAAAAGCGTTAATGGGAACGCCAGCTTTGAGACGTTCGATGGCGATGAAATGGTACATTTTGGCAGCGCTAAAAATGGATACTCAACGCTTGCGGTAGAGGCGAAAGATGTCGTCTCTGGAAACATTGTCCAGGTGACCTATCGTCTGGCGTTGAAATCTGCTTGCGGCTTGGGTAATCTGGCACAAGCTTGTGCGTCAACGTCTGCAAAAAACCTACATATTTCTTACGACGATGCAGATAATCCGAATTTGGAAACTAACGCGGCTATTACCTCCTGGATTCCCCTTAAAATTTTGTCATCGCCCACTGCCACTAAAGAGCAAGCTTTGCTCATGAAGATTGTGCATGTTCATAACACCGGCCCGGTCGCGTATTTAGTGGGTAAAAAAATAGCCAAGGCCAACGAACGTGTCAGTCTATCGGGTGGCGCATCGAAGAATCCGGAAGGCAAGCCATTGACGTATCAATGGACGGTTCCTGCCGGAATTGACGCGACAGTAAATAACTCTGGCTTGACCTTTAATGCCCCGGTACTTGCAGCGGATACGTCATTTACTTTTGTCATTAAAGTTACCGCCGGTACGAAGTCATCGAAGGCTAGTCATATTGTGACGGTGATGAAGACGGATAACGCTGGCGAAATTAAACCGCCTCCACTGCCACCAGTGAGTCCGCCGCAAGCTATCGTCGGCGGCAATATCAATACCGTGACAACCGCCAGCTACGGTTTTGCTTATAAGCTTGACGGCAGTAAGAGCTTGCGTGCCGAGAAATATGCATGGGAAAAACTCAGCGGCCCGTTCAATTTGCGGAATGCTGATCAAGCCATCGCAGAAGCAATTGTGGGCAAAAATCAAACTGGCGAAAGCGTCTATCAATTGACGGTCACCGGCAAGGATGGCAAGCAGCATCAGGCTAACTTGAAGGTAGCGGCAGTCGCGACTAGCGTAACGATTTCGGGTGCCAACGCCATCAATCAAGGCGCTGTCGTCAGCCTGTTAGCGCAAGCAAACTTTAGCGGTGCTGGCGGCGTTGCAGCGGTGTATAGCTGGAAGGTACGCGACATGAATGGCGTAATTGTCTTGCAAGAAACCCAGCAACAGCTAAACCTGTCGGGCCTCGCCGGAGGAAAATATCAGGCAACAGTTGAAGCCTCCAGCCCGCATGGTGGACGTCAGGCGACGGCGCAGCATGCCGTTACCGTGATCAAAAAGCTTGAAAACAAACCACCGATCGCGCTTGTGGCTGGTCCTCGATCGGCAGAGGCGGGCGCTGCGGTGATGCTCAATGCTGCGGGATCAAGCGCTACTGGCGGCGGGACATTGCGGTATGACTGGAAAGTATCGCCGCAATTGCCCTTTAATGCGAACGGCGCAAAATTGACTTTCACTGCACCGCAATCAACGCAGGATACGATTTATACCTTCACGGTTTCTGTGATGGAAGGCAATCGGACTGCTGAGAAAACGCATTTAGTACTGGTCCATAAGGTCGCCGAAAATGTATGTGACATTCCGCAATGGGAGAAAAAATCTTATAAAGGCGGCATTGAAGTGCGCGTAAATGGACGTCGTTATATCTCTAGATGGTTTACTGAACCGCATCATATTCCGGGTTCCGCTGGCTGGATCGGTGCACCGTGGAAAGATAATGGTGTATGTAAATAACATCCACTAAAGATCATAAATCGTGGGCGTCCATGTGAAGCAAACACGCCGCTACCAGGCTAGTTCGGCTAGCTATCCCGATGATGAAATAGTTGTATACTGATTTTCGATTTGGTAAAGCCCCAGTATTTGACAGGGGCTTTATTTTTATGCGCTTTTCAACTGGCGGTAGTGGCCCATTTTTGATACCGAGGAGAAAAAATCCAATTCACACCTATGCGTTGGTGTAAAAATCGCGCTGCTGTAATAACGCAAAAGGAGAGCCATTTGGCTCTCCTTTTTTGTATTTCGACCCATATTTTTGCGAGATCGTTGTCACGCTGATGGCGGCGTATATCCTAAAATAGTTGAGATTTTTGCCGCTGCCTCGCGTAATGCACTGACTGTTTCAGTTGCAGGCTGCACCGGCAAATAATGAATCGATCCTGTCACTGCTAACGTACCGAACAAGGTCCCATCGGCCATGAAAATTGGGGCGGCGATGGCATTTACCCCTACAAACAATTCTTCAGGGGCATCGGCCCAACCTTGTTTGCGCACCTGTTTTATTTCCGCGTGCAGTCGGTCTGGGTCCGTAATGGTATGACTCGTCGTCGGTAGCAGCGTGCGGCCCAGCGTTTGCTTAAGAATCGATTCGGGTCCGAAAGCCAAGACGATCTTGCCTTGCGCAGCCGAATTGAGGGTGAAATTGGCGCCGGGCCGTAATAAAATTTCCAACGGGTTTTTGCCAAGCACAACGTTCAGGACAATGACTTCATCTTCCGTATACGTTGAAATAACGACAGCCTGACCTACCTTATCGCGCAAATCTTCCCGAATTTTTGTCGACAGCGATACAACCTGAAAGCGCTTAACCAGATTTTGTCCCAGCAAATACAAACGCCAGCCGACGCTGTAACGATTGGTGGAGGGATTTTGGGTCACATAGCCATAATTTTTTAATGCCGTCAGATGACGATGCACCCGCGCCTTTGGCATACCTAAACTCTGCGCCAGGCTGGTGATGCCATATTCGTCATTGGTTGAGGCGAGCGTTTCAAGGATACGCAATGAAATGACGGCAGTCGGCAGACCGGTATCGATTTCAGTTTCAGCGGCTTCTGTTTCTTGTTCCAAGATGAGACCTGTTCGTGGCGAGAAGTTGTTCTGCAGTTTTTTACTGGCATCCGATGCGCACTAAAAAGTTGCTGGGATAACCAATTTGAGTGATTCGGTTTAAGCAAGAAAAGGGCCGTATCCGGTCGTTTTTTTCGCCCCAGATTGTAACATCCTTGTCTCTTGCATCAAACCGTCGCAGTGCCGCATGGCCCCTGCACAGGCCCCTGACTAAGTATGCCCCGACCGACGAACAACGCCGGTCTGGATCATGGTAAGTCGATATAGCGCTCGCCAAACACCTGGTATTCCTGGCGTTTGGGCTTGGCGGCATCTTCTGCCAGCACATAGCGAATTGAGCTGCGGCCCTTGCACGCACGTGGCAGGATCAGGCAGCGGATGAATGCGGTTTCGCTCTCCTCGGTAGTCGGCGCATAGACCGGAAACCGACCACGTTCCAGCCACGCTTCGCCAGGTTTGTAGGCATTGGTTTGCCCTTCAGTTTCGATAGTAATTTCCCCGTGCAGGCAGCAGCGGATACCTGGCCCTTGATGCATGTGGGTAAAGGCAATCCCACCCTTGGGAAAGCCCACCCGATCGATGCGCATCAACCAGTCAAAGCCGTCATCGAGTTCGATTTCTGCCGCTAGCTTGCAATGCGATTCTGTTCCCGGCGCTGCGTGTAGTTCGCCGCTGCCTGAAACATGCTGCGTCAGCAGTTCCCAGCGCCAAAGCCGCGCGCCTTCCGCTCCGGCCAGCAGCGTAATCGCTTCTTGCCCAACCCAGGCCGAACCTTGCGCATGATGCTGGCCGCCATTCGGCAATTCAATCGTAACGTTGCCGTCAACTACGTAAATCGCGCGCGGACCCATCGGCAAATACACGGGGGTATTGCCTGTGGGCAATGTGTCTTGATACAGACGAAGAAGATAACTACTCATACTGACTCCTGATATTTATTTTGAAAAGTTGATAACGCGACCACTTGAGTCGTTACGTGACAAGTCCAGCAGGGTTGATGAGACTCTCTGAACGCAGCGCTTTAGCGTCGATGGTTATTTTAATGCTGTATCGATGAAAAAGACAATCGTATCTAAAGAAGATACAAATAGTTTGCAAAATCAGAAAAAATTGCATAAACTGCGACAGGGATAATAAAAACGATACGGAAGTCTTCTATATCGATACTGAATTAACCAAACAACATCGATGTCCGATCCCGATATCAAAAGATGTGAAATCAGAAAGAGACAAATGGTGAGTCAATCTATTCAAATAAAGCAGCAAACCAAGTCCGCTCCTTGGTATCGCGGTGCCTCTAAAGAACAATGGAAGTCTTTCTGGTCTTGTTACATAGGCTGGATGCTCGACATCATGGATTTGATGTTGTTTGCAATGATCATTGCCTATGTCGGTAAGGATCTTGGCTTCAATAAAGGTATGGCGGGGATGGTGGCCTCGGCTACGCTGATCGCGAGTGCCTTCGGTGGTCTGGTTTTCGGTTTTCTGGCTGACCGCATCGGTCGTGCCAAATCGATGGTGCTGAGCATCATCTGTTATTCGGTCGGTACGGCGCTGTGCGGCTTTTCTGATTCGCTCACGCAGTTGATCGCGTTTCGCATTCTGGTCGGTTTGGGCGTTGGCGGGGAATGGTCGGCAGGCGCAGCGCTGATTACTGAAACCTGGCCAGCCCAGCATCGCGGCAAAGTCATGGCGTGGGTTCAGAGCGCCTTTGCATCCGGTTATGCGTTGGCCGCCATCGTTGCCGCAATCGTGTTGCCGCTGCTAGGATGGCGCTGGGTGTTTGCAGTTGGCCTGATTCCGGCGCTGTTTGGCCTATGGATACGTCGTCATGTAGAAGAGCCGGAAATCTGGAAAAATCAAAAGAAACGCCTTTCTTTTAGCGAAACCATCGGCGCGTTGTTTGGCATCCACCGCAAAAATACCCTCATCGGATTAGCTTTCACGGCCGCTGCGATGTGTGGTTATTGGGGCTTGTTCACGTGGATTCCCACCTATCTGGGCACGCCTGTAAGCGAAGGCGGAGCTGGTTTTAGCCTGATCAAATCAACCACTTGGGTCGTCGTCATGCAACTGGGCGCGGCCATCGGCTTTATTGCCTTCGGTTATGTAGCTGATCTGGCGGGCCGCAAAAAAGCGTTCATCCTGTTCTTTATATGCGCAGCGGTTCTGGTGCCGCTCTATACCATGGTGAAGTCCCCGCTAATGCTGCTGATTTTAGGACCTATCGTTGCCTTTTTCGGCACCGGTTTTTACAGCGGTTTTGCGCCTACCTTCGCCGAACTGTTCCCAACATCGATTCGCGCTACTGCGCAGGGTTTTATTTACAACACGGGCCGTGCTGCCAGTGCGTTAGCGCCAATGATGGTCGGGTTTTTATCGGGAAATTACGGCGTCGGCAGCGCACTTGCCATGACCTCCGCATTTTTCCTGTTAGCCGCGATTCTGGTATTTCTTTTCTTACCTGAAACCAAGGGCAGGGAGCTGGAGTGAAGCCGTCGGGTGCCAGCACATCACTACTTGTATATCTAACTGTTAATTAATCTAGGAACAGCTATGCCGATTATTCAAATTACGCTGGTAGAAGGACGATCCAACGAAGCCGTTGAGCGTTGCATCCGTGAGGTTGCACACACGGTATCCAGCACGCTGAACGCACCGTTGGCAACGGTGCGCGTTATGGTTACCGAATTGCCCCCATCTCGTTTTGCGATCGGCGATGTGCTCAAGAGTGATGCGGCAGCGCTTAATCCTCCAATTGCCTGAGGAATAAAGGTGTCTATGATTTTCATTGCAACCATTTCGAGAAACGATTCATGAACCATCCAAACATGTCTGTCACCCTCGGCGACGAATTATATGAAGCCTTGATCAAGCGTCAGCCAGTGGCACCGCTTACCGAGCGCTTCCCGGAACTGAGCCTTGAAGATGCCTATCAGATCCAATTGCATTTGATAGGCCGCCGTCTGGCAACGGGTGAGCGCGTGGTGGGCAAAAAAATTGGCCTGACCTCGGCCGCCGTACAAACTATGCTTGGCGTCGATCAGCCCGATTTCGGTCATTTGACCTCAGCGATGGCCTATGACAGCGGTGCCACCGTTCCGGCATCCGCCATGATCGCACCGCGCGCAGAGGGCGAAATCGCCTTCATCCTCAAGCACGATCTGGTCGGCCCCGGCATCACCAATCTGGACGTTATGGCAGCCACTGCCTACGTCGTGCCGTGTTTTGAAATCGTCGACTCGCGTATTCGTGACTGGAAGATTCGGATTCAGGATACAGTCGCTGACAATGCCTCGTCGGCGGCTTTCGTACTTGGCAATACCCCGGTTGATCCCAATCAGGTCGATTTCATTCATTGCGGCATGGTGGTAGAAAAAAATGGTGTAATCGTTGGCACCGGCGCTGGTGCCGCTGCGCTCGGCTCGCCATTGACGGCGGTAGCGTGGCTGGCCAATACATTGGGCCGTCTCGGTTTGGGATTAAAAGCTGGTGAAGTAATTCTGTCGGGGGCCTTGAGCGCGCTGGTGCCGGTGCAGGCTGGCGACCAGATGCGCGTGACCATTGCCGGCATCGGTTCTGTCGCGGTGCGCTTTAATTAACTCTCACCAACGGTGTGAAGGATGCAATCATGGAAAAAATAAAATGCGCACTGATCGGCCCCGGCAATATAGGCACCGATCTTTTGTATAAACTCAGCCGCAGTCCTTATCTGGAGCCGGTCTGGATGGTCGGCATCGATCCCAATTCGGAAGGGCTGGCACGTGCGCGTGACATGGGGCTAAAAGTGACTGCCAATGGCGTCGATGGCTTGCTGCCGCATGTGAAAGCGGACGACATCCGGATCGCATTCGATGCCACCTCCGCTTATGTGCATGCAGAAAATTCGCGCAAGCTCAATGAACTTGGCGTGCTGATGATCGATCTGACGCCAGCGGCAATCGGGCCTTTTTGCGTGCCCCCGGTGAACTTGCCAGAACAAGTCGGCAAGCGTGAAATGAACGTCAACATGGTCACGTGCGGTGGTCAGGCGACCATCCCGATGGTGTATGCAGTATCGCGTGTGCAGCCTGTTGCTTACGGTGAAATCGTCGCGACCGTATCATCGCGCTCGGTCGGTCCCGGCACCCGCAAGAATATCGATGAATTCACTCAAACTACTGCCAGAGCGGTGGAGCAGGTCGGCGGTGCCAAAGAAGGCAAGGCGATCATCATCATCAATCCAGCCGAGCCGCCGCTGATCATGCGCGACACCATTCACTGCCTGACCGAAGATGAACCCGACCAACAAGCGATCACAGAATCGGTGCATCGCATGCTGGCTGAAGTGCAAAAATATGTGCCCGGCTACAAGCTCAAAAACGGTCCTGTATTTGATGGCAAGCGCGTATCGATTTTCATGGAAGTCGAAGGACTTGGCGACTTTCTGCCGAAGTACGCAGGCAACCTTGACATCATGACCGCCGCCGCTGCCCGCACCGCCGAAATGTTTGCGCAGGAAATGCTGGCCGGTAAATTGTCGCTGGCCTCTGTGCCCGCATAAAGGAGACTCAATTATGAATTTGCAAGGAAAACGCATCACTCTCCACGACATGTCGTTGCGCGATGGCATGCATCCCAAACGCCATCAGATTTCGCTGGATCAAATGATCGCAGTCGCCAAAGGGCTGGATGCGGCAGGCGTGCCGTTGATTGAGATTACGCATGGCGATGGCCTCGGCGGCGCGTCGGTCAACTACGGCTTTGCTGCGCATTCCGATGAAGAATATCTGCGCACCGTGATTCCGCATTTGAAGCAAGCCAAGGTTTCGGCGCTACTGATTCCCGGTATCGGCACGGTCAAACATTTGCAACTGGCATACGATTGCGGCGCCAGCACCATCCGCGTTGCCACCCACTGTAGCGAAGCGGATGTCTCTGAACAGCATATCGCCTACGGCCGCAAGCTCGGCATGGATACGGTCGGCTTTTTGATGATGGCGCATATGCTCGATGCCGCAAGTCTGGTCAAACAGGCGCTGCTGATGGAATCTTATGGCGCCAATTGCATCTACATCACAGATTCAGCCGGATACATGCTGCCCGACGACGTACGGGTACGCATCGATGCGGTGCGTCAGGCACTCAAACCAGAAACAGAACTCGGCTTTCATGGCCATCACAACCTCGGCATGGCGATTGCCAACTCGATCACGGCAATCGAAGCAGGTGCCAACCGCATCGACGGTTCCGCTGCTGGCCTGGGTGCCGGGGCGGGCAACACGCCGCTGGAAGTGTTCAATGCCGTATGCGATCGCATGGGCATCATCACTGGCGTGGACGTCTTCAAGTTGTCGGACGTGGCCGAAGATCTGGTCTATCCGATGATGGAACATATCGTGCGGGTCGATCGTGATTCGCTGGCCCTTGGCTATGCTGGTGTGTATTCGTCCTTCCTGTTGTTCGCCAAGCGGGCCGAAGCAAAATACGGCATTGCCGCGCGTGACATTCTGGTCGAACTGGGCAAGCGCAAGACCGTCGGCGGTCAGGAAGATATGATTGAAGACATGGCGCTAGAACTGGTGCGCAATAAACAAGACGCGGCAAGCGCGGGCGTAAAGGAAACCGTATGAAACTGACTGCAAGCCAAATCGCCGAACTGGCGGAATATCTTGAATCCGCGCATCTGGAACGGCATGAAGTGGTGAAGATTACCGACCGCTATCCAGATATAGACATCAAAGACGCCTACGCGATTCAAAATAAGATCAAGGAGCGCAAGCTGGCACGCGGCGAAATAATCGTCGGCCTGAAATGCGGTCTGACGTCATATGCGAAGATGCGGCAAATGGGGGTGGAAACGCCGATATACGGCTTCATGACGGATTCTTATGTGGTGCAGGACGCTAGCGAAATCAAAATGTCGGATCTGATTCATCCCAAGATCGAACCGGAAATCGCCTTCTTCCTGAAGGCACCGCTGCGTGGCCCCGGCTGCCATATTGGCAACGTACTAGCCGCTACCGATTTTGTGATGCCTGCAATCGAAGTGATCGATTCGCGTTACCTGGATTTCAAGTTTGACCTGGTTAGCGTCATCGCCGACAACACCTCAGCCACGCGTTTCATCGTCGGCGGCAAAGCCACCTCGGTCAAAGATCTCGATTTAGCTACGTTGGGTGTGGTGCTGGAAAAGAATGGCAGGGTCGAGATGGTCGGTGCCGGTGCAGCGGTAGTCGGCCATCCGGCCACCGCAGTGGCGATGCTGGCCAACCATTTGGCAGAGAGTGGTGAGGAAATTCCAGCTGGCGCGATCATTCTCTCGGGCGGTATCACCGAAGCGATTCCGGTGCAGGCTGGCGACAGTATTTCGTTGCAGGTGCAAAGCTTGGGTGGCGTCAGCGTGCGCTTTGTATAAGTCTAATTTATAAGCATTGTTTGTAAGCTTTGTTTGTAAGCTTTGTTGTAAGGCTGGTTTATAAACCTTATTTTATAAGCAGTGTCACGACGACTTTGCTGACTGCGACACAACAAAAAAGGAGAGCCATTTAGCTCTCTTTTTTGTTGTCATCAGCGCCGATATGATCGCCAACTTGATAAAAAACTCACCCGTCTAAAACAGCGCATTGGCAATCTTCGCACCCAGTGCATTCAGCGCTTTTCCCAAGACAATAATCCCTGCTTGATCAAATTGATTGCGAAACATAAACGCCGAAACGGTAAACGCAATCGCGCCGGTCGCATCATAAATCGGGGCCGCCACGACGACGATGCCGCGCGCAAAGTTACCATCATCGATGGCATACCCAAGGCGTCTGGCTTCCTGCACCTCGCTCCAATAGGTTTCAAACGTCAGCGATTCTGACCAGCGGATATTGTTAAAAGCCTCGCGCACGACGCTTTCGCTGACATCAGGCTGGCCTGCAAAAATGCGTCCGCTAGCGCCCATGATGTAAGGCAGGCGCTGGCCTTCTGCCATATCGATGCGAAGATTCGTGGGACTAAGCGCGGAACTGACCAGCACGATGCGATCAATCCCAATCGGCCGCCACAGCGTGACCGTGACCTCAAAACGCGCAGCAAAATCACGCATCAACGGTTTCGCCACCTCGATCCGTTGCCCTTGTGTGACAAACTGGCCGACCAATTTAGCAAGGCCGATACCGGGCGTATACGTCTTTGATAAAGGATCGAACGCGGCCACGTTCTCGGATACTAGCGTACGCAAGATATTGAAGCAGGTACTCTGATTAATCCCAAGATGGCGGGCGATATCGACGGCACGCTCCGGATCACCGGTCATGGTCAGATAACGCAGAATGTGCAACGCATTGATGACCGGTTTCACCATCGTCATCCCACTGGCAGTCTTGGGCGCGGTGTCCTCGCTTTCATCGGCCTGTGCCGTAGTGGCAGCAGACCGCCTGGGCGCTTTTAATGCGGCTATATCTTGGCTTACTTCTTTCATACGGTTTGCTCTGGTCAATATGTGGCGCGAAAGCGGGAACCGGCGATGCCGGTGCAATTGCGCAAGGGCGCAGATTTACCCGCTATTCTATATTGAAAATAGCATTTCGATACACGCTTTTCTACTTGTTAACTACTAGTGGATGGCCTTAGGGCGTTTCTCATGCTGCTATCCACTGTTGTATTAACTAGTCTGGCAAGTCCTGCGCATTGCCGATTTCGGCCATAAATCGACCATTCGGTTTATTTATCGTCGATTATTGCGGCGTCCATACAACGTGAACACCTTCCGGTCCGCGCAATTGCACCCCACGAATCACCGGCCTTGGGTAGGCAGGATCAAAGCGCAGGTCAGGCATCAAATCCAGCATCGCATTCAATGCGACCTCGATTTCTGCTTTTGCGATAAACAGGCCAACGCACATATGTGGCCCGAAACCAAAGCCGAATGACATCTTGGCAGGGCGATCAATGCTGAAAGTATCACCATCTTCAAATACCGCATCGTCACGATTCGCCGATGCTGTGGCTATGGTCTGTGCGCAACCCTTTGTCCGGAGGTATTCAAGCTCGATGCCGAGGGTTTGGTCTATGTAGAAAGCGAATTTATCCCCGTCGGCTTCGAAAATGAAGCCAAAGACGGTGCGGCCGCTTGTCCCGCAGAAGCGATCATCATCGAGACCGTGACAGCCTAAAAAATTGATGGTGGATGCAGTCGTTCGCCGATTCAGTCTCTATTTCAACATTGAGTTTCAGGAGCATGCATGACACGTCTTTCAGGAAAAGTAGCGCTCATTTCGGGCACTGGCGGCGGCCAGGGACGTGTTGCTGCGTTGCGTTTCGCGCGCGAAGGTACGACGGTTGTTGGCTGTGATGCATTTGTCGAAGGTCATGAAGAAACAAAAAGATTGTTACGCGCAGAAGGGTTCGAACTCTACGGCGCTGCGCCAGTGGATTTGGGCGATCCTATGCAAGCGCAAGCGTGGATAGAAAACGCCGCTGCCGAGCATGGCCAGATCGACATTTTTTATAACAACGCCTCTTCCGCTAAATTCGCGCCCATTGCAGAAATGTCGATTGAAGACTGGCGTTCTACGATGCGTAACGAGATCGATCTCATCTTTTACACGACCAAATATGCGTGGAAATATCTGGTACAACGCAAAGGCGTCGTCATCAATATTTCTTCCACGGCAGCATGGGGCGGCTCAAAAATTGCGGGCATCGCCGCGCACTCTGCGGCCAAAGGCGCGGTGGTTTCGTTCACGCGACAACTCGCCGTAGAAGGTGCGCCGGTCGGTATTCGTGCGGTGTCTATCAGCCTGGGTTTTGTGACCACGCCGGGAACTCGCGCGTTTATGGAAAACCCCGCTGCACGCAAAGCATTACTAGATGGCGTGCTGATGGACAGACCGGGCGAGTCGGACGAAATCGTTGCGATGGCCTTGTTTGTCGCCTCCGACGAATCCTCATTTATGACAGGTTCGGACATTGTTATCGATGGTGGTTTGCTGGCGATTTGACGCCGCCGTGTTCGTAGCTGAAGACGCATCATCGCAATTTGCAAAACTAAAAAAATAAGCAGCATCCTTAAAGGTGTAACGCATGGATATTATTGGCATCGGCTATCTTGGATTTGAGACCGCCAAGATAGAAGAATGGCGTGATTACGGCCCCAGCGTCATGGGCTATCAGATCGGAAAATCGCCAGAATCAGATCCTGATTCACTGTATTTCCGCACCGATGACCGTCGGCATCGTTTGGCGTGACGTTTGCTGGCACCGGTCAATCCGGGGGCGCGGGTGTTTGGCGTTGGTCTGAATTACCTGACGCATTTGACGCGTCTTGGCCGTAAAGAAGCGCCGCCGCATACTATCGCTTATATCAAGCCGGACGGCGCCATCATTCATCCTGGCGATGAGATTCAATATCCGGCGATTACCCGGCAGCTTGATTATGAAGTTGAGTTGGTGGCGGTGGTGGCGAAGCCGTTGGGCGACACGCCCCATGCCAGCGCGTGTTTGCTGGGCTTCACGGTCGGTAACGATATTAGCGCGCGGGATGCGGGTAAGCAGTTGGGATCGTTGGATTTGTTTACGCAGAAGGCGCTTGATCGGACTGCGCCTATCGGTCCCTGGATTACGACGCTGGATGCATTGGGTGGCGCGGGTCAGCCGCAGCTGGATATTTCGCTGCGTATTAATGGAGAATTGCGGCAGAGTGATAATAGTCGCGAGATGATTTTTCCGATGGATGAATTGTTGAATTTTTTGGATGCGCGAATTGAGTTACGGCCAGGGGATTTGATTTTTACTGGGTCGACTTGTGGGGTTGGTTTGGAGGATGGGCGGTTTTGGTGATGCCATGGCGCCGATCATACTGCGGTTTTCTTATGGCTTGTATTTGAGACCAGTTGCTCTTCCAAATCACCGCACGTCCGCAATGAGGTGAGCCCGGCCTGCCGTGATCGGCTCAAATCTGCCACTGGGTGCGGTCACTAGGCTTCGATGGTATGTCCAACAGTTCTATGCAGAATGCGTTCTTCGTCGGCATTGGAAGGAAGGGCGGCTTAGGTGGGAAGAGCGGTCGTTGAGGATACATTCTCAACGACCGGCTGATTTTTCAGCAACTTGGTGGGCTGGTCTCGACAGCCGATGAAGAACGCGCTATTGAGTACGATTGCAATTAAAGCCCCTGTGCCATTTTTGTTGGGCCGGTACGGCAAAGAAAGGAAATGCCGATCTACGGTTGGAGGACATTTTCAATACTGGACAGCGCATCCATCGTATGGATTAGATGCTCACGCAGGAAGCCTGATGCTTCTTCGTTGCGATCGCGTTCAAGCAATTCAAGAATATGTAAATGCTGTTTGCAATGTTCCGTATAGCGTTCCCGGTGCTGCATGGATCGGTACGATAGCAAACGTCGAACACGATTGACGCGTTTGATCGTATCGATGAAAAAGGAATTACCTGAAGCCTCAATCAGACATTCGTGATAACGGACACCGCGATCATGTAGTTGGTCCGCAGTGTCCGTTTGAATACCACCATTCAGCAGGTGAAGCTCTCTGGCACGGCACTCCTCGAGAATTTTTCGATCAAGCTTGTAACCCGGTTCGAGCAGTGCTGCAGGTTCTAGCGCAAGCCGAAGTCGGTAGGACTGCAGCAAACTGCCAGGCGTCGATAACATTGATGAAAACTCCCATCCGTAGCCTGGCTTACGTTCGGCCCACCCCTCTCGGGCAATACGACCCAATACTGCATTGAGTTGCGTTGCCGTCAGCCCATAACGAGTCTTGATTAACTGTTCGGAAAATGCTTGCGGCAATGCGTTCTTTAACAGGTCGTCCGCAATTTGAAAGTAAGCGCTGCTAACGATATCGGACTCGTCTAACCCCAAGGCACTCACTACTTCTGAGAGAGGCTCGGTGACGGACTTGGCCACGAAGTAACCACGATTGTGCTCACGTGTGAGAAATCCCTTTTCGTGCAGCAGGGAAAGTGCAGCACTCACAGGCTGACGAGATACACGAAGGTGATCGGCTAGCATTTGGGCCGGCAAGTGGCTGCCCACCTCCCAGCCCTGATTCTTTATCAGCTCGACAATCTGTTTTGCAATCGGTGTTTCAGAATTCATGACGTTGATCTTGATGGAGTGGTAGCAGCTTATCAGAATTCAAGAACCAAACGGATCGTTGATACCACTTGAAAAATATAACGCTGGCGGCAATTTGCTCCACCAGTACCGCGAGGCAATAATATTGACTTCCAGCCTTTTGATCATTCGACTACCGGCGCCACCGAAGCCCCCTTAATTTTGTGGCGCCGTAAAGCGTCAGCGACGAATCCGCATCCCTTCATTTGTTCGACAAAAGCAGCCAGGAAAGCCGAAGCCTCAAGACCTCGACTTTTCGGAACACCCATTGCTTGTTGAATCACCATGAATCTCTGTTCAAGCAGTCGCAATCCTCCTGCTTTCTTCGCATCTGCTTCCAGTTGTTGTTTGACACCGGCGGCGACTTCGGCTCCTTCCCTCAAGAAAGTCTCGACTACGGTCGGCGAGGTCGGCGCACGTATGATAGGTGCGTGTTTCAATTCTCGGGTTAGGTACAGGTCGTAAGCACTGCCGTTGCCAACGACGACGCGATTGTCAGCGGCATCGACCTGAGCGTTCGTAGTGATCGGAGAACCGTCCTTGACCAGATAGAATCCCTCAATCAATACATAGGGAGCTGTAAAAGCGATATCTGCGCCGCGCACCGGATCGATAGCAAAGAAACCACAATCAGCTCGTTCGGCAACGACAGCTTCCACCGATTTTCCCGCTGCGTCGAACACAACCAAATTCAGTTCAGCATCTAGCAATTTCACAAATTCTGTTGCGAGGTCGATCGATACGCCGCTAGGCCGGCCGTCGGCGCCCACATTGGCGAGGATTGGATTGCCAAGATTTATCGAAGCGCGCAGCTTGCCGGTCGGGGTAAAAGCGTCGCGAATGGCGGCTGATGGTATCAAAGTCATGCTAAGGGCTCGCTAAGTTAATGGCGGACACCTCCGCCTTGGAGAGAATTACATCATGATTTTTAAAAAATCCGAGTGCTGTCATTCTGCTTTCTCAGTGCTCTGTTCAGCAATGGTTTTTTGCAGGATAAAAGGAATCACCCCACCGTGTTTAAGCAGGCTCGTCTCGAGCTGAGTTTCAACAGCAGCCTTCGCCGAAATTTTCTCTACGGCCCCATTGGCTCGCCGAATGCGAACCTCGATAGCACAGCGAGGTGCCAGTACTTCAGGACGAGCGTCGATCTCGATCTTGTCGCCTGGAACAATATTGAGCGTGGTCGGGTTGACGCCATCTGGCAATCGCAGTGGCAATATACCCATGCCTATCAGATTGGAACGATGTATGCGCTCGAAACTGACCGCCAGTACGGCGCGAATACCAAGCAGGCGCTGACCTTTGGCTGCCCAATCACGCGAAGAGCCAGTGCCGTAGCGCTCGCCAGCAACTAGCACGACCGAATCACCATCGTCACGATAACGCTGCGCAACTTCGAAGATCGGTGCCAGCATACCGCTTGGTATGTGCAGCGTATTGGCCACTGGCGAGGTGGGATACAACCAATTTCGCAAGGTCTTACTAAAGAACGCTGCGCGCATCATCACTTCCCAATTACCTCTACGGGAGGCGAATACATTCAGGTCATTGCGGTCATCTCCACGCTCGACCAGGAAATCGGCTACATAACTGTCTTTGGGAATCGCACTCGCTGGTGAGATGTGATCTGTGGTGATGTCGTCCCCCAGTACCAATAGCGGATAAGCACTATAGCTGCCCAGCAGGCTACCTTCGGTTAACTCAGCGAAGGGTGGCCGACGCAATGCTGTCGAAGAAGGGTTCCAGGGAAATAGAGGTGTTTCTGGAACTTTTAATGCATGCCAGCCCGGATTCAAACTTGCCTGTGCAAATGCGCGCGGATAGTCACCCGGCTGCGCTCCTAGTTCGACTAGGCTCGCAATCTCTTCTCGGCTCGGCCACAGGTCCCGCAAATAGATTGCGGTGCCATCCGGGGTAATCTGCACCGGGTCAATACTGAGATCGATTTCTGCATTCCCTGCAAGCGCGAATACGATAACCAGTGCCGGGGACATCAGGAATCCAAGATCTAGGTCGGGATGAACACGGCCAGGAAAATTGCGATTTCCCGATAGCACGGCAACGGGGTGGATCTCTTTCCGCCCCAACGCGCGTTGGATCGGTTCAGTCAGAGGGCCCGAGTTACCTATGCAGGTTGTGCAGCCATACCCCACAATGTCGAATCCGACCGAAGACAGGTCGTCAATCAAGCCGGCCCGTTGCAGGTAGTCGGCCGCCGCCGGTGAACCCGGCCCTAGCGAGGTCTTGACCCAAGGCGCCACTCGCATGCCGAGCGCTTGCGCGCGTCGGGCTACAAGGCCGGCAGCGATCAAAAGGGCTGGATCGGAAGTATTGGTACAACTGGTAATTGCGGCTATCGCAATCGGATGACGTGGCATGCCGCTGTCGCCAGGTACGGGCGTGAAGTTCAGCTTGGCCAGGACGGAGCCGGTGTCGCCATAACCGAGCAAGTCCTGGGGCCGGCGCGGGCCGGCTACGTGCATGCCGATCATGTCAAGTGGAAGCTCCAACACGCGAGTAAAGCGCGGGGTAGCCAACGGATCGAACCACAGTCCAACGCGCTTTGTATAGGCCTCGACCAGATCGATCGCAGGCTGGCCTCGCCCTGTTTCCCGCAAATAGCGCAGCGTATTATCATCAACGGGGAAGAAGCCTGTGCTTGCGCCATATTCCGGCGTCATGTTCGCTACTACTGCGCGTTCGCCAGCGCTTAGTGAACTGACACCTTGACCATAAAATTCTACGAACTCGCCAGAGACGCCCATCGCACGAAGACGTTGGGTGACGGTTAGTGCCAGGTCCGTTGCGCTAACGCCAGAGCCTAACGTTCCTGTCAGATGCACACCAATGACATCCGGTATGCGCAGCATGGTCGGCATGCCGAACATGACAGTTTGCGCTTCCAAGCCACCAACGCCCCAGCCAAGAACGCCGATGCCGTTGATCATCGGGGTATGGCTATCGGTTCCGATTAAGGTGTCCGGCACTGCCCATAATTCGTCGTCTTGTTGTTCGGTTTGGACTACGGTCGCCAACTGCTCGAGATTAATTGTATGCATGATGCCGGTTCCGGGCGGGTGTATACGAACACCTCGCATAACCTTCGAAGCCCAACGCAAAAAACTATATCGTTCGTTGTTGCGATGCAATTCCATTTGAAGGTTGCGGGTCAATGCGTCGCGTTGTGCGAAAAACTCAACCGCCAACGAATGGTCAACCGACACGTCGACCGGCAAGCCCGGATTGAGCACCGTCGGGTCGATTCCCGCTTCGCTCAGAGTGTCACGCATCGCGGCGATGTCAATCAGGGCCGGGGTGCTGGTGGTGTCGTGCATCAGTACACGCCCCGGTTGAAAGGCAATTTCTGCTTCGCTGCTGCCTCGGTCCAGCCATTTCAAAATAGCAATTTCTGCTGCTTCCCGCTCAACGCCCGTTGTGTGACGGATGACGTTTTCGAGTAACAAGCGCAGTACGACCGGCAGTTGCTTCAACTGTTCGCCAAACAATCCCGGCAAATCCACTATCAGGTACGAATTGCCAGCGTGCTCAAGCATCGATGGGCGTAATGAGGAATTTATTTTCATAAGTAATTGTTGCATATTTTAACGAACAAATGCAATATAAAAAAGAATAGACGTTATAAACAAAACAAAAGGAGACTGCCAAATGGCAAACAAGGATCTCGTTTTCCCCTTCCCAAACCAAGACTCTGTCATTACCCGAATGCAGGGCCCCGGACGGCGTAATTTCTTGCTAACCGCTGGCGCATTTGGCGGGTTGGCAATGCTCGGGATGACCGGCTGTACTAGCAACCCGACCAATGTTCAGGGTGCTTTAATCACAACTACTTCCACAGGATCAGTCATGTTTGCCTATGTAGGATCACGCACCACGCGCGAACGAAGTGCTCGCGGCGACGGCATCACCGTCTTTCAGCTAAACCAAACCACTGGCGACCTGTCACTGGTGCAAGTCGTGGGCGATCTTGTCAATCCTTCGTTCCTAGCGCTTGATCGTTCTGGAGATCATCTTTATGCGGTGCACGGCGACCTCAGTGACATCAGCGCATTTAAGGTCGACAAGAGCACAGGGAAGCTGCAGTTCATTAACCGTCAAAGCACTGGAGGTAAAAATCCGGTGCACCTGGCGATTGACCCAAGCGGGCGTTTCATCGTGGTTTCGAACCACCTTGGGTCCAGCCTGGCAGTATTGCCCATTGGTGCCGATGGCAGCCTGGGCGCACTCAGTCAGTTAGTCACTCTGACCGGTCCATTGGGACCGCACCGGGTCGAGCAAAAGCTATCTAAGCCGCATTTCAATCCGTTCGACCCCAGCGGCCACTTTGTGGTCGTACCGGACAAAGGCCTGGATCGCATTTTTACGTTCAGTTTTGCCGATGGCAAGCTGACGCCAGCCACGTCGGCGTTCACGGTGACACGAGAAGGGGCCGGCCCACGCCACTTAGCGTTCCATCCAAAACTGGGTATTGCTTACGTAGCTAATGAGCTGGATTCCACAGTAACGACCTACACGTGGACCGTTGCCTCTGGCGCTTTGACACCTCTGCAGATCTTGTCTACGTTGCCCAGTACTTTTACTGGAAACAGCCGAGCCTCTGAAATTGAAGTCGATGCCAGCGGACATTATCTTTATGCCTCAAACCGAGGCTACGACAGCATTGCCGTGTACAAAATCGATCAGCGCAGCGGCCTGTTATCACTGGTGGATGTCGAGACGACCCAAGGCAAGACCCCGCGATTTTTTACGCTCACACCGAATGGCCAATTCCTCTATGCGTTGAATGAGGACAGCGACACCATTGTCGCGATGACAGTTGATCAGACTACTGGAAAGTTACGACCCACCGGCTTTTCAGTAGCTTGCGGCAGCCCCGTGTGCATGGTGTTTTCAGGAAATGCCTGATTTTTACCTTTTAATCTTTTAAGGACATCGGCTTTCATCGGCCGATGGCATCAATATGCAAGTTCGTCATGACGTTAACGAATCCGCGTTAGTAAGGAAGATCACGTGGAAGATTGTTCCCTTTGTTTTCATCCTATATGTGATTTCGTATTTGGACCGCGCCAACATCGGTTACGCTGCGTTGCAAATGAACAAAGAGCTGGCGCTCAGTAGTGAAGCCTTCGGATTCGTTTCTGGAATTTTTTTCATTGGTTACTTCCTATTCGAAGTGCCAAGTAACATCATGCTTAACCGTTATGGCGCCCGAATCTGGATTGCCCGGATTCTGCTGACCTGGGGAGTAGTTGCAGTTGCCTCTGGATTTGTTCAAACACCGAACCAGCTTTATGTCTTGCGGTTTTTTCTCGGCGTTGCGGAAGCTGGTTTTTTTCCAGGCATTATTGTCTACTTAACCCATTGGTTCAGGGCAAAGGAGTTGGCAACGACCGTCGCGTTATTTACCTCTGCGATTCCAGTTTCTTACATTATCGGCGCCCCGTTCAGCACCTGGATAATGGACAACGTGAATTGGTTAGGCTGGTCAGGTTGGCGCTGGATGCTGGTTCTTGAAGGCGTGCCCGCCGTTGTAGGCGGCGTACTGTGCTTTCTATATCTGACCGACAAGCCAAAGGACGCAAAATGGCTCAAGCCGGAGGAACGGGCCTGGCTGGAAAATGAGTTGGAGAATGATCGCAAGTCGCGCCCGGCATCGCAACACCTCCCGTTATTGAAGACACTGCGCAATCCTCGCGTGCTATACCTGTCGTTCATTTACTTCGTATATCAGTGTGGCAGTCTAGGCGTCGGTTACTGGATGCCACAAATCATCAAGAATTTTTCCGCATCACTATCGCATACCGAAGTTGGGCTGATTGCGATGATTCCTTATATTTTCGCAACGATCATCATGGTGTTGTGGTCCCGCAGCTCAGACAAACGGAGTGAACGCCGTCTGCACTCCGCAATTCCACTAGCGTTAGCCGCACTGGCAATGTTAGGGGCTGGATTGGTCAGCAATCCATATTTGTCGATCACCATGGTGAGTTTTACGTTGGCGGGTTTATATGCATTTAAGTCGCCGTTCTGGGCATTGCCCACTTTGTTCTTGACACGCGAGACTGCAGCGGTGTCCATTGCAATTATCAATTCGATCGGTAACCTAGGTGGCTTCGTCGGACCATTCCTTATCGGTTATATCAAAGGCCGCGGAAATAGCACTACTACCGGCTTGTTATTCCTGGCCGTATTGCTCGCGATTTCCTTCTTCATGACTTTTCTGATCAAAATTGCCGAACATAGGCAAGAGCATAAGGACCTCAAGGCTAAGTCGGCCGGTCCAGAATCTGCCCGTATGTGAACTTCAGTCGCTGCCAGTTTCCTATACCGGCAGCTTTTGGTGATTTGCCTCACACCGGGATCAGGATATAACTTCACTTCAGCGTATCAACAATTTTTTGCGCTGCCGCCAGTCTGTAGGAAGTGGTTCGGCCGACGGACTTCTTGCAAAAAAGCAAGCAATCTCGACTGACTGCCTGTGTGTGGTAACCACGATGCGTCTGACGCAGGTGCTTGACAAGGACCAGTGTTGAGCAGACTGGGGCAATCTGTTTATGCATCGGCAACATGCAGTACTCTGGGCGAGGTGTTCGATTGTGTTTTAAATAGCCTTTTTTCTGATTCATAAAGCTGGTTTCTGGAAAAATCACGCCAGCCAGAGTAGTCTTTACCTATCTCCGGCATTATTTATGTCCGCCCGCCCAAGGTGTCCTTATGGAAAAAACCGCATTTGTATTTGCCGGTGGTGGAAGTCTCGGCGCCATTGAAGCTGGCATGTTGCGCGAGCTGATTGCCTTTGGCGTGCGCCCAGATTTCCTGGTCGGCGCTTCTGCCGGTGCCATCAATAGTGTGTTTTTTGCTTTTCAGCCGCATCAGGCCGGATCCTTGGCGCTGGAGGACGTGTGGCGCGGCATTCGTCGCCACCACATCATGCCCTGGTCATTGCTGTCTTTGCTGAGTGGTTTCCGTAGAGATGGCACGCATCTGATTAGCTCCGAGAAATTGCGCGGACTGCTTTACATGCACTATGGCAATCGTCATCTGGAGGATGCGGAACTCCCTGTGCATGTGGTCGCAACCGAAATGAGAACCGGCAACGAAGTCGTACTCTCATCTGGATCAGCAGTGGATGCAGTGCTTGCCAGCACGGCAATACCGGGTGTTTTTCCTCCGGTCTCATTTGCTGGAAACATGCTGATCGATGGCGGCGTAGCCAACAATACGCCTGTTTCTACGGCGATCCGATTGGGGGCTACACGCGTCATTGTGCTGACTACCGGCTTCACCTGTGCACAACGCCGACAGCCTAAAGGCGCATTCGAGCACGCCATGAGCGCACTCAATCTGCTGGTTGCACGGCAGTTGGTATCGGATCTGGAGCGCTGGAGTTCGCAGGCCGCGATTGCCGTGGTTGCCCCGCTGTGCCCGCTGGATATCTCGCCTTATGATTATAGTCAGTGCGGCCATTTGATTGATCGTGCAGGAATGGAGACCCGTCTATGGCTCGAAGCGGGTGGGCTAGATAAACGAACTATTCCGGATGGCCTCAGACTGCATTCGCATACAAAATAGGTAGAAACGTAAAGCCGGGATTCGATGCCGGGGTTGTTATTGACGGAAGATGGCGTTGCGGTTTGTGGTGTGATAGTTTCTCAGTGATGCGCCGGTAGCAGAAAGATCGCTTCCGGCCTAGGCTGCGTAAAAACACAAATGAAAAATCGACTTCTTAAAACAACTGCTATCCCGTTTTTCGCAGGTCCGCAATGGTCTCTCTATTCACGAATTTTTGTCATATTTACGTTTTTACACAGCCTCGGTCGTTTGCGGCCGATGACCTTACAACTGTTATGACCCCACCGACGCTCACAGCCTCGTTATCGAATTACGGCTTCGCAACGCTAATCGATTAGTCAATTTTCTAGTATGATGATTGGCCATTTTCAATATGGGCTACAGAATTTCTGACAGCGAGATCTCCGTCAGAAATTGCCCTATTGTGTATCGATTATTTACCCGAAAATCCCTTGTCCTTCTTGATGGAGATGCGTCGTGCCTGAAATATCCAGTTTGCTGGCTTTTAGCCTTGTTGCCCTCGGTTTAGTCCTGACACCCGGCCCGAATATGGCCTATCTCACTTCGCGCACGATTTGTCAGGGGCGAAAGGCTGGGCTGATTTCGTTGGGCGGAGTGGCCGCGGGTTTTCTTTTTTACATGCTTTGTGCCGCGTTTGGTATCACCGCGCTACTGCTGGCGGTGCCTTTTGCTTACGATGCGTTGCGTTTCGGCGGTGCGCTGTATCTTCTTTATCTGGCGTGGCAGGCGGTGAAGCCTGGTGGCCGTTCTCCTTTCGAAGTGCGTGATCTGCCGAATGACAGTAATCGAAAACTGTTTCTGATGGGCTTTGTCACCAATCTTTTAAATCCCAAGATTGCGGTCATGTATTTATCTTTACTACCGCAGTTCATCAGCAAGGACCATGGCAGCGTGCTCACGCAATCGCTCATTCTTGGCGCCACGCAGATTGTTATCAGTTTAAGCGTGAATGGCGTGATCACCATCATGGCTGGATCAATCGCTACTTTTCTCGCAGAGCGTCCGATATGGATGGTGTTTCAGCGCTGGCTGATGGGTACGGTACTCGCTGGCTTGGCCGTTCGCATGGCGTTAGAAGCGCGCCGCTAAACTAGTCACCCAAAGACCGACTGAAATGAACCAGAAAACAGATTCTGGCGATAGGGTCGACGGCTGATCGTTAACGGAATAAGGCCACGCTAGAGAAAAACGGGAATAAATAAATGCAGTGCGGCGCGTTTGGATAATGTGCCGCGCCGGACCTGCCTCATGAAGTCTGTTTCAGGCAGTATTTGAACGAACATAGATCTATATCAAGGAAGGTAGTTGTTATGTTGGATCACGTCTTCATCACGGTCAGCGACTTGGATCGATCTATTGATTTTTACGAGCAAGCATTAGCACCGCTAGGCATTCGTCATTTAGTGGACTATGACGGAGCCGATGGTCCTGAGGGACATCCCGATCTGAAAGGCTTCGGCCGCGATGGTCGGATATTCTTCTGGCTGCGACGGGGAAGTTCAGATGCCAAGGCTGCTCACGTCGGCTTTGTTGCCCAGAGTGAGTCCGAGGTGAACGCCTTTTACGTTGCAGCCATTGCGGCAGGAGCCACGGACAACGGCCCGCCCAGCGCTCGCGTCTATTACGATCCACGCTACTACGCAGCCAATATCCTAGATCCCGATGGTTATAGCATCGAGGCAGTCTACAAGAGCTGGCAGCATCCACAGCCTTAATCCGCGATACCCCATTTCTTCCTTAAGGCATGGCATTGAATAGGCTTTAATTAACAGGTTCTGAGGAGAGTGCACCGGATGGAAATATTTGTCGGCATTGTTTCAGGATTTTTTAGATATCTGATTTGTAGTTTCGTTTTCTTTTGGTTCGGATATCTGGTTATCAAGATTGCGACATTTTGCGACCTACTCGTAATTTCGATTTTTGCGAGCGCTAGCTTGTTCGATAAATTCTAGTCGAATGCTGCCTATCCTGATCCGGAGCATTCGACGGCATGCGTACATTGACGTCATGTCCGCATGGTCAGCATAAGTTACTCTTCCACGACGTTGAAGCCTTCATCGATAGACGGCGTCACGAAGTACCGGGTAATCGTGTCGAATTCTGTTTCGCTTGTCGTAAATCGGTGCGAGCCGTCTTCATTGCGACGACGTAGCCGCATTTTGCACTCTTCATCCGAGACGTTCAGATAGTGCAGGCAATGAGCAACGTCGGCATTTTTAAAGATATCTCGCATCCATCGGCGGGTATCCGGTGTATTTGCAGGGAAATCCAGGACGACTGAATTTCCTGCTCGAAGCAGTTGTTCAATGTGACCACCCATTACGTCGCGAAGTTTGGCCGCGCATCGCACATAGTCGTTTACGGTGTTTATCTCGCCGGGATAAAGCCGACTCAACCATTCGTCTTCGCTGATAAGTATTGTTTTTGGTTTTTCAGCGAGTTGGTGGGCCAACGTCGATTTTCCAGAGGCAATTTTTCCGCAGATCATGTGCAGAGTGGGGACATTGGTCTTTGTTAACAGCTCTGCACCGTAGGAATTATCGATCACACAGCGCCATCTGTCGTCCAGTTTCTTAAAGACGTAGTTCGCGTTTCGATCCATTGAAAATGGTGATTCGGTCTTGCTGTTTGCTGCAAGCTGCGTATTCGCAATGACCAGTGCGGTGTCGCCGGCTTCGATCACCACTATTTCACCTTGCGTCACTTCCAGGCTGTGATTGAAGTGCTCGGCGATAGCAACGAATGCTTTACGAATAGACTCTTTTCCGCTGACGTTTTTGCCTGGCATGATGACCAGCGTCGCGTCATCCGAATAAAAACGCATTAGTTCGTCGAAATCCTCGCGATTGATTGCGTTATCCGCAGATGCGATAAATTGTTGAAGCTCTTGCGTACCCGTACTCGTATTCGTTTTCATTTACACCTCCTGTTTACATGGGGAATTCCCAAGAAGCAGTCGAAAAAAAACCGCCTCGAGGGCGGGTTATTCGCTACTGCAAAACAAGCGCTATCCCACCATTGTTTGAATGGTGCGAATAATCGCCGAAGTTTTTTTTGTAGAAGAATTTCATAGGTTTTAAGATCGCATATTTATGTATGTTCGTCAATCAATGACTACTGGTGGCAGATTGCTATGGTTCGTGACTGGCAGTACGTTACTCGCAGCAGTCCTCATGCTTAAGCAAAGCGGTCTTTAGCATCCGAATCGAGGCGATTTTTTTAATACCTGAATTCCGCAATTTCAGTCAGGACACGCACTGTACGACAACGTATAGTTTGGTCTCAGTCAAGGATAAAGGACGAAAAATATGTCGAAGGCCAGCGCTTACGCGGCAAAGTTCAACCGGGTGTTCGATTATATCGACGAACACCTTGGTGATGCGCTGACTGTGGACTTGTTGAGCCAAGTGGCGAATTTTTCGAAATATCACTTTCACCGGCAATTTTCTGAGTACGCGAGCATAAGCGTCTTCAGATATATCCAATTGATGCGGCTAAAACGGGCTTCTTATCGGCTTGTGTTCAATCAGTTGGAAAAGATTACCGACATTGCCTTAGATGCCCGTTTCGAAAATCCGGAGTCGTTTTCCCGTGCGTTCAAAAATACGTTCGGACAAACTCCTTCTGAGTTTCGGAGAAGTCCTGCATGGCAACCCTGGACTGAACGTTATCATTTACCCAGCAGAGAAAGGGAGAATAGTATGGAAGTTAACGTTGTCGAATTTGAAAAAACCAAGGTCGCGGTGTTGGAACATCGCGGCTCTCCGGGATCTATAAACGACTCGGTCGGCATTTTTATCGCGTGGCGTAAGGCAAGCGGATTGTCTCCCGTCGAATCCAGCCAGTCTTTCGGCATTGTGTACGACAATCCCGACACGACAGAGCCGGCGCAATTTCGTTTCGACATCTGCGGTTCAGTGTCGGAAGACGTGCCGGATAATCCACAGCGGGTGGGTAATAAGGTAATCCCAGGCGGTCGCTGCGCTGTGATACGCCATTTCGGTTCGCACGATAGGATAGGGGGGAGTGTTTATTACCTGTATCGGGAATGGTTGCCTGAGAGCGGGGAGGAATTGCGCGACTTTCCGTTGTATTTCCATTACCGGAACTTAATGCCGGAGACCCCTGAACACGCGTTGATAACGGATATTTACTTGCCACTCAAATAGCGGTCGGGCGACTAAATTGAGTATCCGTCGCGAATGTCAGATTTTGGCCGACAACACGCATCTAACTAACAAAACCTCACGGCGGCTGACCGCACTATGGCAGAAATAAATTAGCACGAGTATCGCATTGCAGGGCCGAGTAGGGTGCGTAAGCGCTAATGTTCACACCGTTGGCAAATAGGGCATCCAACAACGCCACCGCATAAATTCAACGAAAAGTAGCCCAAGCGATGGTTGCCGAGAACGCGCAAAGTACCAACGAAGCTGCGCGCTGCAACTTGACCCGGTCCACAAACTTCAAGCGTCCGTTGGCTAGCGCTGCGCCGAACATGGTCCAGATGATGCCAATAGGAATCAACAAGCAAGAAAATAGTGCCATCGCTGCCAAATAGATTGGCATGTTATCAGACGCAAAGACGGGGAAAATCGCGGATGAAAAAAGCAGCGCCTTTGGATTGAGAAGGGTTGCGACGAATAAGGCTTTGGGACCAATCGACCGTTGTCCCGATGTCGGCAGCACGGATGCCGCCCGCCATACCGTCACCGCAATATAAATCAGATAAAGGCTGCTGGCAGAGCGGGCCAGGATCGCTACCCACGGATAACTGCTTTGCATGGGCGCCAGCACCGCACCCCACACCGAGATCGCGATCAAATAGCCGAGTAGTTCGCATGCGATGAGTGGCAACGTGCCCTTTGCGCCTCGTTCCATGCCAGCCGCCGCCAGCAAGGTATTAGTCGGTCCCGGCGTCAGCAGGATGACCGCCGTGCTTAGGGCAAAAATAGCGAAGTTGAATTGAGATGTCATGAAAATTTTCTAGAGATAATTGCCAAAGCGATGTGGAAAAAGCTTGTCGGCAATCGTGCAGTTCGCATTACATCGTAGTGCGTTGGCAGGGCTGGAAAGCACGGCAGTTTTTTGTGTCAGTCAGCGTTGTGCTTGCTAACTAAACTTCGCGATATTGTACGCCTCGTGCATCAATCTCTGATTTTGATCGCTTGCAGCCTGCCGGTCCGCGCTTTACCTATTGTGACGCTGCCTTAGTAAAGCCTCAAACTGGGCTATCGGTATCGGTTTGCTAAACAGATATCCTTGAAAATGCGTGCAGCTTTTGTTCAGCAGAATTTGTCGTTGTTCTTCTGTTTCAACTCCCTCTGCAATAACGTCCAGATTCAGACTGTGCGCCATGGCAATAATTGCACGCACAATCGCTTTATCACTGATATCGGTAGCGATATCGCGGATGAACGATTGATCGATCTTGACCTGAGAGATCGGCAGACGTTTCAGGTATTGCAAGGAGGAATAACCGGTGCCAAAGTCATCCAGTGAGAAGTGGACACCGATATCTTTCAAAGCAATCATGGTTGCGATAGCATTTTCGATATTCTTTAGCAGCAAGCTTTCAGTAATTTCCAGTTTAAGTCGCGTTGGGGTGATGCCGTGGCGTTGCACGAGCGATAGCACTTGCCCCACGAAATCGGCTTGGTGAAATTGCACGGCACTGATGTTAACCGCCAGAATCAGATCGCGGGTGAGCGCATGTTGCTGCCATATTTTGAGCTGAGCGCAAGCCGTCTCCAGTATCCATTGTCCGATGGGCAGGATTAGACCAGATTCTTCCGCCAGCGGGATAAATTGTGCGGGCGATACCAAGCCGCGTTCTGGATGTAGCCAGCGAATCAATGCCTCAGCGCCAAAAGGACGGTGTGCACCATCCACCTGAATTTGGTAATACAACTGAAATTGCTGGCTCTCAAGTGCCTTGCGTAAATCGGCTTCAAGCGAAGTGCGGGCGTTGATCACGTCCTGCATTTCCGGGTTAAAGAATCGCAGGGTGTTACGGCCTGCTTTCTTGGCCTAATACATCGCGATATCGGCACGTTTCAGCAGTTCTTCGGCAGACTTTCCCTGCTCGTTAAAAAGCGCCGCACCGATGCTGGGGGTGCTGTGGTACTCATGCGAGGCCAGCAGGTAAGGCTTATTGAGCGCCGAGAGAATTTTATCGCCCACGGCTTTTGCCTGTAATGCCGCTTCAATGGGCTGATGACTCAAATCCCCCATCATTACTACAAATTCGTCGCCACCCAGTCGTGCGACGGTATCGTTTTCACGGGTGCAGGATTCCAGGCGCAGGGCGGTCTGCTGTAGCAGTAAATCCCCAAAGTCATGGCCGAGCGTGTCGTTGAGGTCTTTGAACTTGTCCAGATCAATAAACATCAGCACACCGTCGCGACCACTACGCTCACTGGAGGCGAATGCCTGATGCAACCGATCTAGCAAAAGCCGTCGATTGGGCAAGCCGGTCAGCGTATCGTAGAAGGCTAAGTTATTCAGCTCAATGGCAAGTATTCCTTTCTCTTTGTTTTGAAAGGCAAGCTCCTTGTTGGTGATAACTAACTCTGCTACGCGCTTTTCTTTTTCTTCATTTTGAAAGGCGAGTTCTTTGTTGGCAATGACCAACTCAGCCGCCCGTTTTTCTTTTTCTTCGTTTTGAAAGGCGAGTTCTTTGTTGGCGATGACTAATTCAGCCGCCCGTTTTTCTTTTTCTTCATTTTGAAAGGCGAGTTCTTTGTTGGCAATGACCAACTCAGCCGCCCGTTTTTCTTTTTCTTCGTTTTGAAAGGCGAGTTCTTTGTTGGCAATGGCTAATTCAGCAGCCCGTTTTTCTTTCTCTCCGTTTTGAAAGGCAAGCTCTTTGTTCGCAATAACGAGCTCAGCAGCCCGTTTTTCTTTCTCATCGTTTTGAAATGCAAGCTTTTTATTGGCGGTGACTAACTCCGCTAACTCTGACGATTCTTTCATATGGCGCTTTCCCTTTCCAGACGGTCACTGGGTATCTAATTTCCAGATAGCCGCCAGAAGACCGCAAATCAGGACAAGAAAACCAACGAGATACATACTTGTCCATTTCGCAATAACCGTCCTAAAGAGATCAAACTCTTAAAGTTGCAATGGATGCATTAGAACGTCAATTTTCAAACGTAATCACCTCTATTTGAGGCGATTTGGAATAGCTGCTTTGACTGCATGGTAACTTATGCAGAATACATAGCAAAATTGGAACTGTATGTGCGTTGGCGCACGAATTGGATGTGGGGGCAAAGTTGGCCACGATTTGTCACCTACTGTGATCCGAATAGGTGAATCCAATGCACGTGGGATAGTGCTATTGATGAGCAGGTTAGTACGGATACTAACACTTTACCTAAAGTGGCCTCTTTTGCGCCGGGATTCATCTACACCTAAAATTGATTCGCGGCAGGCAGGACAAAATTCACCCGTCACTTCAGCTCTTTACACCCCAAACGACTGAATAAGGAATTGCTGAAACGCCAGCGCTGCCTCTGAAAACGTTGCATCGCGTTTCCACAACATCCCCGCATCCATATGTGGAATAGTGTCCAGCACCGGACGTGCTTCAATCCGTTTTCCTTCCAAAGACCAGGGGCGATACACCATATCTGACAGCACAGTCACGCCAAAGCCATGTCCAACTAACCCGCGCAATGCCTCAATCGATCCGGTTCGCATCACAATATTTGGATGCAATCTATTTTGCCGCCAGTAGTGCAACGCCGAATGTTCGCCTTCATCCGTGGTTAATAATAAATACGGAAATTCAGCGATATCTTTCAGCGAAGGCGAGCGAATCAGTGCCAGAGGATGCGTCGGTGCTACCCATAATTGCCGTCTTGATCGTACCAATACTGCATGACCGAAGCGATTTTGCCGCTGCACATTCGACAAAATTACAATGCCGATATCGACCTCGCCAGCTAACACGGCATCCTCGATATCCAATCGATTCATATCCTGCAATTGAATCTCAACATCTGGATAACTGGCCCGAAACCGCGCCATTTGATCTGGTAAAAAATATCCTAGCAACGTGTACGAAGCCGCAATTTTTACCGTTCCTGATAGCGATTTTTCTTTAAAACGTGGGCTGTCTACAGCATCCCGCACCGACTCCAAAATATGCCGCGCATGACGCAAAAAATCTTGACCCTCGGGCGTTAACGAAACGCCTTGCGGCAGCCGGTCAAACAGCCGCACGCCCAACTCATCCTCAATCGCTATCACGCCATTGCTGATGGTGGATTGGGAGACGTTTTCTTGAATGGCGGCTAATGAAATTTGTCCGGCTTGCGCCACTGCCACAAAATAACGAAGTTGCCTGAGCGTAAGATTGGATGCCATGCGTTTTTCCGATACTGGGTATGCTTATTTGTGGTTTTACGGAAGATTAACGCATAAATATACTGTTCTCCTAATTAAAAATTAAGAGGCAAGCCGCGTGAATTCTCCACTGTCGATCCCCATGCAGGAAGCTTTGTCCGCGGTTTCTCTTGAGGATAAATATACCGTCGACAAAGGTCGCGTCTACATCAGTGGAACGCAGGCGATTGTCAGATTACCGATGTTGCAAAGGCAACGCGATCAGTTGCAGGGTCTGAACACAGCAGGCTATATTTCGGGCTATCGCGGTTCGCCACTTGGTGCGGTCGATTTGGCATTGTGGAAAGCAAAAAAACACCTATCGGAAAATAGCATTGTCTTTCAGGCAGGCGTCAATGAAGAGCTTGCCGCCACCGCCGTTTGGGGTACGCAACAAACAAATTTGTGGCCGACCGGTAAGTACGATGGCGTGTTTGGGATGTGGTACGGCAAAGGCCCCGGCGTAGATCGATCCGGCGATGTTTTTAAGCATGCCAACTCTGCCGGAACGTCTCCGCATGGCGGCGTGCTGTTGCTGGCTGGTGACGATCATGCGGCTAAATCGTCGTCTGTTGCGCATCAATCTGAGCATGCGCTGATCGCTGCCGGGATTCCTGTGCTCTATCCGTCTAGCGTGCAGGAATACATCGATTACGGTTTGCATGGCTGGGCGATGAGCCGCTATTCAGGCTTGTGGGTTGGTATGAAATGCGTCACCGATGTGGTTGAATCGACAGCTTCGGTTGAAATGGACCCAGAGCGCGTCAAGATCGTTATTCCTGAAGATTTTGTGATGCCTGCCGATGGCGTCAGCATTCGCTGGCCAGACCCGCCGCTGGCGCAAGAAGCCAGATTATTCGACTATAAATGGTATGCAGCACTGGCCTATGTCCGCGCCAATAAACTTAATCGCGTCGTGATCGAATCGCCGGTTGCTCGCTTTGGCATCATGACTGCTGGTAAAGCTTATCTGGACGTGCGTCAGGCGTTGGTAGAGTTGGGGCTAGACGATGAAACCTGCGCAAAAATTGGGATTCGCTTGCTCAAAATCGGTTGTATCTGGCCGCTGGATGCGCAAGACGCCCGCGCCTTTGCGACCGGATTGGAAGAAATTCTGGTGGTGGAAGAAAAGCGTCAAATTCTTGAATATGCCTTGAAAGAGGAGTTGTACAACTGGCGCGATGACGTGCGCCCAAAAGTGTATGGCAAATTTGATGAGCGCGATAATGAAGGCGGCGAATGGTCGGTGCCGCGTGGCGACTGGTTGCTGCCAGCGCGTTACGAGTTGTCGCCCGCGTTGATCGCCAAAGCGATTGCGACACGGCTGGCAAAGGCCGATCTGCCCGAGGATATCCGCGCACGGATTGCGGCGCGTATCGCGATTATCGAAGCCAAGGAATACGAAGCCAGCAAGCCTCATGCCGTCACCGAGCGTCCGCCGTGGTTTTGTTCAGGATGCCCGCATAATACCTCGACCAAAGTGCCAGAAGGATCGCGTGCGCTGGCGGGAATCGGTTGCCACTATATGTCGATGTGGATGGATCGCAGCACCGAAACGTTCAGTCAAATGGGCGGCGAGGGCGTGTCTTGGCTGGGCCAGATGCATTTCACCCATGACAAGCATATTTTTGTGAATTTGGGGGATGGCACGTATTTCCATTCGGGTTTGTTAGCCATCCGCGCTGCGATTGCCGCCAGTGCCAACGTTACCTACAAAATTCTGTTTAATGATGCCGTCGCGATGACTGGCGGTCAGCCGGTCGACGGGATTCTGACCGTGCCGCAGATTGCGCATCAAATGCATGCCGAAGGCGCCAAGAAGATCATCATTGTCACCGATGAGCCTGAAAAATACACGACCGACGTTAAATTGCCAGAAGGCGTGACCGTCCATCATCGCGAACAATTGGATGATCTGCAACGCGAACTGCGCGATATGCCGGGCACGTCGATCTTGATTTATGACCAGACTTGCGCGACAGAAAAACGTCGTCGCAGAAAACGCGGTACGTATCCAGACCCGGCGCGGCGCGTGTTTATTAATGATGCCGTGTGCGAAGGTTGCGGCGATTGTTCGGTCAAGTCCAACTGTCTATCGGTGGAGCCGCTGGGCACGCCGCTGGGCACCAAACGCAAGATTAATCAGTCTTCCTGCAACAAGGATTTTTCTTGCGTGACGGGTTTTTGCCCTAGTTTTGTGACGGCAGAAGGCGCGCAAATGCGCAAGCCGGTGGTCAAGGCCAAGGGTAACGGCGCAACGCCAAACTTCACTACATTGCCGCGTCCGATCATTGCGCCGTTAGAGACTGGATATGGCATTTTGGTCACCGGCGTCGGCGGGACGGGCGTGGTCACCATTGGTGGTTTGCTAGGGATGGCAGCACATCTGGAAAACAAGGGCGTGACGGTATTAGACATGGCCGGGTTGGCACAAAAGGGCGGCGCAGTCGTCAGCCACATCCAGATTGCACCTACGCCAGACGCGATTTATGCGACCCGTGTTGCCACCGGTGAGGCCGGATTGATCATCGGTTGCGATGCGATTGTGTCGGCGTCGGCAGATGTTTTATCGAAGACACGGCGCGGTATCACCCGCGCCATCATCAACAGTGAAAAAACGCCGACAGCGCAATTTTTGACGAATCCGAACTGGTCTTTCCCTAGCGCAGAAATCGGCAGTGAATTACGTCAGAGCATCGGCGAAGGTTGCGAATTTTTAGATGCAAATCAATGCGCGCTGGTGCTGCTGGGCGATGCGATTTATGCCAATCCTTTGCTGCTCGGTTATACCTGGCAAAAAGGCTGGGTTCCGCTGGCCTACGAAAGTATGATTCGCGCTATTGAACTGAATGCGGTCGCGGTTGAGAAGAATAAATCCGCCTTCGATTGGGGCCGTTATCTGGCCGAACATGGCGCTGCCGTGCTGGCAGATATTATGGCACCAGCGAACGAAACCGCGATTGTTTTACATATGCCGGAGTCGCTCGACAAGTTAATCGCTTATCGCCAAAAGCTGTTAACCGCCTACCAGAATCAGGCTTATGCCGACCGTTATCTGTCAGTAGTCGAACGTATCAGGGCCAAGGAAAAAACCTTGGACGGCGGACATTCATTGACGACGACGGTTGTCCGCAATCTAGCGAAATTGATGGCTTACAAGGATGAATACGAAGTTGCTCGACTGTATTCAGCACCGGAATTCCTTGAAAAAATGCGCTCGCAATTTGAGGGCGAACCGGGCAAGGATTATCAACTGAAGTTTCATCTTGCGCCGCCGCTGATGTCTAAACGCAATAATCAGGGCGAGTTGATTAAGCGGAATTTTGGTAGCTGGATGTTGCCTGCATTCCGATTGCTGGCGAAATGCAAAGGTTTACGTGGAACGTCGTTCGATATTTTTGGCTATACCGAAGAACGTAAAGCCGAGCGTGCATTGGTTGAGGATTACATCGGCTTGATTAACGAGTTGTCCGGTTCATTAACCAGCGACAACTTAGATCTGGCGATAAAACTAGCCAACATTCCCGATGATATTCGCGGCTTTGGGCATGTCAAAGAACGCAACATGGCCGCCGCCGATAAAAAGCGCACGCAGTTGTTAGCCCGTTATCGGCATCCAGAAAAAAGCGTCGTCGCAGCTTGATGTCGCGCTGATATTTTTGCGTCAGGCGGGGGCGGGCGAGATTCGATGGCTGTTGATTGTTCACGAATCGTTTGCTGAAAACGCGCTAAGCGCGTCGTTCCCGACCTGATGGGTTCTGTCGCGTTAGCAAGGACAAGTCGGATTTCTAGCTGGCGGGTGCACCGGCCTTCAAACTCGACGGATTTTTCCCGCTAATGCATAAAATTGGTCCGCAAAAGTCATCTCATCGGTGCCTTCCATCATGAGCTGGCTTTTACGGATCATGTGCATGAGTTCAATGCGGGCCAAGATGTGTTTGGCGGACCGAAATGATTTGAAGTTGAGCATCGGCTTGGTCACGCGCTTGATGGCCCGATGGTCATGTTCGACGATATTGTTGAGGTAGTTGACCTGCCGAACGACCATCGGAATGTCCATGCCGGCATTGATCTCATCAATCGCCGCCTTGTTGGCGCCGCTTTTATCCATCGTGACTTTTTCAGGAACGCCATGAGCTTGCGTGGCCTTGTTGAAAAAACGTTTCGCAGCGCACTTGTCCCGCTTGGCCGTCAATAGAAAGTCGACCGTATTGCCGTCCTTGTCCACGGCCCGATAGAGATACCTCCAGACGCCTTTGACTTTTATATAGGTCTCGTCCATTCGCCAGCTTCCGCCAACCGGCCGCTTGTGTTTGCGGAAAGCCTTTTCAAGTAACGGCAGAAACCGGATCGCCCAGCGATTGATCGATGAGTGATCGACAACCACGCCGCGTTCTTCCATCATTTCTTCCAGGTGACGGTAACTCAATGGGTAGGCTGCGTACCAACGGATGCAGACCAGAATCACGTCGATGGGAAATCGCATTCCTTTGGTTTTGAGCATGTCGGTTCGCCCTTTTTTCAAAGACAGCAGTCTACCTGAGCGGCTCGATGACTTTGCTCAACGCGACAGAACCCGCATACGCAGTTGATCTATACCGATCCGATGGCGCATGCCGGCGAAGCGGAGGCCGAAGGCGGGCGTCTGACGGCACCGATGCCGGGAAAAATCGTCGCGATTCACGTCAAAAAAGGTGAAATTGTCGCTAAAGGTGCGCCGCTGTTGGTGATGGAGGCCATGAAAATGGAACATACCATTTCAGCCCCAAGCGCCGATGTGATCGAAGAATTGCTGTTCGAAGTGGGTGATCAGGTGGCTGACGGTACGCAGTTACTGACGTTAGTCGCGCAGTAATCCAACCCGTTTAGGATGCTTGTTTCCGGGGCGGGGATGCCTGCTATTCCCGCCTTTTATTCCCGTTTTAAGAGATTATCGCCACACACAAGCGCAAACAAGCGTGGAATAATAGGCGCGGCAAAACAGTTGCCATCACCTACCAGACCATGATTAAAAAAACTAGCGTTGCATCCGGCATTCCTCGTACTTCCACCATCAGCGATGTTGCGCGGGAAGCGAAGGTGGGCAAGACCAGCGTCTCGCGCTATCTCAATGGCGAAATGGATGCGTTGTCAGAAGATTTACGCAAACGTATCGCCGCCGCCATCGAGAAGCTGAGCTTTCGGCCGAATCAAATGGCGCAGGGCCTCAAGCGTGGGCGCACGCGTCTGATCGGCATGGTGGTCGCCGATATTACTAATCCCTATTCAGTAGAAATCATGCGCGGGGTGGAATCGGCCTGTCAGCAGCACGGCTTTATGTTGATGCTGTGTAATTCGGCCAACGATTTGAAGCTGGAACAGCGTTATCTGGCGTTGCTGACCAACTATCGGGTAGAAGGTTTGGTCATCAATCCAATTGCATTGCCAGAGGAAGATCTGGAAGTGATACAGCGCACCGGCGTGCCAATGGTGCTGATTGATCGCCGCGCCGATCGGATCAAATGCGACATGGTGGGGCTGGATAACGATCAGGCCGCCAGTCTGGCAACCCAACATCTGATGGATCAGGGCTACAGCGCGATTCATTTCATCACCGAACCCATTGGATTTATTAGTAGTCGGTTGGAACGTCAACGCGCTATGCACACCTTGGTCAATGCCAGCGGCGGCGCATGTATCGGCGTGACCTCGGAGGTGGATTTGAGTGATACGCAAACACTGGATGCGGCATTGCGATTATGTTTGGCAGACGCGGCGCAGCGCCACACGGCTATTTTGGCAAGTAATGGACGGGTGTTATTACGGGTCGCGCTGGCGTTGCGTGAACTTGGGGCGCAGTGGCCGAAAGATGTCGGATTGCTGGGGTTTGACGATCCGGAATGGGCCGGTTTGGCTGCTGCGGATGTTTCCAGTATTCGCCAGCCAACTTTTGACATTGGCCATGCGGCGGTCGAATTTTTGATTCAGCGTATCGAGGGCGCGACGCCAGCTGCGCGGGTCTTGAGTTTTCCAGGCGAGCTAAAAGTGCGCAGCTCAACATTGCCAGTGATATCACCAAAAAAAACTTGACGAAGGGTTTTTTACCGACTATCTTGGAATCGGTTCCAAGCTATTTTGTTTGATATTTCTTTCTAACAAGCATAGAAAATCTGACAACTTAGGTTTAATTGTAATTATTTTTGGAATCGGTTCCAAGTATTGCAGCAGCATTAAAACCATGAAAATTTAAGCAAATAATAATAAGAATTGCAACATCTACCGCAGCGAGCCATATCAGGCCGCCGGTAAATTAGGAGACAGTTTTGCCATCACCACACATTGTTGTTGTCGCTTCGGCGTACGGCGCGGATAACGTCATCAAACACGGTCATGCCGAGATAGTGCCCATGGCTGCGGCTGCCGGGGCCGATGGCATTGAAATCCGGCGTGAACTATTCCACGATCCTCTTTGCACTACCGATGCTGCGTTACGGGCGTTGGCAACGCTTATCTGCGAGCACAATTTGCATGCCGTGTATTCTGCGCCAGCATCGTTATTTCTCGAAAATGGTCAGTTGAATCTGGCCGAACTTGGCGCATTGTTGCGTGAAGCTGAAGCACTGAATGCGCGCTCTCTTAAACTTCAGTTCGTAGACTATTCCGGCGACTTTGACGTCGCTGATTTGCGCGCCGTTTTAGCGACGACCAAGGTCGCGTTGCTGGTTGAAAATGGACAATTGCCGACTGGTGGACGCATCGCCGACTTTGCGCATTTTTTCGCCCGTTGTAACGCGGCAGATGTTGCGGTCAGCATGACTTTTGATATCGGCAATTGGCGTTGGACTGGCGAAGATCCCTTACAGGCTGCGCAGCAACTCGCATCGTATGTGGATTACATCCATTTCAAAGGCGTGCAAGGCGAAGGAGTGCGTCGATTTGCTGCTGTCCCCGATGCAGAGACGCTGGCCTATTGGAACGCCTGTCTGGATGTATTGCCGAACGAAGTTCCACGCGGGATTGAATATCCGCTGCCGAAAGGCGGCATGGTCGCCGTTGCCAGACAGCATGTATTGCAATTGCGTCAGTTGCAACAAGTAAGTACGGTCTAAACAGATAAGCCCGGCGCTGACAGTTTAAAAAAATCACACTATAAAATTCAGTTGGAGAGTTGTATGCAAGCACTTGATGTAATCACCTACGGCGAAGCGATGGCCTTATTCGTGGCGACTGAAACCGGCGATCTGGGTGATGTCACGTCCTTCGTCAAACGCGCCGCTGGTGCAGAGCTAAACGTGGCGATCGGGTTAGCCCGTTTAGGTTTTAAAGTTGGCTGGGCCAGTCGTGTCGGGGCTGATTCTTTCGGCCGCTTTGTGTTGAAAACACTGGCGGATGAAAATATCGATACCGGCGCAGTGACTGTTGATCCCCAATACCGTACTGGCTTTCAGTTGAAATCCCGCAGCGACGACGGCAGCGATCCGCAAATTGAATACTTTCGGAAAGGCTCGGCAGCCAGTCATTTGTCGTTGGCGGACTATAACGCTGACTATTTTGGCGCAGCACGTCATCTGCATTTGTCTGGCGTCGCACCGGCAATTTCTGAAACGTCGTACACGCTGGCGCTACATATTGCGCAAGAAATGCGCGCCGCTGGAAAAAGTATCAGCTTCGATCCTAATTTGCGGCCAACGTTATGGGCTTCGCGTGAAATTATGATTGCGCGCTTGAATACGTTGGCTTCCTACGCTGATTGGGTCCTGCCCGGCTTGGCGGAAGGACGGATTTTGACAGGGCTGGATACCCCGCGTGAGATCGCCGATTTCTATCTGGCGCAAGGTGCAAAAGGCGTCGTCATCAAGTTGGGCGAAGAGGGCGCTTATGTCCGCACCGCAGAACGTGAATGCACCATCGCCGCGCAACCTGTTGTAAAAGTGGTCGATACGGTCGGCGCGGGCGATGGCTTTGCAGTCGGCGTGATTAGCGCATTGCTGGAAGGCCGCGATATCGCGTTTGCAGTAGAGCGCGGGAATCGCATCGGCGGCATGGCGATTCAAGTGATCGGCGATAGCGAAGGATTGCCGACGCGGGCCAGACTGGCGCAAGAAGAGTTATTAGTTGCCTGAGTATGATCGTTTAAAAAATTTCGTAAGTCCTCAATAAGAACCTTAAAAACAATCTATCTAAGAGAAAATCATGGAGACAAAAAAATTAGCAGCCCGGCGTTGGTGGTATATCATGCCGATCGTTTTTATTACCTATAGTCTGGCATATCTGGATCGCGCCAACTATGGCTTTGCAGCCGCTGCGGGAATTAATACAGACCTTGGTATTACGCATGGCACGTCATCGTTAATCGGTGCGTTGTTCTTTCTGGGTTATTTTTTCTTTCAGATTCCAGGCGCAATGTATGCCCAGCGCGGCAGCGTCAAGAAAATGATTTTCTGGAGCTTGATTTTGTGGGGTGCCTGTGCTGCGTTGACTGGGATGGTCAGCAATATCCCCATGCTGATGGTGATCCGCTTCACGCTCGGCGTGGTGGAGGCCGCGGTAATGCCAGCGATGCTGATCTACATTTGCAATTGGTTCACCAAAACGGAACGTTCGCGTGCGAACACATTTTTGATTCTGGGTAATCCGGTGACGGTCTTGTGGATGTCAGTGCTGTCGGGTTATCTGGTCAACAGTTTCGGCTGGCGTCATATGATGATTGCAGAGGGTATCCCGGCGATTATCTGGGCGGTAATTTGGTGGTTTGTGGTGCAGGATAAACCGGCTGAGTCGACTTGGTTATCGCCGGAGGAAAAGGCGGATATTAAAGCGGCGCTGGATAGCGAACAAGCAGGGATGAAGCCGGTGCGTAATTATACCGAGGCATTCAAGTCGCCAGCAGTGATGAAGCTTTGCGCGCAGTATTTTTGCTGGAGTATTGGGGTGTATGGATTCGTTTTGTGGTTGCCGTCGATTTTGAAGAATGCTTCGGCGATTAGTATGGTTGAGACGGGGTGGTTGTCTGCGGTGCCTTATCTGGCTGCGATTATTGCGATGTTGTTGTCGTCATGGGCGTCGGATAAATTGCAGAATCGGAAGTTGTTTGTCTGGCCTGCTTTGTTGATTGCGGCGATTGCTTTTCTGGGGTCGTTTTTGATTGGTAGTGGGCATTTTTGGTGGTCATATACTTTGTTGGTGATTGCTGGGGCCGCTATGTATGCGCCATATGGGCCATTTTTTGCGATTATTCCGGAGTTGTTGCCGAAGAATGTCGCTGGTGGTGCGATGGCGTTGATTAATAGTATGGGGGCGTTGGGGTCGTTTTTGGGGTCGTATGTTGTGGGTTATTTAAATGGGGCTACTGGTAGCCCGATGGCGTCGTATTTGTTTATGGCTGGGGGATTGTTAATGGCGGTGGTGTTGACTTTGTGGGTTAAGGGGCCGGTTGAAGTTAAGGCTGTGGGTGGGCAGTTGCGTTCGGCGTAAGGGTTTGGTTCGGTTAGTCGGTAATTGAAATGCTATGTTCTTCGCGGTTAGTTCGCCGGGGGTGCCTAGCCGAAGCAAGAAAAAGTGACTACCGGTCGGGCTACCGCCGACAGAGCCTCTACGGAGCGCAAACCGTTTCAATTACCACTCAATCTAAACCACACCAAAAATTAATCATGCAATCTAAAATCATCCTCTACAAAAAAGTCTCCAACGACGTCCTGGCGATGCTAAAAGCGCGCTTCCAAGTAACCCAGTTCGATACCATCAACGCTACCAACCACGATGCCTTTATCGCCGAGTTGGCAACCGCCGAAGGACTCATCGGCGCCAGCGTAAAAATTGACGCCGCAATCCTCGACGCAGCCCCCAACCTGAAAGCCATCTCAACAATCTCCGTAGGCATTGACCAATTCGATCCAGCCGACCTAACCCAGCGCGGCATAGTCCTGTTAAACACCCCTGATGTCCTGACGCAAACAACCGCCGACACCGGCTTCGCCCTAATCTTAGCCACAGCAAGACGCGTAGTAGAAATGGCCGACTACGTCCGTGCCGGAAACTGGAAACATAGCATCGGCCCCGACTGTTTCGGCACCGACGTCCAGGGAAAAACCCTCGGCATCATCGGCATGGGCCGCATCGGCGGTGCAGTCGCCCGCCGCGCCGCACTCGGCTTCGGCATGCGCGTGCTATATACAAACCGCTCCCCTAATCCCGCCGCAGAACAAGCCTACAGCGCCAGGTTCACCGCACTAGATGACCTGCTAAAAACCGCCGATTTCGTCTGCGTCACAGTCCCGCTAACACCAGAAACCCAAGGCATGATCGGCGCGCGCGAATTAGCACTAATGCCTGCCCACGCCATTTTGATCAACATTTCACGTGGCAGCATCATCGATGAACCCGCATTAATCGCCGCACTAGAAAAAGGCCAGCTACGCGGTGCCGGGCTAGACGTATTTGCCCAAGAACCCGTATCCGCAGACTCCCCATTACTACGTATGAAAAACGTCGTTGCGCTGCCGCACATCGGCTCAGCCACACACGAAACCCGACACGGTATGGCCGTCTGCGCAGCGCAAAACCTTATCGACGCACTAGATGGAAAAAAGTCTACTAACGCAGTAAATCCCCAACGTTAATAGACCAAGAGTTGACTGAAACTGCGTGAACAGGCAACCAACCTGTCACGCCACCTTCAACACAGCTTCCTCCGGTTGACTGCGCAATAGTTCCGCCCGACGAAGAGCATATTTCTTAATCGCCTCCGCCTTCACCGGACCAAAACCACGAATATCCTGTGGCAATGCCGCCAGCAAAATCGCCTGCGAAAGATTGGTCGCTGTAATAGTCGAACACAGCTCCTCTATCTCCGAAAAATACTCCGCAACCAGACGGCGCTCATGCTGACGCTCGATGTTATAGCCAAATACATCCAGTGGCGTTCCCCGCAAGCCCCGTAGCCGCGCCAGAACATTAAACGCAGACAAAATCCAAGGACCGAATTTCCGTTTCTGCGGCCGTCCTGTAGCGGGATCAATTTTAGAAATCAATGGTGGCGATAACCAAAGAGAAATTTTCTTGGAATCTGAAAACTGACCCGCAAGAGAAGCCTTGAATTCAGCGCTGGCATACAGTCGTGCTACTTCGTACTCATCCTTATAAGCCATCAATTTATACGCACTGACCGCCACCGCATGGGTCAATTCTTCGCTAGTCGAGATAGCCTTTTCAGCCAAACGCACACGCTCTACCAGCGCCCGATAACGCTCTGCATAACCAATATTTTGATACGCAATCAAATCCTGAAAACGACGTGCAATAAGTTGATCCAAAGTTTCAGCAATGTCAGCGACGGCATTGCCATCCAGCATCAACAAAGTCTCTGGACTAGCAGCAGCAATCCGCCCCCACGTAAAGGCACGCCGATTCAGCGCCACGGCCGCACCGTTCAATTCAATCGTCCGATCGATCGCCTCAAACGATAACGGCACCAAGCCTTTTTGCCACGCATAACCTAACATCAACGTATGCGTCGTCACCGTATCGCCGAAGATTTTCTGGGCTAGCGCACCGACCTTCAACGAATGAAAGGCGCTATCCGCACAACGTTGACTCACCCGGTCTACCATCCGCTGCACGGGCAGGGTTGCATCGCGCTCGGCAATCACGGCGGAGGTTGGTGTCTCATCCAGATTCAATATGGCCGCTGTGCAAGTCGGCGATAGTTTGATCAACGTATCGGCAGCCGACGCCACGACCAGATCCGCGCCCAACAACAAATCGACCGATCCCGGTCCGATCCGTACCGCGTAAATATCTTCAGGCGATGCCGCAATCCGCACTTGACTAACAACCGCGCCATTTTTCTGCGCCAAACCAGTGAAATCGAGTACCGTCGACCCTTTGCCTTCCAGATGCGCGGCTCCGCCCAGTAATGCGCCCATCGTCAACACGCCAGTGCCGCCGATACCGGTAACCAGCACGTTGAATGTGCCGGAAATGGCAGGAATAACCGGCATAGGCAGCGTTGCAGCGACGCTTGTTTCCAATGCCAGAAGTGGCGCGGCATCGGGCTTTCTCAAGCGTGCACCTTCAACCTCGATAAAGCTCGGGCAGAATCCTTTCACGCAAGAAAAATCCTTGTTGCACGCGCTTTGGTTAATCTTGCGTTTGCGGCCAAAAGTGGTTTCTAGCGGCTCGATGGCGATGCAGTTGGACTGCACCGAACAGTCACCGCAGCCTTCGCAGACGCGTTCGTTGATAAACAGGCGTTTATCTGGGTCTGGCATTTCTTTGCGTTTACGTTTGCGGCGTTTTTCGGCGGCGCAGGTTTGCTCATAGATAATGGCGGTGACGCCCGGCATCTCGCGCAAGGCGCGTTGCACAGTATCCAACGCGTCGCGATGGTGAACCACGGTGCCTGCGGCGAGATCCTGATTACCATCCCAACGACGCGGATCTTCGGAGACAAGGGCGATATGGCTGACGCCTTCTGCGTGTAGTTGGCGCGTAATCCGCGCTGGGTCGATCAAGCCTTCTGCCGCCTGACCGCCGGTCATGGCGACCGCGTCGTTATATAAAATCTTGTAAGTTACATTGGTTTTGGCGGCAACTGCGGCGCGAATCGCCAGCAAGCCTGAGTGCTGATAAGTGCCATCGCCAAGATTCTGAAAAATATGATTAACCGCAGAGAACGGCGCGGCACCGATCCATTGCGCGCCTTCGCCACCCATTTGGCTAAACGTTTTAGTCTTCAATTCGGGTTGCGCCAATGCCATCACGTGGCAGCCGATACCGCCACCGGCAACCGAACCGTCAGGTGTTTTGGTGGAGGTATTGTGTGGGCAGCCGGAACAGAAGTAGGGCGTGCGAATCGGGATGACCGCTGCGCGCACCGGCTTGTGGCGTGCTTCCAGCGCGATCAGACGTTCATGCAGCATTGGCGCGATATCTGGTGCAGCTTCGACCAGACGGGCGATCAGTTTACGGGCGACTAATAGCGGCGTGAATTCAGATACCTCGGCCAATAACGGCGCGCCATCTGGATCGGTTTTGCCGCTGACTTTTGGCCGTTGGTCAGATGCGCGGTGGTACAGCGCTTCTTTGATTTGGATTTCGACCGTGGCGCGTTTTTCTTCGACGACGAATATTTCTGCATGGCCGTCGGCAAAGGCCAGCATGCCAGTTGTTTCCAGCGGCCAGCTCATGGCGACTTTGTAGACCGACACGCCCATGGCTTCCAGATCAGTTTTACTTAAGCCTAAATCTTCCACCGCTTGCATCAAGTCTTGGTGTGCTTTACCGACGGTTACCACGCCGAGTTTGCGGTTTGGTGCGACGATGATAGTACGGTCTAGTTTGTTGGCGCGGGCCCATGCGCGGGCGGCGGGCAGACGTTCGTCTATTAAGCGGCGTTCAAGCTCAGCGCGTTGACCGGGCCAGGCAATGCTAGGGTCCCAGTTCAGGCCGTGGCTTGGGACGATGAAATCGGTTGGCATCACGTAGGAGGGTAATTGACCGATATCAAATGAGGCGGCGGTTTCGATAACTTCAGCAATCGTTTTCAGGCCGACCCACAGGCCGGAATAGCGTGACATCGCGAACCCGGCTAAACCGAGGTCGATGACTTCTTGTACGCTGGCAGGTTGTAAAACGGGTATCGACGCCGATTGAAAAATGCCGTCGGTTTGATGCGGATACATAGATGATTGGGCGGCGTGGTCATCGCCGGAGACAGCTAGTACGCCGCCCAGTGACGAGGTGCCGAGCATGTTGGCGCTGCGGAATACGTCGCCGGTGCGGTCGACGCCGGGGCCTTTGCCGTACCAGACGCCGAACACGCCATCGGCGGTGGTTGCGCCGTAAGCGCTGTGCATTTGCGCGCCCCAGAGTGCGGTGGCGGCAAGGTCTTCGTTCAGGCCGGGTTGAAAGACGATGTCGTGGGCGGCGAGGTCTTTGGCGGCTTTCCAGAGTTGCTGGTCGTAGGCGCCGAGTGGTGAGCCGCGATATCCCGAGACCAGTCCGGCGGTGTTGTGTCCGGCTTGGCGGTCAAGTTGCCGTTGCAGCATTGGGAGCATGACGAGGGCTTGAATGCCGGTGAGAAAGGTGCGTCCTTCTACGTGGGTGTAGATGTTTTTGGCATTAAAGGTTTGGTTGATTTTGGGCATGTTTTGTTTCCAAATGCTGTCTCGGGAAGGTAAGAAATATTACGCTTTCGGGGTTAGTGTTTGGAACCGTAGTTAGCCATTGAATTGGCTATTTTTAGTATAATTGGCTTACTTTTTGTTTAATAGGTAGGTATATATGACTACGATTGATGATTTGGATAAAATCGATCTTAAAATCTTGAAAGAGCTGGCTAAGGATGGCCGGATGGCGTGGAGTAAATTGGGGGAGCAGGTGGGGTTGTCGTTGACGCCGGTTTTGCGGCGGGTACGGGTTTTGGAGGAGGCTGGTTTTATTCAGGGGTATGTTGCGCGACTGGATGAGGGGCGTTTGGCGGGGCGGATTAGTGTGTTGGTGTCGGTGACGTTGGCGTTGCAATCGGAGGAGGTGATTGCTAGTTTTGAGGAGAAAATTGCGTTGGCGCCCGAGGTGATGAGTTGTTTTTTGATGACGGGGGATACAGATTATAGTTTGCGGGTTGTTGTTCGGGATTTGGATGCCTATAACGAATTTTTGACGCGGACGCTGACACGGATTCCGGGGGTGGCGCATATTAAATCTAGTTTTGCATTGAAGACGGTTTTATTTCGGTCATCACCGTTGATATAGTTTTTGGTTATTTTGGTTATTTGATAATTTGTATTAGCTCAGCCTTGACCTGACACAAGCTGTCAGATGAGTTAGAGTTCTCATCCAGCATTACCGCGCGGCGCTCTGTGGTAAAGCTAGAACGAGTCGATGGTACTCGGTACAAACGGCTGCTTAACCCTCTACTTAAAAAAAACGATTAAAAATAGAAGGATTACGACATGTCTAGATGCACAGCACCAGTACACGGCCATCGCACAGCGAGCGCGGCAGCGGCCTGCCCCGCATGTAGTAGCCGCGGCAGCTACCGGTCACATTCATAGGCTAGGGACCGATTTCGACCCGAAGCGGTCTGTCCGTTTTCTCCACATCGGACGCTCGACGCGACCATTTATCCGACAATCATGTGGATGCGATAGAATTTCTCGGACTGTGGGCCGCTAAGAAATCATATCCAGCCAATATCGAGAAAGACCAAATGAAATCCACGCCAAACGTACTTCCCTGGAAAAATACCCCGTATGAGATGGATTGCAATCTTGCGATGGGTCATCTTCTTATGAACCTCCAGCCGCGATTGCAGGTCAATGGCCGTGTCCATGCTGAAACCTATATTGCGGCGGTCGGTGCAATTGCGGGCTACGCTGCGCAGCGCACGCTGTTCGCCGAAACGCCGCCGGTTGTCGGGCGCAACATTCATCGCATAGACACGAAGTCTGGCGAACAGTACTGGTTTGGCGATGCACTGAACAATATGCTCATGCCCAAAACGGAAGCCGATGGGAGTCGCTGCCTATGGTCGTTGGCGGCTGGCGGCGCACTAGGTGCTGGCCTGCAGCCTCAACAAATACCCAATCTCGATGCAATGTTTAAACACGTCGTGTCGACGATTGGCGGAATAAATGAAGGTCGATCTTCAGTTCCTGCTCAGCATCAAGCTCACCTTGCGGCACGAGATCTGCTGAAGCTAGTGTGGCCTTTAGCGCTCACCTGTCTTTCAGGAAAAATTCCTGGTGCCAAGCGCGAATTTGGAGCCGCACCTGTCGCATGGTGGTCTGCCATCGCAGCACAAGCCTCGAATCGCCCTATCCAAGACGTGAAACAAGTGTTGGCCCCCGATATCGCTCTGACGTTGCTTATGGAGTCCGCAATTTATTGCAGCAAACTTGAACAATCGAGTATCGAATCAACGTAGGACCGCTTGGGGCCTGGGTAGCAATGCCTGGGGCATATTGAAACTGTTGAGCACTTTTGGGCGTCGAACCGGCGGCTATTGTTTGCGATATCTATGTAGGTCCGTTGACTGTCGGCTTCTGGCCCAGAGTGTGTAAAAACACAAAAATTCGTTGGCACTATCAATAACGTGTTCGACGACCGCCAACAAAGTCACCAGGGCGGTTTATTCTGACGAGCTTTTCCGACTGCGGCACAAAATATTTTCTGAATGGCGGTCTCAAAACCGCTGCAATGCGGTCCAAATCGCGTTCATTTTCACAGAAAAAGAGTACTTCAGGCCCGCATCTCTCGCATTAATCGACCGATACCCAAGATCCGCATCACACGTTTCAAATTGTAGGCGAGTACATGCAGACTCATCTCGGTTTTGACCCGTTTCAAAGTCTTCGTCAAGAAGTGCGCCGATCCCATCCACAACTTGATCGTCCCGAACGGGTGTTCAACGGTTTGGCGTCGAATTCGCATCGCATCCGGAAAGTGATCCAGGCGCGATTGCATGGCTTCGAGTACGGCCTCGTCCTCCCAACGCGTAACGCGTCGCTCTTTGCCTGGCGTGCATTTGTCCTTGATGGCGCAATTTTTGCAGTCTGAATACCAGTAACGATGGAAGGTCAATCCACGCACGGTGGTGGTCGTGTGCCTAATCAGGCGTTGACCCGCTGGACAGCGATACTCATCGTTCTGCGCGTCGTAAATGAAATCGTCCTTGCCGAATCGCCCGTTTGCAGTGCCGCCGGAGGTGTTGGACTTGGCAACAATGACGGTGATGCCGGCTTTGTCGCACGCCAGAATTTCTTCGCTTTTGAAATAGCCCCGGTCTGCAATGGCAGTCAGCTTCTCGGTCCCAATGGCAGTGCGTGCTTGTTCGGCCATGGAGGACAGCTGCTCCCGATCTGATCCTACGTTGGTGACCTCATGCTCGACAATGATGTGGTGTTTCGCATCGACTGCCGTCTGGACGTTGTAGCCGACCATCCCGGTTCCGCGCGTCTTCATGGAACGGGAGTCGGGGTCGGTCAGGGAAATCTGTCCATCTGGCGCATCCTTGAGCTGGACCTCGATTTCCTTGAGTGCCTGCATTTGTTTCTTGAGGGCGGCAATCTTGTCTTGCAAGCGTACCGTTCTCAATTGGGCTACTTCGGGTTCTTGACGATCGGCGGTGTCGAGGGCCGTGAGATATTGATTGATGCTGTTTTCAATCTCTTTCATCCGCCGTTGCATTTTCTCTTTGGTAAAGTTCCGGTCGCGGTTGTTGACTGCCTTGAACTTACTACCGTCAATGGTGACGAGCGCCTCGGAGAACAGGTCAAGCTTCTTGCATAGCATCACAAACTCGCGAGACGCATTGCGAATCGCCTTGCCATTGTCTTTACAAAAGTCGGCAATGGTCTTGAAGTCGGGTGCCAATCGACCGGTCAGCCACATCAGTTCAACGTTGCGTTGCGCTTCCCGCTCAAGACGCCGACTGGATTGGATCCGGTTGAGATAGCCGTAGATGTAAATCTTCAAGAGCATTGCGGGATGATACGAAGGTCGACCAGTTTCCGCTGGAACGACGCCACCAAATCCAAGCTTGCCCAGGTCCAGTTCGTCAACGAACACATCGACAACGCGCACTGGATTGTGTTCGCTGATGTAGTCATCCAAATGCTCGGGGAGCAACGTGCCTTGCGTGCGATGCTCTCCTTGGATAAAGCGCTTCATCTAGCTACCCCGCCGTTTGATGAGATAGCTAAATAACGTTTCGGGAATAACTTAGTTTACACAGATGGCCGAAAAATGGTGAAAATATAATGCCCAAGGAACGTCGTGTTTTCACACACTCTGGGCCAGTAGCAGACGATCAGGGGGAGGCTGGAACGACCGCTTTCAGGCTGATGGCTGCCGGTGGATGCTCGGCTGTTCAACGACAGTTTGAATAGGGGCCTGTCGTTCAATGGACCGTGCCGACGCGCTGAAAGTCAATCGTTGGTCACTCCGATGGTCCTCGCATTTGACCTTTTGAAGCGAAGAGGGAAATCAGCGCGAAAAGGGCCTCGCAAACGAGGCTTGCGAACTTAAAAGGGGAAGCCATGGAGCAACCGCGGGAAGAGTCCCAAATTCTTGAGGACCTAGCGATGCTAGCCGCATCGCCTGGATACGCTCACGCGATCGCGTACATCTGTAATCGCGACAACGTCATTCACATCAAGGGCAAGCTGAAGCCGTCCGACATGGAACGGCTGTTCAGTAGAGAGCGGCTGATTCGGACGGAATTGACGACGCTGATAGGCTTGATGGTGAAAAAACCGTTGGACTTATCTCCGCAGCCGTGTGAAGCGGTCGAGGGCTACGTCAAGCGCACTGATTCCCTTATGGGAGAGTTGCACGAAGCGATGTCCTTCCCGATGTTCGCTGCCATGTTCGAGGCGGTGAAGGCGGGCACCGAGCCACCTGACCCGTGGCGCGGACCGGGGATGCGAGAGCCCATCTTCTATGGCACCGAGTCAGCCTACGCCTTCCAGTATAGAGACCTTGTGCCCGAAAAGTACGGGGCCGATGACGGTTGGATGCTTAAGACCAAAGGCTTCACGTCCGGCCAGGCGCGAATCTTCGCAAAGACAATGTGCGCCTTGATGGAGGAGAAGGGAACGCGACTCCTCACGGACGCCCGGACTGCCAACGTTCCTCCCGCCACTTGGTTGCCCGCATTTGAGTTCTCGCTGGATGAGGTGGCTTTTCATAGCGGTGTTGCGAAGGAGGTGGTCGAAGCCTTCTTCCGCGCATTCCTCTTCGCGGGGGACAACTCGGGGTTCAAGGAGGTGGGCGATTTCAATGAGGTTGCCGCTCGGCCATTGCTAACTACCGACCGGGGGACCGTGCTCCTTTTCTCGCACTACGCCATATACGAGGCCCTATACGAGTCTCCGTTCTTTTGGATGTGGGACGACAAGCCCTACCGCCCGACAGCCGCCAAGCATCGCGGTGCCTTCACCGAGCAGTTCGCTGCGCGCCGGTTGGCCGGTGTCTTTGGCCGTGAGCATGTCCATACGAATGTGAACCTGCATCGCGGCAAAGACATTGTGGGTGAGGTGGATGTTTTGGTCATCTACGGAGACCGGCTCATTATTGTGCAGGCGAAGGCGAAGAAACTGACCATCGCCGCACGCAAAGGGAACGATAACCAGCTGAAGGCTGACTTTGCTGCTGCAATCCAAGACGCGTACGACCAAGGCTGGACATGCGCGAACGAGATGCTTGCCGGCGGATGTCGGCTGATTGACGACAATGAGAAAGAAGTCGAGCTTCCACCGAGCATCAAAGATGTCTTTCTGTTCAGTCTTGTGTCGGAACACTATCCAGCGTTGGCCTTTCAGGCAAACCAGTCGCTGAAGTTCCAGACTACCGATGTCATCCGACCTCCGTTCGTAATGGACGTGTTCCTTCTCGACACGTTGACGGAGATGCTGACGACGCCGTTGCGACTGTTAGGCTACGTGAAGTTGCGCGTAGCTGTCTCGGACAAACTGATGAGCGGGCACGAGCTGACCGTGCTTGGCTACCACCTGAAACAGAACCTCTGGCTGGATGAGAAGTACGACTGTGTCATGCTCGAGGACTCCGTCGCTCAAGATATGGATACAGCGATGATGGTCCGCAGGGATAACCAGCTTGGCGACGATACACCGGTGGGAATCCTCACGAAGATGCGCGGAACTCGCTACGAGAGTCTCATCAAAGAGATTGAAAGCAGTGCAAACCCGGCAACTCTCGAACTCGGATTTCACTTGCTTTCAATGGACGAAGATACGTGCAGGAACGTCCATCGCATACTCGAGTCCATCACCCGACAAGCACAGCTCGACGGTAAGCGACGCGACGTCACGCTCGCATCGAGCACACAACCTTGCGGGGTCAGCTTCCATTGCAATCCAACGCCATCCCCCGAAGCGATTGCAGTGTTGGAGACACACTGTGCGAAACGCAAATACTGGCAACGTGCGGCGCAGTGGTTTGGTGTCTCTGTGAGCCCGGCTGGGCAAGTCCAGTTCGGCGTCACATTGGACTTCCCGTGGGAAGCCTCTGAAGAAATGGAGCGACTCACAGCCGACATGAAGCCGATGTCTAAAGTGCGGGATGCTTTTCCCCACTATTTGCGAGAAGTCAGCCGCCAGAAACTCGGCCGGAACGACCCGTGCCACTGCGGCAGTGGGCTTAAATACAAGAAGTGCTGCTTGAACTAGTCCGGCGCGCTTGTCCGGGCAACCTGCTCTAGAACTCTAATAACCTATCTCTAACAATCCCTGTATGATTAAGAACGCCTCCGAGCTCCTGACATCCTTCATTGCCGCCGAACGAAAGAATGTTGAGCTAATCAACATGCCACACATGCCCACACTTGGGAGTGCATATGAGGCAATCGCCAATGCAGGCATCGAAAATGAGTTCGTTCTGCCTCCCAACTTGGACCTGCGAGTCGTATCCGGCTTCATCGAAGGCATTCCCAACCAGATAGATGGCATGTTGGTCAGAGGAGAAGGCCAACGCTATGGTTTGACCGACCAGTACATATATCCCATTGAGCAGGTGCTGTGCGTGCTGGAAGTGAAGAAGACGCTTAATAAGTCGGATCTCATTGATGGAATCCAGCATCTGGCTGCGGTCCAGCGACTTTTTAGCCAACGCTTCTCGGCTCGAATTGAGGCGGGGGAAGAGTTTGACTTCCACTTGGCTCGAGAGTCGTACGCGAAGCTTACTGGGCGTGCCGGACCTCGTACCGACGCTGCACTTGACGCCTTGCCCGCTCCGGACAGGCTGCTGTTCGCAACGCTCGCTAGGCATCTCTACGCCCCAGTAACTGTGCTTCTTGGGTTCGATGGTTACGGCACCGAGCATGGGCTTCGAGAAGCTATGGTGGACATCGTCGAGTCTAACCTTGGAAATGACAGCGATACATCGCCCGATCTACTCCCCTCGTTGATTACCGCCGGCACCTTTAGTTTGGTGAAGTGCACTGGTCGTCCTTACCTTGTCAGTGGGCCGAAGGATACATGGGTACTGCTGGCATCTGCCAGGCACAATGTCGCCCGAATCCTCCTCGAGTTCCTCTGGACCAAAATTTCGGTGTTTTGTGAGGTATGCATGCCTTTCGGGCTTGACATGGATCACGAGAACATCAAGGAGCTGTTGTTGGCTCGAGGTGCTTGTAAGGATGAGCGAGTAGGGTTCGAATTGCGGTCTTTTTCCTACTCCGAGAAAAAGCTACGGCGGGCCGCCGTCACGGTTTGGGAGCCAGTTAAACTTAGCGCCGGGGCAATTGCCTTGGCGGAGTTCGTTTTTTTTAAGGGCGGCCGTCTGGAGCTTGAACAATCTCTTGACAACTACATTCAACGCGAGCATTGCGTCGCGTTGGATGATGTCGTTGCAGAACTTGTTGGCACCAGCACCTTCTGCAAGCGAGAGAACACTCTGCAAAAGGTAACAGGCCAAGCACTAATTGCATCGTTTGATGATGGCACTGGCTACGTGGACATGGACGCTGCACGGCTGAGGGCTTGGTGTGATGGACAAGGATTCAAGCCACATTACATGAACCTCATCGACGTCGGCTAGCGCACCACTTTGCCAGAGGAGAATCGTGCCTTGGGTCGTTGTATGAATTTGGCGAATCGAACTACGATCGTTGACATGCTCGGACGACGTCTGGCCGTGATCGTCGCTGGCTAGATCCGCAGCACCCCAAATACTTTTCGTTGGCAATGTGGCTGGTCAACCAGCTCAAGGCCCCCATTGGAGACGAGATCGTAAGTAAAGTCAGCCGGAACGACTGACAGGCATTGCAAAGCGGTCACCTTGATTGTTCGGTCTAATGGCCGTTCCGGGTCAGCTGCGGTCTTACAGGGGGCGGAAACCAGCCGTTCAAAAAGCATTTGTGGGTAGTTGTCTTCTTAATTGGCGAATGGCTGTAATGCGCAGTTGAGCGGCCTCCCAAAATCCTATCAAAGGAAGCCGAATACAGTAGGGGACAATGACCGCCTCATTGATAGCCAACGGCTGCATCCGCTGCTTTGCAGACATTAAAGAAATTTGGATGATCGTCTGGTTTGAGGAAAGCGGACATTTCATCATATCGGTAGTGGCTATTTTGAGATGCCAGTTGGTGGTGACTTTGAAGTGCGAATGAGCGGCTACTTTAATGCGAATAGTCACTCAATCCGCATCGACTTATCTGAACCGGTGCTGCTGACCTGCTGCGCCTGCCCGAGCTGACATGTCCTGTCAGATAAAATTACGATTACTACAGATAATTAAAGGATGAACTATGCCAGATACCAATCCACGTAACTTATCTCCAAAATTCCCTCAGTCACCAGCTGAAAAAATCCCGTAATTGGGACCTGTCATAAACTATTCAAAACGCTACTTCCTGCATGAGTTTGCAGAACTAAGAACAAACATTTGTGAGGTGAGGGCATTACCAGCTGCCTTGAAGTCATCGAAAAAGCCGACTCCACCGCAAACGACCTCACCATCAAGGACACCGCGGAATTCTGCGCCGAACACGTCGAACCGCTCCAAACATTCGCTCTAAGCTCAGCCCGATTACTCGGCGAATACGCCATCAAACACACCGCCTGGATTAACGAAGATGGCCCATCTCCCCCCAACAAGTAATAGACAATAGACGCGGACCAAAACAAGCGCCCGCACTAAACACCACATAAACAAAAATTCCGGAAATATCAGCAGCATTTTAGCGATGACGATGACAGCGTCGGATCGCTTCCGATATCCCACTTTACAAATTAAGCATTCTTCCACTCTGCCGGACGCTTCTCCAAAAACGCATTCACGCCTTCCTTCTGATCCGCAGTATCAAATAATGCTAAAAACATCTCCCGCTCTGCGGGCAGCCACTGCGCCAACGGATTACTTCGCGCACCCTGAATCAATTTCTTACTGGCCGTCACACTAGACGGACTCTGCTTTTCCACCTTCTGCGCCAGCGCCAATGCAGCCGTTTTCGCCTGCCCCTTGGGCACAACCTCCTCAACCAATCCAATCCGCAAAGCAGTCTCCGCATTCACGCGCTCGCCACACAAAATCATTCGCTTAGCCCATCCTTCGCTTACCAGCCAAGGCAAATTTTGCGTGCCGCCAGCACATGGCAACAAGCCAATCGACGCCTCGGGCAACGCCATCTGCGCCTGCTCCTCAGCGATCCTGATATCGCACGCCAGAGCACATTCCAACCCGCCACCCATCGCATAACCGTTAATCGCCGCAATCGACACACCACGAAATTGCGACAAAGCCTCAAACGCCTCACCGAAACTCACTGCCATCGCCTGCGCTCTGAACTTGTCGCCATCGGCAAAAGCATTCACATCTGCCCCCGCCGAAAAGAACTTTTGGCCCTCGCCAGTGACGATTAAACTATAGATAGTGCGGTCTGCATTTAAATCACTGACCAACTGTTTCAACGACACTAATCCCTCGTACGTCCAGGTATTCGCTGGCGGATTAGCAATCGTCACCACCGCACTGTGCCCAATGATTTCCAGCTGCAAATTCGTATAAGTACCGGTCATCGTATTTCTTCCGTAGTAGATGCTTTTAACAAATGACGCGCGATAATCACACGCATGATTTCATTCGTGCCTTCCAAAATTTGATGCACGCGCACATCACGCAGATATCGTTCCAGCGGATATTCGCGGATATACCCATTTCCACCATGAATTTGCAGCGCTTCGTTACAGACATTAAAGCCCACATCTGTCGCAAAGCGTTTTGCCATCGCGCAATATACTGACGCGTTAGAAGCCTTGTTATCCAGCTTAACCGCTGCCAGACGTACCATTTGCCGGGCGGCGACCAACTCCGTAGCCATATCAGCCAACTTAAATTGCAATGCCTGAAAGTCCGCCAGCTTGCGGCCAAATTGACGTCTCTCGCCCAAATAGAATTGCGCCGCGTCTAATGCCGCCTGCGCCGCCCCGATAGAGCAAGTCGCGATATTGATACGGCCGCCATCCAGTCCGCGCATGGCCATCTTGAAACCTTCGCCTTCTGCGCCTAGCAAATTTTCGGCAGGAATCAGCACGTTATCAAAGCTGATCGTGCGCGTAGGCTGGCTATTCCAGCCCATTTTTTGTTCTTTGCGACCATAGGTTATGCCAGCGGTATCGGCTGGGACCGCAAACGCTGAAATGCCATCCGCGCCTTCGCCACCGGTGCGCGCCATCACGATCAGCATATCGGTCGCGCCTGCGCCAGAAATAAAAGCTTTTGATCCGTTAAGACGATATTGACCGTCAATTAACTCGGCACGGGTTTTGAGGGATGCTGCGTCCGAGCCTGAACCCGGTTCTGTCAGGCAATACGACCCTAGTTTTTCGCCGCTAGCCAACAATGGTCCCCAATGTGCACGTACGTTAGGGCTGGCCCAGGTGGTCAGCATCCAGCAAACCATATTGTGGATAGTCAGATAAGCGGTGGTCGACGGACAAGCGCTGGCTAATGCCTCAAATACAATCGTCGCGTCCAGCCGGGATAAACCCATGCCGCCGATATCTTCGGCGGTGTACATGCTGCAAAATCCCAGCGCACTGGCTTTCTTGATGACGTCCAGGGGGAAAATACCTTCTTCGTCCCAGTGGGCGGCATGGGGGGCCATTTCCCCAGCCGCAAAATCGCGGGCGGTTTGTTGAAATGCGAGTTGGTCTTCCGATAAGTCAAAATTCATGGCGTCTCCTGTATTTTGTAAAAGTAGGCCGGATGCGCGCTGAATCATGATCCATCATGGTCCATCACGATTGAGCGCGGCAAAAGTACTGCGTTAGCGCAGTTTGCACCGTTAAAGTAAGAATAGTGAAACTGAACGCTGGCGGCTATGCCGCATTGCCCCAATTTAGCTGGAAGAATTTGCCACTTACGACTAGAATTTGTCGAATTGTCACTATTACGCCTTTGCGTAGCCCTAAAGCCCGGTATGGAAAAAGGCAGCATCTCTATCTATTTCGTCCAGTCAGCGCTGCGCTCGGTGCAAGACCGTGGGCTGGATACCGCTGCAATATTGATGGAGGCGGGGATTGCACCGGCGTTGCTGCAATCGTCTCAGGCGCGGGTTTCGGCCAGCCATTACAGCGCTTTATGGCTGGCGGTGGCACGCTGTCTGGATGATGAACTGTTTGGGCAGGACGAACGGCGCATGAAGGTGGGCAGTTTTGCGATGATGTGCCGCACGCTGATTCATTGCCCGACGTTGAAAAGCGCCTTGGTGTGCATGCTGCGTTTTTTTAATTTGCTTCTGGATGATTATCACAGCACGCTGGTGACCGACGGGCGAACTAGCCGGATTGTGATTGAGGAACGGGCGCGGGCGCAGAAACCGCGCATCTTCGGTCATGAAACCTTGCTGATGATGCAGCATGGTCTGGCCTGTTGGCTGGTGGGACGGCGCATTCCGGTTCTATCGGCCAGTTTTGCTTATCCAGAGCCTATTTATAGCGCTGAATATCGCGCCATGTATGCCATGCAATTACACTTTGACGAGAGTGCGACTTCGCTGACGTTCGATACCGCCTATCTTGCGCTGCCAGTGATTCAAAACGCGCAGACCGCGACGGAGTTTCTGCGGATTGCACCTGCCAATATCGTGTTGAAATATAAAAATACGGCCAGTTTTTCAGTCAAAATCAGGCGCAGATTACGTGCAACGGCGCGTACCGAATGGTCGGATTTTGAGGCCTTTGCCACCGGTTTGAATATGACGCAATCGACGTTGCGTCGTCGTCTTGAGCAAGAAGGTCAGTCTTTTCAGTCGATTAAAGACCAGTTACGGCGCGATATGGCGATTGAGTATCTTTGCCATTCCTCAAAAAGCGTCATGGAAATAGCCGTGGATTTGGGCTTCGCCGAGCCTAGCGCGTTTCATCGCGCTTTTAAGAAGTGGACTGGCGCATCTCCCGGCGAATATCGGCAACGCATGGACGCGGTCAAAGCGCCCTGAGAAATCTCTCCCTTTATTGTCATTAGCGTTGTCTGGGTATATTGGACAACTCTGTTGCGACTGCACTCTTTTTCTTTGCAACTTTCGCGTTGATAGCTGCGCGCAGGCTTTGCGGCGAAGAAAGAGAATCGTCTGCATCGATCTCCGTGCTTATCTCATTTTCTTCCGTCTTCGTCCTTAAGATAATGGACGCTCGACTTCAGTTCTTATCGCTTCAACGCGCTCTTCCACATTGATTGCACACGTCAGACATCGTAGCGATGCTTGCCATTTTTTGCGCTGGTTCATAGGCCAACTTGTGTGCATGACTGCTGCTAGAGAGCGTCGACGAAATCGCATAAAAATTGATGAATGTTTTCTCATCCCTTTTTCAAGGTGGAAATTTACGTAATGAAATATCCTGCAAAAAAACGCTTCAACTTTTCATCTTTACTTGCATGCAGTGCATTATTTGTAGTCCAGGGTGCGCTGGCGCACGGCTATATACTTGATCCTCCGGTGCGTTCCAAAATGTGTAATACCGGCTCTAGTTCAGAGGGTTGCAATGCGATTCGGTCCTATGGTGAGAATGAAGCGATGTACACCCCTAATGGCATTCTGTATATGGGCGAAGATTATGAGGATTACAAAAATTCACTGCCTGATGGAAAAATTTGTGGTGCAAATGGGCAATATAACAGTCTGAATTTGCCTGCGTCAAAATGGGCGAAAACGGCGATTAAACCTGATAGTGCTGGTGAAATTTCATTGACCTATTTGTTTACCGCGCATCACACGACCGATTTCATGACGTATTACATTACCAAAAATGGTACCGACTTGACCAAGCCTTTGGCATGGTCGGATATGGAAGAAATCAAGACATTCACCAATGTGACAAATCCTCCCGGCGGAAAATGGACGGAGAAAGTACGTCTGCCATCGGGGCAACGCGGTCCACACGTTATCGCACTGATGTGGCCTGTGTCGAAAGCACGTCATGGCACTAATGAAAACTTCATTTCATGCAGCGATGTGGATATTCAGGGCGAGAGTGTTGAATCATGGAACACGGTTGGTACGGGTATTCGCGCGACCGAAGATTTGAAAAAAGGCGCGACAGTCAAATTCCGTCTTTTCGATAATGCACGTGCTGGTACGGTTGCAGGTGAAGTGTCTATGTCGCTTAGCCGCGATATGAGCGCTGCAGAATGGTTGTATGAAATTGCAGCAGCGTTTAATGCAAAGAACTTTGCAGCCCAAATCGGTTCTCTGCAAGGCGGCAATGTCACGCTTTCTTCGGGCAAAACCAATTATCAGGTCTACGCCAAAAAGATCGGTTTCAGCTACGCGCTAGATGTCAAAGCAAATAACGTCGTAGAAGTACCGGGCGAAGTGCCGGCACAAGCCGTTGTCGGTAAGGATATCTTCGTCGTTGCAACGACTAGTTCCGGCTTTGCTTACAAGCTTGACGGCAGCAAGAGCTTGCATGCAGCAACGTACCAATGGAATAAATTGAGCGGTCCATTTTCATTGCGCAATGCTGACAACGCGGTTGCAGAAGCGGTCGTTGGCAAAAATCAAACTGGCGTCAGTACGTATGAGCTGACGGTCACTAACAAAGACGGCCAGCAACATCGGTCAACGATGAAAGTGACAGCGACAGCGGTCGGTGTAAAAATCTCTGGCGCAGCTTCGATCGTGGAAGGGCAAGTTTCTAGCCTGAAAGCGCAAGCTAACTTTAGCGGTTCTGGTGGAAGTGCACCGACCTATAGCTGGAAAGTACGCAACCCGAACGGTGCTGAAATCTTGCAAGGTTCGCAGCAGCAATTGCCTTTGTCGACTTTAATGCCGGGTAATTACCAGGCGACTGTTGACGTATCCAGCCCGCATGGTGGTCGTTCAGCAACTGCACAGCAGAATATCGTTGTGGAAAAGAAGGGCGTCATTCAGCCACCCGTTGAAGTTGTCGGTGCTTGCGCAGGCGTTCCGGAGTGGACCAAAAAGTCCTATAAAGGCGGTACTGAAGTGCAGAAAAATGGCCGTAGTTATACGTCGAAGTGGTTTGTTGAGCCGCATCACGTCCCGGGTTCCGCTGGATGGACTGGCGATCCTTGGAAAGATAACGGCGCTTGTAAATAAAAGTCTCACCATTCAGCGCATCAAAAGGACGATGCGCTGAATGGTGTGATGGAAGTACGAAAAGGGTAATGCGATTGTGCATTGCCCTTTTTGCGTAATGGACGGGAAAAGTGCGATGGCTGGCCGGATGACACAGAGTAGCTAGCAGGTGGATCAAGGAAAGTGCAGAATCATTTATACAATTAATTGCAAATTAACAACGCTGTGTTGCAAATTTTTGTAGGCTAAATGCACAATTTCGGCATAGTCTAGGTTAAGAAATTTCTATATGCTGGATACAGAACAGATTAAAGTCTTTGCCGAGTCGGCCAGGGTAGCTCTTAGCGCTAGCGTCTTGAGGTTAATTTGTTGCGTAAAGTTGTCGAAGTCGCCCCCCAATACCAATATGGCGTCAAACATGCATGGCAAGGCCCCGGTCTGCCAAGATTGTTCATGCTTTATAGCGGCGTGGCTGTACTGATAGCGCTTTATGTGCGAATTAGCAACTCAGGGCAGTGGGTTATCTCTCCTTTTATGTGTGGCCACTTGATGGAAGATGCCTACACCGTAGGTTTTATTGGTTTTTAATTACCTTTTCAAACACGATGACCCATACACTTCCGACCTCTTCCCAAAAGCCAGTTTCAACGCCTATCCGTAAACTTCTTGTCGCTAACCGCTCTGAAATCTGCATCCGCGTAATGCGCGCCGCCGCCGAACTCGGTATTCGGACGGTGGCGATTTATGCCGCAGAAGATCGTTTTGCCTTGCACCGTTTTAAGGCGGACGAGAGCTATCTGGTCGGCGAGGGTAAAAAACCGATTGCGGCCTATCTGGATATTGACGACATCATTCGTATTGCTAAAGAAGCGAAAGTCGATGCGATTCATCCGGGCTATGGCTTCTTGTCCGAGAATCCTGAATTTGCCGAGGCTTGCGCTAAAAATGGCATCGCCTTTATCGGCCCGTCGCCAACCGTGATGCGCACGCTGGGTAATAAAGTTGCGGCCCGTAATGCGGCTGTGGCGGCCGGTGTGCCGGTGATGCCAGCCACGGCTGCGTTGCCGCATGATATTGACGTGGCGCACAAAATGGCGGCGGAAGTCGGCTATCCGTTGATGCTGAAAGCCAGCTGGGGTGGCGGCGGTCGCGGGATGCGCGTGATCGAAAGCGCAGAGGAATTGCCGGGGCAGCTAGAAATGGCGCGGCGCGAGGCGCTGGCTGCTTTTGGCAACGATGAAATGTATCTGGAGAAACTGGTGCGGCGTGCGCGTCACGTTGAAGTCCAGATTCTGGGCGATAAGCACGGCAATCTGGTGCATTTGTTTGAGCGCGATTGCTCGGTTCAACGGCGCAATCAAAAGGTCGTGGAACGCGCGCCCGCGCCGTATCTGGATGCGGCGACCCGCGCCGATCTCTGTGAATCTGCATTGCGTCTGGGTCGTGCGGTCAACTATACCCATGCCGGAACGGTCGAATTTTTGATGGATGCCGATACCGGCAAGTTCTATTTCATTGAAGTTAACCCACGGATTCAGGTAGAACACACCGTCACCGAACAAGTGACCGGCATCGATATCGTCAAGGCGCAAATCCGTATTACGCAAGGCGCGGTGATTGGTGATACCAGCGCCAGTGCCGAGCATTCTGCTGGCGTCCCGGCGCAAGCGGATATCCGCCTGAACGGTCATGCGCTGCAATGCCGCGTCACGACAGAAGATCCCGAAAACAATTTCACGCCCGATTATGGTCGTTTGACCGCGTATCGCAGCGCGTCCGGTTTCGGTATTCGTCTGGATGGCGGCACTGCTTATTCGGGCGCGGTGATTACGCCGTATTACGATTCGCTGCTGGTAAAAGTGACGGCGCATGCGCCTAGTTCAGAAGAAGCAATTGCGCGAATGGATCGTGCGCTGCGCGAATTCCGCATCCGTGGCGTGTCGACGAATCTGCTGTTTCTTGAGAACGTCATCAATCATCCGCAATTCAAATCCGGCGAATGTATTACGCGCTTTATCGATACGACGCCTGCGCTATTCCAGTTTGCCAAACGACGTGATCGTGCGACGCGTATCTTGCGTTTCATCGGTGAGGTAGCGGTTAACGGTAATCCGGAAATGAAGGGACGCGTGCAGCCGGTGGGCATTGTGCCGACGCCGCTGATTCCCAAGACCGACAGACTCGCGCCTATTGCGCCCGGCAGCCGTGACAAATTGATCGCCCTCGGCCCGGACAAGTTTGCCCAATGGATGAAAGAGCAGCCGCAAGTCTTGCTGACCGACACCTCCATGCGCGATGCGCATCAATCGTTGTTTGCTACTCGCATGCGGACCGCTGACATGCTAGCGATTGCGCCTGCATATGCGCGGACGTTGCCGAATTTATTTTCGATGGAATGTTGGGGCGGTGCGACATTTGACGTGGCAATGCGCTTTCTGAAAGAAGATCCGTGGGAACGTCTGACGCAATTGCGTGAGCGCGTGCCAAATATTCTGTTTCAGATGTTGTTGCGCGGCTCTAACGCGGTTGGCTATACCAACTATGCCGACAATGTGGTGAAACATTTTGTCGAACAGGCAGCAAAGGGTGGTATCGATTTGTTCCGTGTATTTGACTCGCTGAATTGGGTTGAGAACATGCGCGTGGCGATTGACGCGGTGCGCGAATCCGGCGCGTTATGTGAAGGCGCGATCTGTTACAGCGGCGATTTGCTGGATGCCAAACGGGTCAAATACGACCTGAAGTATTACGTCACGATGGCTAAGGATTTAGAGCGTGCCGGGGTCAATATTCTGGCGATCAAGGACATGGCCGGGATTTGCAAACCGCAGGCAGCACGGTTGCTAGTGAAAACGTTAAAAGAAGAAGTCGGCCTGCCGATTCATTTCCACACGCATGACACTAGCGGCATCAGCGCCGCCAGTGTGCTGGCGGCTATCGAAGCCGGTTGCGATGCGGTGGATGGCGCGATGGATGCGATGAGCGGCCTGACTTCTCAGCCGAATCTGGGCGCGATTGCAGCAGCCTTGCGCGGCACTGAACGCGATCCGCAACTCGACTCGACCGCGATGTTTGGCATTTCACAATACTGGGAAGGCGTGCGGCGTGCGTATGCGCCGTTTGAGGCGGATATTCGGTCCGGCACCTCAGATGTGTATCGTCATGAAATGCCGGGTGGTCAATACACCAACTTGCGCGAACAGGCGCGGGCGATGGGATTGGCGCACCGCTGGACCGAGGTTTCGCAAGCCTATTCGGACGTGAATCAGCTGTTCGGTGACATTGTGAAAGTGACGCCGACGTCCAAGGTAGTGGGCGATATGGCGTTGTTCATGGTCGCCAACGATCTGACCCCGGCGGATGTGAGTAATCCAGATAAAGAAGTCGCTTTTCCGGATTCTGTGATTTCCTTATTCAAGGGCGAGTTGGGCTTTCCGGCGGATGGTTTTCCGAAGCCGCTAGAGCAGAAAATACTCAAAGGCGGCCAGCCGATGGTTGGGCGTCCCGGCGCACATTTGCCGCCAGTCGATTTGGTGTTAGTTCGCGCTGAAGCTGAAAAAGCCGTTGAGCGCAGCATCACCGAGCAAGAACTGTCGTCGTATCTGATGTATCCGAAAGTCTTTAAAGAGTACGCAGAGCATCGCCGTCATTACGGCAACGTCAGCGTGCTGTCGACTCCGGTGTTTTTCTACGGGATGCAAGACGGACAAGAAACTTCGATTGATATCGATCAGGGCAAAACGCTAGTCGTACGTCTGCAAGGGCAGACCGAAGCGACCGATGATGGTCAGACCAAGCTGTTCTTTGAACTGAACGGTCAGCCGCGCCTGATCCGTATCGACCGTGCCGGTGCAGTCAAGACCGCGACCCATGTGCGTGCCGAAGAAGGCAATCCGAAGCATGTCGGTGCGCCGATGCCGGGCATGGTGGTGACGGTGGCGGTGAAGGCAGGACAAAAAGTGGAAAAAGGCGATCCGCTGGTCTCAATTGAAGCCATGAAAATGGAAACCATGATCCGCGCCGAGCGCAATGGCACGGTCGGCCATACGCATGTCAAACCGGGCACCGTCATCAGCGCGAAGGACTTGCTGATTGAGTTTGCCGATTGATGTGAATTGCGATAAATCCCCCTTACTTGGCGGGTTTGTGTTGTCGTAGCGCTCATTAAAGAAACCGTAACAGCGTAATCTTCGCTGCTACGGTTTTTTTTACCTTATCAATAGTGGGCTATCATTTTTTCTTATAGCCCTATCCCGATTCGGTATTTCCTCAAAAATCTTGATCCCCGTACACTTCTTCACATCAGCAGATTTCGACAGTTTTATTTTTGTTGTGATGACCGTTACCACGGTTAACTTGTTTGCTAGTCCAGCGCTTACCCGGCGCATTGATATCAAACGTATTCTGAATCATCCATTTGGAGAAACACAATGCTAGCCAATTCAACAGTGACATCTGCTGGTTATTCTGATGTCGTTGCGCCAACCGATGTTGCCCCAAATGTTGTGCCAGCTGAAGTTGTGCTGGCATCTGTCAGCCTCGATGATAAATACACCCTCACAAAGGGGACTATTTTTCTCTCGGGTATCCAGGCGTTAGTTCGGTTACCGCTTATCCAGCGGCAGCGCGATCTGGCGGAGGGGCTGAACACCGCCGGATTTATCTCCGGTTATCGCGGTTCTCCATTAGGCGGTCTGGATGAAGCCTTGTGGAAAGCGCAAAAACATCTCGACGCCCATCACGTCAAATTCAATCCCGGCACCAATGAAGACATGGCCGCCACCGCCGTCTGGGGCACGCAGCAGGTCGATCTCATCGGCCCCGCCAAATACGACGGCGTGTATGCGATGTGGTACGGCAAAGGCCCGGGCGTGGACCGCTGTGGCGACGTTTTTAAACACATGAATCACGCAGGTACGGCGCGTCAGGGCGGTATTTTATTGGTCGCCGGTGATGATCACGGTGCGTATTCATCGACCTTGCCGCATCAGTCCGATCACATTTTTTCTGCTGCGATGATCCCGATGCTGTATCCCTGCAATGTGCAGGAATATCTGGATTTGGGCGTGCATGGCTGGGCGATGTCACGCTTTTCCGGCTGCGCAGTCGGCTTTAAAGCATTGGCCGATACGGTGGAATCGACGGCCTCGGTCGACGCCGATCCGATGCGCGTACAAGTACAAATCCCGCAAGACTTCGTGATGCCAGAAGGCGGTCTCAATGCCCGTCTATCCACCGATGCGTTAGGCATGCAGGCGCGCAAGCAGGAAGCGCTGATGCAGGATTATAAAATCTATGCCGCGTTAGCCTACGCCCGGTTGAATCGTCTGAACCACGTCACCATCGACAGCCCGCAAGCCCGGCTGGGCATTATTGCATCGGGTAAATCGTATCTGGATGTACTCGAAGCGATGGAAGAATTGGGCATCGACGAAGCGATGGCCGCCCAAATCGGGATTCGGGTCTTTAAAGTCGCGATGCCATGGCCGCTGGAACCGGACAGCGTGCGCGAGTTTGCACGCGGACTCGATGAAATTCTGGTCGTCGAAGAAAAGCGCCAGATGGTCGAATATCAATTGAAAGAGCAGTTGTATAACTGGGACGATGGCGTGCGCCCACGCGTGATCGGCAAATTTGACGAAAAAGGCGAATGGGTCGCCCCGCGTGGTGAATGGCTGCTGACGTCCAAGGCCGACTTTTCGGTCGCGCAAATCGCCCGCGTGATCGCCAGCCGGATTGCCCGATTCCATACCAGCGATCTGATCAAGGCGCGCTTAGTGTTTCTTGATGCCAAAGACGCCGTACTAAAACAAGCGCTGAGCATCCCGCCACGTCCGGCCTATTATTGCTCGGGCTGCCCGCACAACACTTCGACCAAAGTCCCCGAAGGTAGCTTTGCGCTGGCCGGAATCGGCTGCCATGTGATGGCAACGGCGATTTATCCCGAATACAACAAAACCACGACCCACATGGGCGGCGAGGGTGCACCGTGGATCGGACAAGCGCCGTTCTCCAAAGTCCCGCACGTGTTTGCCAATCTGGGCGACGGCACGTATTTCCATTCTGGCTTTCTGGCGATTCGTGCGGCGGTGGCCGCCAAAGTCAATATCACCTACAAAATTTTGTACAACGATGCCGTCGCGATGACCGGCGGTCAGCCAGTGGATGGCATTACCTCGGTGCCGATGATCGCGCAACAAATGGCCGCCGAAGGAATTAAGCGGATTGCCTTGGTAACCGAAGACTTGACCCGCTATGCCGACCGCAGCGATTTACCTGCGATTGTCACGCTGCATGATCGCAAGGATATGGATGCGGTGCAACGCGAACTGCGCGAATGCACCGGCGCGTCGATCCTGATTTACGACCAGACCTGCGCCGCAGAAAAACGGCGTCGGCGCAAAAAGAAAGAATATCCCGATCCAGACAAGCGGCTGGTCATTAACGAGGCGGTCTGCGAAGGCTGCGGCGATTGCGGCGTGCAATCAAATTGCACCTCGATCATGCCGCGTGAAACCGAATTTGGCCGGAAGCGCACCATTGATCAATCGTCGTGCAACAAGGATTACTCCTGCGTCAAAGGCTTTTGCCCGAGCTTTGTCACCGTCGCCGGTGGCAAGCTGAAAAAATCCAAAGCGGGCACCGCGCAGCAAGACGACTTTGGGGCGATTTCACAACCACATTTGCCGTCTTGCAACATACCGTTTAATATCCTGATCAATGGGATCGGCGGCACTGGCGTGATTACTATCGGCGCGCTGATGGGCATGGCCGCGCATCTGGAAGGCAAGGGCGCCACCGTACTCGATATGACGGGCATGTCGCAGAAAAATGGTTCCGTCACCTCGCATATCCGGATCGCCGAAACCTCCACAGGCATCCGTGCCGTGCGGATTGCCACGGGCGAAGCGGATCTGATTTTAGGCTGCGATTTGCTGACGACCGGGTCCTATGATGCGATTTCTAAAATGCGCCCGGGCCGGACCAAAGCCGTTGTGAATACGCATGAACAACCGCCGGGCGAATTTGCTAAAAAACCGGATTGGGAATATCCGGTGGAAGATATCCGTGGCCTGATCACGACTTCGGTCGATCAGCAAGTCGATTTTATCGATGCTACCAAAATCGCCACCGGGCTGATGGGCGACTCGATCGCCGCGAATCTTTTTATGCTGGGATATGCCTATCAAAAAGGCTGTATTCCATTGACGGAGGCCGCGCTGCTCCGCGCCATCGAACTCAATGGCGTGGCGGTGGAGTCGAATAAAAAGAGCTTTTTGTGGGGCCGTCGGGCTGCGGTCGATCTTAAGCGCGTGGAGAGTATTGCGACCCCGGTCAAATCAGTTGTTGTGCAATTGCCGCAAAGTCTGGATACGTTGATCAAACGGCGGGTGGCATTTTTGATCGAATATCAGGATGCGGACTATGCGGCGCAGTATGCCGCGTTGGTGCAGCAAGTGCGCGTAGCCGAAGCAAAAGTCGGCACTGGGAATAAGCTGGCAACGGCAGTCGCAAAAAACTACTTCAAATTGCTGGCGTACAAAGATGAGTACGAAGTAGCGCGTCTGTACACCAATGGGCAGTTTGAGAAACAGTTAAAAGAGCAATTCGAAGGCGATTTTTCGCTGACATTTAATCTGGCACCGCCGATCTTCTCTAAGAAAGACGGCAAGGGCCATTTAATCAAAGCAGAGTACGGCTCATGGGTCTGGCGCGCCTTTAAGTTGCTGGCGAAACTGAAAAAACTGCGCGGTGGTAAGTTCGATCTGTTTGGTTATACCGATGAACGCAAGACGGAACGTCGTTTGATTGAGGATTACCGTGCTGCGGTGACGCACATGCTGGCAACACTGGACAGCAACAATCTCGAGGTGGCGGTGGAGCTTGGCAATCTGCCAGAGAAGATTCGCGGTTTTGGGCATGTGAAGGATGTTGCTGTTGCTGAGTACTCTGTTAAAAAATCTAAGCTGTTGTCGCAGTTTTCGTCAGGGTTGACTGCTACAGCAAACAATACCCAGGCGGCTTAAACCTATACTGAAAAGGCGCATTGCTAGTCACCTAAAAGTCGATTAAATGCGGTGACATCGTTTTCGTTGGCTGTGTTGTTTTGTGCAAAAAAGTGGTTTAGTGATGCCGGTTGTTTTAGCTCGGCAGCATCAACCACTTTTTTTGTCCACGCAACGCTATAACCATTTAACCATTTAACCCTTCGCAGGTCGCCTTAGAGCACCTCTAAATCCGCGATTAATTCAGAACGAAATTCTTCCGCTGCTGGATTAAGAGAAACCTCGGCTAACTGCAAGATACCAATTGTACGTTTGGCTACCGGCGATTTTATTGGCACAAAACAGATGCCTTCCGACAGTTTTGGAAAAGCTAACGATGGCAGGATGGTGATGCCGACATTGGCTTCAATCAATCCCAGCAGTGACGTGATATTGGCGATATGCATCTTAGAGTTACGCAAAAGGGGATCAATCAATGCCTTATCAATCAGCCGCATACTGCCGTTGCTAATTAACGTTTGACCATCCAATTGCTGCCACGTGGCATGTTTCTGCATTGCCAGTGGATGATCTGCACTGCACACCACGCCCATCACATCGCTAGTAACTTTGGTGAAACTTAGGCGTGCGTCATTGCTTGCACCGCCGCTGCATCCAAAATCAACATTTCCTGTCGCTACTCTCTCTCGCACATAGTTGGCATCGCCATCTTCGACCCAGATCTCTATGTTTGGATGTGAGGCAATGAACCGGGTGAGGGTACGAGGAAGAACATCACGTGCGACGGATGGCACGATAGCTACCCGAACTTGTCCTGCGTTCAAGTGTGCCAGATCGACTGCGCCGCGTATCGAGCTGTTGTAATGTTCGAGCAATTTTTTGGCGGTGAAATAAAACTGCTTTCCAAAAGGCGTTAATTCACTTTGCATGTTCTTCTCGAACAAAGCAGCGCCGATTAAATTTTCTAATTCTTTCACCGATATCGAAATGGCCGGCTGGCTCCGAAACAAACTTCGCGCAGCAGCCTTGAATCCCTGATGGTCGACGACAGCGACAAAATTACGAAGTTGGCCGATTTTAATGTCCGGTAACGCACTCATGTGATCTGACCCTTTGGTTAATTGGCGTACACACGATGAGAGCGCCATTTATAAGTAAAAATTATATTTTAATAAAAATTATAGACTTTAACAATAGTTGGCGACGCACTACAATTTATGCAGGCAAGTAAGTAAAGTCGTTTGATGAAATCGGATTATGCCGAATTGTATTGATCACCGGTGGTAAAGAACGACTGGAGTTGAGGGCGCGAATGATCCTCAGTAGTTATCAATGTCTGGTCTGTTTTTGTCGTCGAATGACCATCGATTTTCATCAGAATTTTTTAGTATATTTCAATTGAAGGATAAAAATATGGCTGATATCGCACGTGTTTTGCTGATAAATCAGGGAGGCATCCGGAATGCATAACGACACTGTGCAACATGCTGATAAGGTGAAGTCTCATCCCGTATTTACTTCTTTTATTGACGGCGAACCGTCTGCACAGACCGGATCGGCTATCTCACTTGTCGACCCCGGTAACGGTAATATTTGGGCGAAAGCCTATATTGATTCGGCTGCTATCGATGTCGCAGCCAAGAGTGCCCGGAATGCATTTATAAATCCCGGCTGGCGTGACCTTACCGCCGCTCAGCGAGCAGGGTTGCTCCGTAAGCTCGGCGATTTAATCGTGGCGCATGCGTCAGAGCTTGGTGCTCTTGAAAGTCTGGCGAATGGAAAGCCGCACGCGGCCACGTTCGCTGAGATGCGCGCAACTGCGCAGTGGTATCACTTTTATGCCAGCGCAATAGAAACGCGGGATAGTCATCAGCGTAATGTATCAAGTACGGTCGATGCATTCATTACACGTGAGGCGCTTGGTGTGGTGGTCGCCATCACGCCTTTCAACGCGGCGTTATCGCTGGGTTCGTGGAAACTCGCGCCTGCACTGGCAATGGGGAATACGATTATCTTAAAACCGCCTGCCGAGGCGCCGGGTTCAACTATCAGACTTGCACAACTCGCACTGGAAGCGGGGTTTCCAAAGGGTGTGGTGAATGTGGTGGTTGGCGATGCGGCGGTCGGTGAGAAGTTGATCGCGCATGAAGATGTTGCCATGGTGAGTTTTACCGGCAGCACGGCGGCGGCCAGAAACATTGGTGCGCAAGTGGTAGGGCAACTTAAGCGCTATGTTTGCGAAGCAGGCGGCAAATCAGCCCATATTATTTTTGAAGATGCTGATCTGGAATCCGCTGCGATTGCTGCCACGCAGGGCGTTTTTTCTGCGACCGGACAAACATGTGTTGCTGGTTCCCGTATTTTGATTCACTCCTCGATTTTCCAGGCATTTCTGGATAGGTATCTCGGCCTGATTCGCAAGTTGCGTTTGGGCGATCCGACATCACCGCAAACGCATTTGGGGCCGATCGCATCTCGTAGACAACTTGGACGTATTCAGCATTTGGTGGATGAGGCAATTACCCAAGGGGCAACGGTGCTTATTGGTGGTACATCACCGTCCATGGAAGGTGATGCAAAGAATGGATTTTGGTTTAATCCGACAGTGTTAGCTGACGTTACGCCGGATATGGCTATCTGGAAAGACGAAGTATTTGGTCCGGTCGCTATTGTGCATTCTTTTGATACTGAGGAAGAGGCTATCGCCTTGGCAAATAATAGCCAATACGGCTTGGCGGCGGGCTTCTGGACCCGTGATCTTCACCGTGTTCGGCGGGTAAGTCGTCAACTTGAAGCGGGTACGGTATGGGTTAACACGTACCGCGCGATAGATATGCGTGTGCCTTTTGGCGGCTATAAACAGTCCGGTATCGGCCGCGAAAATGGCGTCGAAGCATTGGATGAGTTCAGCCAGATCAAGTCCGTGATCATAGATTATGCCGCGGCCAAAAATCCCTTCGGTATGTGAATAACTGCTTAACCTCAGTACAAATTAAAGGAAAATTAGTATGAAACCTACCAGTAATATACAAAGCTCGCGCCCGCTTCTGATTGATGCCCTTCAATACAGCAAGCCTGAAAGGGCACGTTTTGAAGAGTGGCGCGATGGCGGCGTCGGGTGTGTGCATGTGACTTTGTCGATATGGGAAAACGCACGCGAAACGCTCTCTGTCATCGGCGAATGGAATCGCCTTCTGGAAAAAAATAGTGATCTGATTGCGCTAGCAACGTCAGCTGATGAAATCGAAAAAATTGTCGCATCCGGCCGTACGGCGGTGGTGTATGGATTTCAGGATACCTCACCTTTTGAAGACGATATTGAGCTAATTGAAGTGTTTTATTCGCTCGGCGTACGTATTGCCCAACTTACTTACAATGTTCAGAATCGCGTTGCTTCAGGGTGTTGGGAGTCTGATGATCAGGGTGTATCGAAGTTCTTCGGTCGTGGCGTTATTGCGGAAATGAATCGCGTAGGCATGCTGGTCGATGTTTCTCACTGCACCGAGAAGACTTGCTTCGATGCAATCGAATATTCATCGCGTCCGATTGCGATTTCGCATGCGAATCCTTCAGGTTTCGTTGGTACAGACATCGAACTGAATCGACGCAATAAATCGACTGCGTTGTTGAAGCGGCTTGCGGAAACAAGCGGCGTTGTCGGATTGAGCATGTATCCAAAGATAATGAAGAACGGATCCAATTGCACATTAGATACTTTCCTTGACATGGCATCCTGGACGGTCGATTTGGTGGGAATTGATGCTGTTGGTTTCGGCACAGACTTCTACACAGGTTGGCCTGAAAGTGAAATTAAATGGTGGCGTGCCGGACGCTGGGCACGGGAAAGCGCTATTCCGATCAAGGGATTTTCGCCTTGGCCAGAATGGTTCCCATCACCTGTAGCATTCCCAAATGTGCTGGCTGGATTAGAAAAACGTGGATTTTCTGCGGCAGAGATAGCAAAGATTGCGGGCGAAAACTGGTTGCGTATGTTCCGTGAGGGCTTCCAGCCAGTGAGTAAGTGAGGTAAAAATCGAAGTGTGGGAAAAAAGTAAGGTTAGTTAATGACCTGCACTCTGATGCTGCGTTATTTTCTTGGAAAAGTATTCACTGCTGGCCCGCATTGGTGCAACGTTATGCGGGCTCGTCTTAAAGGAACAATGATGCTTGATAATCGTGCGTCTTCTCATCGGTATGACGTTGTCATTATTGGTGGCGGACATAACGGTCTGGTCGCTGCGGCCTATTTGGGACGTGCCGGACTTAGCGTTGCAGTGTTGGAAGCACGCGAAAGTCTGGGCGGACCATGCGGCACTTACGAATTCATGCCGGGCTACCGCACGTCTTTAACCAACTCGCCGGGCAGCTTTGAGGCGCGCTTCGTTTCAGAACTAGAGCTGGCACGTTTCGGTCTGCAGTTCGTGCGGACCGATCCAACGGTGGTGCACCATTTTTCCAATGGCAGTTTTATCGGATGGCGGGATCGAGAACGGATAGTTGCCCAACTCAATCAATTCGCACCGGGCGAGGCTGACAGATATTTTGGTTTGTTACATAAGCTGGAAGAGTTGGGACGGGCTGTCTGCGCGGCAGGTGTATCTATATTCTCCACATCACCTAATTTGATCGATCTGGAAAAGCGACTATCAACATCGCAACACGGCCTTTTCAAGAGAGTATTTCAGGGCAGCCTGAAACAACTTCTTGATGAAGAATTGGCGTCTGAAGAAGCAAAGGCGTTGCTTAGCATGGTGGCCCTCAACGCTACTTTAGCGCCGCCTTCTGCCTGCGGGACTGCTATCGGATTGATGATGCGCCCACTGTCGCTGGCATCAATGCCGCCAGTCGATGCGGCAGATCCACGGCTCTCTGCATTACGCGGATCAACCGGGCTTCCCTTGGGTGGTATGGGCGCGATTATCGATGCGCTGGAAGCGTGCTGCCTTCATTACGGGGTTGTCTTCCATAAGGGAACACCGGTAGAGCAGGTTCTACATCATGGTGGACGAACAATTGGTGTCGCGTCGACGAACGGGGATGAGTATTTTGCGAATACCGTTATTTCAACCATTAATCCCAAGACACTATTTACACGCCTTTTAGATGATCAAGCGGTCGGTGCAACCATACGTCGTGAAATAAGTAGCATCCCGATGCGTGGTTCAGCGTTCAAGATTGCGCTTGCCCTTGACCGCTTGCCGCGTTATTCGGGTCTTCCCAGCGCCATCGGCTCTGAAGTTGTCGCCGGATGTCAATTCCGCATCGGTCCTTCGATGGACTATATCGAACGCGCGGTAATGGATGGTCTGAGTGGTGTCTGCTCACATCAGCCCATCATGTGGGGACTTATTTCTAGCGTTACGTCACCAGGCGTTGCGCCTAAAGATCGTCATTTGCTCAGTGTCAATGTATGGCATGCACCCTATGAATTGGCGGAGGGGAACTGGGAAACTGAGAAGCAATTATTTGGTCAGCGCTGTATCGATACTCTCGCCGAACTTATGCCTGACTTGAGAGAGTGCATTGTCGGGCAACGTTTCATGAGTCCAGTGGAGCTTGAGTCTGAGTTAGGGCTGGTGCACTCAAATATCACGCATGGGGACATGCTGCCGAATGCTTTATTCGGTGCCCGGCCTCATCAGAATGCGCACGACTATCGCACGCCTTTAAAAGGTCTTTACCTCTCCGGTGCCGGTACGTGGCCGGGCGGGTACGTTACCGGTATTCCCGGCTTCAACGCCAGCAATGTGGTGATTCGCGATCTTGCTAATAGCTAACAATTATTTCAATAACCGACCTAGGAAATAAAATGGAATTTTTAGTCAATATCAAACTTCAGTGGACGCCAAACATGGATGAAACACTGAAACAGCAAGTAATAACCGATGAGCGTAGCCATGCGGCTGTCCTGATTGAAAAAGGCCATCTGGTACGTATGTGGCGGGTGCCATGTCGGTTCGAAAACTGGGGCGTCTGGCGGGCAAAGAGTGCGACCGAATTACATCAGATCATTAGTGGCTTACCCGCCTTCCCCTGGATGAGTGATGTCGCGGTGACGCCTTTGGCTAAACATCCGGTTGATCCTTCGGACTACGAAGTCTAGATATTTTCTGGTGAATTCTGGCTAGATTTAGGAGAGCGTTGAGGGAACTGTGCCTAATAAAAAGCCGCTAGCGCAATTTGTAGAAGAGTGCAGATGGTGCTTGCAGTGCAGTGGTTTTATCGACATTTAACTTATTCTGAAATCAGTTGATGGGATGAAGCCGGTTGGCCGAAATGGCTAAACGCGCTTTAACAGCCTGACCGGATAGTGGGAACGGCAAAAAAATTAAATAACTAGATTTGTCAGTTCGGTCTTTTATTGCCGATTAAATTCAAAAAAATGCCGGCTTCGGCGCATTAAGTTTGGCCTTTGATTACCTAGGCTGGATGGGGTAACACGCCCGTTTTTTTGCAACGATTTCATCAACTTTTCTATTCAAAATAATTTTTATATGGGGATGTCAAATGAAGAAGTCATTCGTCGTATTGGCCGCACTCGGTAGCATTGCCGGTGCCGTACAAGCGCAGAGCAGCGTTACTATTTACGGTGTCATCGATACCAGCGTTACCTACACCAGAAAAGCGCTTCTGCCAGGAACTACAAGCGGCGCTACTGGCAGTAAATTGAGCCTGGATTCTGGTCTTAATTCAGGTTCACGCCTAGGTTTCAAAGGGATAGAAGATCTCGGTGGTGGGCTAAAGGCTCTGTTCCAGTTGGAAATGGGATTTGCCAATGATACTGGCGCTCTGGACGGCACGAACAATAAGGCCCCGAACACCAATACCCTGTTCCGCCGTAAATCGGTGGTTGGCTTATCGGGGAACTTCGGTTCGGTTCTGTTGGGCCGTCAGACCGACTTCTTGCAAGATATTTTTATCTGGACTTCGGTGGCAGATTTTGGTGGCGCCACCGGCACGGTGGGGCATTATCTGGACCGCACTGAAGGCGCGCGTACGAATAACTCGATCCGTTACGATACGCCAAATTTTGATGGTTTTACTGCTGGTACCATGATTGGTCTCGGCGAGGTAACCGGTCAGACTTCTGCCGGACAGTCGTTCGCGTTGGGGGCACAGTACGCAAATGGGCCGCTCGGTCTTTTCGCAGCTTATTATCAATCGAAGCTGGGCACGCCACCGACTGCGCCTGCAACATCTACTTCTAGCGATACTGCCGGTTTGGTCGCGGGTAATGGCGTCGCAGGGGACACTGCGATAAAGGTATTCAGTCTTGGGGCAAGCTATCAAGCGGGGCCAGCACGTCTTTACGCTAACTGGTCTAACGCTAAGCAACCGCAGGCACTTGCTGGCGTGGTTCCTGCAAGCGGGATTCTGCCATCCGGCTTTACTGTTGGCGGGGTTAATAACAGACAAGCTAATCTTTACGAGCTTGGTGTGAATTATGCGATCAGCGGACCGTTGCGATTGCTGGCCAGTGTTCAACATAACAGGCTGGATTTTGTCGGCGGCAAGACCAAGGGTAAGTTGACGCAAATTAATCTGGGAACCGATTACTTCTTTTCAAAACGCACCGACGTGTATGTTTTTGCATCGAACTTGAAAGCGACGGATGCTTATAATCCCGGTGTAGAGGGGAATGCTGCGGGTCTGAATAAGAGTCAGGTAGCAGTGACTGTTGGCCTGCGTCATAGATTTTAATGGAGACTGGATCAGTGAATTGATCACTTGGTGAGTTGACGACTAATTGGAAAAAGCGCGCTTGAGAAATCATGTGCGCTTTTTTGTTATCAGTGATCAGTATTTTTTAACCGAGCACACACCAAATTCTTTTGTTGCTGCTTAAAAATACAATGTTTTATGAATGAAAAAATATAAATAAATCTAATATTTTAATAAAAATTATAGTATTTAATTATTTTATTCGAGGCGCTATAATCATTGCAACAAAAATGTTACGTGCATATAAATCTAATAATAAAAAAATCAGATGAAATTCATACGTCGGGCTGTGCGTCACGTCAGCCTGCCAAAAATGCCAATTGCACGCATGTCGGTCCACTGAATTGTTGTTTCTTCGGGCAGACTAAATGTAAATGCGTCGGCATGAATCTTCAGATTAGGATCATTCACCAAGCGCGGTTTTGCCGTTAATAAATAGCGCAATGGTTTCCTAATAAATGTTTTTGCATTAATAAAGGAGCGGGACATGCGCATGTGGAAAAGCAAACAAATCAAGGCCAGGCAACTTCAGATTTTTGTCATAATTGCGCTGGCGATAACCAGTACTAGATTGGTTAAAGAGGCCATTTCGGCAGCGCCAAAAACGGTCGTGATCGGTGCCGAAGGCGCAATTCCTGCCCTTGATCCGCAACGGACTAACGGTACTATCGGTCTGCGTGTGATCGATGCCATTTTTGATCCGCTCGTGCGTGAAGATCTTAGCAAAGCAACACTGAATGCGCCCGAGCTGCAGCCCTCGCTGGCCAGTTCCTGGACGGTATCGGCAGATGGCTTAACCTATACTTTTGTACTTCGTCAAAATGTTTTGTTTCATGATGGGACGCCATTTAATGCGGCCAGCGTACAAAGCAATTTTGAAAGAATTCTTGACAAGTCCTCGCCATTTTTTGATGAAAGGGCGAGTGGCAATATGACTTTTCTTACGCGTTGGATTAAACACACCAAGGTCATCGATGCGCATACTTTTGTGATCGTGTTAAAGGAGCCTTTTACAGGGCTGCCGCGGCTGCTCAGTGATCGCCGTATGTCGATTGTCAGTCCTGATGCGTTGAACAAATTTAAAGGTGATCAGCTAGGCTATACGCCGGTGGGAACCGGGCCGTTTATGCTGAAAAAATTCGCCCAGGGGCAGCAATTGATTTTGCTTCGGAATGAAAAATACTGGGGCGGGGTTCCCGGAGTCGCGCGTTTGATTTTTAAGCCGATTACCGATCCGACCGCGTTGGCGATTGCAATGCAGACCGGTCAAATCGACATCATTCCAAGCGCCAGTTCCCAGCAGGTTGCGCAACTTAAAATGGATCAAAACATACAGGTGTTATATCCGGAGCCGGCAAATCTTTATTTCATTCGATTAAACACGCGCAGCGGTATTACTAAAGATATGCACTTTCGGCAAGCGCTGAACTATGCAATCAATCGCGCCGGAATTGCAGCGGTCATGGATGGGCAGGCCAGTCCTATTTTTGGTCCAGTGCCGCTGGGTAATGAGATTAGCGGCGCGTCGTCAACGCCGCGATATGGTTATAACCCGGCGATGGCGAAGCAACTTCTCGCACAGGCGGGTATCAAGACTCCAGTGACCTTAAAGTTACTTTCCCCAAATAGCGGCCCCGGATTTGGATTGGCAACGCAGATTATGTCGCTCATCCAGCAGGATTTGAAGGCGGTCGGTATCAATTTGCAAACGCAGTATCTTGATTTCACCACGCTCGTATCGCTTGAGTCGCCCGGCTATAACGATGATGTGAATGGTTCATTTAATGGCTGGACTACTGGCGCCGAAAGTGGTTACTGGTTTGAACGGATGTTTAGCGGTCCGCAGCGGCCACCACGCGGTGTGAATCGCGGCTGGTATCAAAATGTTGATGTCGACAAACTGTTTGAGCAAGCACGCGGTGAAGTCAATGCAGACAAAAAAAATAAACTTTACCGGCAGGCGACCGAGCAAGTTGCAGCCGATGCACCTTGGGTATTTCTTTATCAAGATCGTTTGCCGCGGCTGGTACGAAAACGCATCTTGGGCGTTCAGCCAGCCCGATCGGTTTATATCGATTACGCCAAGTTGACCGTGCGTTAGAACTTTTTACCCCCCACTACTACAGGAGATTGAAATCATGATGCTAGGATGGAGAGCGAGAATTGGACAAATGCGGCCCGCAACCGCAATCGAAGGCGCTGAAGAATGGCGCTCTGTCGCGCCAGTCGGCGTAGCCTTCGCAGATGCCCGCACGATCGTACCGCGTGTCGATGCGGCCGGATTGAAAGTAATGATGAGTCAGGTTGACGAAGCCGCCCGTCAGCTGGCAACGGCAAAGGTTGATTTGATTGCACAGTGCGGTGCTCCCGGAACGTTTCTGGTCGGTCCGCATCACGACGCAGAAGTCGTGGCGAGAATCAAGGAGCTAACAGGTATTCCTGCCATTACCATGATGGCCGCGCAGATGGATGCGTTGAAGGCGCTTGGTGCCAAGAATATTGCGGTGGCCACTATCTATTCGACTGAAGTTAACGACAAGATGGTCGAATGCATGGAAGCCCATGGTTTTTCAGTAAAAGCGATTAAAGGGCTGGAGCTTACCGATCCGTTTGAAGCAAGTTTGCATGACGCAGATACCGCTTATCGGCTATCTCGCAAGGTATTAAAACAAGCTGGTAAGGCCGACGCCATCTTGATTTCATGCGGAACCTTCCGCACCTTTGAAATTATTCCTTATCTTGAAATGGACACTGGCTTGCCAGTCGTTAGCAGCAATCAGGCTACGCTCTGGAGCGCGCTTCGTACGCTTGGATTGCCGGATGTCATTCCTAATTTGGGAAAACTCTGGACCGTCGCATAAATAACACTGTCCTAACAAAAAATTAAAGGAGACACCCAATGCCTGTGAGCGCGCATCCTATTTCAGCTAGGTTTGCTGTACCTGTGTTCGTCCGCCGTGTGTTGGGTAATCCACCACTTTTTCTGGGCATTCTTATCGTCGGCGGCATCATTCTGGTGGCGATGTTTGCTGATTTTATTACGCCCGCCGATCCGATTGTCGCTGATCCATTGATCCGTTATCTACGCCCCTTTTCTGCGGGGCATTTCTTAGGAACGGATGAAATCGGTCGGGACATCCTGAGCAGACTTATTTATGGTTCCCGACTAGCACTTTTAGTCGCCGTTGTTCCCACTTTAATTGCGATGTTTATCGGTGGCTGCATCGGCCTGATTAGCGGCTATGTGGGAGGCGTCTGGGACACCATCGTCATGCGTATATTTGATGTGATGTTTGCGTTTCCAGGCATTCTGTTAGCCCTCGGCATCAGCGCAGCACTTGGCCCTGGATTGAGTTCTATGGTGATTGCGATGATGGTTGTCACCATTCCCGCGTTTGGACGGATTACGCGCGGTATGGTGCTGGGAGTGAAAGAAGAGTTATACGTCGAATCAGGGCGAACATTGGGCTATAGCCAGATTCGCATTATGTTAAGACACGTTCTGCCGAACGTAGTGGGTCCCGTCATCGTATACGGCACCCTGCAGACTGGCCGAAACGTGATTTTGGCGGCCAGCCTGAGTTTTCTGGGGCTGGGCGCGCAACCGCCGACAGCTGATTGGGGTCAGATGTTAAGTAGCGGACGCGCAGCGCTTGCCACAGCACCGTTCGTAGCAACTATTCCTGGGCTTGCAATTGTTTTGCTAGCCATTGGTTTTAATCTCATTGGCGATGGTGCGCGTGATCTGTTGGATCCACGTCGCCAGCGCGGTCTGAAGTAATTCACGGAGCATCAGCTTATGCTAACCTTCATAGCACGTCGGCTGCTGCAGATGATCCCGGTCATTCTCGGGGTTTCGCTTGCAACCTTCCTTTTATCTCAAATTCTTCCCGGCGATCCTACCGGCGCGCTACTTGGGGCTGGTGCCACTGAAGCAGATCGGCAGCAACTACGATTAGCAATGGGTCTGGACCATCCGCTCTGGATGCAGTATCTGCATTATTTATGGAAGCTTCTGCATGGCGATCTCGGCCAGTCGTTAACGTTTGCCCAGCCTGTCTCCGAGGTGCTGTCAGACACTTTGTTCAACACCGCGTTGTTGTCGGTTTCAGCAATCTTTCTTTCTTCGATTGTTGGCATCGCCATCGGTAGTTGGGCGGCTTTGAAGCCGGGTTCGGCCAGAGATCGCACGCTTTCTATTTGTGTATTGATATTGAACAGCATGCCGTCATTCTGGCTAGGGCTGCTATTAATCATGGTGTTTGGTTTGTATGCCGGGGTGTTGCCGGTTGGAGGCATGTCTTCTTTTGACGATGGCAGCATAGTAGACATCGCTAAGCACATGGTGCTGCCGACTATTACGCTTGCCGCATGGTCGGTCGCCATCATCGCCAGCATGACACGCTCCGCTTTGCTGGATGTAATCGGAAGCGATTACATTCGTACCGCTCGCAGTCGCGGCATCGGCGAACTCTCGATTGTGCTACGACATGCGCTGCCAAATGCCATGCCAGCGATCATTACCGTCATCGGTTTGCAAATGGGATTTATGCTCAGCGGTGCTGTATTAACCGAGTCCGTTTTTTCCTGGCCAGGTGTCGGATTGGCGATGTATCAGGCCATTTCCACACGCGACATTCCGCTGATTCAAGGTGGAATTCTCATGCTCGCGCTCTCATTCGTGATAATCAATTTCATCGTGGACGTGCTCTATGCTTACTTCAATCCAAAAATCGAACTCGCCTGAGTTTATGTCAGCTACCTCTTTTATTGCGCCACTTCCCAAGGCACCAGCACCCAGTATTTTGGAGTTACGTAATCTGAGTGTTACTTACGGACGCGATGCATCGTCGGTGAATACTGTGAATAATGTTTCTTTCTGCGTGGCTAAAGGCGAAGCGCTGGGAATTGTCGGGGAATCAGGATGTGGTAAAAGCCAGACGATGCTGGCGGTACTGGGACTTTTACCGCAAGGCGGCCGGATTAGCGCGGGTGAGGTGTTATTTGAAGGGCAGGATCTGACAAAGTTGTCACAGCGTGCGTTACGCAACGTCAGAGGTCAGGGCATTGCGTTGATTTCCCAAGATGCGTTGTCCGCTTTAAATCCTGCTATGACGATTGGCACACAGATGGCCGAGCCATTAGTCAAATATGGTGGCATGACCCGCACTGCAGCGCGCCTGCGCTGTATCGAACTTCTTGAGTTTGTCGGCATTCCCGGAGCTGCATCCCGGCTGAGTACTTATCCGCATCAACTTTCTGGCGGAATGCGACAACGCGTGCTGATCGCCATGGCGGTTAGTTGCAATCCAAAAGTACTGATTGCTGACGAACCTACTACCGCGCTGGATGTGACGATTCAGGCGCAAATTCTGGACTTGTTGCACCGTCTCAGAAGCGAGTTGGGGATGGCATTAATTCTGATCACGCATGATTTAGGCGTGGTCGCGGGAGTGGCCGATAAAGTCGCCATTATGTATGGTGGACGAGTGATCGAAACTGCGTCAACGGATATCATTTTTGATCAGCCGCGGCATCCTTATACGCGCGCATTACTGGATGCGATTCCGGCACTGGGCGGCGCGGTCAGGGAGCGTCTGAAACCGATACCGGGCTTGCCCCCCGATCCCAGACATCCCGTACCCGGTTGTGCTTTTAATCCCCGTTGTGGATTTGTTAAATCGCTTTGCACTCAGGAGTTGCCTGATTTGGCGCAAAAAGACTCGTGGCCTTCTCATTTGATTCGTTGTAGCGTTGATCCATTGAAGATTGAGGACCAACAGCTTGCAAGTCTGTATCAAGCCAGCTTACGGAGCGCGCCATGATCGACCAAAATATCCTTAATGCTGCAGCGGGTATTGCTGTACGCGACATTCAAGTGCACTTCCCGATCCGAACCGGTATTCTTCGACGCGTGACGGGTGCCGTGCGCGCAGTTGATCGTGTTTCGTTCACGATTCCAAACGGGACAACCGTGGGTTTGGTTGGCGAAAGCGGCAGCGGTAAAAGTACTATGGGCCGTGCTCTGCTCGGCCTGACGCCGATTGTCGGTGGTGCTATCCACTATTTCGGTCAGGAAATGAAGACGATACAGAGTCATCGTGAGAACTTGCCGAGACTGGCCCAACTGGTATATCAAGACCCTTACGCCAGTCTTAATCCGCGGATGACCATCGGTGCAATACTGCGTGAAGTATTGACGGTACATCGCATGGTGCCCAGCGCTGAAATTGATCGCAGGGTGGCAGAATTACTCGACAGCATTGGTCTGCGCAAAGAAATTGTGCTGCGCTATCCATTTGAATTGTCGGGCGGGCAGCGGCAGCGTGTAGCCATCGGTCGGGCGTTAGCGATTGAACCGCGCTTCATCGTGCTGGATGAAGTTGTATCGGCGCTTGATGTCAGTATTCAAGGGCAAATTATCAACCTGTTACAGGATCTGCAAAAAGAACGTAATCTCACCTATCTGTTCATCACGCATGATCTTAGTGTGGTGCGGCATATGTCGCATCAAATCGTCGTGATGTATGGCGGGAAAGTAATGGAGGTGGCGCTACGGGATCGCTTGTTCACAACCCCGCATCATCCTTATACGGCGGCATTGCTGTCTGCGGTTCCTGTGCCTGACCCAAAGGTAGAGCGCGAACGGCGTCGTATCGAGGTCCGCGCAGAACCGCCAGATCCATCCGCGCCGTTACCGGGATGTCGATTTCAGCGTTCCTGTGCTTTTGCGACTGAAATCTGCAAAACGGATGAGCCATTACTTAGGACTGTATCCGGTGATCATTTGGCGGCATGCCATCATATGGAGCGTCCTGATGTGCGAGAGGCGGTCACGAAAACAGTGCAAGGTCTGTCGTTTTAAAGACGCATACGGAAAATGCCATTGGTTTGCTAGCTAATCGGTATTAGCCAACCGCTACATTTGCATCATTGGTTTAAAAAATGACGCTATTGAAGCTGGCTTAGTAACGTAATCGCTCTTGGTCAAAAAAAACCACCCAAATTTTGGGGTGGTTAAGGAGGTGATCGTGCACGCTGGTCGATTTAACCTGGTACGGATCTGGGACGACACGTAGAGCATGGCGTATTGCATTAGCTCGCACTATCGGCGATCCCGGTTTCTTTATAGGGGAATCCCTTAGCGAGACCGCAATAAAGACGTAATAAGAACGGATTGCGCCGTTTATGCCGGGAAGAACGATCCTTGCAACACTGTGGAATAGCGCTGCTTTTCGTAAGCGGTGCGTTAAAATGGCCTAGCTTCTTTCGAGGCCAAAAATAACAGAAGAATATTTCACAGGAATTGCAATGACTAATGGCGTGACAAAAGGGTTATCAAAAGACGAATATGATGCACTGGGACATATCGCGCGCGGACCTGCGCGTGGGGCTGAGACAACTTGCGTAGCGCGCAATGCGAAGCGTCTGTCCGGGCTGAAATACGTTGCTTATGGCAAACATGGGCAACTGGCTTTAACCGAAAAGGGCGAACAGACCTTGTTTGTCAAAAGCTGTATCGACGGCTTACGCGCTATCTCCACCGATCCTTTGGCCCCGCTTGACGCTGATGTTGAGGCGTTTTTGGGTAGAAAAGGCCATATTATCCCCAGCTCCTCCGGCGATGGTTTTGAAATCACGGTACGCGGACAAGAAAGCCTTGCTGACATTGACGCTAGCGCCAGTTAGTGCCAGTTAATGCGGGTGGACGATGTTTCGGTGAGTAGCAGGGAAATAACAAAGGATGTGTATGCTGTGCGACGCTTGTAATGCGATAGAGTTAAGAAAACGTAAGGGGCTGGGGCATGCAAAGCTGATGCCAGTGGGCGAACCTGTAAAAGTACGTAATATGGGCCAGCCAGCCGTGATCATGACCCATTATGTCTGTGAGGATTGCAGTACAAAATGGCAATATGAAGATGATCGGCGCGACGTTTATGCAGGATGGAGTATCGAACCGTAAATCGCGGCATAATCGTCAAAATAGATGCAATTAACCTGAATGGGAGCAGAAAATGGCGACAAATACACCAACGCCAGATGCGGATGATGGCAAATTATCAAGCCAGAAACAGTCTGTTCCCAGCACGACTAAAGATGAAGCTAAGCCGCCTGCGCAGCATATATTGCATGAAGTGTCGGTAGAAGCGGACGGCAGCGAAGACCCTGGCGCGGGTATCGAGCAAATGGTGGAATCGAAAAAAGAGAGCGGCAGCAGTTTGTTGCATACCGACGCAGCGGAAAATGCTCCGTCATCATCACCTAAAAAGTCTGATTAAACAGCACTGACGCTGACCTAACAAAAATCCCGGCTGCTGGCGTGCAGTCGTCCTAATAGCGGGGACAAATCCACCAGCCGCTTGGCGACCAAATGGCGAACGTTGTCTTTGCTTTGCCAAATTCCATATACCCCCAGAAGTGTAGCGCCCAGTATTTCTTTGCGTTGTTTATCGACCAGCGCTGGCCAGATGATGACGTTGATCGATCCAGTTTCGTCCTCGATGGTTACAAACATGGTTCCTTTGGCGGTGCCGGGGCGTTGACGCACCGTGACGATGCCGCAGCCGCGGGCTAGTTGGCCGTCAGCAAAGGTGTTGAGGTCATCGGCGGTGACAAAGCGTTTGGCGCTTAATTGTTCGCGCAAAAATGCTAACGGATGGCGGCCTAACGTCAGACCCATTGTGTGGTAATCATTGACCAGACTTTCTGCGTCGCTGGGGGCGTTTAGTAATAACGGCGCTTCTGTCACTTTGGCGGTTTTGAGTAAGTCTTTATCGGGTGCGCTGATCAGCGCTTGCCATAAGGCCTGACGGCGATTGCCGGAGAGGGCGATTAGTGCGTTTGCGGCAGCTAAAGCCTGTAATTGATCGCGCTTTAAGTTGGCGCGTAAGGCCAGATCGTGGATGTCGCTAAAGGCGCGGACTGCGCGCGCTACTTCAATTTCCAAAACACTTTCTGACGATAGACCACGCACTAAGTTCAAGCCCAGTCGTACGGCGGGACGGGCGGCTTCTGGCTGGGAGGATGTTTCCAGCATTGCATCCCAATTACTGACCGTGACATCCACTGGCAATACTTCCACGCCATGCCGCCGCGCATCTTGCATCAGTTGCGATGGCGAATAAAAGCCCATCGGTTGACTGTTCAGCAGAGCGCATAAAAACGCTTCCGGTTCATGACATTTTAGCCAGGCGCTGGCATAGGCTAACAGCGCAAAACTGGCTGCATGACTTTCGGGGAAGCCGTATTCGCCAAAGCCTTGAATCTGGCTATAGATGGCTTCGGCAAAGGCGAGGCTATATTTGTTGTTCGCGGTCATGCCGGTGATCAGTTTTTCGCGATATTTTTCTAGTCCGCCTTTGCGTTTCCATGCGGCCATTGCACGGCGCAGGCCGTCGGCTTCGCCGGGGGTAAATCCGGCGGCGATGATGGCGATTTGCATGACTTGTTCTTGAAAAATAGGGATACCTAAGGTGCGTTCCAAGGCGATTTTTAATTCATCATGGGGCAGGGTGCTTGGTTCCTTTTCTTGTTTGCGGCGTAGATAGGGATGGACCATGCCGCCCTGAATTGGCCCGGGTCGGACAATCGCTACTTCGATAACCAGATCGTAAAATTTTGTTGGTTTCAAGCGCGGCAGCATGCTCATCTGGGCACGGCTTTCGATTTGGAATACGCCGATGGTATCGGCCTTGCAGATCATCTCGTAGGTGGCGATATCTTCGGCGGGAATCTGGTTTAGTTCGAAAGGTTCGCCGCGTTGTTCTGCGACCATTGCGAGTGCGCGCCGTAACATGCTTAGCATGCCGAGCGCGAGGATGTCGACTTTGAGGATGCCTAGCGCATCCAGATCGTTTTTGTCCCATTGGACGACGCTGCGGTCTGGCATGGCGGCGTTTTCAATGGGGACTAAACGCGATAATTTGCCGCGTGAAATGACGAAGCCGCCGGGGTGTTGTGACAGGTGGCGCGGGAATCCTAATAGTGTGTGGGATAGCATTGCCCATTGCTGGGCGAGGGAGGTGTCGGGGTCGACGCCGCATGCCAGAAAATGTTGTTCGAGTTGATGTTTGTCGTCCCACCAGCGATGGGATTTGGCGACTTGGTCGATAACGCCGGGGTCGACGCCGAGGGCTTTGCCGACATCGCGCAGAACGCTGCGGGGGCGATAGCTGATGACGACAGCGGTGAGGGCTGCGCGCAGGCGGCCGTATTTGTTGTAGATATATTGGATGACTTCTTCGCGTCGCTGATGTTCAAAATCGACGTCGATATCGGGGGGCTCGTTACGTTCTTTGCTGATAAAACGTTCGAATAGGAGGGTGCCACGGGCTGGGTCGACGGCGGTGATGCCGAGGCAATAGCAGACGGCGGAATTGGCGGCGGAGCCACGTCCTTGACAGAGGATGTCTTGGCTGCGGGCGAAGCTGACGATATCGTAGACGGTTAAAAAATAAGATGCATAGCCGAGGTCATTGATGAGGTCGAGTTCTTGTTTTATTTGTTGTTGGACCGTTGGGGGGATGCCTTGTGGAAATCGCTGGTGGGCACCGATGAGGGTTTCCTGGCGTAAATAGGTGGTTGGGGTGTGGTTTGCGGGGACGGATTCATCGGGGTATTCGTAGCGGAGTTCGTCTAGTGAAAATGTACATAAATTGGCGATGGTGATGGTTTCGTTTAGTGCTGCTGCTGAGTAGAGGTTGGCTAGGCGCAGGCGGGTGCGGAGGTGTTGTTCGGCGTTTGGGGCGAGGTTGTAGCCGCAGGCGGCGACGGGTTTGCCTAGCCGGATGGCGGTTAGGGTGTCTTGCAGGGGTTTGCGGGAGCGCACGTGCATGCAGACATCGCCGGTGGCGACTATTGGGATGGCTAGGGTGTGGGCGATTGTTTCTATGGTGGTGCGGTGTTGTTCCTCGTTGGGGTGGTGGAGCAATGTCAGACCTATCCAGGCGCGGTTTTGAAAGGTGTTTTTTAGCCAGCTTGCTTGAGTGGCTAGCGTGGTTGGGTTGATGTTGTGGGCGGGTAATAGGATTACCAGGCAATCTGGCAGATTGCGTAGGTGGGCGTAGGGGGTGTTGGTGATGTTTGTATTATCCAAGTCGTCGGCGCTTAGGCGATAGGTGCCTTTGGTTGCACGGGTGCGGGCTAGGGTGATTAGCTCGGCTAGGTTTCCGTAACCTTCGCGGTTTTGGGCTAATACTATTATTGAGAAAGTTGGGTTTTCTTCTTTGTCTATTAATTGAAATTGGCTGCCGATGATCAGATGTAGATTGTGGTTTTTTGCTTCGGTGTGGGCGCGGACTACACCGGCTATTGAGCATTCATCGGTGATGGCCAGAGCGCTGTAGCCTAGCTTTGCAGCGCGGGCTGTTAGCTCTTCTGGGTGGGATGCGCCACGCAGGAAGCTGAAGTTTGTTGCGCATTGGAGTTCTGCGTATTTTGGGAGATTGTTCATTTGGGTTTTGTTTCGGTTTGGCGTTATTTAAAACGTGCTTTTCTTCGTGGTTAGCTCGTCGGGGGACCTTAGCCGAAGCAAGAACAAAGTGACCGGCTCCGGCTGCCGAGCCGCCCCCGGCTTGCCTCTACGGAAAACAAACCGTTTTAAATAGAAACATAAGAATAAACCCATAAAATCAAAATCAAAGAATTCCCGATTGACGATTTCTTCGGTGACGCCTTCTTAAACAACAGCGCGAAATCGAAGAAATAAACCAACCACTAAACCATCCCATACGGCAAAAATTTAAAGAAAATTTGCACTTTTTCCATCATGCCGCCCATACATCCGACATTCAGCCGCCAGCGCTAACAAATTCGGATCTCGCTCCCGACTTTTCGGCAGCAGCAACGTAATCCGCTGCCTTACCCCATATTTAGACGCCAATCCGATCAACTCAATGTGCGCACTAAATTTCCCCACCCGCCCGGGCAGCAAACTATACCCAATCCCGCCGCTCACCAAATTAATCAAAGAAAAAATATCCTGCACCCGCATACTGATATTCGGCGTAAATCCCGCCTTCTCAAAACACAACGAAAAATCCTGCGAAGTAACAAACCCCTCCGTCAGCGTCACAAATTTTTCATCTCGTAAATCCTGCAAATCAATACTCTTTTGACCCGCAAAAGGAGAGTTTAACGGCGCTGCCAAAAAAACATCATCATCAAATAACGGCACCGCAATCAACGCCTGATTATTCGCATCGCTATGCGCTTTAGTCTCGATCGACTGATTAATATCGCTTTGCTCATGCAAACCAATTACGATCGCGTCCAGCTTGCCATCAGCCAATTGCTGCATCAAATCCCGGTTCGATCCTAACGTTAAATCAATATCTAACGCAGGCTTACGCAGTTTTAACCCAATCATCAATTGCGGAATACACCGCAACGTCAGCGAATAGAGAGAACCGATTTTCAACCGCGTGGCGTTAAATCCAGCCGCCTCATGCACCTTACGCACACCTTCCTCACACTCATTTCTGGCGCGTTGCGCATACTCAGCAAAAGTATAAGCAGCCTGCAACGGAATCAAACTGCGGCCCTCACGCTTAAACAGCGGACACCGCAAGGCTTCCTCCAATGAATGCAAAGAACGATGCACGCTGACCGTGCTTTGGCCCAACAACTCGGATACCCGCGCCATATTATTAAGCTTCATGAAAGCCAGAAAAACTTCCATTTTTTTCAACGTAATTGCATCGTCGATTGCCATATTGTCTCCGTCTTTTTATCGTTTTTAGTGACGCTGGTCGTAATCGAAATGTTGATTGAGCGATGACGAAGGAACGATAGTTATGCTCGACTTTACGCGAAAAGATCGGCATGTGTGCCTGCGCGCACAAACACGATTAAACCATTTTTTGTGCTGTCATCAATCTTGTAGGCCAGCAAAAAGTCGCCACCAATATGGCATTCTCGATGCCCGTCCCATTCACCGCCCAATGGATGATCTAGCCACTCAGGCCCGAATTGGGCATCGTTGGCGATCAGCAGAGCATTGCCTCTTTGATCCGATACATGTCATACCGCCCAGACCGTGATAACCGTTCCCAATCTTTCAAAAACGACTTTGCGTAGTCCGCTGCACGCGGCAGTGGAGCGCGCTTACTTGCGGTTGTTCTTTTCAATGTCATCAAATAATTCGGTGGCGGTATTAAAGCGGGTACGCCGCGCTTGAGCTATCTCGTTTGCTTTAGTCATGGCTGCACGCGTTTCCACGTTAGGGACTTCCAGCGCGAACGGCATTTTCTGTTCAGCAACGACACGTATTAAAAATACGCGTACGGCATCAGAGATTGACAACCCCATTGCTGCGAGTGTCTCGGTGGCTTGCGCCTTAATTTGTTCATCCACGCGGACGTGGACCATTGTGGTGGTAGCCATAGGGCCTCCTTGGATAGTTGCGATACATTGTATCTCAGCTTTCTCCGTCACAAATTGACTGAATTCTGAAGATCATTACCTTAAAAGTAATAAATCAACATAAAGGTTGATTGAAGTGTCATCCACTTCCTTCTAATGTATTTACCACGATGACTGAACGCCGGAGTAGAGATGCAAGCCCAAAAACAGCTGACGCGCCCACTTAATCCGCAGTGGAGCAAGCGCCGTACCGAGAAGAACCGCCGTCTGGCAGCAGTCGCGCATTTGGCCGATGGTCCGGTGTTGCGCACCGCCGATATACTCCCCGCGTTGCAAATGCTGATTTCGTCCGGCGATAGGGTCGTGCTGGAGGGGAATAATCAGAAGCAGGCCGATTTTCTGGCGCGTTCTTTAGTGCAGATTGATCCGGCTAAAGTGAACAATCTGCATCTGATCATGCCCAGCGTCAGTCTGCCAGAACATCTTGATCTATTCGAGCGCGGTATTGCCCGTAAGCTTGATTTCGCCTTTGCGGGTGCGCAAAGCTTACGAATCTCCCAGCTGTTGCAAGACGGGGTATTGGAAGTCGGTGCGATTCATACCTATGTTGAGTTGTATGCGCGGTTGTACGTTGATTTGACGCCAAATGTGGTGTTGGTGGCCGGTTTTAAGGCGGATCGGCAGGGTAATCTTTATACCGGGTCTAGCACGGAAGATACCCCCGCATTGGTCGAGGCGGCAGCCTTCCGTGACGGTATCGTGATCGCGCAAGTCAATGAAATTGTCGATGATCCTGCCGATTTGCCGCGTGTGGATATTCCCGGTTCGTGGATCGATTTTGTGGTGCAAGCTGACAAACCTTTCTTTCTGGAACCATTGTTTACCAGAGACCCGCGTCTGATCAAGCCAGTGCACGTGCTGATGGCGATGATGGCGATCCGGGGCGTGTATGAGCGTCATCAGGTGCAATCGCTGAATCATGGCATCGGCTTTAATACTGCCGCCATCGAATTGATTTTGCCGACTTATGGCGAAAAACTGGGCTTAAAAGGCAAAATTTGTAAAAACTGGACCCTCAATCCGCATCCGACGTTGATCCCTGCGATTGAGTCCGGTTGGGTGGAAAGCGTGCATTGCTTCGGTGGTGAGCTTGGCATGGAAAATTATGTCGCTGCGCGTCCGGACGTATTTTTCACTGGCAAGGACGGATCGATGCGGTCTAATCGTGCTTTATGTCAGCTTGCCGGTCAATACGCGGTTGATCTGTTTATTGGCTCGACCTTGCAAATGGATGGGCTGGGTAATTCTTCCACCGTGACGCGCGGGCGTTTAACCGGCTTTGGTGGCGCACCGAACATGGGCCATGATCCGGGCGGTCGTCGCCATCCTAGCCCTGCATGGCTAGATTTGATTGAAACCGACGATCCGTTGGCGCGTGGTAAAAAATTGGTGGTGCAGATGGTGGAGACTTTTCAGGGCGGCGGTCAGCCGACGATAGTCGAAACGTTGGATGCGGTTGCGGTAGGTAAAGAATCCGGGATGCCGATTGCGCCGATCATGATTTATGGCGACGACGTGACGCACGTGCTGACCGAAGAAGGTATTGCCTATTTGTACAAAGCGCGCTCGCTGGAAGAACGCAAGGCGATGGTGGCGGCGGTGGCGGGTGTGACGCCGATTGGCATGCATCACGATCCGGCGACGACTGCAAAATTGCGCAAGGATGGTTTGATTGCGCTGCCTGAGGATATGGGCGTGAATCGCAATGAAGCCACGCGTTCGCTGCTGGCGGCGAAAAGTGTGGCCGATCTGGTGACGTGGTCCGATGGCTTATATGAGCCACCGGCAAAATTCAGGAGCTGGTAATGATTGCGGTCGCTGATGTTGCTTGCTTGCAGAGACCGGTTGTCGTTGATCAGACCGCAACAGCGTTTGCCGAACGTCTGGCGCAGATGGTGGTGGCGGCGTTGATTGATGAGGTCACGCTGACGCCGAAGCCGGGTCTTGTCGATATGCGCAGCCGTGGTGCCCACGATGATTTGAGTTGGCTTTTGATGTGCCATTCGGCTTGGGTTTTACGCCCGACTTTTGTTGCGATGGCGCTGGCGGGGCAGACTATTTCAGCGCCTCAGCAATTGCGTGAAGAAATCGGGCGGATTGGGCGTGAAGGTGAAGCTGCAATGATGGCTGCAACCGGCGGCGTCAATACCCATCGCGGAGCTATCTGGGCGCTCGGTTTGTTGGTGACGGCAGTGGCGCAGAATGCCGGTTCGGTCAAGGCTAGCGCGGTGACTAACCGAGCGGCACTGCTGGCGCGTTTGCATGATCAATTTTCTCCAGAAATGACGGGTAATAAAGGCGAGCGCGCTTGCCAGACTTATGGCGTCGGCGGTGCGCGGGCACAGGCGCAAGCGGGCTTTCCGCACGTGTTGAATATGGCATTGCCATGCTTAAAACGTAGCCGTGCGCGGGGTGATAGTGAAAACGTGGCACGCCTGAACGCGTTGCTTGCCATCATCGCGGAGTTGGACGATACCTGCGTGTTGTCGCGTGGCGGCGTTGACGCACTAGATGCGGTGCAAGGCGGTGCGCAGCAAGTGTTGGCGTTGGGTGGCGTTGCTGCCGCACAAGGAAAAATTGCGCTGCAAAAGTTGGAAGACGATTTGTTGGCGCGCCATGTTTCGCCGGGCGGTGCAGCGGATTTGTTGGCGGCGACCTTATTTCTGGATCAACTGGAAACCGAATTTTCATGATGCATCTGGCAGAAAAAAAGAGGGACAACTGATGGAAAAAATTTCTTATGAATTTGCTGCGGGTAATCCAGCAATAGGACGCGTTCTAGCTGGCGTAGTCGGTTCTGGCGATCTGGAAGTATTGGTTGAGCCGCAGAGTGCACCGCTGAAAGCTGGCTTGACGACAATACAGGTCAATACGTCGGTGGATGGGATGGCGAGCGTATGGGAAGCATTATTGCGCCGCATTTTTACTGCCGCATTGTTGCCCGCCATGCAGGTTGAGATTAACGATTTTGGCGCAACGCCCGGCGTGGTGCGCTTGCGGATTGAGCAGGCATTTGAAGAACTCAAACTGACATGAAATTGATATAAAGCAGAGGCCCCGATGAATACTGAACAATTACTCAAGCGCGAGAGTTTTATTGAAATGACGGCGCGTAGCCGGGCACAGGCGCTGCTGGACCCCGGTTCGATGCGCGAACTTATCGGTCCGTTTGACCGGATGCGCTCACCTTGGCTGGCGATGCAAGGCGTGGTCACGCAATCGGATGATGGCGTGGTGGTGGCCAAGGGAAGCTTTGATGGGCAGCCTTATCTAGTATTGGCGATTGAGGGTGCATTTCAGGGCGGCAGCCTTGGCGAAGTCGGCGGCGCGAAGATTGCTGGCGCGCTGGAACTGGCGGCTGAAGATAATCGCAACGGTATTCCGACTGGCGCGACGATTCTGTTTGAAACCGGCGGCGTGCGTTTGCAGGAGGCCAATCTGGGCTTGGCCGCGATTGCCGATATTCATTCTGCGATTGTTGATTTGCGCCGTTATCAGCCAGTGGTAGGAATTTCGGCAGGCACGGTGGGATGTTTTGGCGGAATGTCCATTGCCGCTGCGCTATGCAGTTACCTGGTGGTGACGCGAGAGGCCAGAGTCGGATTGAATGGCCCGGCGGTGATCGAACAGGAAGCCGGTATCGCCGAATACGATTCTCGCGATAGACCGTTTATCTGGAGTTTTACTGGCGGTGAACAACGCTTTCAAACAGGTCTGGCCGATGCTTGCATTGAGGACGATAGCGCATTGATGCGCACAACGCTGCGGGAGTTGATCGTGCGTGGCGTACCGACTAAACATCGCAGCGAACAGTCGCAGGCTTTCCTGGCATGTCTGGATGCGGTTGATGCCAGTGTGCAGGCGACACCGGAAATGGTGCGCAGCATTTATCAGAAAGGGCTTTCATTATGAGCGCAGTGATAGACGCGACATCGACGCAGAGTCGCGGTGCAGTCTGGTTGACACAATTGACCGATAACGCGGCTTTGCAGGCAGGTTATGTGGCTTCAGTATTGGTGGCGGATGCGGATTTGGCAGGGCGGCGCACGCGGTATATCGCCGTTGTTCCCGATCCGGAAAATCGCTTTCCACGTGCACGCAATGGCGAGGTTGGGTTGGTCGAGGGCTGGCAGTTGGCGCGCGCCGTGCAAGAGGTGATTGATGCGGATCAATACAGCGACAACAAAACGCCTATCGTCGCGGTGATCGATGTTGCTAGTCAGGCTTATGGACGACGTGAAGAAGGTTACGGCATCCATCTGGCGTTGGCTGCTGCTGCTGGGGCTTACGCCAGTGCGCGATTGGCTGGTCATGCCGTGATTGGTCTGATCGTTGGCAAAGCGATGTCTGGGGCATTTTTGGCGCATGGTTATCAGGCTAATCGGTTGATTGCGATTGATGATCCTGAGGTAATGGTGCACGCGATGGGTAAGGCTTCGGCAGCACGGATTACATTACGTTCGGTCGAGGCGTTGGAGGCGTTTGCTGCAAAAATTCCGCCGATGGCTTATGACATTAATAGTTACGCCTCGCTAGGATTGTTGTGGAAATGCTTGACGCTGGAACAGCCGGATAAGCCTTCGGCAATCGAGGTGGCGACGGTACGGCAGAGTTTACAGGCCGCCCTAAAGAATATTGAAGTAGATCCGTTGCGGGATTTAAGCAGTCGATTGGGCGCAGAGAATCGGCAGGCCTCGGCGAAAGTGCGTGAGATGTTGCGGGCGCAGTGGAAGGATGAAGCGTAACCGGCGTAACAAGCTCGCGTTTAATTTGGTGTATCAATATTTCAAAAAATAACATTTAGCGCAAAAGCTAAAACCGATTCAGATCAACACTGAAGTCATTGAAGGAGACAAACATGATTATCTATGGAACCGCTTTACTGGCTATCTGCCATTTGCTCGGAATTTTTCTGGGTGATTTGCTGGGTCATTTGATTGGCGTTAAAACGAACGTTGGCGGCGTCGGTATTGCGATGCTGCTGCTTATTTTTGCGCGACTGTATATGCAACCGCGTGGCTTGTTGCCGAAACCTACCGAAGCAGGAGTGGGATTTTGGGCGGCAATGTATATCCCGGTAGTGGTGGCGATGGCGGCGCAACAGAATGTGGTGGCGGCATTGCGGGGTGGGCCGGTCGCTTTGCTGGCGGCGTTTGGGGCGGTTGCGTTATGCGCTTGCTGTATCGCGTTGATCAATCGGTTTGAACCTGCGACGACTGAAGATCCTTTCGCAGTCGAAGCAACGCCATCAGCTTAACCAGGAGACATCATGTTAGAAATATTTGAAAAAGCCGCGCTGCAAAATGGCTTGGTAGCCGCTTTTGCGGTGGTCGGTATTATTATTTTTGTCTCCGGTTATTTGTCGCGCTATCTGACGTTTGGGCGAGTGCACGGATCGGCGTTTGCAATCTTGATCGGCTTGGGACTGGCTTACTGGGGCGGTATTCATAGCGGTGGCGAAAAAGGATTGGCCGATATTTCTCTGTTCGGCGGCATCGGACTGATGGGCGGTGCGATGTTACGGGATTTTGCGATTGTGGCTACCGCGTTTGAAGTGCAGGCCAGCGAGGCCCGTAAGGCCGGATTGATCGGCGTTGTTGCGTTGCTGTTAGGAACGATCGTGCCGTTTATTGTCGGTGCCAGCGTTGCGTATGCTTTTGGCTATTCCGACGCGGTCAGCATGACGACTATTGGCGCCGGGGCTGTGACGTACATCGTTGGTCCGGTGACCGGCGCAGCGATAGGCGCAAGTTCGGATGTGATGGCGTTGAGTATTGCGACCGGTTTGTTGAAGGCGATTATGGTGATGGTGGGTACACCGATTGCAGCACGTTTTCTAGGCCTGAAAACGCCACGATCAGCGATGGTGTTTGGTGGTTTGGCGGGGACGGTAAGCGGTGTTTCTGCTGGGTTGGCCGCAACGGATCGGCGGTTGGTGCCTTACGGTGCGCTGGTGGCGACATTCCATACCGGGATTGGCTGTTTGCTTGGACCGTCGGTGTTATTTTTTGCGACGAAAGCGCTGATGAGGTAGGGTAGTGAAGGGAGATCAGAGGCTTGCTTCGGTCTCCTTTTTGCCTGTTAAATGTTACCTGTTAAATGTTACTTGTTGCTTATTGCTTGTTAAGTGCACTGATTGAACACTTCTTCCGATGCTAAAAAATTCTGCTCACGACGATAGTAAGTCGGTTCCACGTGCCCATGATCTGTTATGGATTTCGGGTCTGGATGCCCTTGTCGCAGAGCAGCCTTTTCCAGCGTGGGTCAGCGCCGAGTGGCTAGAACGCGCGCCGGTGGTCATTCGCCGCGAGACGGTGGAAAATGTTGCATGGCTTCCGGTCGGATTACGCGGCAAAACGCGGAGTGAACGCTTCAAGGCATTGCTGTCTGCCGAGGCGGTCACTAAACATATTTCGCCAGAATTGTTGGTGCGCACTGAAGCGTGGAATATTCATTCCCAGTATAAAATTTTTCCCGCGGTCGAAGCGCTTGCGAATATGGCTGCGGCTATGAATGCGCTTGGTCTGGATTGGGGGCCGACCGGCAGTGTTGGTTTTGCGCTGGCAAGTGGATTGCCGGTCTTGCGTGAAGACAGTGATCTCGATTTAGTGATCAGGACGAACGCACCATTTTGCACCCCGCAATGCGAACTACTGCAAAGCGTGTGCGCATCGTCAGCGTGCCGCATCGATCTGCAAATCGATACAGGTTATGGTGGCTTTGCTTTTGCTGAGTGGATCAGCGGACGCAAAACTGTGTTACTAAAGACGGGTATTGGCCCCTTTCTGACCGCAGATCCATGGGCCTATGAGGATAATCACCGGCCTGCCGCTGGCAGTGCATCATGAGCGTTTTATTTACTTTCCCCGGTCAGGGTGCGCAACGGCCCCATATGCTGCATACGTTGCCGCAAGACCCCGAAGTTCAACGCACGCTGGATGAAACCAGCGCCATCCTCGGCAGCGATCCTTTACTTCTTGACACTGACTCAGCGTTAAATTCTACTTACGCGGTGCAGCTTTGCCTGCTGGTAGCCGGGGTTGCCATGGCACGTGTTTTTGTTGCCCAACATGCAGCGCCAGACATGGTGGCCGGTTTGTCGATAGGCGCGTATCCGGCAGCCGTGATGGCTGGCGTATTGGACTATGCCGATGCGGTGAAGTTGGTGCAGCGGCGCGGACAGTTGATGGAGAGCGCTTATCCGCATGGCTACGGAATGGCGGCGATCAGTGGGCTGGACCGTTATCAATTAGCGCCGCTTATTGCAAAAATTCACTCCGATGCGACGCCGGTGTATATGGCTAATTTGAATGGGCCACGCCAAATCGTGATATCCGGTGGAGAGTCGGCGATGCAAGCGGTGATGACGCTGGCGTTGGCATCCGGTGCAACTAAAACGACTAAACTTGCCGTGAATGTACCGTCGCATTGTGAGTTGTTTGATGCGGCGGCAGTGGAGATGCAGACAGCCTTTTCTATGGTGAAAATCGAACGGCCTCGGATAACCTATCTTAGCGCCAGCGCTGCACGGGCAATGTTCGATCCGGTCCAGATTGCCAACGATCTGGCGCAGAATATGGCAAAACAAGTGCATTGGTCAGACACCGCCAGACTAGCCTGGGAGCGTGGCGCACGGCTGGCGATTGAGATGCCAAGCGGGAACGTATTGACACATCTGACTGCGCCGATATTTGCAGAGGGGTTGGCGATCGCTTGCGATGGGAATCGGATTGATACGTTGTTGGCGTTGATTGCACGGGAATGAAATGGCTGAGACGGTACTCAGGTGGCCGCGTTTTTAGCCGGTTCATACACAGTCGCGGCTGTTTGTCGTAAATCGTTTGTGTCTGAAATATTTGGTCAGCGGTAATTTAAATAGAAGCAATTCGGTCAGAAACGGCATGTGGCTTAAAATGGCGGCGTTGCGTACACTACCGCGCTATCATTTTATTTTCTCTAAGCCATGACCCTTAATATTAACGAAGACCTCCGTGCCTATATCGATCCATTGAGCGAAGATGAATTCGCTGCGCTGGAACGTAGTTTGTTGTCGGAAGGCTGCCGCGACGCGTTGGTACTGTGGGGCGACATTCTGGTGGATGGACACAACCGCTATAGCATCTGCCAAAAGCACGAAATTTCTTTTAATACGATGCAGAACAGTACGTTCAAATCCATCGAAGATGTGCATCTTTGGATGATCGATAATCATCTGGGGCGGCGTAGCGTATCGGATTTTCAACGCGGAGTGCTGGCATTACGCAAGAAAGAGATCGTATCGGCACGCGTCGCACAGACTCAATCGCAGCAATCCTCCGCAGAACCGGCTAGCGCTGATCCATCCGCGCAGTCCGAGGGAGAACCGCCGTGGACGCGCGAAACGGTGGCGCGTGCTGCCCGCGTGAGCAGCGCGACTTTGGGGCAAATCGAAAAAATCCAGAAAACGGCCGCGCCAGAGTTGGTCAGCGCCGTGAAATCAGGCGTCATTTCGATTAATGCGGCGGTTGCCGTGGCTTCCTTGCCTAGCGAGGAACAGATCGCAGCCGTTGCGGGCGGCAAGAAAGAACTACGCCAGGCGGCAAGACAGGTGCGTGAGGCGCGACTGCCGCCAAAACCTAAGGTCGAAGTGGATGCGCCGCCCAGCGACGCCTCGCCTGATCAACTGGAAATTTACCGTTTGACGTTAGCCGTCGCCGAATTGACGGAAGAGCGTAATCAGTTGAAGAAGAAGGTGCAGAACTTGACCATTGCGCTTTCAGAGGCGCGGAGCGGCGAATAAGGCAATGTTGTAAAAGGTGTCCCGTTTCGGCCAAGAGTTGGTCTTGTTGGTCTTAATACTATCTTTCCATCACCGGTCTTTGCACCCATGTAGCTGCTAAAGATTCACCCATCCAGACCGTCCTTCGCATTTTTGCTTAGCATGCAGGCAAGAAAGTTTGCGCATTGATGTTTTTATATGCTGTTGATCGAAGCGTGGTCATTCCAACAAACCGGTGATATCGATGCAGAGCGCTGATGGCAAATGGGGCGATCTGCACCTGCCGGACATAATTCGGTTGCAACTTGACAAATAGTCGGAATATGACAAAATGTCGCTCATGAAACTCACCGAAAACCAATTATTACTCAGAGAAGGCGCAAAGATTGTCGATGCGCTGGGGAAAACTCTTGCCCCCTTGGTGGAGGTTGTATTGCATGATCTGACGCAATCGGCCCATACCGTGATTGCCATTTCCAATAATTTATCTGGGCGCAGTGTTGGTGATCCGGCTACTGAAATCGGTCTGGCGCGGATGGCTGATCCATCCTTTCCTGAGGTTTTGCAGAACTACGCCAATCGGTTTCCAGACGGGCGTCCGGCTAAAAGTACGTCTATTGGTTTGAAAAATAGTCAGGGCGATTACGTTGCCGCTATCTGTCTAAACGTTGATATTGCAATGCTGACTTCCGTGACGGCTAGTCTGAATCAATTGGCGCAAACGCAAGCATCGCCGACCGAGATTCGGGAATCGCTGGTTTCACATCGATTAAATACGCTGCGGACGATGCTGGAAAGTTTCGCTAGCGGGTTGAATTCCACGCCACGTGCGCTTAGTCCGGCGCAGCGGCGAGAAGCGGTCCGTCAATTGGCGCAGGCCGGATTGATGGATCTGAAAAATGCGCAATCCGCCGTGGCTGAAATTCTTGGCGTTGCGCGCTCTACTGTGTACACCTATTTGCCTGATGAAGGAGCCAAATTATGAGTAGTCTGCCCATTTCTTTCGACGATATTGTTCAGGCGCACGCGCGTATTGCCGGTGCTGCACATCGGACGCCGGTGCTTACCTCGACCACTGCAAATGATCTGAGCGGTGCGCAAATTTTCTTCAAATGTGAAAATTTTCAACGCGCCGGGGCGTTTAAATTTCGTGGCGCTTACAACGCTATTTCTCAGTTCACGCCAGAACAACGTGCGCATGGCGTTGTGGCATTTTCGTCAGGCAATCATGCGCAGGGGATTGCACTGTCTGCGCAATTGCTCGATGTAAAAGCGGTGATTGTGATGCCGACGGACGCGCCTGCTATCAAGGTCGCTGCAACACGTGGTTATGGTGCCGAGGTAGTGCTTTATGACCGATATACGGAAGACCGCGAAGCAATTGGACGGCAGTTGGCGGACGAGCGTAGCCTGACGCTGATTCCGCCCTACGATCATCCGCACATCATGGCCGGGCAAGGTACGTGTGTGAAAGAGTTGATCGAGGAAGTTGGCGAGCTGGACTTTTTGTTCGTGCCGCTGGGTGGAGGAGGTTTGTTGTCAGGGTGTTCGACGGCCGCAAAAGTGATGAGTCCGGGCTGTACCGTAATCGGTGTCGAGCCAGAGGCGGGTAACGATGGTCAACGCAGTTTCCGTGAAGGAAAGATCGTCCATATTGATACGCCGGCCACGATTGCAGATGGCGCGCAAACTCAGCACCTGGGCCAATATACTTTTCCTGTATTGCAAAAACTAGTGGACGATATTCTGACGGTCAGTGACAGCGAACTGGTTGAAACGATGAAATTTTTCGCTGGCCGCATGAAGATGGTCGTGGAACCGACCGGATGTCTGGCTGCTGCTGCGGCTTTCGGCAAACAGTACGACCTGAAAGGTAAAAAGGTCGGGGTGGTGATTTCTGGCGGTAACGTCGATTTGCTGCGTTTTGCAGCGTTGATTCAAGGAGCGGCTTAATGTTTGATGCGAGTTTAAGTAATCCTGAGGAATTGAGAGCGCCAGCGGGACATTACAGTCATGCGGTCCGGGTTAACGTGGGTGATCTTATTTTCGTGTCGGGACAACTGCCGATTACGCCACAAGGCGAAAAGCTTACGGGCGCGCCATTTGAGGCTCAAGTTCGGCAGGTGTTTGATAATCTGGATCAAGTGCTGCACGCTAGCGGTTGTACGCGGGAAAATTTGGTGCAAGTGCGCGTGTATCTGGTCGATATCGAACAATGGCCGTATTTTAATCAACTCTATGCCACGTGGTTGGGAGAGCATCGTCCCGCACGCTGCGTTGTTCCAGTGCCAATATTGCATTACGGATTGGCGTTGGAAATCGAAGCTGTCGCAAGTACTGGTCCACTGCACAAGTTGTAATAAATTGCTTTTGCAAATCACTAATTATGATGAGCGTTTTTAGATAAGCGATATGCATTTTGACGTTTTGATGCGACATAATAAAAATGCCAACCTGAAACGGTTGGCATTTTTTATTGCAGATGTCGTCTATTTCTTGCGCGGTCTGTTTTCTTCTTCATCGGCAGCGTCCTCAAAACGTTTGCGTGTCGTTTCTTCGTCACGGCTGCCAAAAGCATAGTTGGACTCAAGCCACATCACGTTAATGATGCCGAAAGCCAGCGCCAGTCCAATGCCTAAAATCCATGCAAAGTACCACATAATTTTCTCCTTTTAAATCCTGCTTTTTAAACAGGATTCAGAAATGTTAATAAGCAGTATGCTCGTTGTCGTGGATATCCTTGCGGGTTACTTTGCCCCGCATGATTTTATAGACCCAACTTGTGTAGAGGATGATGATCGGCAGCATGATCACGACTACCCAAAACATAATGCCTAGCGTTTTCTCGCTGGAGACGGCATCCCAGACCGTTAAACTGCTCTTGAGGTCAAGCGAAGAGGGCATCACGAAAGGGAACATCGCAGCGCCAGCAGTCAGAACGATCCCCGTGACTGCGGTGCCGCTGGCTAAAAATGCTGGTAATGCTTTATGTGCCAGACTAAACACGACGCAGAGCAATGCCGCCAACACGGTAATCACTGGGAAGGCCCAGGTTGCGGGCCAGCGTGCATAGTTGTCCATCCACGCGCCGCTTGCGGTGACGACTGTTTTGGCTAACGGCATGAAGGCGGTGTTTGCGTCTGGCATAGCTGTGATGCGATAACCATCAATTCCGAAGGCGATCCAGAATCCTCCGATGATAAACAATGTCGCCGTGACCACTGCCGCCACGATGGCAACTTTGCGGGCACGTAACGCGATGACATCTTCTGTTTTAACTTGCAGAAAACTAGCGCCGTGCATGACTAACATGGCGATGCTGAGCGCGCCGGATAGCAGGCCGAAGGGATTAAGAAGTCCGAAAAGACCGCCGATATACTCCACCCGCATGGTGTCATCGTAATGAAACGGTACGCCTAATAATAGATTGCCAAAGGCGACGCCGAAAATCAATGCGGGTACCAGACCACCGGCGAACAGGCCCCAGTCCCAGAAATTGCGCCAACGTGGATCGGCAACTTTGCTGCGATAGTCGAAGCCTACAGGTCGGAAGAATAATGAAAACAGCAATAACATCAAGGCGACATAAAAGCCGGAAAATGCCGCGCCGTAGACTAATGGCCACACCGCGAACAGTGCGCCGCCAGCGGTGATGAACCAGGTTTGATTGCCTTCCCACGTGCTGCCGATGGAGTTGATGACGACGCGGCGTTCAGTATCGGTTTTGCCAATAAATGGCAGCGTGATCGCGACGCCGAAATCAAAGCCGCCAGTTAGTGCGAAACCGATTAACAGCACGCCAACAAAGCCCCACCAGATTATTTTTAATGTTTCATAGTCGAAGATCATGGTATTTCTCCTCAGGCAGCCGGGGTGATGTCAGGGCTATTGTTGGACTTGCCTTTTAGTTTCTTTTCTAGCCGTTCCCAATGATATTTGCCGGTATGCAAGCTACTCGGACCGAGGCGGGCGTATTTCACCATCAGGATCATTTCGATCACGAACAGGAAACTGTAGAAGAACAGCAAGCCAATCAGACTGAAGTAGAGATGCGACGGCTGCAAGGTGGATGCCGATAAATGCGTTGGCAGTATCCCGGAAATCGTCCACGGCTGACGGCCATATTCAGCCAATATCCAGCCGAGTTCGATGGCGACCCAAGGCAACGGAATGCTGTACATCGCCAGACGCAATAACCAGCGTTGTTCTGCCAATTTTTTGCGGATCAGGAAATAGAACGATGTCGAGAAAATAAACAGAAACAGAATGCCAAGCCCGACCATCAACCGGAACGACCAGAACATCGGCGCGATTTTTGGGAAGGTATCCTGTACCGCCATATGAATTTGTTCTGGCGTAGCATCGACTACTGCCGGAGTATATTTTTTCAGTAGCAAGCCAAAACCTAAATCATCCTTAAGCGCATCGAAAGCGGCTACGGCTTCCGGTGATTTATCGCCGGATTTAAGGCGATTTAACGCTGCGTAGGCTAGCATCCCGTTACGAATACGGACTTCGTGATCTCTTTTTAGCTCACTGATGCCGGTGATTTGTTTGTCGACCGAACGCGTACCGATCAAACCCAGTACATACGGAATCTTGACGGCGTAATCGGTGCGTTGCTCCTTCTCATTCGGCCAGCCAAATACCGTGATGCCGGCTGGTGCTGGCTCGGTATGCCATTCGGCTTCCATCGCCGCCATTTTGACTTTGTTGACTTCACCGGCGGTATAACCTGATTCATCGCCGAGGACAATGACGGATAGGGTGGACGCCAAGCCGAACCCGGCGGCAATCGCAAACGATCGCAGAGCGAACGCGGTATCGCGGCCTTTTAGCAAATAGTAGGAAGAAATTCCCAGCACGAACATCGAGCCGCAAACATACCCAGCAGAGAGCGTATGGACGAACTTGACTTGGGCAACCGGATTGAGGATGACATCGACGATGCTGGTCAGCTCCATGCGCATCGTCTCGTAATTGAATTCTGCGCCAACAGGATTATTCATCCAGCCGTTGGCAATCAAAATCCATAGCGCCGATAAGCTTGAGCCCAGCGCGACTAGAAACGTGATGAACAAATGCTGGACTTTTGAAAGACGATCCCATCCAAAGAAAAACAGGCCTACAAATGTTGATTCGAGGAAGAACGCCATCATCCCTTCAAGCGCCAGCGGCGTGCCGAAAATATCGCCGACATAGTGGGAGTAGTAGGACCAGTTAGTCCCAAACTGGAATTCGAGCGTGATGCCGGTGGCGATACCCATCGCAAAGTTGATACCGAACAGCTTGCCCCAGAAGCGCGTCATGTCTTTATAGACCTGACTGCCGGTCATGACATAGACCGACTCCATAATGACAAGTAACCAGGCCAGGCCGAGGGTGAGGGGGACAAACAGAAAGTGGAACATCGCGGTGGCAGCAAACTGCAACCGCGATAAATTGACAACTTCATCAATGGGAATCATGAGGCGCCTCGGGAGTGAGAGAGGGTGGAGGTAAATCGGTAGTCGCTGACGGTGTCGTTGAGGTGGTGACCGTCGCTGGGTTGATTAGAGGCGCAGCAGGCGCGGCACCTGCTCGGTTGGTGAGAAAGTGCTGCTCGACCAAATCGGTCGGCATGCGCATTTTTTTTGTCTGCGGTTCTGAGAAAAATAGTTTCCATAGCACGAACAGCAACGCCAGTTTGACGATGATAATTATCGTGATTTCTAGTGCCAACGGTAAGCGTGGCCAGCGTTTTGATGCGGTAAGGGAGAGCATCTTTATTCCTTCGGTTGCACGTCAGGAGGATGGTTGATTGCCTGTTCTGGGTTGGCTGCGCTGTTTGTCGTCTTAGCTTTGTTGTTGTCAGGCTTGTTTTTTTTACCGAGTGGCGAAATACGAAATTTATCCCGCACATCCAGCAACTTGCCAACTTTTGATCCCATCTTCATTAAAGACGCCAGCGTTTCTGGTGATAGGCGTTGCACATCATCGAACCAGGAACTGGATAATTCGATCAAGTCATACATCTCGCGCATCCGCTGTTGCGCCTGTTTATCGGCGACTGAGGATGGATTTTCTAGTAGTGCGTCGCGCAACATCGACAGCGTTGGTTCGATTTCTCGACGGCGACGTTCTTCTAATAAGGCCTTAAAGATATCCCATATATCTTTAGGAGGTTCAAAATATTCACGCCGATCACCCGGTTGGTGCAGTAATTTCACCAGTCGCCAGGATTGCAATTCTTTCAATCCCATGCTGACATTTGAACGCGAAAACGCCAGATACTCGGCAATTTGATCCGCATTCAGTGGTTGCCCAAGAACATATAACAACGCATAAATCTGTCCCACTGTCCGATTAATACCCCAACGGCTGCCCATTTCCCCGAAGTGGGAAATGAAGCGGGAGGTCAGAGGAGTGAGGGGCGTGAGCGGATTGGCGCTGTGATCGGAGGGTGTAGAAGGCATATAAATAGAATGATAATGTTTTGAATTTTCAGTAATTACTGAAATGTATGATAAATCAGGAATATTTGCAAGATCAATTGGGGCGATTACTTCCTATGATCTAAAAGTGTAAATGGGCGAAATAGCTGATTTTTCTGCTTATATGGATGCGGGAAGTTTTGTTGTTAAAAATATTTATTACGGATGTATTTAGCCTCGTCGTGTTTTTTTAGACGCAATTTGATATTAAGCAGGGCAGTTCTTCGCAATCTGCCGCTGCCGCGCTATGCTGTGCGCATTCAGAAAAAGGGATGTTTATGGACGCGTGCGGTTTTATTGTGGTTGACAGTATTCGTTTGGAATACCAGCGCTGGGCTGGCGCGCAAACGGCCAAACCGCCTATTATGTTGATACACGAAGCGCTCGGATCGGTATCGATCTGGCGCGATTTCCCGGCGGCGCTTGCGCAACGGACCGGCCATGAGGTGATTGCGTGGTCACGGCAGGGGCACGGCGGTTCTGGTCGACCTGCCGGGCCGCGCTCTTCTGACTATCTTGCGCAGGAGGCGGCGTTAGTGCCGCAGGTCATGGATGCTTTTTCTGTCCCCAAAGCACATTTGTTTGGACATAGCGATGGTGCGACGATGGCGATTCTGGCGGGTGCGTTGTTTCCGGAGCGCGTCGCCAGCCTTATATTAGAAGCGCCGCACGTTAATGTTGAGCAAAAAGCACTCGATGGCATAGGGGTTGCGCGGCAGGCCTACGAGACAACGGATCTGGCGAAGAAGCTTAAGCGCCATCATCAGGATGTTGAGCACGTTTTTTGGTCTTGGCATGACGTCTGGCTTTCGTCGTCTTTTCGTGACTGGAATATTGAAGAATGCCTTGCAGGTATTAAGATGCCAGTTCTGGCTATCCAAGGTGTTCAGGATGAATATTTTAGTATGGCCCAAGTCGACCTGATCGTTGCCAACACGCCTTATACACAACGGCTTGAGATTGAAAATTGTGGGCATTCGCCGCATCGCGATCAACTGGAAGTGGTCTTGCAGGCGACAGTTGTTTTTTTGGCTAGTCAATAAGTTGCTGAGGAGCATGCTTGTGACGGTAGGGCTGTTTCAAAACGCAACAACGGTCCGATGAGAGTGTTGCACGGGTGTTGCGAAGAATGAAAGCGGTAATTATTGAACAATTTTTATCTGCTTTTCTTTAAATGTTGCAGTGCATGATGCAGCCCAGACCCGTTATAATTTCGCGCAAACGAATTTTCTTACCATTTCTTTTTAGACGAGAGCACACCATGAGCTTGAATGACGTATCTTCCGGGCGCGATTTGCCCAACGATTTCAATGTGATCATCGAGATCCCTATGAATGCCGATCCGATCAAGTATGAAGTCGATAAAGAATCCGGCGCGATTTTTGTTGATCGTTTCATGGGCACTGCGATGCATTACCCTTGTAATTACGGGTATATTCCGCAAACCTTGTCCGATGATGGTGATCCGGTCGATGTATTGGTGATTACACCGTTTCCGTTGTTCCCTGGTGTTGTGGTGCGTTGCCGCCCAATCGGCGTATTAAAAATGTCGGATGAGGCAGGTCAGGACGCTAAGTTGCTAGCAGTGCCAGTGGATAAAGTGTTGAGCATTTACACGCATTGGCAAAAGCCGGAAGACATGAACGAATTGCGTTTGAACCAGATTCAGCATTTCTTTGAGCATTACAAAGATTTGGAAAAAGGTAAATGGGTCAAGATTGATGGTTGGGGCGGTCCTGATGATGCACGTGCAGAGATATTGTCTGGCGTTGCTGCTTACCAAAAAACGTTGGAAGCCAAGTAATCTGTTGTGATGATTGTTGAAAAGCGCACTTCGGTGCGCTTTTTTTGTTTACGGAATGGTGCGGTTTTTGGTGCGGCTAATGTTGATTGGTTGTTCCGGCAGTGTTTATTTGGCTGGTTTAATGAGCAGCATCAATCTGCCACCAAACTGATTGAGTGCGAGGCCACACAGGACCAGGATACCTGCCATTATTTTCCACCATGGCAAAGGCTCGTTCAATACAAACGCTGCGCTTAGCATACCGACGACCGGGACCAGCAAAGGGAACGGCGCAATGGTGGCGGTTGGGTATTTGCGCATCAGGAAAGACCAGATGCCATAGCCCAAGATGGTATTTGGATAGGATTGGAACAGTATCGCACCGGCGGATTGCCAACTGAAATGTGCGGCGGCGGCGGTCCACGCGGCCGGACCTTCCAGCGCTAATGAGGCGAGCAATAGCGGCGGGGCGGCAATTAGCGACCCCCAGACTACCAGCGCCAACGGATTTACTTTGCCGATGGCTTTAATGACGATATTGGCGCTGGCCCAGCTTAGGCTGGCAGCGATGATCAGCAGCAATCCTAAAAGGGTGGCGGTGCCCTCTACATTGACGGCGACTAATATTATTCCTGCGAGGGCAATCAGTGCTCCGCATAACTGCGCGGCGCGGGGGCGTTCGTTCAAGATCAATACGGCTAAGCCGATGGTGAAGAACGCCTGCAACTGGATGACTAACGAGGCCAGACCGGCTGGAAAGCCGAGTTTCATCCCGGAAAACAAGAAGCCGAATTGCAATGCGAATTGGAATAAGCCAAAACCGATGAGCAGACGCCACGGTATTGCCGGACGTTTGATAAAAAATATCAGCGGAATCGCTGCGAAAATAAAGCGCAACGTAGAAAATAATAACGGCGGTAAATCCTGCAGCCCGATCTTCACGACAACAAAGTTGAACCCCCAGATGGTGACCGTCAGCAATGCTAAAAGGAAGTCGCTAGGTTGCATATTACTGTTCCGGTAAGGCGTCGGCCTTGAATGGGTTACGGTCGTTCAGTTCATCCATGTACGCCGCGATGCCGTCGGTTTCACGATGCACGAAGTTGGCGACGGCGTTGAAAAAGTCCGGGTGCGCCAGCCAGTGTGCGGACCAGGTTTTTTGGGGCAGAAAGCCGCGCGCCATTTTGTGCTCACCTTGCGCACCGCCTTCAAAACAGGCGATCTTTTGCGCGATGCAAAATTCCAGCGGCTGGTAATAGGCGGTCTCAAAATGCAGGCAGGGGACTTCTTCTATCGCGCCCCAATAGCGGCCATATAAAGTGGTCTCGGTATGAATTAGCAGTGAGGATGCAATCGGGCGGCCATCGCGCTCGGCGACAATGAGCAGGATATTTTGCGGCATCGTGGCAGCTATACGCTGAAAGAAAGCCAGATTCAGATACGGCGTGGAATGGTGAGCGGCGTAGGTATGGCGGTAGCAACGGTTAAAAAATACCCAGTCGGCGTCGCTGGCATCAACGCCCCGAACGTGCCTGAAGGACACGCCTGCATCGGCTACTTTGCGGCGTTCGGCACGGATATTTTTACGTTTCTTGCGCTCCAGCGTATCGAGAAATGCATCAAAGTTGGGATAGCCCGGATTCAGCCAGTGAAACTGAACGCCGCTACGCAATAAAAATCCGGCTTGTTTTAATGCTGCCGCCTGCTCTGCCGGGGGATACAAAATATGCGTGGAAGAGGTTTGCGTATCTACGCGCAAGGTCTTCAATATTTCCATCAACATTGCGCCGGAAGCAGCGTCGCGTGCCAGCAAACGTCCGCCAGTGACTGGCGTAAAAGGGATCGCTGATAACAGTTTTGGATAATATTCCAGACCGCTGCGCTGATAAGCATCGGCCCAGGCCCAGTCGAATACGTACTCGCCGTAAGAGTGGTATTTCACATATAACGGCAGCGCTGCCAGCAATTGCGGCGCGGGGGAGGCCGCATCGGCAGTCTCGGAATTAGTCGCGGGATTGTCATCCCAGAGAGTTACATATTGTGGTTGCCAGCCGGATTTTTCGGATGCGCAGCCGGTTTCATGCAACGCGTCCAGAAACGCGAACGACAAAAAAGGATTGGCGTCCGCCTTGCTCTGGCACGCCAGCAGATCATCCCAGGCTTGCTGGCCGATCTCACTCAAGGAAGAAACGATGCGTGTCGTGATGTGCGATGTGGTTGGAGGTGTGTGCTTTTTCAACTTGGTCAATGCAATGAAAGATGCCAGAAGTGTTGGTACAAGGGGCTGAGTTTAGCACTCGCTGAGAAAATATTTTTAGTCGCGCATAACAATATGCAATCTGACGACGGTAAGCTTTTCTGCTTTTTCATTCCATCTTTCACGCTTGGTTTGGATAAAGGTAGGAGGAATGGTGAAAGATTGCTGTTTTATACATTAATTAACCGAATTAAGGATTGTTTTGGTGAGCATGCAGGTCTATCCAAAAATGTTTGCGTCGTCGGGCGACGCGGATCTGACGCTGATATCGCAATCTCATAGGCGTTTAGCTGATTTCTCAGAGAAGACATGCGATACCCATGCGATAATTGGACGCTAGAAATGCTGCGCAATCTCTTGCAGTGCGCATCATGTGCCTGATGCATATTGACATTCACCTTCACGCTTATTTATTGTTATGACAGTTAAAGTCGCCATTGCCCAAATCAACAGTACCGTCGGAGACCTCTCCGGTAACCGCGCCAGAATCGCTGAATTTGCTCGCCGAGCTGCGCAACAAGGTGCCGATATTGTTCTGACGCCGGAGTTGTCGTTAGTCGGTTATCCGCCCGAGGACTTATTGCTGCGTCAGGCCTTCTACGATAAAAGTGCCGAAACGTTAATCGCGCTGACCGCCGAACTGGCTGACTTGCACGATGTCTACGTCGTCGTCGGCCATCCCGTTTTGCAAGATGGCGAACGGTTTAACGCTGCATCCGTGATCGTTAATGGTGCATTGTTGGGCACTTATCGGAAATACGCTTTGCCGAACGTCGCCGTCTTTGACGAAAAACGTTATTTTTCTTCTGCTGATACGCCTTTTGTTTTTGAAGTCAAAGGTGTGCGGTTCGGACTGAATATTTGTGAAGATACCTGGAACCCGCATGCTCCGGCCCGCGCCCGCGCTGCTGGCGCTCAGGTGTTGCTAGTACCAAACGGTTCGCCGTTCCACATGAACAAGCAGCATCTGCGTTACGACGTTATGCGCAGTAACGTCACCACGCAGGGTTTGTCGCTTGTGTATGCCAATTTGGTTGGCGGGCAGGACGAATTGATTTTTGATGGCAATTCTTTCGTGATGGATCAGCAGGGCGACGTGACGGCGCAACTGAAACATGCGCAGGAAGATTTGCAGATTGTTGAGTTTGATGGCGCATTGCCGCTTGCCAGCGCATCTTCCTGCATTACACCAACGCTGTCAGTAGAGGCGCAGGTTTATCAGGCTTTGGTATTGGGCGTACGCGACTATATTGGTAAGAATGGTTTCCCTAGCGTGCTGCTTGGTTTGTCTGGCGGCGTCGATTCTGCGCTGGTATTGGCAATTGCGGTTGATGCGCTGGGGGCTGACAAAGTACGCTGCATCATGATGCCATCTCCTTATACTGCCGAAATTTCGTGGGTTGACTCACGCGATATGGTGAAACGGCTAGGCGTGCGCTATGATGAAATTTCTATCAACGATTGCTTTAGCGCTTTCAAGTCGACGCTGGCAAAGGAATTTGAAGGCGTGGCCGAAGACACCACGGAAGAAAACATTCAGGCGCGTATCCGTGGGACGCTGCTGATGGCGCTGTCGAACAAATTTGGTGCAATTGTGCTGACCACCGGCAACAAGAGTGAAATGGCGGTGGGGTATTGCACGTTGTATGGCGATATGGCGGGTGGTTTTGCGGTGATTAAAGACATCGCCAAAACATTGGTGTACCGATTGTGTGCTTATCGCAATACACTTGGGGAGGTGATTCCGACGCGAATCTTAACGCGCCCGCCCTCCGCCGAACTGCGACGGGACCAGACCGATCAGGATTCGCTGCCGCCCTACGATGTGTTGGACGCCATTATGCAAATGTATATGGAAGAGAATCAAAGTATCGCCGAGATCGAAGCCGCCGGTTATCGCAGCGAAGATGTTCAGCGCATCACGCGGCTGATCAAGATCAACGAATACAAACGGCGTCAGGCACCAGTTGGTTGTCGCGTGACGCATCGGGCGTTTGGTCGTGATTGGCGTTATCCGATTACCTCAAAGTTTAGAGAGTAACTAAAGTAATGTTCAGCGCGAATCGCCTTCCACCAAAAGATTTTTGTTAATTGCATAAAGGAGTTGTCATGAAGCAAATTACTGCCATTATCAAACCGTTCAAACTGGACGAGGTCCGCGAAGCACTGGCTGAAGTAGGTGTCAATGGCTTAACCGTCACCGAAGTCAAAGGCTTCGGTCGCCAAAAAGGTCATACGGAGTTGTACCGTGGCGCTGAGTATGTCGTCGATTTTCTGCCAAAAGTAAAAGTCGAACTGGTGATCGATGATGCACTTGCAGAGCAAGCAGTTGACGCCATCATCAAAGCGGCACGCACCGGCAAAATCGGCGATGGCAAAATTTTTGTGCGCGATGTTGAGCAGGTCATCCGTATCCGTACTGGCGAAACTGGCCCGGAAGCGGTTTAAGGATAGTTCGGGATAGCTTGATAGATTGATGTTTCGTCCCGCTGCTAGTCGAATCTCGACAAGAGGCGTCGCCGTGTCAGGCTGATGTAGCTTGCATGAACAGTTAAACCAGTCAGGCGTAGGTTTGGCGAACATCGCATAATGAGTAACTAGAACAGTATTGGCAGCAGTGCATCTGCTGCCTTTTTTTGCATGATGTGCGCGCAACTGTGGCATCATCGTCGCCACTTTATTTTGCCTTTATCTCCCTGCTTAAATTCATCGGACATCGCCGCCATGCAGATCCCCCACATCGTTTCCACACAGGATAGCGATCTCAGCAACATCCTCACTACACGCATTAACAACAAAACCAAGCCTTTAGGCAGTTTAGGTTTGCTGGAAACAATCGCGCATCAAATTGGGTTGATTCAAAAAAATACGCATCCAACATTAGTCGATCCGGCAATCATTGTATTCGCCGCCGATCATGGCATCGTTGCCGAGAATATTTCTGCATATCCTCAAAGCGTGACATGGCAAATGGTTGAGAATTTCCTCGCCGATGGCGCTGCTATTAACGTATTTGCACGGCAAAACAACTGCGCTTTACATATCGTCGATGCCGGTGTCATCCATGATTTTGGCGATCGGCCTCAGTTATGGGACAGAAAAATCGCATTAGGAACACAGAATTTCATTCATCAGGCCGCCATGACGGCTGAGCAATGCGTCACCGCGATTGCGCACGGGATAGCCTTGGCGAAAGCGCTGCCCGGCAATATCGTCGGTTTCGGCGAGATGGGGATTGGCAACACTACAGCTGCGGCCGCCATCATGCATAAAATCACGGGTTTGCCGCTAGCAGAATGCGTTGGTGCAGGAACGGCGCTGGATGCCGCCGGTATCGCGCATAAGCAAAGTGTGATTCAGCGTGCTGTGGATGTTCATGCTGGCGTAGTTGAACCATTGGAAATACTGGCTACGTTTGGCGGCTTTGAAATCGCCATGATGGTCGGTGCCATGCTGGGCGCTGCGGAGCGCCGCTCGGTATTGCTGATTGATGGCTTCATTGTTACCAGCGCGTTATTGATCGCTGCGCAATTACGTCCGGAAATACTTGATTACTGCATTTTTGCGCATTGCTCGGATGAGCGTGGACATCGACAAATGCTGGCTCACCTGAACGCCCGTCCATTGCTGCAATTGGGCTTGCGTCTGGGCGAGGGCACGGGCGGTGCGCTGGCGTTACCGTTGGTGCAGGCGGCAGTACATTTTATGGCTGAAATGGCGACTTTTGATTCTGCCGCTGTTAGTCAAAGTAACTAAGCAGAATGTCCAGCACGCCTTCACGCAGTTGGATCGATGCAAGCGTCCATCAGCTACGGTTATTTTTTATCGCGCTGCAATTTTTTACGCGGCTACCTATTCCCGACTGGGTTGGCTTTGATCCGGCATGGTTGCAGCAATCTTCACGTTATTTTTCAGCAGTCGGGATTGTTGTCGGCATCGCGACGGCGGCAATAACGAGCGTGGCGGCCTATTTTTGGCCGCCAGCAGTGGCAATCCTGTTATCCATTATTGGCGGTATTTATCTGACCGGCGCGTTTCATGAGGATGGCTTCGCCGACGTTTGCGATGGTTTTGGCGGTGGCTATACCGCCGCACGCATTCTTGACATCATGAAAGATTCGCGGGTTGGTGCTTATGGTGTCATTGGCATAGCGCTGATGTTGGGTTTGAAGTATACGGTACTTAGCCAACTGTCATTCTGGTCTGTGATTGCCGCTTTGTTGATTGCCCATCCTGTATCGCGCCTGATGGCCAGCGCGTTGATTTGGCGGTTGTCCTATGTCAAAGCGGAAGGCAAAGCCAAACCGCTGGCAGAGAAAATGTCTGGTGGCGAGTTTGCTATTTCGGCTGGCGTTGCGGCATTGCCGTTGCTGGCAAGCGGTTTATCCGGTTGGGTATCGTGGACCGGCATTGCGGCCGGATTGCTACTCAGCACTCTGACAACATTGTGGTTGGCGCGCTTCTTTGTCAAGCGCATTGGCGGCTACACCGGCGATTGTCTGGGCGCTGTGCAGCAGATGGCAGAGGTAACTTTTTATCTCGGCCTGTTAGCTGTCGTGGCGCATTAAATGCAACTGCATTTGATCCGTCATCCCAAGCCGGACGTTGCCGCCGATACCTGCTATGGCAATACCGATCTGACGGTATCCGCACAAGAAAATACCCGTGTCTTACAGCAATTAATACAGACGTTACCGACGCCAACACTGCTATTTTCCAGTCCTCTCCAACGCTGCGCCGTTTTTGCGCATAGCCTGGCAGAGGAGTGTGGCTGGGCATCGCCGGTCATTGATCAGCGCCTGGCTGAATTGGATTTCGGTGTATGGGAAATGCAGCCGTGGGACGCTATTCCCCGCACAGAAATTGATGCCTGGGCCAATGCGCCTATCGATTATCAACCCGGCGGCGGTGAAAGTGTCATGCAGATGGCCGCCCGCGTCAGTGCGTTTTATCTGGATGTGTTGCGTGGTGATTTCGGCAATCATCATGACGACAACATCATCGTGATTTGTCACGCAGGGACTATTCGGCTCTTATTAGCCTGTCAGGGTTGCGCTGCCGATACGTTAGTTCTGGCGGACGTTGCACGTCTGGCGGCCAGCAAGCCCCACGCGATTGCTTATGGCGGCGTAATTTCATTCTCTTGTTGAGAAGTGTTGTAACCAGGTCTACAAATGCAGTCGCTGATTGCTGTTCAGACCGATGAATACTAAAATGCCGGTGCTTTTGGTGCTCGCGAACACGTCTGTGTGCGCAGTTAAACGGGAAACACGCTAAACGTGTGCTGCCCCCGCAACGGTAATCAAGCGTCACGGTCTGTGTATCGTGGCAAGCTGCTTCTGACACCACTGTGCTGTTGCATGGGAAGGTAAAGCAGTTGGACTTGTAAGCCCGGATACCGGCCAGAGCAGGTGGAAATACTGCGCACTGAAATGGCGTGATCGAACATCGCGATGTTATGCGCCCTTCTATAAACCAGTATTTCTTTTGAATCCAGCCCGCGGGGAGGCAGGCTGGTAGCTGTTCACATTAAAATTATCATGACCTCAACTATTCGACGGACGCATCCGCGTACCCGTGCTGCTGCTATTTCCAAGGCGAACACACCGCTGCGCCTTTCTACTCTGGCGATCTCTACTTGCTTTATCTCTGCTTTTGCAGCGCCCAGTTTTGCGCAATCGACGCAGGATAAAGCGCTCGATCCAGTGTTGGTAACGGCGACCCGTACCGCACAAAAAGCTAGCGACGTACTCAGCGATAACGTGGTTATTTCGGCTGAAGAGATTGCGCAATCGGGCCAGACTTCTTTGGTGCAGCTATTACAAAAACAACGCGGCATTGAGATCACCAGCAATGGCGGTCCGGGCACGTCGGCCTCTGTTTTCATGCGCGGCTCGGCAAATAATCAGAATATTGTGCTGATCGATGGCGTGCGCGTCGGTTCGTCGACTACGGGCGGTGCTACCTGGTCCAGTATTCCTTTATCGCAAATTGATCACATCGAAATCGTCTATGGTCCGCTGAGCAGTTTGTATGGTGCGGATGCGATTGGCGGCGTGATTCAGATTTTTACCAAGAAGGGTAGCGGCGCACCGCGTATTTCAGCTTCTGGTGGTTATGGCAGTTACGGCACGCGCACGATGGATGCGAATGTTTCTGGCGCGACTGATGGTGATCATCGGTTTAGCTATGCCATCGGTGCTGCGCATGAAAGTTCGGATGGGTTTTCGGCGACTAAACCGGGTGCATTTGGCTATAACCCTGATAAAGATGGCTATACAAAGGACAGCACTAGCGGGCAGTTTGGGCTGGAACTGGCAAAGGGACATGAGATTGGTTTTACCTTTTTGCAGAGCCGTTTGAATGCGCAGTATGACAATGGTCCGGGCTACGATACGCGCACGGTGCAAAATTTGGATAATCTGGCCGCTTATTCTAAGAACCAGTTTTTGCCGTGGTGGAATAGCACTATTCAGCTATCGCAAACCAAGGATAAAGGCGTCAATATTTCTAGTAATTTGCCTGCCGGTACGACGTTGATTACGACTACGCAGAATAATTTGAGCTGGCAGAATGATTTGTCGCTTGGGCCTGATGTGCTGCAGTTATTGGCTGAGCGTCGGGAGGAAGAGGTTAATGCGAGTGGTGTGTCGGGGGACAGGACAACTAATTCGATTGCTGCTTCGTATCAACTTAAGCGTGGTGCGCATTTAGCGACTTTTAGTCTGCGTAACGACAACAATTCAGCGTTTGGTAATCACGTTACCGGTAGTCTTGGTTATGGCTATAAGTTGAATAAGGATTGGCGTGTGAATGCCAGTTATGGGACTAGTTTCCGTGCACCGACGTTTAATGAGCTGTATTACCCTGGCTATGGCGTTGCATCGAATAAGCCGGAAAAAGGTAAAAATGCGGAAATTGGGACGGTTTATGATGATGGCACTTCGACGTTAAATGCGACGTATTATCGTAATAAAATTACTGACCTGATTGTTTTTGCGCCGGTTTGTCCGGTTGAGGTGAGTACGCATCAGTATGGTTGTGCGTATAACGTTGATAAGGCGACGCTTGAAGGGGTTTCTTTGGGTGGCAGTACTAAGTTTGGGAATTGGGCGTTGCGTGGGTCGGTGGATCTGCAGAATCCGCAGGACGATACTACGGGGAAGATGTTGACGCGACGTGCGCGGCAGCATGGGACTGTTGGATTGGATTATGGGTTTGGGGCGGTGAAAGCGGGCGCTGAGGTTGTGGTGTCTGGTAAGCGCTATGACAATACGACTAATACGGTTATTTTGGGTGGGTATAGTTTGCTTAATCTGTATGCGAGTTATGATTTTGCGGCTAGTTGGGCGTTGTTTGGGCGGTGGAATAATGTGCTGAATAAGGATTATGAGTTGGCGCGGAATTATGCTACTGCTGGGTCTAGTTTGTTTGTTGGGGTTAGGTACGGGTTTCAGTGATTTTTGGCGATATTGCTGTTGATCGCAATATCGCTGGAGTTTATCTGGAATGGTTGGGGTGGGGCGGTGGTTTGGAGGGTTTGTGCTTCGTGGTTAGATTGTCGGGGGGTAACCCGACAGCTAGTCACTTTTTCTTGCTTCAGCCAGGCGCCCCCGCAGAAAACGCAACCAAAAAGAAGGCGACCGCAAAGACGCCGCCCTTCGGGTCCCCACATTTTTTAGCCATCCCTTGGGTCGAGAAACCAACTCGCTGCGCTCAAACATGTTTTCCGCCTATTTCCGAGTGACAGCTAAAAAATCGGCAGCGCCCCATGACGGGGTAGGTCAACTTCAACAGCAGCTTCAACAGCGACCGCAGCTGCCAGTTCAAAAACAACCGCAACGTCAAGGGTGGCTGCGCCTGAGTTCAAGAACCTCTTCAACTGTGGCTGCGCCTTTACTTCAAGAACAACTTCTGTGGCAGCTGTAATGTGTTCTGCAGTTTTAATAATTATTCTTTTTAGTGATTGATTTTCGTTGATGAAAAATTCCCCGGTTGGTTCTGTGCAGATGCGTGCTTCGGCGGATGGGCGGCGTGCTGTTGGGGTATTGGGCGGGTTGGGGGTGTTGGCGGTGTTGAGTATTGTTTTTGCTTGTGCTGTCGGGTCTGTGGCTTTGTCTGGTTCTGATCTTTTTGGGGCGTTGGGTGAGGTGTTGCGTGGGTTGGTGAAGGTTGTGCCTAAGACGATGGCGGGTACTTTGTTGGAGTTGCGGTTGGAGCGGGCGTTGGCTGGCTTTGTGGCGGGGGCGATGTTGGCGTTGGCGGGGGTGATGATGCAGGCTTTGTTGCGTAATCCTTTGGCTGATCCTTATGTGTTGGGCGTTTCTGGTGGTGCTTCTGTTGGGGCGTTGTCGGCGATGCTTTTTTTTAGTGCTACGTGGATGGTGGATGTTGCTGCTTTTGCAGGGGCGATTGCGGTGGCGTTGTTGTTGTTTGGATTGGCTTATCGGGATTTGCGGGGTGGGATTTCTGATGGGAATGCGCCGTTGTTGTTGCTGACCGGGGTGATTGTGGCTTCAGGGTGTGGGGCTTTGGTGACATTGATGTTGTCTATTGCGCCGGATAATCGATTGCGGAGTATGGTGTTTTGGTTGATTGGGGATTTGTCTGGTGTGCAGTTGCGCTGGTTGCCTTGGATAATATTGAGCGGTGCGCTGGTTTTTTCGGTGCGTAAGGCGCGGCATATTAATGTGATGGTGCTGCATGCTGAGGCGGCGTCTACGTTGGGAATTCATGTGGGATCGCTGCGTAAGGGCTTGTTTTTTTGTGCGGCGTTGTTGACGGCGTCTACGGTCAGTAGCGCTGGTTCGATTGGATTTGTTGGATTGATCGTGCCGCATGCCTGCCGGTTTGCGTTGGGGCCGGATCATCGCTTGTTGTTGCCTGCCGCTGCGATTGCCGGAGGGACTTTTTTGGTGTTGGCGGATACACTGGCGCGGACTATTTTGGCACCGCAGCAATTGCCTGTCGGCGTGATTACAGCGTTGATTGGCGTACCGGCTTTTCTGTTGCAACTGCACCATATTCGTAGACGATGACACCGATGTCCACCCTTATTTCCTCCTCTATTCCCCGCCTTATGCGAACGCGGAATCTTGATCTCAGTATCGGTGGCCGCACCTTGGTTGCAGGACTGAATTGGGAAGTTTGCCCTGGTCAGCTTTGGTGCGTCATTGGACGTAACGGAGCCGGGAAAAGTACATTTCTTCGCTCTCTCGCTGGTTTGCGTCGGCCGGACGGCGGCGTGATTGAGTTGGATGATCGGCCTTTATCGGCATGGCCTTTGCAGACCTTGGCGCGTGCTCGTGCATTTCTGCCGCAGGGCAGTCGTGATGCGTTTGGTTATCGTGTGATTGAAACCGTGTTGGCCGCGCGTCATCCGTATCACGATTCCCGTTATTGGGAGTCTGATGCCGATCAGCAGGCGGCGCTGGATGCGTTACATGCGTTAGATGTGGGGACGTTGGCAGAGCGCGATATTCGTACCTTGTCCGGCGGCGAGCGTCAGCGCGTGGCGATTGCCGCCATATTGGCGCAAGACACGCCGTTATTGCTATTGGATGAACCGGCGAACGCCCTCGATCTGGCCCATCAAGTCAGTGTGATGCGTTTGCTGGCCGATCTTTGCGGCACAAATGATAGTTCGTCTAAAGCGGTTGTCATGGTAAGCCACGATTTGAATCTGGCGCATAGCGTCGCGACCCATGCACTGTTGCTGATGGGTGACGGGCAATGGCAAGCTGGTCCCGTGGCGGAAGTGATGACCGCACCGATCCTCAGCCGCTGTCTGGGGCATCCGATAGAAATAATTCAGCATGGACATCGGACTATTTATATGCCTACTGAAAGACCAACACCTTGAAACGACATTTTTTGAAGCGCTCATCTTTTCTCATAATATTGCTGGCAAGTTTGTCGATATCGGCAGCAGAAGCGGCGATCAGCGTGCGTGACGATGCGGGCAATATCGTCACATTGTCGCAACCCGCGCAGCGCGTAATTACGATGGCACCGCATACTACCGAGTTGGTATTTGCCGCAGGCGGTGGGGACCGCATCGTCGGGACGGTGAAGTACAGCGATTACCCGGCGGCGGCAAAAAATATCCCCAGAATTGGCGATAACAGCATGCTGGATATTGAGCGGTTGATTGCGATGAAACCAGACCTGCTGGTGATTTGGCGCCATAACAGCGCCGAACGTCAGTTGGAGCAATTACGCAAATTGGGCATTCCGTGGTTTTACAGCGATCCGCATAAGTTGCGAGATATCCCGGATGGCATTGTTCGCCTCGGTCAATTACTCGGAACCACCGCAGAAGCGGAAAAAGCAGCGGCAGCGTTAACCCAAAAAGTGGATGCGTTAGCGGCTAAATATCAGCAACGTCCACGCGTAAAGGTTTTTTATCAGGTCTGGAGCCGCCCTTTATATACGCTCAACGGCAGCCAGATTGTCAGCGATGCGATTAATATCTGCGGCGGTGAAAACATTTTCGCGCATTTGCCAGTGACCGCACCGGTTGTGAATATTGAAGCAGTGTTAGCAGAAAATCCGGAAGTGCTGGTAAGCGGGCAGCGTAAAGACGATAAAAGCGATTTGGAATATTGGCGCAGTTACGCCGGTTTGTTGGCAGTACGGCGCGGTAATTTGTTTGGTATTGACGCCGATTTGATGAATCGTGCTGGTCCTCGCATTATCGATGGCGCAGCGATTTTATGTGAGAAATTAGACTTGGCAAGAACGCGGCGAGCGCAGCCTTAATTGGCATCAAGAGAGAAGCGCAGACATTTGGGCGTAGCAAAAAATAGGGGCAGTGCGGATTTTACGCATGGCCCCTATTTTTTTAATAATGCAATCTTATTGCGCCACATCGGTCCATTGGCCGTCATTTTTATGGCTGCGAATAACTGCTTCAATAAACGCCATGCCGGCGACGCCATCATTCACATTTGTCAGCCAGCGTGTCGCCTCGGGGACCGGTTGACCGGCGTTGATCGCCGTAATCTGCAAGGCGGCATCCGCATACAGTTGCGCGAAAGCTTCAAAGTAACCTTCGGGATGACCGGCGGGCACGCGTGTGGCGTGCGCTGCTGCGGCGCTGGCGACGCGGCCCGGCGTCAGGCGTTGGGCATTGCCGCCTTGTGGTGTTAGCCACAATTCGTTCGGATTTTCCTGATTGAAGGCGATCTGCGCTTTGCTGCCGTAGAGTCGCACACGCAAGGCGTTTTCACTGCCGGTGGCGACCTGACTGGCCCATAACGTGCCGCGTGCGCCGTTGGCGTAGCGCAGCATGACTTGGACATGATCATCGATTGGGCGGCCGGGGACGAAAGTTGATAATTCGGCTAGCAATTGGGTGGGCGTCTGGCCGCTGATGAATTGGGCTAGTTGATAGGCGTGCGTGCCGACATCGGCTAGCGTACCGCCCGGGCCTGAGCGTAATGGGTCGTTGTGCCAGTTATCGGCCGCCCCGGTATCGGTTCGACCGATGGAGGCGGCTAGCCAGTCCTGTGAGTATTCGACTTGGATCAAGCGTAGTTCGCCTAGCTCACCAGCTTCAACCAATGCCTTGGCGTGGCGCACCATCGGGTAGCCGGTGTAAGTATGGGTGAGGGCGAAGACGCGGTTTTTTTGTTGGGCTAAGGCTGCTAGCGCCTGACCTTCTGCTAGCGAAATGGCTAGCGGTTTGTCGCAAATGACATGAATACCGGCTTCTAAAAATGCTGTAGCGACAGGGGCGTGCAGATAGTTCGGTGTGACAATGGCAACGACATCAATGCCGTCGGGGCGCGCGGCTTCTTGACGCGCCATTTCTTGATAGTCGCTGTAGCTGCGGCTGGGGTCGATGCGGATTTCTTGTGCGCTGCTGGCGGCGCGGGCGGGGTCGCTGGATAAGGCTCCGGCCACCAATTCATAATGATCGTCCAGCCGCGCTGCTATGCGATGTATTGCGCCGATGTAGCCATTTTGTCCGCCGCCTACCATGCCTAGTCTTAATCGCCGTTGCATTGTTGTTTCCTTTGTTTCTTGTGTCTATAAAATTTGTTCAACTTCAGAGGCCGAGTAGTTTGTTGATTTGGTCTTGGTCCACTGTGCCGCTTGCAAAATCATCAAAAGCACGGTCTGCGACGCGGATGATGTGTTGTTTGATGAATGCTGCGCCTTCTGCTGCGCCGTCTTCGGGATGTTTCAGGCAGCATTCCCATTCCAGCACAGCCCAGCCGGGGAAATCATATTGCGCCATTTTTGAGAAAATTGCCTTGAAATCGATTTGTCCATCGCCGAGTGAGCGGAAGCGTCCGGCACGGTCTTGCCAGTTTGAAAATCCACCGTAAACACCTTGTTTGCCGTTGGGCCTAAATTCTGCGTCTTTGACGTGGAATGCTTTGATGCGGTCGTGATAGATGTCGATGAAGGCCAGGTAGTCGAGTTGTTGCAGCATGAAGTGGCTGGGGTCGTATAGGATGCTGGCGCGTGGGTGTTGGTTTACGGCTTCTAGAAAGCGGTCGAAACTTGTGCCATCGTGAAGATCTTCGCCGGGGTGGAGTTCGTAGCAGAGGTCGACTCCTGCTTCGTCGAAGGCGTCGAGGATGGGGAGCCAGCGGTTGGCTAGTTCGGTGAATGCGGTTTCTACGAGGCCGGGCGGGCGTTGTGGCCACGGGTATAAATAGGGCCACGCTAGTGCGCCTGAGAATGTGACGTGGGCTTTAAGGCCTAGTTTTTGGGATGCTTTTGCGGCGAGTTTTAGTTGTTCGATGGCCCAGGCTGTTCGGGCGGCTGGATTGCCGCGCACGTGAGGGGCAGCGAAGTTGTCGAATAGGTCGTTATAGGCTGGGTGGACTGCTACTAGCTGTCCTTGTAGATGAGTTGATAGTTCAGTGATTTGCAGGCCGTGCTGGCTTAATACGCCGGTTATTTCATCGCAGTAGGTTTGGCTTTGGGCTGCTAATGTTAGGTCTAATAAACGGGGATTGGTTGGTAATTGGAGGCCTTTGTAGCCGAGGTCAGCTGCCCATTTGGCTAGGTTTTCCAATGTATCGAATGGGGGATTGTCGCCCATGAATTGGGCTAGGAAGATGGCTGGGCCCTTGATGGTTTTCATGGTTTATTCCTTGTTAATTGGGGTTGTTTGGACGGAGTGCCATCGCCTGGCACTCCACCAAACTCAGTTTAAAACGGCGAATTAGGAAAATAAAACTGCTTAGCATTTTCCTTAGTAATCAACACCGAAGGAATAATAGTATTAGCAGGCAATTTCTCCCCCTTCAATCGCGCTTCAGTCGTTATCTTAATAGCGTCATACATAAACTTCGGTGAATAGGAAACATCCGCCAAAATCTGTGTATCAGATCCGTCCATAATTTTCTTAACCGCACCTTTAGCACCCGCGCCGCCAAACACTTCCTTAATATCAGTCCGCTTAGTTTGCTCAATCGCTTTCTGTACCCCAATCGCCATATCATCATCCGCCGCCCAAACAGCATCAATCTGTTTAAAGCGCGTCAAATAATCCTGCATCACTTTAAATGCGTCATCCCGATTCCAATTACCGTATTTCGCATCCAAAATCTTAATCTCAGGATGGCCCTTCATCACCGCACTAAACGCATCAAAACGCGTATTGTCCAGCGTAGTCGGCATCCCGCGGAGCACCAAAATATTCCCTTTTCCATTCAGACGCTTAGCCAGATATTCAGCCGGTAACTTACCGAAAGCCGCATTATCACCAGCAACATAAGCATCCTGCGCATCCGTCGTTGTCAGCCCACGGTCCACCACAGTGACGTACACACCCTTATTCTTAACTTGTGCCACAGGCTGGGTCAGCGAAGCAGATTCAATCGGAAAAATCACCAATGTATTGATCTTGTTAACCGTCAACATATCCTGTAATTGATTAGCTTGTTCCGGCGCGGTAGCAGCGGTTTTGACGATGATTTTTAAACCGGGATGGGCTTTTTCCAACTCTGCTTTCGCCTCATTCGCCCACCAGACGATACCTGCGGTAAAACTATGGGTTGCGGTTGGGATTGCAACGCCCACTACAATTTTTTCTGCCGCAAATGCCGACACAGCAGTTAAAGCCAACAGTCCTGCACCTGCTAAACGGGTGATACGTTTCATGGTGTTTCCTCCAAGTTATGGGTGTCGTGAGCGACAATCCCTTTGTAAAAATCCTGTACTGATTGATGCCGTAATGCGTGTTGCAATTGATGCTTTGATCTATCCAACGTTATCGCCGATTCCGCTGCAAAAAAGCGACTGCGATAATCACGATGCCTTGCACGGCAGCGTTCAGATAAACGCTAATAATGCTAGTCAGATTAAGAATGTTGCTGATGACCGAAAGCAGGATGGCGCCAATCACTGTCCCAACAATCCGCCCCTCGCCACCTTTTAGCGCAGTGCCGCCGACCACGACCGCAGCGATGGCCTCCAGCTCCCATAGCAAACCGGTAGTAGGCGATGCAGAGCCAAGCCGGGGAACGTACAAAATCGTCGCCACACCAACGCACATTCCCAGAAAAATATACGTCGAAATTTTGACGAGATCGACCCGAATCGCCGCGTAACGCGATACTTGTTCGTTCGATCCAATCGCTTGCACGTGACGTCCAAACGTCGTGCGATTAAGAATCACCGCGCCGCCAATCGCGACTAATAAAAATATCCAGATGGGAATCGGCACACCCAACACGCTGGTGTAATACACCGGGCTGTAGAGGTCGGACAATTGATTGTCTAACGTCAGCGCACCGCCATCGGCCAGATACGTCAGAAATGCGCGGAATATCCCCAGCGTGCCTAGCGTGACAATAAAAGGCTCGATCTTTCCTTTGGTAATCAGCAATCCGTGAATCAAGCCAAACGCGGCTCCGAGTACCAGCGCCATCACTATCCCCAGCACTACGATCGTCATCGGACTAAAGTGAACGCCACCAAAACCATGCATCAGCGTATTCATGAGATAAATCATGCTGCCAGCAATCAGTGCTGCCATTGATCCCACCGACAAATCAATCCCGCCTGAAATAATCACGAACGTCATGCCGACCGCGATGATGCCGATAAAGGCGGTGCGGGTGAGCACGTTCATCATATTGTCGACTGTGGCAAAGTCGGGATTGAGCAGCGTGCCGACGATGCACAACGCGATCAATCCGAGCAATGGGCCCATATTTTTGATGCGGCCGAAGATTGCAGCTGCGGAGCTGGTACGTGCGTTAGTGTGTGCCGGTTGCATGTGCAATCAACTCCTCTTCAGTCAAATGCTCGCTGTCGAGCGTGGTTTGTAGGGTGCCTGCGCGCATCACGGCAACGCGATGGCAAAGGCCGATAAGCTCGATCAATTCGGACGAAATGACGATGACTGCACGCCCTTCCATAGCCAATTTTTTAATCAAAAAATAGATGTCGCGTTTGGCACCGACGTCGACCCCACGGGTTGGCTCATCCAGAATGATGACGTTGGGATCGGGGTGCAAAATTTTGGCTAACGCCAGTTTTTGCTGGTTACCGCCGGACAGCATGCTGGCTTTGATATTGCCGCCTTTATCGCCGGTACGGATGTTGAATGCCGTGATCGCGTCGCTCATCGCCTTTTTTTCTGCATTAACGTTTAGCCATGGATCTGCGTAGCGTTCTACCGTCATCATGGTCAGGTTTTCGCGCAGGCCAAGATTGACGTGCAAGCCTTTACCTTTGCGGTCTTCGCTTAAATAGGTGATGCCCTGTTGCATTGCCTGACGTGGATTGCGCAGGTCGACTGGCTTGCCATTCAATGTTATTTTTCCGGCGCTGCGCGGACGCAGGCCAATTAACGCTTCGAAGGATTCGGTACGACCTGCACCGACCAGCCCGGCAAAGCCTAATATTTCTCCAGCGCGTACTTCAAACGTTAAATCTTTCGACCAACCCGGTACGCTTAAGCCATCAACTTTCAGCAAAATCGGCGCATCGGCGGCGTGGCCAGATTTCTCAGGAAACATGTCCGACAGATCGCGGCCAACCATCAAATTCGCCATTTGTTGTCGCGTTAATCCGGCTGTAGGCTCACGGGTGATAAAGCGACCATCGCGCATAATGATGACTTCATCGGTCACGCGTTCGACCTCATCGAGTTTGTGCGAAATGTATAAAATGGTGACGCCGTCGGCGTTGAGCTGATCCATTACGGCAAATAATCGCTGTGTTTCGGAGGAGGTCAGGGTGGCGGTCGGCTCGTCCATAATTAGAAGTCGTGCTTTGCGTGCCAGCGCTTTGGCGATTTCGACCAACTGTTTTTCGGCCACGATCAAATGCCGTACTTTGGTATCGGGGCTGATATCCAGACCGACCTGTTGCAGATAACCCGTAGCCTCGGTCCGCATCGCAGCATCGTCGAGCAACCAGCCTTTGTGCTTTTCATGGCCGAGAAAAATATTTTGTGCCACCGTCAAATGTTCGGCGAGATTGAATTCTTGATGGATTAACACAATCCCCAAAGCTTCGGCGTCGCGGGAGCTGGTGAAGCGTCGCGGTTCACCGTCAATGACCAACTGGCCATCGCTAACGTTCTCGTACCCAGCCAGAATTTTCATCAGCGTCGATTTGCCTGCGCCGTTTTCTCCTAGCAGGCCATAGACGCGTCCCGGCGTTAAATCAAAATTGACGTCATGCAACACGCGCACCGGGCCAAAATCTTTGCAGATGTTTTTGAAGCTAACGGTATGTGAATGACGGTTAGGCAATTAAGTACTCCCTCGAATAACCAGTTGATGATTCAGCAAAATGCCGGGAACCGGCACCGTGGGCGCATGCAGACGTTGCAATAGAAGGTTTGCCGCGGTTTCGCCCAATGCGCGCATTGGCTGGGCAATCGTCGTTAAGCCCGGATTAATTTGTGCCGCGACGGCGATATCATCGAAGCCGATTACCGCGACATCTTCTGGTACACGCTTGCCAAGTTGGCGCAGGCCGCTCAGCACACCTATGGCAAGCGTATCGGAGACTGCAAAAATCGCCGTCGGCGCATCAGGTTGGGCCATCATCTCCAGCGTGGCAGCCGCCCCTGCGGCGTAATCCAGACATTGCACGGTTTTGCACCATTCGGGACGCGGCGTCAGCCCCGCAGCGGTCATGGCGTCGAGGTAACCAGCTTGCCGTTGCCGTGCATACAGATAGCGTTCATCCGAGTTGATTAAACCGATACGCCGATGTCCCCGTTCCAGCAAATGCCGGATCGCGTCGCCCGCAGCCCGTTGGTTATCGATGCTGACGTAAGGTACGGCAACTGTGGGATCGAACTCACAGCAGGCGACCCACGGCAAGCCCGTGGCATCGCTCGCCGATGCGTGTTGAATCGTATCCGGATCAAGGCAAATCGCGCCATCCGCACGACGGGTGCGGAGCAAGTCGAAGTAGGAACGCTCTTGTTTTGCATCCGCGCCGGTGTCGCACAGCAGCACGAAATAGCCATGTTGAAGCGCCACTGAATTGATGCCGCGCATGATCTCTGCATAGAACGGATTGCCAATATCTGGCACCATCGTCAGCAGTAATCGGCTTTCGGCGGTGCGTAAGTTACGTGCCAGATAATTCATCCGATAACCAAGCGTTTCGACAGAGGCCAAAACCTTGTCCCGCGTCTTTGGCCGCACACCGTCCTGGGCATTCATAACCCGTGAAACTGTGGCGACAGAAACCCCTGCATGCTCTGCGACAGCTGCAATCGAGACTGGCGAATCAGGGGTGGAAAAGGAGGGTTCAATAGGATGCATGTCAAATGAATAAAAAATGTAACCGATTACATTTTTATCCAAAGAAATCAGTTAAGCAAGAAGAGTTGATGTTGCAATGCAATACTTGTTGTTCAGAATAATTGATTTCGGTGGATTGCCAGCAACGTGATAATCCACCGAAATCGGAAGCCAATTTGGTCATTGGCAGAGGAGTAGGGGAAGTTATTTTTAACAACCGATAGCCGCTAAAAATAACCTTTAAAAGACATTTAGATACAAATGAGCCTGTTTTGTCAGACGTGGTATTAGCCTTTGGTCACGCGTATCTGATCCAAAATATGCTTCGGCACCGCCGCATAATGTTTGAATTCCATCGTGTACGTTGCTCGCCCCTGGGTAAGCGAACGTAGCGTGGTGGAGTAGCCAAACATCTCTGCCAGAGGGACTTCTGCGCGGATAGTTTTGCCGCCGCCGCCAGCGATGTCGTCAGTTCCCTGCACCATGCCGCGGCGTGATGACAGGTCGCCCATGACGTTGCCCATGAAATCTTCCGGCGTTTCTACCTCGACCAACATCATCGGTTCTAGCAATACCGGATTGGCGCGCCGCATGCCTTCTTTGAACGCAATTGATCCAGCCATGCGGAACGCGTTTTCATTGGAATCGACATCGTGATAAGAACCAAAGGTCAGCGTTGCCTTGACATCGACCACCGGATATCCCGCCAGCACGCCGCTTTTGAGGGTTTCCTGTATGCCTTTGTCGACTGCTGGAATGTATTCACGCGGTACTACGCCGCCTTTGATGGCGTCTACAAATTCATAGCCTTTTCCTGGGGCAAGTGGTTCCAGTTTCAGGACCACGTGCCCGTATTGCCCACGTCCACCGGATTGTTTGACGAATTTTCCTTCGACGTCTTCCACGGCTTTGTGAATCGTTTCGCGATAGGCGACTTGCGGCTTACCGACGGTGGCTTCAACGCCAAATTCGCGACGCATCCGATCTACCAGAATTTCCAGATGCAATTCGCCCATGCCGGAGATGATCGTCTGGCCAGATTCTTCATCGGTATGTACTCTGAATGATGGATCTTCTTGCGCCAGACGATTTAACGCCATCCCCATCTTTTCTTGATCGGGCTTGGTTTTTGGTTCCACCGCCTGTGAAATTACCGGCTCAGGAAAAATCATGCGCTCAAGGATAATCACGTGTTCCGGGTCCGACAATGTGTCGCCGGTTGTTACGTCTTTTAGCCCCACTGCGGCCGCGATATCGCCCGCATACACTTCTTTGATTTCTTTGCGTTCGTTGGCGTGCATTTGCAAAATACGGCCGAGTCTTTCCTTTTTGCCTTTGACCGGAATATAGACCGCATCGCCAGAATTGACCACGCCGGAATAGACCCGGAAAAAAGTCAATTGACCAACAAAAGGATCGGTCATGATCTTGAAAGCAAGCGCAGAAAATGGCTCATTGTCAGCGGGATGGCGTTCAATTTCCTGATCGTTTTCGTCGTGCCCTAGGATCGCCGGGACGTCTAGCGGCGACGGCATATATTGGACGACTGCATCCAGCAGCGCCTGCACGCCCTTGTTTTTGAACGCGCTGCCGCACAGCATCGGGACGATCTGGTTGGCAACGGCGCGTACACGCAGGCCGTGGATGATTTCGGCCTCGCTAAGTTGTGCGCCGCTGAGATATTTTTCCATCAGTTCGTCGGTTGCCTCGGCAGCTTGCTCGACCATTTTGTCGTGCCATTCTTGCGCCAAAGCAAGCAAGTCGGCAGGGATTTCTCGATAGTCAAAAACTACGCCTTGACTTTCGTCATCCCAAATGATGGCTTTCATCTTGACGAGGTCGATCACGCCCAAAAACTGATCCTCTGCGCCGACAGGAATCTGAATCGGAACAGGGTTGCCTTTGAGTCGATCTTTGATCTGTTGATATACGCGGAAAAAATCTGCGCCGACCCGATCCATTTTGTTGATGAAGGCCACACGCGGAACGGCGTATTTATTTGCTTGACGCCAGACTGTTTCGGATTGCGGTTGCACGCCACCGACGGCGTCATACACCATGACGACGCCATCTAGCACGCGCATGGAACGCTCAACTTCAATGGTGAAATCGACGTGACCGGGGGTGTCGATAATGTTAATCCGATGCTCGGCGAAATTTCCGCCCATACCTTTCCAGAAGGCAGTCGTAGCCGCCGACGTGATGGTGATGCCGCGCTCTTGTTCCTGCTCCATCCAGTCCATCGTGGCTGCGCCATCGTGGACTTCGCCAATTTTATGCTTGACGCCGGTGTAGAACAAAATGCGTTCGGTAGTCGTGGTTTTGCCAGCGTCGATGTGCGCGCTGATGCCAATATTGCGATAGCGTTCGATAGGGGTCTTGCGGGTCATGATAGTGCCTTTTAAGGTGGTATAGCCCAGATTGTCCGGGCGTCTTGGTACGTTATGAAAAAGTTGACTTGCCGGACGGTGTCATTACACCGTCGTGCGAATTCGGGCCAAAGGAGGGGCGCAAGCTACGGCTCCTTTGACCAACACGAATTACAGCAATCAACTTGTCATAGGTACGCATACCAGTTCCTTGAAAGCGAACACAAAGTCGGAGAGATGAATGAAGGGAGATTATCATTTTTTCCACCGACGGGTGATCTGGAGTGGGATATGCGGCGTTCTTCTTGTAAAACAATAGGCATTACAAATTTTTCCGCATCGCGGAATATCTGGGCGTGCAGTTGGCTCTTAATACCGGCTTTCTATGTGTGGGTTTTTCCGCGGGTTCTCGGAATGCGGTCACGTTTGATTCTGAATTTCCGCACAAAAATGGGGCATTATTTTATCTCGGCTGAAATAAATCTTTATAAATCAGTGACTTGGCATTGTTGCGTTAGTTGGCACGAAGTCTGCAATACCCGCCACACAATTCAATCAACAGGAGACAGACATGTCCAAGCTTCCCCCAACTACGGCAGCCGATAACCGGAAGCGTATTTTCGCTATCGTCGGCGCTTCGTCCGGCAATCTGGTCGAGTGGTTCGATTTTTATGTTTACTCGTTTTGCGCGATTTATTTTGCCCCGGCATTTTTCCCTAGCGGTAACCCAACCACTCAATTGTTAAATACCGCCGGTGTATTTGCGGCTGGTTTTTTGATGCGCCCGATCGGCGGCTGGCTGTTTGGACGCATCGCCGACAAGCATGGTCGTAAGGCGTCGATGATGATTTCGGTGCTGATGATGTGCGGCGGTTCATTGATGATCGCTTTTTTACCGACTTATGCCACCATCGGCGCGGCTGCACCGGTATTTCTATTGATCGCACGCCTGTTTCAGGGGCTGTCGGTGGGTGGCGAATATGGCACCAGCGCGACGTACATGAGCGAAGTGGCGCTGAAAGGCCGGCGTGGCTTTTATGCTTCATTTCAATATGTGACGTTAATCGGCGGGCAATTACTGGCCGTGTTGGTGTTGGTCATATTGCAACAATTGCTGAGCACTGAGCAATTGCGAGATTGGGGTTGGCGCGTGCCGTTTATGCTGGGCGCAGTCGGGGCAGTCGTTGCGTTATATCTGCGTAAATCCTTGAGCGAGACTTCCACTGCAGAAACCCGAAAGAGCAAAGATGCAGGTACGCTAGCCGGACTAATGAAGCACAAGGGCGCGTTCATGACGGTAGTCGGTTTTACCGCAGGCGGCTCGTTGATTTTTTATACTTTTACCACGTACATGCAAAAGTATCTGGTAAATACGGCAGGTATGAATGCCAAGACCGCCAGCAGTGTGATGACGGTCGCGTTGCTGGTTTATATGTTGATGCAACCGCTGTTCGGCGCGTTATCCGACAAAATTGGTCGTCGTACTTCGATGTTGTGGTTCGGTGTGCTGGCAACACTGTGTACCGTGCCCATCATGCACGCACTGAAAGATGTATCGAATCCCTATGCAGCCTTTGGTTTAGTGGTGCTGGCTTTGGCGATTATCAGTTTCTATACCTCGATTAGCGGTTTGATCAAAGCGGAAATGTTTCCGCCGGAAGTGCGCGCTTTAGGCGTGGGATTGTCTTACGCGGTGGGCAACGCGGTGTTTGGCGGTTCGGCTGAATTTGCGGCGTTATCGTTGAAATCGATCGGTATGGAGTCTACTTTTTATTGGTATGTCACCGCAATGTGTGCAATTGGATTAGTGGTCACATTCCGGATGCGTGATCCAGGTAAAGAGGGTTATCTCAAAAACGAAGCTTAAGGCGCAAATTTTCTGATCTGCGCTGCTGACGGTGAAGCGCGCTAGCGTTAATATGACTTCCGTGGCGCAATTCGGCGCCACATTTCAATGACGTTGAATCTACGTATTCGGCTAGCGCGCGATTTATGCACCCATTGGCAACTATGTTGGCGATCAGATGAGCTTTAAAAAATCCACGGTTTTGCTGGTGTCGGGCATCGGTTTTATCATTGCGGTGGTCTTTGCAACGTATGTACTTGCCGCGATCAAAGCGACTAATGACAGCCGGGAAGCGGGCGAAGCGCAGCTACAGATCATCGCACTCGATCTTGAATCAGTATTAGAAAAATTCGAAACCCTGCCGTTCGCGCTGGGCTATCAGGCCGATGTCGAACAAGCATTAACCCATCCAGATGACCCGGTCGTCATACAGCGTCTGAATCTGACTTTGCAGGCAATTCAGCGCCAATCGAAAGTAGTCGCGATCTATATGCAGGATCGCAACGGCATGACGCTGGCATCCAGTAATTGGGATCAGCCATTCAGTTTTGTCGGCAAGGATTTCCGCTTTCGCCCCTATTTTTTGGAAGCAATCAAAGGCCGTGCCGGACGTTTCTATGGCATTGGCAATGCGACTAACCAGCCTGGCTATTTCATTGCTCAGCCTGTCTATCCTTCCGGCGCGGTGCACGGATCGGTTGCGCCTATCGGTATCATGACGGTCAAGATCGATTTGGCAGAATTTGAAGATACCTGGCGCAGTAGCGAAAGCCCCATCACACTTACCGATCAAAGCGGAGTGGTGTTTTTAAGCAATCGTCCCGCCTGGAAATATCACAGCTTGCAACCGTTGGATAACGCGGTGCAGAACGATATGTCGGGGACACTGCAATACGCTAACCAAACTATCACGCCGGTTGCCGCGCTGCCGAAGGCGACGCAGGCTGGATTCGGTGCGCATTTGACGCGACCGATTGGCCGTCTGGGATGGCAACTGATGTTGTTTCCGTCGCAGGCACGGGTCCAGCGGGTGGCGTCATTGTGGACTTTGGCGGTGTCGTTATTGATGGGAACGGCATGCGCAACATTGTGGGCGATGTACCAGCGCCGCCGCCGTTTGCAGGAGCGGCTGGAGTCGCGCAATGCATTGCAACGTGCAGCGGTAGAACTAGAACAAAAAATCGTACAACGCACGCAAGAGCTGCAATTAGCCAATCAGAATCTTGAAATTAAATATGTGAAATTAAAGGAAACCGAGCATTTGCTGCGCTCCACACAAAACGAATTGGTGCAGGCCGGTAAGCTGGCGATGTTGGGCCAGATGGCGGCTGGCGTTACCCATGAATTGAATCAGCCGTTGGCGGCGATCCGCGCTTTTGCCGATAATGCCGTGACTTTTTTGGCACGCGGCCAGGCGACGCAAGCAGGTGAAAATCTGGCGCATATCAGTGCTGCCAGCGCCCGTATGGGAACTATCATCGGGCAACTCAAAGGTTTCGCCAGAAAAAGTCACGAAACCGTCGCTGTGGTCGATTTGGCGCAGGCAATTAATGCCTCCGCAGCATTATTACAAAACGAATTTAAACAGCATGCAGTGCATCTTGATATCGAGATTCGTGAGTCCTTACAGGTGATCGGCGATACGGTAAGGGTGGAACAAGTGCTGATTAATTTGTTGCACAATGCGATCGATGCGGTCGCCACGGTAGAGCGAAAATCCATCTGCGTGTCATTAGAGCGCGAAGAAAATACCGCCGTTATCCGTATCCGCGACTTCGGACCGGGTATCCCTGAACAGGTAGCGCAGCATTTGTTTGCGCCATTTTTTACGACTAAACCATCTGGTAAAGGGCTTGGCCTTGGTCTGGCGATTTCTTCGTCGATTGTGCAGGCGATGGACGGCCAATTGACGGCAAATAATCATAGCGATGGTGGCGCAGAATTTCTGCTGCGATTGCCGTTATTGCAAATTATGGAGTCTTGATGGAAACCAGCGTATTGACGCTTGAAGCGGTATTAATCGAAGATGAAGACGCGGTGCGCAAGGCGACTGCGCAAACGCTTGAGCTGGGAGATTTTACGGTGCACGCTTGTGAAAGCGCGGAACAGGCGCAGCCGTGGTTGCGTGCCGATTTTGCGGGCGTAATCGTGACCGACGTGCGCTTGCCGGGCCGTTCAGGGCTGGAAGTATTGGCGCAAGTCGTCGCGCTGGACCCAGACCTGCCGGTAATCGTTGTGACCGGTCATGGCGACGTCAGCATGGCGGTAGAGGCCATGCGTCAGGGCGCTTACGATTTCATAGAAAAGCCGTTCGCCTCGGAAAGATTGATGGAAACTGCCCGCCGCGCACAAGAAAAGCGTCACCTTGTCCTGGAGAATCGCCGTCTTAAGGCCGCATGGTCAGCGCATCCGGACATGCCCGCGATGATCGGACAATCTGCGGCAACCGAACGGGTGCGGACCATGATTCGGAGTGTCGGCCCGACTGCGGTCGATATCCTGATCAATGGGCAGACCGGCACCGGTAAAGAGGTGGTCGCACGCCAGTTGCATATCGCCAGCGGGCGCAAAGGGCCTTTCGTCGCGATCAATTGCGGTGCGCTGCCAGAATCGGTGTTCGAAAGTGAAATTTTCGGGCATGAAGCGGGTGCTTTTACCAGTGCGCAGAAACGTCGCATCGGTAAACTTGAATATGCCAAAGGCGGCACGGTATTTCTGGATGAAATCGAAAGTATGCCGCTGGCGTTGCAAGTGAAGTTATTGCGCGTGTTGCAAGAGCGCCGTCTGGAACGATTGGGCGGTAACGACAGCATCGAGATCGATTGCCGCATCGTCGCCGCCACCAAGGTCGACTTGCTGGAACTCAGCGCGGCTGGCAAGTTTCGGGAAGACTTGTATTACCGGATTGGCGTCGTCAGCATAGGCTTGCCACGTCTGTCCGAGCGGCGCGAAGATATCCCATTGCTGCTAGCCTATTTTGCGCAAGGCGCTGCGGTCCGCTATCAACGGCCGCTTCCAGAATGGTCGCCAGCCGATATGACGCAATGGCAAGCACGCGACTGGCCGGGCAACGTGCGCGAGTTACGCAATTTTGCTGATCGCCTGGTGTTGGGCGTGGCCGAAGGCTGGGCAGATAGCCATGATCGGCTGCCAGAAATCGCGGCTGATGCTGCCACCTTGCCGCAGCAGATCGACGCCTATGAACGCAGGTTGATTGCCGAAGCGCTGACTGCCAACGAGGGCAATGTTGCGCTGACGGCAGAGCGCCTCGGCTTACCCAAAAAAACCCTGTATGACAAACTTAAGAAATATCAGTTGGCTGCCGGGCGGGCGATTGATTGAGTTGCTGTGAGTTACATGACTTGTTTTAAGTTGCGTTGGAAGAGGGCTTAAGGCCTTGTTACTTTTTTCGGAAATCGGTTTTTTTGTCGTCTGAATTTCCATCCAGATTTTCTTATATTTTCTGAAAATCCTTGTGAATTCGTGTGAGTTTCTATGCGCTTCAGCATAAAAACCACTAGTTTTCAGACCTTTGCTAACGCAGTTTGCGTATGGCATAGCACGTGCTTATAACGACGTTGGCCAGTCATCAAGCGCCGCGATAAATAATGTTAATGGAGATAGAAATGGATACGCAACGTCGCAATTTTTTGCAAAAAACAGGTTGTTATGCAGCCCTTGCCGGGTTGAGCACGGTTGTGCCGCAAGTGTTTGCGCGGACGACTGGCAGCACCGCTATGGGCAAGTTGTCGATAACGGAAATGTCGCAGCGGATGGCCGCCGGTTCGCTCACCAGCCGCCAGCTAGTAGAAGAGGCGATTGCCGCTATCGGCGATCCAAATCTTGAGGGTGCGCGTGCTTTCATGACCGTGTACGCCGCGCAGGCGCGGGCGGTGGCGACTGAGATTGATGCGCAGCGCCGCAAAGGAATCGTTGCCTCGCCGATCGCCGGTATTCCTATCTCGATCAAAGATTTGTTTGATGAAGCAGGGCAAACTACATTGGGCGGTTCTACGGTATTGATTGGGCAACCTCCTGCAGTGCGTGATTCGACGGTTGTTGCCAGATTGCGTAAGGCTGGAGCGGTCATTATCGGACGCACTAATACCGTCGAATTTGCCTATACCGGATTGGGCGTGAACCCGCATTACGGCACACCAAAAAATGTGTATGACCGTGCTACCGGCCGGATTCCAGGCGGTTCGACCTCAGGCGGAGCGATTTCTGTCGGCGACGGTATGGCAGTCGCTGCTATCGGTACCGATACTGGCGGCTCGTTGCGGATTCCGGCGGCACTTAACGGTTTGGTTGGATTTAAACCGACACAACGCCGTGTGCCGTTAGAAGGCGTGATGCCTTTATCAACGACGCTGGATTCAGCAGGGGCAATTAGCTGGAGTGTGGCCGATTGCACGCTGATGGATGCAGTGCTTACCGCCGAGGCCGTCCAGGTGCCGGATGCGCCCTCGTTGCGTGGATTACGCTTTGCTGTGCCAAAGACTTTCTTTCAAACCGACTTGTCAGAGCCGGTGGCACGTGCATTTGCTATCGCCCTGTCGCGACTGTCCGCAGCGGGTGCAACGATCGTCGAATTGCCGATGGCTGAGTTTGCGCAAGCGGCAAACATCAATCCACGCGGAATGATCACTGCTTCGGAGGCCTATGCCTGGCACCGCAAATATATTGAGAATGGCGCTGACAAGTACGATCCGCGCGTATTGGCTCGGATCAAAACCGGTGCGGCCATCAGCGCGCCCGATTATGTGCAGTTGCTGACGCTGCGGCGCGAGTTTATCCGCTCGATCAATCAGGCCGCAGCTGGCTATGATGCGATGCTGATGCCAACCACACCGGACATCGCGCCAACTATTGCCGAGGTGTTGAAGGACGACGAGAGTTACTACCGCATTAATGGCCGTATGTTGCGCAATCCGTCAGTTGTTAATTTGTTTGATGGTTGCGCACTTTCTGTGCCTTGCCATCAAGCGGGTGACGCGCCAGTCGGTCTCATGATCGCGGGTACGCAGAATACCGATCATCGTATTCTGGCGATCGGGCGTTCGATAGAGGCAGTGGTCGCACCGCGTCGGGTTTAAGAGGTTATCGACTTATTTGTTGCGAGCCGCTTTGCGGTTGCAATAGGGTTGACGAAATAAAAGGTGCTCACAATGCAGATTGTGGGCACCTTTTATTTAATGCATTAATGGCATTAATGCAGCTTGTTCAGACCTCTTTGCTGGCATGGGCTAACGCCTGTTCGACATCTGCCAGCAGATCCTCCGGGTCTTCGATGCCAGCACTAAAGCGGACGAGTCCTTCCGTCACGCCATTCTTCAAACGAATAGCCTCGGCCACAGCGCTATGCGTGGTGGAGGCAGGATGACAGGCTAACGAATCGACATCGCCGACCGATACCGCTTGCGTGACCAGTTGCAAACGATCTAGGAAGAGACGCGCCATCGCACGGCCACCGCGAAACTCAAACGACAGGATGCCGCCGAAACGTCGCATCTGGCGGCGCGCAATTTCGTGTCCGGGATGTGAGGGCAGGCCGGGGTAATACACGCGCTCTACTGCCGGATGGCTATGCAAGAACGCGGCGATTTGTTGTGCGTTGTCGCAGGCGGCCTCGATTCGCAGCGGCAACGTTTTTAAGCCGCGAATAAACATGAAGGCCTCATGCGGACTCATGCAGCCGCCAAGTTCTTTCATGCCGATTGAACGGATGGTTTTCATCAGGTCTGCGCGGCCCAAAGCTACACCGCCAGTGGCGTCGCCATGACCGCCGATGTATTTGGTCGCCGAATGTACAACGACATCGATCCCCAGCGCCAACGGCTGGGTCAGGCATGGCGTAGAAAAAGTGTTGTCGGCAACGCTGAGAATTCCAGCCTCATGCGCAATACGCGCAACTTCTGCCAGATCAATAATGCCCATCACCGGATTGGCTGGCGTCTCCACATAGATCAGTCTGGTACGTGGGCTGAGTTGCGCCTGAACACTGGCCAAATCCGGCACTGGAATCGTCCGAATGCCAAGGCGCGGCAATAGTCCGCGTAATATCCCGTCAGTCCCGCCATACACCGTGCCGACATAAATGACCTCATCCCCGGCAGAAACCAGCCCAAGCAATGTCGATGAAACAGCGGCTGAGCCACTGGAAAATGCCACAGCGCTTTCTGCGCCTTCTAGCGCAGCCATCTTCGCTTCAAAGGTTTGTACGGTCGGATTGGCAAAGCGACTGTATAAGAATCCCGGTTGCTCGCCGTTAAACCGCCGCACACCCGCATCGAAATCGTCATATGCAAAGGATGACGTAGCGACGATCGGTGTCGCGGTGGCACCGGTGGTGATATCCGGTGCCTGACCGGCATGTACGGCTAAAGTACGCAAACCAAAGGTGCGGGATAGCGGCTGTTTTGGCGTTGACATGAAATCTCCTTGATGAAGGGCAAATGGGCGATGGTGATTGTACAAACTATCGCGGTCAGACGTAAATATTCGGCAGCCTATCTTGTGGAGCGGTCTTTTCGGTGTAAAGGGGTTCGTGATTCGCTGCTAACCTATGAACATCAAAGTTTTAGAGCGTTTGGGCAAGGCGATGAGGCCGACGTGCAGCCGCCTCACAAATTAGCCGCACCATCACTGTTGCGCACGCACCAGTACATTGATTTTTGCTGCTGCGGCCAATAATTTAGGCAGGCTCTTTTCTAGCAAACTGGCCGGTCCCGGATTGTTTACCTGACCGCTGATGTTGATTGCCGCGACGACCCTGCCATTGCGATCGACAATCGGTGCTGCCAGCGAGACCAGCCCTTGTTCGAGTTCTTCACTGATCTGACACCAACCCTGAATCCGCACTTGTTCGATTGCCGCTTGCAAGCGCTCCGGATCAACTATTGTGTGTGGTGTTAATGGCGTTAGCGTCATGCTGGCAACGCGTTCTTTGAGTGTCGCAGGCGGCAAACCGGCCAATAGCACTCTTCCCATCGATGTGCAGTAAGCCGGAAGACGGCTGCCAACGCCAAGATTGATCGACATGATTTTATGGGCCGGGACCCGTAATACATAGACGATTTCATCACCGTCCAACACAGCGGCAGAGCAGGATTGGCGCAGACTCTCCACCAACTCTTCCATTACCGGCTGCGCCTGCGTCCATACCGGCAATGACGACAGGTAAGCGAAACCCAATTCCAAAATTTTAGGCGTCAAACGAAATAGACGTCCCTCAGTCTCGACATAGCCGAGATGTAACAAGGTCAGCAAAATCCGTCGTGCACCAGCTCGTGTCAACCCAGCCCGTTCGGCGACTTCAGTCAACGTCTGGGCCGGTGCGCCAGCCCCAAAACTGCGCAGCACAGCCAGTCCGCGTGCAAAAGATTGCACATAGCTGTCGCCGGGTTTGGGGTCGGATGCGGCAATTTGCGTGTCTTCGGCTTCTGATAACGGAACAGGATGCAACATTCAAACCTCTTTTCTTTTGCTTAACATGCAACGATGCGCATTATTGTAGGCCACGGACAACAGCGCTATGTGCCGATTTTTACGCCCACCTCTGATCCACCTAATTTCAATAATCGACCAGACAAGACCATTGACAAGGCCTTATCGGATGACTATTCTTACGTCATTAAGTTCTAAATACGAATATTTGTTCATTATAAGAACTTTTCTATCGATTTTCAACCAATTGTTCGAATAGGCCATGATTAATAAAATTGTCCATACCGTAGCAGACGCGCTAGCAGATATTCACGATGGCGCAACCGTCATGATTGGCGGCTTTGGAGGGGCTGGTCAGCCCGCCGAATTGATCGATGGCCTGATTGCGCAAGGCGCTAAAGATCTGGTGATCGTCAACAACAACGCTGGCAATGGCGAAACGGGCCTGGCGGCTTTATTAAAAAACGGTCAGGTGCGCAAGATCATTTGCTCCTTCCCACGTCAGGCAGATTCGCATATTTTTGATGGTTTATATCGCGCCGGAAAGATTGAACTGGAACTGGTGCCGCAAGGCAATCTGGCCGAGCGCATTCGTGCGGCAGGGGCGGGCATCGGCGCATTTTTCAGCCCGACCGGTTACGGCACGGATTTGGCAAATGGTCGCGAAACGCGCGAGATCAATGGTCGTATGTATGTATTGGAATATCCGATTCATGCAGATTTTGCGCTGATCAAGGCCGAGGCTGGCGATCGCTGGGGCAATCTGACTTATCGCAAGACCGCCCGCAATTTCGGCCCGATTATGGCCAGCGCCGCCAAGATCACCATTGCCTCGGTACACGATATCGTCGAGCTGGGCAGCATTGATCCAGAGACGGTCATCACACCGGGCCTGTATATAAAACGCGTGGTGCAAGTAGCACGCGTCGCCACCGGTCCGGCTGGCTTCAAGGCTTAAGGGGGAAAGAAGAATGAGTGAGAAATTAACCAACGCGACAACAACCGGCGGCAATATGAAAAAATGGTCCAGAGAACAAATGGCAGTGCGCGTGGCGCAAGATATTGCCGATGGCGATGTCGTCAACCTTGGAATTGGCTTGCCAACGATGGTCGCCAATCATTTGCCGAGTGATCGCGAAGTTATTCTGCATAGCGAAAACGGCGTGATCGGCATGGGACCGGCTCCCGCTGAGGGTGAAGAAGACTATGACCTGATCAATGCAGGCAAGCAACCGGTGACGCTATTGGCGGGCGGCTGCTTCTTCCATCACGCGGACAGTTTTGCAATGATGCGCGGTGGCCATCTGGATGTGTGCGTACTTGGCGCGTTTCAGGTTTCCGCCAGCGGCGACCTCGCCAATTGGCACACCGGCGCACCGGATGCGATTCCAGCCGTTGGCGGCGCAATGGATCTTGCCATCGGTGCCAAAAAGACTTACGTCATGATGGAGCATCTGACCAAATCCGGGGCGAGCAAACTCGTCTCCGAGTGCACTTATCCGCTCACTGGCATAGGCTGCGTTAGCCGGATTTATACCGATCTGGCCGTGATCGACTTGACCCCCGATGGCGCTAAAGTGATCGATATCGTCGCCGGATTATCGTTCGATGAGCTGCAAAAAGTGACCGCGGTAACGTTGGTCAACGCTTGCTGATACTGCCGAATTGCATAGATTGATTGCGCTGCCGAATGTTGCTGCGCAATCGTAGTAATCCTGACAAAAATGCCGTCATAACCCCTATACCTGTTACCTCTATATTCAGGAGATTTTAATGTCCCATGCTTTCATTTGCGATGCCCAACGAACACCCTTCGGTCGCTACGGCGGTGCGTTGTCAGGCGTTCGCGCTGACGACCTCGGGGCAGTCCCGATCCGCGCTTTAATTGCGCGTAATCCACAAGTCGACTGGCAAGCTGTGACCGACGTGATCTATGGCTGCGCGAATCAGGCAGGCGAAGATAATCGCAACGTTGCCCGCATGTCGGCGCTATTGGCTGGTCTGCCGATAGACGTCCCCGGCGCAACCGTCAATCGCTTGTGCGGATCGGGATTAGACGCTATCGGCACCGCGGCTCGTGCCATCAAAAGTGGCGAAGCAGGACTGATGATCGCTGGCGGCGTCGAAAGTATGAGTCGCGCACCTTTCGTCATGGGTAAGGCTGAAAGCGCATTTTCACGCGCCGCCAAAATGGAAGATACAACCATCGGCTGGCGCTTCATCAATGCACTAATGAAGGCTCAATACGGCGTCGATTCGATGCCCGAAACAGCTGAAAATGTCGCCACCGAATACGGCATCAACCGCGCCGATCAAGACAAAATGGCTGTCTCCAGCCAAATGAAAGCCATTGCTGCGCAACAAGCGGGATTCTTCGATAGCGAGATAGCACCGGTCACAATTACGCCAAAAAAAGGCGACGCCATCGTCATCAGCAAAGACGAACATCCACGCGCGACGTCGCTTGAGGTATTAGCAAAACTCAAGCCCATCGTCAAAGCAGATGGCACGGTCACAGCCGGTAATGCATCCGGTGTGAATGACGGCGCCTGCGCATTACTGTTGGCAAATGACGCCACCGCTGCTAAATATGGCCTGACCCCGAGAGCACGCATCGTCGGCATGGCTACAGCTGGCGTTGCGCCACGCGTCATGGGCATTGGACCGTTTCCCGCAACATTAAAAGTATTAGAACTAACCGGGTTGAGACTAGATCAGTTCGACGTAATCGAACTCAACGAAGCATTTGCAGCCCAAGGGTTAGCTGTACTGCGGCAACTTGGCTTGCAAGACGACGATCCCCGCGTCAATCCAAACGGCGGTGCGATTGCACTCGGACATCCACTAGGCGCATCCGGTGCACGTCTCGTCATGACCGCAATTAATCAGTTGCAACGGATTAACGGTCGCTATGCGCTGTGTACCATGTGTATAGGGGTCGGGCAGGGTATTGCGATTGTTATTGAGCGTGTTTGAGATTTTTAATATGGATTGAAGGGCGCGATGCGGTTGGAAATCTTGCGAAAAGTATTTTTGCTGCCGTGGAGTGTCGTTTTCAGTCTTGTTAATTGATAAAGATTCCCTTCCTCGCAAATCTGTTTGCGAGGAAGGGTAGAAGTGAAATAAACTATTAAATCTAGATTACTTGCTAGAAACGGTTAATAGCCGCTATAATCTTTCCCCTGTTGGGGCGTTAGCTCAGTTGGTAGAGCAGCGGACTCTTAATCCGTAGGTCGTGTGTTCGAGTCACACACGCCCCACCAATAGACATAAAGCTTCCCGAGTAATCGGGAGGCTTTTATGTTTTGATGGCTATACATTTTCTGCCATTCCCATATTTGGGAGTGTGTAACGCGATAATACATTCTGTAATGTCGGGTTTGCTTTCAGACTGATTTGCGTTTGATTCTGGGCGTACTATTAATCATTCAAGTAGCCTCTGGAAAAATGATTAGTGCTACCCGTATGAGATGAGATATTGGCCGGGAGTTTGGCGTGTTTGGTTTGGAGTCGTACTTAGAGCCAAAGACGTTAATCGGAGGATGAGATAGCCGTTAATCGAAGCAGAACTGCGGTGGGATGCGGGTAAGCACCACGTCAGCACTGCGGCTCATGCCATAAAAATCGCGGTTGCACATAGGTTTTGCAACCTTCAGGAATACACCATCTCCCGAAAAATCCGAGGATTTTTTAGTGGCGAATCTGGTGCGCCGCGATTGCTTAGTCGATGTCTTAATGAGTCCGCTTATTCGCCCTTACGTTCATTATTTGCGCGCAGGCTATGCCGATAAATGCGTCGTTGCGGCGCAACTTTAGCGCAAAGGCGATGCTAGCTAGACGTTTGTGCTGACAGTTTCGCTGTTGATGGCTTCGACCAAGCGGTCAACCTGCGCCTCTTCTGTCGCCCAAGAAGTCACCAGCCTAATGACTGAATTGTGCTCGCCCCGTTTTTCCCATACATAGAATGCAAAGAGTTTGCTGAGCGACGCAATTAAAGCATTTGGCAAGATAGGGAAAACTTGGTTGGTCTCGGTGTTAGCTGCTAACTCGTATCCCGCATTTGTTATTCCGGTCGCTAATTTTTTAGCCATTGCATTGGAGTGCAGGGCCAGATTAAAAAACAAATTAGTTGGTCCGAACAACTCCTGAAATTGAAGACCAAGAATCCGTCCTTTTGCCAGCAACCCGCCGCGCTGCTTGATATGGAAAGCAAAATCCTCGGCCAGCGATGGATTTGTAATGACGATTGCCTCTCCAAGAAGCGCGCCGACTTTCGTGCCTCCTATCCAGAACGCGTCCGTCAATAGTCCAATATCAGTCAGCGTCAAGTCGTTTTGGTAGCCGGAAAGGGCCGCTCCAAGGCGCGCACCATCCATATATAAGATCAGCTTTCGTTCTCTGCACAGGTCTGAGATCGCTTGCAGTTCTGCCTTAGAGTAAATAGTCCCGATCTCTGTCGCATTTGAGATGTATACCAAGCGGGGTTTGGCCATGTGCGGGAAATGCGCATTCGCTTCTAACGCAGCGCGTATGCCATCGGGTGTGAGCTTGCCATTCACTGGCGGGACGGTAATGATCTTATGTCCAATTGCCTCGATAGCGCCAGTTTCTCGCGTCACTATATGCCCGGAAGCTGCGGCGATAACCGCTTCATGGGGACGAAGAAAACTTCCGATTGTGATGATGTTGGCCAGGGTCCCACTTGCAACAAAGAATATTGCGCAATCTGGGTTAGCCAGGTGACTTCGAATTTTTGCCTTCGCTTCGTGTGAATATGCATCTTCCCCATAGGGTGCTTGCTGAACCGAGTTGGTTGCTGTGAGCGCTTGCAAAATCTGAGGATGTGCGCCCTCGCTGTAGTCGTCAAGAAAGCTGTAGGTGGTCATAAGTCATTTACCGGTAGGTTATTCGTATGGCGAAGTGCTCAAATACAACTGCTTCGTCCACCTCAGCGAATCGCTAGCCAGGTGGGTATCGGTCAAGTGCAGAGATACTGCGCAGTTGTGTAGCTTATCGATTGTGGCAGCTTGAAGCATGTAAAAAATTGATCTTTGTGTGGTGCAACTCAACTTGTGCACGTAGAGCATGCATTTCTCCACGAACGGTGGGGCTAATGGGTGCCTGGGGTGTTGAGTGGACGATGTTAACGTCAGTATTGCGAGGGCGCCTGTTGTACTTAACTTGATCTTTCATTTTAATTATCGTTGTTTCGGACATTCAAGCCTAACAACCCAAACGGTATTGTCGCGCCCTGATATCTCCTCGACGAATCCGAAGCCGTTGTTGTTCTTGTCCCGTTAGCCTATGCCTGGATGTGGCGTCAATCACATCGATTTCGTTTGCAAGGTAATAGCATTGCCCTTGCATGTTGTTCGTCATTCCCGAAACTCTTTTGTTCGTGATGACTGCGGCCCCCGGATCCGACATGCCAAGCCGTATTCTTTCCCGTGTTTCTGCGATTGTTTGTTGATCTGGACTGACAAAGCCACCGCTGCTTTCTCGGATTTTTACTGTTGTAGTTTGTTCGGTACTAAGGCATTTTTGATCTGAGTAAGTTGCTTTATGGTTTGATTCGCATTTGTATATTTGTCCCGATTGTGCGGCCTGCGGTGGTTGCGGCAGTTCTTGAGAGAATGTTCTGGCAGGATCTGTATTAGGCGGAGGCGAGTAGGCGTTATTTTTTGCTGAAGACGGCATTGGCTCGGATGCTGCTGGCGTGGGCGTTTTGACTTTTTCGGGAAATACGATTGATTTGGACATCATCCAAACGATTCCGGTAACTATGCCGATTGCCAATACTAAACTCACAATTCGGCTGATCAAGTCGTTATGCATACTCTTCCCTTGCTCTTTTTATAGGTAGATCACCAGTTGCCATGCTTGGTTAAGAGCAATATTGTATATTTAAGCACAACTTTATAGGGTGCGATTTCATCATAAAAATTGTCGACCGTCGTTGCGAATGCGACGATCAATCGCACACATGCAATCCTTCATCGGGCGATATTAGATGGGGAATGGATACGCTCAGATCCGGTTGACGGAGGAAGACATGACGATGGTGTTCGTTACATATGCAACCAATTTTGCGGTCCGTAGTCTGGCCGCATTATTTTTCTTTGCCACCGTGCGTGGGGCTGACTTCGCCATTGGCCAGCAAAGTCGGCAAAATAGCGATCAGCCATGCTTGAAATTCTGCAATTGCCTCAGCCTTTTCAGTATCGAAAGGCGAAACTGCGAAGTAACTACCGCGGGCCGGTGCCGTAATGTCGAACAGCCGTATTAGACGACCGCTGGCAAGATGGTTGTGCGCCAGGCAACTGCGCGCCAGGGCGATGCCCTGATCGGCCGCAGCGGCATCTAGCAGATGCATCGGGTCATCATAAACCGGGCCTGTCTTCGGCTCGCTTTGCTTGATGCCAGCGACCATAAACCAAGGCTCCCAGCCGCCATGATGCGCAAATCGCAGCAACGAATGGCGTGGCAGGTCTTGCGGCGTGATCGCTGGATGGTTGGCGGCGAACGCTGGGCTGCATACCGGAAAAACCACTTCTTTGAACAAACGTTTATAGCGGAAATTCTTGTCAGCGGCGCGGCCGTACCAGATGGCGACATCGGCATCGTTGAAATCAAGTTCGCTCAATTCGTGCGCGCTGTGCAAGCTGATGCTGAGGTGCGGATGCAGTTGATGAAATCCTGCCAGTCGCGGCACCAGCCAAGCGCTGACGCTTAACGTTTGCGATCCTTGCTGGCGCTCGATCCGGCCCAATTGCAACGCGCGATCCAGGGCCAGCAACGCTTGCCGTACTTCTCCCGCCAGCAAACGGCCGCTGTCGGTCAATACCATTTTGCGACCATCTCGCTGGAACAGCTTGCGGCCCGTGCGCTGCTCGAGGGCACGGATCTGATGACTGATAGCGCTATGCGTCAGATTTAGTTCCTCACCGGCGCGGGTGTAGTTGCCGAGGCGGGCGGCTGCTTCAAAAGCACGTAAGGTCTGGGTGGGTGGCAGGCGTTCAAACATGAGGGCAACGGTTGATTATTGGCTGTTCGGATAATCGGTTAATTCTATTCACATATAAGGATAAAACACTTCGTTGGCTTTCGTATAGCTGGCTGTCTACTATCGACAATATTCTGTTCTTATTAGTGACTTGCCATGAAACTTGCTACCCGTGTGTTCCTGATATTTTCTGCAGGCTATTTCATCTCCTATCTGGCGCGCGGCATCAATTTGCCGTTGGCGCCGATGCTCAGCAGCGAACTTGGTTTGTCGCCAGCGCAGTTAGGCCTTCTCACCAGCTTGTATTTCTTTGCTTTTGCTGCGTGCCAAATGCCTTTGGGGATATTGCTTGATCGTTTTGGTCCACGCAAGGTTCTTGCTTATTTGCTGGTGTTGGCGGCGATTGGAGCGTTGGTATCGGCCAATGCGCACAGTTCTCCACGCTGCTAATCGGTCGACTGTTGCTAGGAATTGGGACGTCGGCATGTCTGATGGCCGGTCTGAAGGCAGTCGTCGCCTGGAATCCGCATGATCACCTGCCTGTGATGAACGGCGCGATGTATGCAATTGGCGGTTTGGGCGCGGTGGCGACCGGCACCCCGATTGCATGGGCGCTTGGCTTAACCACCTGGCGCATGCTGTTTGTGGTGGTGGCGGCATTGATCTTGTTGGTCGTGCTCGCGCTGTTCGCGCTAGTCCCAGAAAAAAATGAGCAGCATCCTAAAAGCACGTTGAGAGCGCAATTGCACGATATCGGCGGCATATTTCGTAGCGCGATTTTTTGGCGTACTGCGCCGTTCGTAATGGCTAGTCAGGGCGTATTTCTTGGCGTGCAAGGTCTGTGGGCTGGGCCGTATTTGCAGGATGTGAGCCGGTTACCGGCGGTTGCTTCTGCAAATATCGTAGCGCTGATCGGCCTGGCGATGGTTCTGGGGGCGGTGGGCTCGGGATGGCTGGCGCGACGATTGCAGCAGCGCGGTATTTCTTTGCATATCACCGCAGGGGCAGGGATGTTTTTGTTCATGTTGGCGCAGCTGTTGATTTTGCTGGACGTGGCATTGCCAATGTGGATGTTGTGGAGCATGTACGGGTTGTTCGGGACATCGGGGATATTGACTTACGCGGCGCTGGTGCGAGAGTTTCCTGCACATCTGGCCGGTCGTGTCAGCACCGGCTTGACCTTAGCGATCTTTGCTGGCGCTTTCGTTGTGCAGTATGGATTTGGACTATTACTGAATACCTGGCCGCACGCTGGAGGCGGTTATGCCGTAGTTGCGCATCAAGTGTCTTGGGCGATTTCTTTGGGGGTGCAATTGGTGGCTGGCGTCTGGTTTTGTCGCCCGTTGCGCGGCTTAACTGCACGGGCTGTCAGTCAGCCGGCATAGAAGCTCTGGTCGTTCATGCAGCACAAGCGCCAAGTGTGAGCCACGCCAGCAACAACTACCGCCAGGCATGTCGTTAGTCTAATAGGGAAATGTCGAAAATTTGTTGAACAACTCCGCCAAACACGGCGGAGATCTAAGCCCATTCAACATTATTCGGCGGGCAGCTGAGAGTGTAATAGTTGCTCTATTTCCTTTCCCGTTTTTTCAATATGCTGTCGCAGATACTTTTGTGCTGCAACCACTTTGCCCGCTTTGCAGAGCACGAGAATTTCTTTGTGATCTGCCTGCGACTCCATCTTATAGCCAGTCTTTGACCACAAAAGGCGGAGATACGGTTCCATGCTGATACGCAGTCGATCCAGTATCGCGATGGTGCGAGGGCGGTTCGCTTTGTGGTAGAGGCATTTATGAAACATCACATTCAACGCAATCAGGTCATCGATGTGATGCGCCTTTTCTAGTTGTTTAATTGTGGTTTCGGCCATCGCATAGTCGGCCGCAGATAACTGCGGTATTGCGGCTTCAATCAAGCGCGCTTCAAGCGTTGCGCGCAAATCTGTAATTTCTGCCACATCGGCCGGAGACAGCGAATACACCACCGCACCGCGTCTCGGAACGACCTCAACCAAGCCTTCATGTTCCAACAATCTGAACGCTTCCCGCACGGTAACTTGGCTGACGGCAAATTGCTTGGCGATTGCGTCTTGCCGTAATGGGTCACCGCCTTTCAGCGCGCCTTTCAATATTGCTTCCCGAAGCGCATCAGCGATTGATGCGGTGGCAGGTTGCCGCTTTGCGATGGCTTCCTGCGCAAAAGATTCCAAAATTTCCATATTTACCTCCGTTCGCGCATTTTAACAAATTTCCTTGACCTAGTCGATTATCGATACTATATTAACGATTATCGATAATTGATTTTCACAAGGAGAAGAGAATGACTATTAATCTTACGGAGTTTGATGCACTGACATTTGATGTTTACGGAACATTAATTGACTGGGAGCCAACGATTATTGCCATGTTTCACAGCACGGCAGATCAGTATGGTGTTCATCTTTCAGATGAAGAGTTTCTGATGGAATTTGACCAGGCGCGTGCTGCATTACAAAGACAGCGTCCGGCCTTGCTTTATCCAGATGTGCTGAGATCGGCATATCGGCAGTTTTGCAGCAAATACAAAATTCAGGCAAACGATAACGAATGCGAGGTGTATGCCAATTCGGTCATGTTGTGGCCTGCGTTCGACGACACCCTTAAATCGCTAGCGCACTTGAAGAAACATTTTCGGATTGGTTTGCTTAGCAATATTGACAACCAATCCATCACGTATTCCGAACGCAAGCTGGGGATCAAAGCGGACGTGATCATCACCGCAGAAAACGTCAATGCCTACAAACCGGATCATGCCCATTTCGCGGCTTCTTTTAAGGCGTTCGCAGATTTAGGTATTGAGAAGCATCGCATTCTTCACGTCGGTCAAAGTCTTCGTGCAGATGTTATCCCGGCGAATCAACTAGGTATGTCGAGCGTTTGGATAAATCGGCCGGGGCGCAGCCTGGGTTCACGACCAGAGGATGCGATTGGCGCGAAGCCCGATCTGACTTTCAATTCCATGCATGAATTTGCTCTTTATCATCAGGCGCATCTGGCAATCGCCTAAACAAACCTATAAATATCTGGAGGAACGACATGAGCCACAAGAAAAACAAATTGGTTGCCATCGCGATTGTAGCGACAGCTTTTAGTAATTTGATCTGTGGCTCAGTCGAGGCACAAACGGCGGATGCGGCGATTACGCGCATCAAGGAATTGAAGAAAGTGACGATTGGTTATCGAGAATCGAGCCTTCCATTTTCATTTTTGGATGGTAATCAGAAACCTGCAGGCTATGCGATTGACCTGTGCACGGCGGTAGTTGAAACATTGAAAAAAGAGCTGAATATGCCAAATCTCCAGGTAAATATGCAGCCTGTCGATTTGTCCACACGCATTCCATTGACGCAGAACGGCACTATCGATATGGAGTGCGGCTCGACCGTCAATACATTGGCGCGGCAAAAACAAGTTGATTTTTCTTACGTTACCGCGATCGCTGCAGATCAGATCCTTGTAAAGGCATCTTCGCCCGTGAAGGAATTAGAGGATTTGGCCGGCAAGCAAATTGCGTTACCGACCGCATCGACCAGCCTTAGCCTGATTATGGAAATCAATACTAAGAAAAAATTGAACATGCGGTTCTTGTATGTGAAGGATCAGGCAGAGGGATTTCTGGCCGTGGATACAGGAAGAGCGGCGGCATACATCACCGATAACACGATTCTTTACGGGCTAAAAAATCGCGCTAGTCATCCAGATGATTTTCGTATCACGGGGCGTCCTCTTTCCTATTTGCCATACGGGATTATGGTTGCAAAAAATAACTCCACATTGCTAGGCATCGTTAACCGCACCATTGCTGAAAAATTTCGGTTAGGTGAGGGCGAAGTGCTGTATCAAAAATGGTTTGGCAAGTTGAAAATGCCCCTTTCGCCATTGACGAAAGCGGGATTTGAACTGAACGCTATTCCTGACTGATCCGGAGGAATAATGAGGGTCATTGTTATCGGTGCAGGTGTTGTCGGATTGGCGACGGCATATTTCTTGATGAGAAAAGGCACGCAAGTCATCGTCGTCGATGAACATGCTCAGGCCGGAGAGGGCACCAGCAAGGGAAACGGCGCACAACTCTGCTATAGCTATGTTGCGCCTTTGGCGGGGCCGGGGGTTATCTCAAAATTGCCAATATGGCTGAGCGATAAAAATTCTCCGGTGCGCTTTTCACCAAAAATGGATGTCCATCAATGGCGATGGTGCTTGCAGTTCTTGGCGAAATGCAACGCTAAATCGGCTGCTGCAACAACGCAAACCTTGTTGGCGCTTTCTGCGCTTAGCAGCGAACTGATGGCGGATTTCGTCAAGTCGGTCCCTATTGATTTTGATTATTCGGACAAGGGAAAGTTGGTTGTCTACTCAAAGAAAAGCAGTTTCGACGCAGCGCAGCAGCAAGTGGCTTTGCAACGTAATCAAGGTAGTCAGCAAGAGGTAATCAGCGCCGGGCAGTGCATAGAAATCGAGCCTTCGTTAATGGCGATTCAAGAGCGCATTGTCGGCGCAATTTTTACCAAAGGCGATCACACCGCAGACGCTTTCTTGTTTTGCCAGAAACTTGCAGCTTACTTGTCTGAGAACTTTAGCAGCAGTGAGTTTCGATACGGCGAAACTGTTCAGAAACTGGCAATAGAAAACGGAAAAATTAGTGGCGTCACGACTGCAAATGGCTTTATTCAGGCTGAGGCTGTCGTTGTTGCTACTGGTGTTGAGGCCAACAATTTACTTGTGCCCGTTGGTCTCAGAGTGCCGATTTATCCAGTCCGTGGCTATAGCATCACTGTTTCAATGAAAACCGCAGCGGGCCTGCCGTCATTAAGTTTCACTGATTATGATCGACGGATCGTATACGCACCACTCGGAAAACGATTGCGTGTAGGCGGTATGGCTGACATTGCCGGCTATGAAAAAATCATCGATCAAAGCCGCGTCGATGTGCTGGTCGCTGAAGCGAAAGCAATCTTCGGCATTAACGGAAATTTTGATGACATTAACCCGTGGTGCGGCCTTCGCCCTGCGACTCCGGCAGGTACGCCGATTGTTGGCATGTCGCAGATAGAGAATTTGTTTCTTAACGTGGGGCATGGCGCGCTTGGCTGGACATTGTCACTGGCGACCGGTTTTCGCGTGGCCGAAGAAATCGCTGCACGACATCAGGCGTCGCATAAATCGACTTTTTGAACTTATATATCGAGGAATAAATGAACAAATTCAAACTTTCTGGCGTGATGCCAGCGGTAACGACGCCCTTTACCCGTGACGGTAATGTAGACCACGCATTGTTGATAGAACGTTGCGCATGGCTGTTAAGCAATGGCTGCGATGGCATCAACCTGTTGGGAACAACTGGTGAAGGAACCTCATTGTCGGTTCGCCAAAGATTGGCGGTGATGCAGGCAATCTCGGCATCAGGCTTGCCGCTTTCGCGGCTAATGATCAGCACAGGGGCCAGTGCGTTGGAGGATGCCCAAGTCTTGACCGCACAGGGAGTAGAACTCGGATTCGCCGGGGTTTTATTGCTGCCGCCTTTCTATTTCAAGGGCATAAGCGAAGACGGTATCGTGTCATTTATCGAAGCTGTGTTGAACAAAGTCGATGTTGATCAATGTCGGCTTTATCTTTACCACATGCCCGCCTATACAGGTGTGCCGTACACGCCCACGATTGCGCTTCGCTTAAAAGAAAAATACGGCGATGTAATTGCCGGGTTGAAGGATAGTACCGGCGACTTATCGGTGTCCTCTGCATTCGTTGCCGCAGTGCCCGATTTTGATGTTTTCCCCAGCTCGGAAAGTTCGCTAGGACTGGCGAAAGAGAGGGGATACGCGGGATGCATTTCAGCCACTGTCAACGTTACCGCGCCCTTAGCTGGCAAATATTGGAACAGCAATAACGATGCAGTTGCAGCACTGGAAGCTGCGGCAGAAATTCGATTAGCTTTGCAATCGCTCCCTCTTTTACCAGCTGTCAAATGGGCCGTTGCACGCACAACCTCGCAATCTTCCTGGTTGCATGCGTTGCCGCCCATCGGCGCATTGTCTGCCTCTGAAATAGCATTAATTGCACCAGTTCTGGAAAAACACTGGGAATCTATCAAAGTCGTCTGACGGCATAGATGCAGCGCGAAGCCAAGGGACATTGGCGCGAAAAAAAATTCAAGATTGAAGCGTTTTTCCTAGGAGAACATCATGAATTACAGTTGGAACTGGCACATTTTTCTTGAGATGGCGCCAGGTGGCTCGGTCTCGTATATTCAGACGATTTTAGACGGTACTGCATGGACGTTAGCAACAGCTATCCTATCGTTGGCAATCGCCATCATTTTTGGGGTGCTGGTGGGAATAGGGCGTACTTTGCCATCGAAAACACTCCAGATTATCGGCAGTATTTACGTTGAAATATTCAGGAATATCCCATTGTTGGTGCAGATGTTCTTATGGTTTTTTGTCTTCCCGGAATTAATGCCAGAGCGGTTCGGCTCATGGCTTAAGCAATTTGAATATGCGCCTTTTCTGACAGCGGTTGTTTGCCTCGGTCTTTTTACGTCATCTCGTGTCGCAGAGCAGGTTAAATCCGGTATCGGTGCGCTATCAAAAGGTCAGCTTAAGGCGGGACAAGCGTTGGGACTTTCTCTGCCTGATATTTATCGACTTATTCTTTTACCGCAAGCATTTCGGTTGATCATGCCGCCAATGACTTCCGAGATTGTCAATTTGGTGAAGAACACATCTGTCGCAATGACCATTGGCCTGATGGAGTTGACTGCGCGTGCTCGTACTATGCAAGAAATGTCGTTCCAAATATTCGAATCTTTTGCGGCAGCGACGCTCGTCTATTTGATAATAAATACTATTGTTGTGTTTGGAATGCGCAAAATTGAGGCCCGCTATTCGTTGCTTCCAAAACATAACGCCACCAAGCCTGATGCCACGATTCTGGTAAGGAGCAAACATGAGCCTGCTTGATATTGACTTTCATGTGGTGTTTGCCAACTGGAAATATCTGTTTGTCGATGGACTCTTTTTTACATTCAAATTGACGGGAATCGGGTTGGTCGGAGGCTTTTGTTTTGGAACGTTGCTTGCACTATGCCGTTTATCCGGCAACCGTTATTTGGCGGCTGTTTGTGGCGCATACGTGAATATAGTCCGGTCGATTCCGCTGATTCTGGTCATCTTTTGGTTCTATTTTTTATCGCCGTATTTCATCGGCTGGCTTACAGGAAGTTCGTCCCCGGTCAGAGTAGGTGCTTATGCCTCGTCAGTGATTACTTTTATCATGTTTGAAGCGTGCTATTTCTGTGAAATTATGCGCGCCGGGATCAATTCGGTCAGTCGTGGGCAGAAAGTTGCCGGTGCGGCGTTGGGTTTGTCTTCCTGGCAAAACATGCGGCACATTATTTTTCCGCAAGCAGCCCGAAACATGCTGCCGGTATTACTCACACAAATCATTATCCTGTTTCAAGACGTGTCTTTGGTCTACGTGCTTTCGATCACAGATTTTGTCGGCGCAGCCAGCAAACTTGCCCAAAGAGAGAATCGTTTGATTGAGTTGTACCTTTTTGTCGCAGTCGTCTATTTCATCATCTGTTTTTCATTGTCGGTAATGGTCCGGCATGTGCAAAGAAAAAAAATATTTTAATATTCTTAATAGAGGAGACAGCAATGATCGCCATAGAAAATGTCACAAAATGGTATGGAGATTTTAAGGTATTACAAGGATGCTCGACGTTTATCGAGAAAGGCCAAGTTACCGTTGTTTGCGGTCCATCAGGGTCCGGTAAATCAACCTTAATCAAATGTATCAATGCATTGGAGAATTTCCAAGAGGGAAGCATTACTGTCAACGGGATATCGGTAGGCGGAAATATCAATCTTCCTGCCTTGCGGGCGAAGGTGGGGATGGTGTTTCAAAACTTTGAGTTGTTCCCGCATTTGACCATTATTGAAAATCTTTGTCTCGCACAGATAAGAGTTCTAGGGCGCAGTCGGGAGCAAGCAACAGAAAAAGGATATCGCCTTCTGGAACGTGTTGGATTACGTTCCCAAAGCGAAAAACGCCCGAGTGAATTATCGGGCGGTCAGCAGCAGCGTGTCGCAATCGCACGCGCTCTGACAATGGACCCCGAAGTTATTTTGTTCGATGAGCCGACCTCGGCATTAGATCCAGAAATGGTCAACGAGGTTCTAGAAATTATGGAAGCATTAGCTGCTGATGGCATGACCATGGTGGTGGTTACGCACGAAATGGGATTTGCCAGAAAAGTGTCTGATCGCATTATTTTTATGGATCAGGGAGCGGTTGTTGAAGATCGGGTGACTTCGGAATTTTTTAAGAATCCAGAAAGCATACGGGCTAAAGATTTTTTGGCGAAATTATTGGTGCATGCTGACTGATTGAGATTCTGCATTGCAGCATCCGGGCCACGCGTCACTTGAAATTGTGCGGATGCTCATGCTATGAAGAGACAATGTGGAGAGTGCGGCATCCAGATGCACTCTCCCGTTGTTTATAATTTATCCGGCGATTAATCCGAAATAATCTGACTGATTTTCACCGGTGCGTTCTGGTGCGGGTTTCCGATCGCAGCGTCACTATCCCAGCCTCCACCTAACGCCCGAATCAGCGCCACCGTCGTGACTGCACGACTTCCACGTAACTGGGCTTCGCTGCGTTCAACTGCCGTCAGATTACGTTGTGTATCCAGCAGATCCAGATACCGAAAACGGCCGGCATCATAGAGTTTTTGCGCTACATCGGCGGAGCGTCGTGCAGATACGAGTGCTGCATCGATTTGTGCTGCCTGTCCGGCCAAAATGCGTAAACCGGCCAGGTTATCTTCAACTTCGCTGAATGCTACCAGTACACGTTGTCGATAACTTGCGATCGATTCTTCCAGCACCGCTTCGCTGCGTATGACGTTGTTTTTGTTGCGGCCACCATCGATTATTGGCAATGACATCAACGCGCCGAGAACCCAGGAACGACTGCTCCAATTCAACAAATCAGCAAAACTGGTGCCTTCGCCGCCCGCCGAAGCGTTGAGCATCAACGCAGGGAACATTGCAGAACGGGCTACTCCAATCCTTGCGTTCGATGCTTCCATCGCCCGCTGTGCCGAGGCGATATCGGGACGACGTTCCAACAGCGAGGAGGGCAATCCAGGCGGGATAACAGGCAGCCCGACCAGGCTAGTCAGCGGATTGTCGCTGGCAGAGAAGTTCGCCGCTGGCTGACCTAGCAAGACGGCAAGCGCATGCTCATTGGCTACACGCTGTTGCTGCAAGCCAATTGCATCGGCACGCGAGATCGATAGCTCTGTCTGAGAGCGTGCAAGGTCAAACTCACCCAGATCACCTAAGTCATAGCGGCGCTGATTCACATGAAAACTTTTCTCACGCAGGCTGACCGTTTGGTTCAAGGTCGCCAGTTCGGCATCAGTTTCACGCAGGCGGAAATACGTTTGCGCCACATCCGCTTGCAATGACAGCAAGACCGAGCGGTAGTTGGCTTCAACCGAGGCCGCATCGGCATGCGCTGCACTGACATTGGACGACACGCGGCCGAACAGATCGACCTCATAACTAGCCGTCAGGTTAGCCTGATAAACGTTGATCGGCGCAACTGGTGTGTTCCCCGGAAGGTTCAGGGATAACGGCGAAGCACGTTCACGCGCCGCGCCGACGTTGACGCCGATTTGCGGCGTACGATCAGCGGAGGCGATACCGGCGATGGCGCGGGCTTGTTTGAGACGCGCTGCGGCGATAGCCAGATTGGCGTTCTCCTTAGTCGCTGTTTCAATCAATTGCGTCAATAGCGGGTCGTTGAAAGCCAGCCACCATTCGCCACGCGGTTGGGCTTCCGCAGCGTTTGCCTGTTTCCAGCTTGTTCCGTCGGGTGCAATAATCACACTGGACGACTCTTTAAAATTGCTCGGTACAGCGATGGCTGGTTGCTTAAACTCCGGCGTACCGCAGGCGGCCAGCAGCAAGGCCGCCAGCAATGATGAAATATGTTTCACGTAGATAGACGATTTCATATTAGTGATAGCTTTCTAAATGCGGGACAGGTGCAGCTGGTCGTGACTTTTTGCGCTCCAGGCGTTTTGCCAGCGTGCGCAGCAAGACATAGAACACAGGCGTCAAAAACAACCCGAAAAAGGTAACGCCAAGCATCCCGGAAAACACTGCAACACCCATCGCGTGACGCATCTCTGCGCCAGCGCCGTGCGAGAACACTAGCGGCACCACGCCCATGATGAAGGCGATTGACGTCATCAGAATCGGACGCAGACGCAAACGGCAGGATTCGAGGGCGGCTTGCACCACAGTGCGACCGTGGTTCTCTAGTTCTCGGGCAAACTCGACAATCAGGATGGCATTTTTTGAGGCCAGCCCCACCAGGACGAATAACGCGATTTGGGTAAAGATATTATTGTCGCCATGGGTTAGCTTGACGCCTATCAATGCACACAAAATCGACATCGGCACGATCAGGATGACGGCCAGTGGCAAGGTCCAGCTTTCATATTGCGCAGCCAATACCAGGAACACCAAAATCACGCACAACGGGAAAACATAGATCATCGTATTGCCCGCGATGATGTTTTGGTAGGTCAGTTCAGTCCACTCATAAGAGACGCCTTTCGGCAGCACTTCTTGCGCCAGTTTTTCCAGTGCCGCTTGCGCCTGACCGGACGAATACCCCGGTGCCGGACCTGCGTTCACATCTGCTGCCACGTAAGCGTTATAGCGCTGCACGCGATCCGGGCCATAGCTATCGCTGATACGAACTAGCGATGATAGTGGAATCATCTCGCCTGTGGTGCTACGTACTTTCATTTGCCCGATATCCTCGGCACGTGAGCGGAATTTTGCATCGGCCTGCACGCGAACCTGGAAAGTACGCCCAAACTGATTAAAGTCATTTACGTACAGAGAGCCGAGATTGATTTGCAGCGTTTGATAGATCGATGTCAGTGGCACGCCCAACTGTTTTGCTTTAGTCCGATCAATGTCCGCGTACAGTTGCGGAACGTTGATTTGATAGCCAGAGAACACACCGACAAGTTCCGGCGCAGCACGGGCCTTGTCGACCAGTGCCTGAGTCGCTTTATATAGCTCGTCATAGCCGAGATTGCCCCTGTCCTCGATCATCATTTTGAAGCCGCCAATCGTGCCTAGCCCGTTGACTGGCGGAGGAGGGAACACCATGATGAAAGCATCTTCGATAGCGCCTACACGTTTATTGATTTCAGCGGCAATTGCCGATCCGCTCAACGCAGAGGTTATGCGCTCGTCGAATGCATTGAGGCCGTTAAAAACAATTCCTGCATTGGGTGCATTGGTTAAATCGTTCACCGACAAGCCCGGAAAAGCGACCGAATTGCGTACGCCGGGAACCTCAGAAGATATATCGGTCATGCGACGAATGACCTTCTCAGTCCGATTCAGCGAGGCGGCATCGGGCAATAGCGAGAAGCCGACCAGATAGCCTTTATCTTGCGATGGTACGAATCCAGCTGGCACCACCTTGAACATCACAACAGCCGCAATGATCAGCAAAACGTAAATCCCTAGCGAGGCACTCTTGCGCGACAAAACACTCTTGACGCCTACTTCATATTGTTGCGAAGCCCGACCAAAGAAACGATTGAACCAGCTGAAGAAGCTGCCAAATACTGTCTCCATCCCTCTGGTTAATGCATCTTTTGGCGCGCTATGCGGTTTTAACAATGCCGCTGCCAAAGCAGGTGCAAGTGTCAACGAACTGAATGCCGATATGACTGTCGAGAACGCAATGGTCAATGCAAATTGACGATAGAACTGACCAGAAAGTCCTGACACGAAAGCGATCGGTACGAACACTGCGCATAACACCAAGGCAATCGCGATGATAGGGCCGCTGACTTCTTTCATGGCCTGAATCGTCGCTTCGCGCGGTGCTAATCCATTGGCAATATTCCGTTCTACGTTTTCAACCACAACAATCGCATCGTCAACCACGATACCAATCGATAGCACCAGACCGAACAGGGTGAGGGTATTGATCGAGAAACCAAAGCACAACATCACAGCAAACGTGCCGATGATCGACACTGGCACTGCCAGCAGTGGAATGATGGATGCGCGCCATGTTTGTAAGAACACAATCACGACCAGAACGACCAGCGCCAGCGCCTCAAGCAGGGTATGCACGACAGCACTAATTGAATCGCGGACGAACATGGTCGGATCGTAGGCGACGCGATATTCCATGCCTTTCGGGAAGTCTTTTTGCAGCAGATCCATCTTGGCGCGCACGTCGGTCGACAATTGCAAATCGTTTGCGCCGGGCGATGAGAAAATTGCCAGCGCCACTGCAGGCTTGTTGTCTAACAGAGCGCGTAAGGAATAGGACCCGGCGCCCAGCTCAACCCGTGCTACATCTTTGAGCAGTGTCACTGCGCCATTGGTGCCAGTACGGACAATAATATTCTCGAAATCTTCGGTGGTTTTTAAACGACCTTTGGTATTCAGGGTGAGCTGAAATTCGCTGTCTTTTGACGGCGAAGAACCAATCGCACCACCCGCAACTTGAATATTTTGTTCCCGGATCGCATCGGTAACGTCACTTGCCGTCATATTTCTGGCGGCGATCTTTTGCGGATCTAGCCAAACACGCATGGCGTAGTCGCCGGACCCGAACACTTGCGTATCACCCATACCCGGGATACGGGCAAGCTGGTCTTTAACATTCAATACTGCATAGTTACGCAGATACAGCTCGTCAAATGTCAGGTCTGGCGACACCAGATGCACCACCATCGTCAGATTAGGAGAACTCTTGACGGTGGTCACACCGATCTGGCGTACCTCTTCCGGCAAGCGCGGCAAAGCACGTTGAACGCGGTTTTGTACTTGCGTTTCAGCCTGCTCAATATTGGTGCCGATTTTAAACGTCACCGTCAACATTAGCGCACCGTCGGAAGTGTTTTGGGACGACATGTAAATCATGCCCTCAACACCGTTAATCTGTTCTTCCAAAGGGGCGGCAACTGTTTCGGCAATGATCTTAGGATTGGCGTCGGGATACTGTGCGCGAACCACCACGGAGGGGGGCACGACGTCAGGGTATTCCGAGATCGGTAGCTTTACCATGGCGATCAAGCCAGCCACGAAAATGATGATGGATAGAACCGCCGCGAAGATCGGTTTATCCACAAAAAAGCGAGAGATATTCATGTGGATTAGTCCTTCGCCTTAACGTCTTTGGCGGCCGAATCGGAAGTCAGATCCTTCTCTTGATTTACTTTCACCACGTCAAAATTCATCGCCACAATCTTTGGTACAAGCTGAGCGTCAGGACGAACGCGTTGCAAACCGTTGACAACAATTTTTTCATTTGGCTTAAGGCCGCTTCTTACAATGCGTAATCCATCGAAAGTTTTACCAAGCGTCACCAGACGATATTCCGCTTTGTTATTTTGCCCAACAACGAACACAAATTTGCGACTTTGATCTGTACCTACAGCGCGATCATTGATCAGAATTGCCTTGGTCTGGGCATTAGTGCCGTTGCCAGTATCCAATTGAACGCGGGCAAACAGGCCGGGCGAGAGCGTGTTGTCAGTATTCGGGAAAGTCGCCCGCATGCGGACCGCACCGGTGCGCGGATCAAGCTGGTTATCCACAAACTCCAGTTTGCCTTCGTGCGGGAAACCGGTTTCGTTGGCTAGCCCGACGCGTACTGCTATCGGCTGGTTATTGCGTACCTGCGCACCGACGCGCAAATAGGTATCCTCATCGCCATCGAAGCTGGCATAGATACTTTCGTCTGAAACGACCGATGTCAATATGGTGGAAGAGTCGATTAAATTTCCGGTGGTGATTTCGGCTTTACTTACGCGGCCATCAATTGGCGCGACAACTTGTGTGTAGCCCAGATTGAGTTTGGCGGTCTCATATTGGGCTTGGGCAGCGCTGGCGTTGGCTTCAAGCTCTTTTGATCCAGAGGTGCTTTCGTCGAACTCGCGTTGGGCGATGGCTTTTTCACCGAACAGTTTTGCAGCGCGGGTTAATTCCAGCTTCGCCAGATCAGCTTTGGCGCGGGCTGATACCGCTGTCGCTTCAGCGCGGCGTAATTCGGTCTGGAAAGGGCGTGGGTCGATGACGAAAAGTACCTGACCCTTCTTGACTTTGCTGCCCGGTTTGAAGTTGACCGAGGTGATGAAGCCGCTTACGCGTGAACGTATTTCCACATGTTCGATAGCTTCCATCCGACCTGAAAACTCTTGTGTTTCAACGATTTGTTTATCGACTACGATGGCGGCCGATACTGGCGCACCTGCTTCCGCTGCAGCTTGCGACGGGACTTTTCCGGTTGCTGAATCGCAACCGGAAAGACCTATCGCAGCCAATCCGACTAGCACCAGTCCAGCCAAAAGCGGGCGGTTTACCGTTTTTGTTGTTGTTAGATATCGACCGTATTTCATCTTGCATTCCCCTGAATTTTAAAAAATGTCTGAAACCTTGCGCCACCAATGGGTGTGCGTTGTTGTGCTAAATCTTTGCTTTTCTTTGTACTTCCCTGAGCTGGCTGTCTGTAATGTGCTAATAATTAGCACATTTATAGGAAAAATTTTTTCGGGAATATCACCTCAAACAGTCACAATCCTATTGAGACAATAATTAAAACATTTAAGATTAAAAAAATTTCTAATATTTAGTCTTGATACTCGCCGTAATGTCTGCGAGGGTTTGGTCGGAAAGACTGAGTTCAAAGTCACTTTGCGACTTTTTGAGAACCTCTGCCATCACCTCTTTAATATGACAACTGATCGGGCACATTGCTTCAATGGGATACGTGTGCACGGCAAATGTTGCTGGTGCCTCGCTGGCTTTGTAGATATCCAACAAGGTAATGTCAGCGGGATCACGTGCAAGCGCACAAGCACCATTTTTCCCTCTGGTCGCAATCACCAATCCTGCTTTCGATAATTTCGATAAAACCCGACGAACGAAACTAGGGTCCGCATTGATACTTTGGGCGAGCATCGTCGACGTCGCATGCTCTCCCTGATAAAGAGTCAATGCAGCGAGCAGATGCGAAGCGACTGAAAACTGGACGTTTGTGTGCGACATGATTGTGATCATAATTAGCACAATAAAGAAAGTCAATATAAATGCATTTTGGTGTGGTTATTCGGTCCGATAGACAGTGAGTTGCTCTATCAAATAGGGTCGTGATATCCAGATAACTGTGTCAATTCAGCATCGGTCCGCCATGCGCATTCTCCTGCGCACAACGGGCATCCAAGTCTTACGATGCTGTGCAGAACGTGCTGCCTGCCCATGCTAAGTCAGGCAGGCACTGGCATTACCACATCAAATCGTCTGGAATCTGGAAGGCTGCATACTCATCTTCTTCGTCGATTTCGTTGCTGGTCTTGTTTACGCGCACGACGAGCGAGGCATCGCGCTCGGCGATTTTGTCAGCGATGATTCTTGGGACCAATTCGACAGTGCCGCCCTGACAGATGATCACCAGACGACCGGCCATTAAATGCGCCTGAACTGCAGCTGACACATATAGCCGTTCAATTTTCTTGTCGTGCGTAAAGTTATAGGCGATTTCTCCGCTGCCTTTACTTTGGCGATTCTTTTGCACCATCTGGATAATTTGCGCCAAAATCGCCTTTTGGTTGGCAGCGGCATCACGCTGGGCATTCAATTCGCGGGCGCGCTCAGCATTTTTGCGTTGTGTTTCGAGCGCTGCCACGCGCGCCTCGTCCACACTTTGTGTGCCATTCCTGCGCTCAACTTTCTTCTGCTTATTTTTGTCTTGATTGAGCACTTTGACCTTGTTTTTGTCGACCAGGCCAGCTTTCAAAAATTGTTCTTGTAACGAGACCATCTGTACCACTCCGTAAATAGGGTTCGCCTGCCTGACTAGTAATGCGCCAGTGGAAAGGCGCTAGCATAGCAAAAATGTTGGCTTTGCGGACCTTCGCAACGCATTCACCAAATAACGTTGTACTAATCGTTCTTGCCCTTGTTTTCTAGGCATTTTCGGCGTTTTAATGAAAACACATTGTCAGACGTGCTTTGCGCTCTGGAAGTGTGGAGGGTATAAGCAAATACAGAATTGGTATTGGCTGATCGTCACCGCTTTTGTTATTTTAGCCGCCTTGCCTAATGATATTGCCTAGAGGGAGCCGGTCTGGAAACCATCAAAAATCTGGACATTGAACTGTTGCGCACCTTTGTCACGGTAGTTGGCGAACAGACGTTTTCCCGTGCCGGCATCAAGATCGGCAAGACTCAGGCTGCTGTCACCCAGCAAATGCAGCGACTTGAGGCGATTGTCGGTCTGCCACTATTTCAAAAAAATGGCCGGAATAAGGCGTTGACGGCACACGGTCATCAGTTGCAAAGCTACGCGCGCGAATTGTTGCTTCTGAATGACGATGCCATGCGTCTGATGTCCAGTGGCGGTCATGCCGGAGTGCTGCGGATCGGGTGCCCGCACGACGTATCGGATACTTTGCTGCCACCTATCCTGAGCCATATCGCACGCTGGGCACCGAATTTGCGTCTTGAATTGGATGTCGGGCGTAGTCCATTTCTGATGGACGCCTTGCATCGCGGAGAAATCGATATGACCATCTCCACGCGCCGCGATCCGGCGCTCGAAGGCTTGTTGCTCCGGACCTCGCCGACCGCATGGATTTGCGCCTCACAATATGTGCATGAGCCGGGTTCGCCGCTGCCATTGGTGCTGGCCGATGAGCCGAGTATTTTCGGACGGCTGGCGATCGAGGCGCTAGATGCTGCGCATGTGCGTTGGCGCAAGGCCTACGTGACCTCTAATTTGCTTGGCATCAAAGCAGCGATACGGGCGCAGTTAGGCGTGACTGCGCGCAGCATCGAATTATTGGGTCCTGAAATGCGCGTGCTCGGCGACAGCGACGGCTTGCCGCGTCTGCCAGATGTCAACTATTACTTGTGGAAGCGGCCCGGTAATCCAAATCCGCTGGTGCGGGACGCCTTCGCTTTGCTCAAGCGCAATCTGCCGGGCAAGAACGGCACACAAAATCATTAAGCGGTGCGACGTAATCGATAAAGAAGATTTATGTGTTTTGATCTGGGTGCAGCGCGTGAATAAACACTTAATAATTAATATTCCTATATAAAACAGTGGCTTGGACGATTTGTTTTGCTGGCTTCAGAGCAGCGTCGGTATCGCTTTTCATAAAAAGAATAATGATATTCACTATAATTCGTTCGCATCGTCGGTCCTGATTCTTACCATCTATTACATTCTTCAATCAAATGTAAATGGTACGTATGACCGATTCATTGCTAGAAGCAGCAAGCCATTCCGTATCCCCGGCCGACATCGTCGGAAGTCCTCTGCATGAGATATTCAAGCAACCGTTTCTGCTAGGACTGTTTCTGCCGATTCAAAACGGCGGCTGGAGCGCCTCGACGCTGCCCCGCAGTACCGACTGGCATTTTGACTATAACAAGGCGCTGACACTCAAAGCGGAAGCGCTCGGTCTCGATCTGGTATTCGGGCTGGCCCAATGGAATCCAAAGGGTGGCCATGGTGGCGAAATGCGCTACCGCGAAGACAGTCTGGACCCGTTCATGGTCACCGCTGCGCTGGCCAGCGTCACCACGCGCATCTTGCTGATTTCCACTATTCACGTGCTGTACGGACCCTGGCATCCGCTGCATCTGGCCAAGTTCGGTGCGACCCTCGATAGCATTACGGGCGGGCGCTGGGGCATCAATGTGGTGACCGGCAATCTGGAAAGTCATGCGCGTATGTTCGGCAAGGCGCAGATCGAACATGCAACGCGTTACCGCATGGCCGAGGAATTCGCGGCGTTCTTGAAGACCTATTGGCATAGCGAAGAAACCTTTAGTGCACAAGGCGAATTCTGGTCTACCGAAAATGCTTACGTATCGCCCCGACCTAAATTTGGCCGGCCGATTATGGTCAATGCAGCCGGGTCCGTGCCGGGGATTGAATATGCTACGCGTCACTCTGATCTGGTCTTTATCACCAGCCCAGCGGGTGCCGAAATTGAAGCTGCACTGGGCGCGCTGCCTGCGCACTGCGGGCAGATTCAGGCCGCTGCCGCACGTCAGGGCAGAGTGTTGCGCACTCTGATTAATCCGATGGTGATCTGCCGCCCGACAGAGCGCGAAGCCTGGGACTATCACGATGCGATCGTGGCTGCACAGGATCGCACAGCCGTCGACAATTTCTTTGCTTCGGCGCAGGCTCGCGATAGTCATTCGTTTCGTGGTGCGCAACGCGACCAGAAAGCCGTTGGCGGCAACATCCAGCTGGTCGGCAGCCCGGCACAAATCGTCGAGTATTTACTGCGCCTGCAAGCTGCCGGTTGCGACGGGGTGCAACTGACTTTCTATGATTTCGAAGCTGATCTGGCGTACTTCGGAGAAGCGGTGCTGCCGTTGCTCAAACAAGCCGGACTGCGCATTTAGACGCATGCGAAAAGTATCTATATGAAATTATTGCGTTTTATTTCTACCCGCTTGTTTCAAGCGTTGCCCTTGGCTTTGATGGTGGTGGTGCTGAATTTTTTTCTGCTCAAGGCTGTGCCCGGCGATCTGGCGGACGTCATCGCTGGAGAAGCAGGTGCCGCCACGCCGGAGTTCATGGCGCAACTGCGCAGCCAATTTGGTGACGATCAGCCGCTGCTTGTGCAGTTTGGGCAGTACGTCAAAAAAATTCTATCTTTCGATCTCGGCTGGTCATTTCGCTACAACGATGCGGTTGCCCATTTGATTCTGGAACGTTTGTTGGCCACAGTTTTACTGATGGGGTGCGCTTCGCTGCTGGCGGTTGTGCTCGGCACGGTACTTGGGATTGTGTCGGCGGTCACGCGGCGGGCGTGGCTATCGCGGGCGATTTCAGCACTGGCAACATTGGGATTTGCAACGCCGGGATTCTGGCTGGCGTTGATGGTGGTTGTGCTATTCACCATCAGGCTCGGCTGGTTGCCTTCGGGCGGGATGACGGAAATGGGCGCGTCGCACACCGGTTTCGCTTACTTGATCGACCTCGGCAAACACATGTTGATGCCGGTAGGCTGCCTCGCCTTTAGCTATCTGGCGCTCTACATACGGCTGATGCATGACGCTGTACGTGATGCGGCATTGCTGGACTTTGTGCGCACCGCGCGCGCCAAGGGGAGCTCGCGCAACCGTCTGATCTGGCGCCATATCGTGCCCTATGCAGTATTGCCGGTAGTGGGACTGTCGGGATTGCAGTTCGGCGCTTTATTGAGTGGTGCTATCACCGTCGAAACCGTGTTTGCATGGCCTGGACTGGGGCAATTGGCGCTCGCGGCCGTGACTTCGCGAGATATCAATTTACTGCTCGGTATCTTATTCGTGTCGTCTCTGTTCGTGGTCGCTGTCAATTTGCTGACGGAATTGTTGCTGGCCTGGCTGGACCCACGTATCGATGCAACTGGGAGCCGGACATGAATAGGCTGAGCAGTTCTGTCAAACGTTATCCCGGTGCCTGGATCGGTGCTGTGGGATTGTTACTGTTGTTAGCGCTAGCGCTGGGTGCCGATAGCCTGACTGGCGCCAACCCGCTGGATATGGTGGCGCGCCCCTATCTGTGGCCGGGGCAAGAGCATGCCTATCCTTTGGGTACCGATATGCTGGGCCGCGATATCTGGAGCGGTATTACCCACGGCGCACGCGTTTCGCTGCGGATTGGTTTGCAGGCAGGCTTACTGGCATCCGGAATCGGTTTACTCGTCGGTTGTGCAGCGGGTTATTTCGGCGGTCGGATCGATAACCTGCTGATGCGCGTCACTGAATTATTTCAGGTAATGCCATCATTGATTTTTACGCTGGTACTGGTGGTGATTCTGAAACCAACGGTAGCCAGTATCACGCTTGGGATCGCCGCCACATCCTGGCCTCAGGTTGCCAGATTGTCGCGTGGCGAAGCGCGTCGACTCAAGCGCAGCGATTTTATCGAAGCGGCGCTGGTTATGGGAATGGGCGACCTGCGCATTATTTTTACCCACATCCTGCCCAATGCACTGATGCCGGTTATTGCATTACTAGCCTTGCTGGTCGGTCACGCGATCCTGACGGAAGCCGCGATTGCCTTTCTCGGATTGGGCGATCCGAATGTGGTGTCTTGGGGCAGCATGATCGGCAGTGGGCGCGACGAGCTACGCACTGCCTGGTACATGACTGCGGAGCCGGGCGCGGCAATTTTGCTGACCGTGGCTGCGTTGAATTTATTGAGCAGCGGATTGAACCAGTGGCTTAATCCGCGTAGCGGGAGTTTACGATGAGCCTGCTACAGGTTACCGATCTTAATGTCCGCTTTACTGACGAGCACGGCGTCGCTGGTGCGCCAGTAGTGCGCGATCTGTCATTTTCGTTAGCTGCCGGTGAAACGCTGGCGCTAGTTGGCGAGTCGGGCAGTGGCAAGTCGACCACGGGGTTTGCTATTTTGGGTTTATTGCCGGTGCAGGCTGAAGTTAGCGCCACTTGCCTGCGGATAGGCGATATCGATCTTTTGCATGCAGATGAAAAGCGCATGCAGGCGGTTAGGGGCGGTCATATCGGCATGGTGTTTCAAGATGCACTTTCTGCCTTGCATCCGCTGATGACTATTGGCGATCAGGTAGCAGAAGCGGTGCGCCTGCATCAACAGGTCAGCAAGGCCGAAGCCAGAGCTAAAGCTTTGATTCTCTTGAAAAGGGTTCGGATACCGGAGGCAGAACGGCGAATGGCGGAATATCCGCACCGCTTGTCGGGCGGCATGCGGCAGCGCGTGGTGATTGCTATCGCGCTGGCCGGTCAGCCGGATATTTTGATTGCAGATGAGCCAACCACCGCGCTGGACATGACAGTACAGGCGCAGATTCTGGCGTTGCTACGTGATTTGCAGGACGAAACAGGCATGGCGATTCTGCTCATTACGCATGATCTGAGCGTGGTGGCTGAAATGGCTGATCGCGTAATGGTAATGCGCCACGGCGAGTGTATAGAAGCGCAATCGGCAATCGCCTTGTTCAACCATCCGCAACATTTTTATACGCGCCAGTTAATGGCCTCACGACCCTTGTCAGGAGGTTCTTTATGACACAGCCATTGCTTGAAGTGCGTGGGCTGAACGTTCGCTATCGTACGCCGCATGGTCTGCTGACAGCCTTGCAAGCGGTCGATCTGGTGGTGCAGCAAGGCGAAACCGTGGCCTTGATCGGAGAATCAGGATGTGGCAAAACTTCGCTCGGCAAGACGCTAGTAGGGCTGAATCATGCCGACTGCGGCCAGATTCTGTATCAGGGTGTCGATCTGGCACCGCTGTCGCGCCGCCAGTGGAAACCGTATCGCGGTGGCATTCAGATGGTGTTTCAAGACTCTTTGTCCGCGCTTGACCCACGTCAGCGCGTCGTTAATGCGATTGATTTGCCGTTGCGGTTGCATAGTCGGCTTGACGCTGCTGGCCGTCTGGCGCGTCGCAGTGAATTGTTTACGCAGGTCGGCCTGGACGAAACGCTGGCGCAACGTTTTCCGCATCAGTTATCGGGTGGACAGCGGCAACGCCTGAACATAGCGCGTGCATTGGCGACCGGGCCGCAACTGATCGTCTGCGACGAACCGGTATCGGCGCTGGATGTCAGCTTGCAGGCGCAAATTATCGATTTGCTACAAGACCTTCAGCGCAGGCTGGGCATCGCCTACCTTTTTATCAGCCATGATTTGGCCGTGGTTGAACAGATCGCCACTCGGATTGCAGTGATGTATTTGGGGCGCATCGTCGAAATTTTGCCCAAGAGCAAACTATGGACACACGCAGCGCATCCCTATACCCGGTTGCTGCTGGATGCCATTCCACGCCCGATGCCGGGGATGCGGCGTGCCGCTGTGGCTGCGTCGGCGCTGGCCGATGCCGAGCCGCCAAGTCCTTACGCTCGACCGACCGGATGCAGCTTTGCAAACCGTTGTCCCCATGCCGCTCCGACTTGCAGAGATCAAGACCCGGCGTTGTCTTCGTTGTCTGGAGATCATGCTGTGGCCTGTCATTTTCCGGTTGTCTGGCAGAAACAGTCACCATCGATACGGGGCCTGATATGACAATTTCTGAGATACCTGCAGTTCCCGACGTGGGCGCATTGTTGATCGCCGCAGAGCACTTGTCACAAGAACTGGCGCTGGCGGCGGCTGCGGCAGATCGCCATCGTCTGTTGCCGTTTGATGCCATGCATGCCCTACGTCGCCAACGCCTCGGTGCGCTAAGAGTACCGCAGGCCTATGGCGGAGCCGGGGCAACCTGGGACGCGGTTGCAAAGTTATTCATTTTGCTTGCGCAAGGCGACGCAAGCGTGGCGCAGGCTTTTTTATCCCATTATGTTTTCGTGGAGCGTTTGCGTCTGATGGGAAGTCACGATCAGTGTCTGCGATTGTTGCCGCTGGCTGCGGGCGGCACATTGTTCGGCGGCGCTGCTGCTGAACGCGGTGGCCGTTTTCGTGGTGAGCTGGCGACGCGCCTGACGGCCGACGGCGCAGGCTATCGACTGAACGGGACCAAACACTACTCAACCGGCGCTTTGTTTGCCGATGTGTTGAAAATACGTGCGCTTGATGAACGGGATCGGATGATTTCTGTACTGATACCCGCCGATCGTGCAGGCATAGAACGGATTGACGACTGGAACGGCATGGGCCAGCGCTGCACCGCTAGCGGCACTACTACGCTGAGCAATGTTGCAGTCGCCGCAGACGAGATCATGCCGATGGCGGTCTGGACCAGTCAACGGCATCATACCGGGGCAGCCGCGCAGATCATCCATTGCGCGATAGATGCAGGCATAGCGCTGGCGGCGGTGCGCGATGCGACAAGCTGGATACGCAGTGGCAGCCTTGATAAAAGCGACCCGCATACCTTGCATACGTTAGGACGAATGGCGGCACGTGCCCACGCCGCCGAAGCCATCGTGTTAAGCGCTGCGCAGACTTTGGAAAATGCTGCACACCTGCGGTTTTCAGGTCCCGCACATTTGAAAGGACAAGCCGATGTGAACGCCGAGGCAGCAGCCTTAGACGCGTCGCTGGCAACCGCACGCGCCAAGATCATCTCCACCCAGGCCGCGCTGGAGGTGACCCAAAAGCTGTTTGATATCGGCGGCATTGCCGATCAGGAGCCGGGCAATTTGCCACAACATCGCCAACACGACCATCTCGACCGTCATTGGCGCAATGCGCGCACCCATACCACGCACGATCCTGTGGCTTACAAGTGCCGTGCAATTGGTGATTATTTGTTGAACGGCAATGCGCCGCCGCTGACTTTTTCTTATTGATCTTAAGGACGAACTACTTATGAAATTTGATTTTGAAGATTTGAACCGTCGCCAGATGCTGCACATGATGCTGGCCGCTGCTGGCTCTGCTGCGACCGTCGGTATGCTGCCGTCTGCCTTGGCAGCGCAGGCTGGGACGGCCAGCGAGGGCGCTATAGTCAAAGGTGGCACCTTGTTCGCTAACGTCGCGCCAGAACCGACAGGGCTGGTGGCCGGTATCAATATATCGAGTCCGGCGGTCGTCATTTCTGCCAGTATTTTCGACGGGCTGGTGAGCTATGACAACAATTACCAACCGCAGCCGCAACTGGCACAATCGTGGGAGCAATCGAAGGATAGCAAGACCATTACTTTTCATTTGCGTAAAGGTGTGCTGTGGCACGACGGCACACCGTTTACGTCCGCCGACGTGCAGTATTCTATTCTGAACGTCGTCAAGAAAACCCATCCGCGCGGCGCCTCTAATTTGGCTAAAGTCATCGCAGTAGAAACGCCAGATGAACATACTGTAGTTTTCCGGCTCAGCGGTCGAGCACCGGTATTGTGGGCTGTCCTGTTCGGGACCGAAACGCAGATTGTGCCCAAGCATCTATATGAAGGCACCAATCCGCTGACTAATCCGTGGAACGCCAAGCCGATCGGCACCGGTGCGTTTGTGTTCAAAGAATGGGTGCGCGGCAGCCATGTCACGCTGGAACGTAATCCGCATTATTGGGACAAAGACAAGCCTTACCTCGACCGTATCATCTTCAAGATGATTCCAGACGCAGGGGCACGTGCCGTCGCGCTGGAAAGTGGCGAAATTCAGTTTGCGGCCAACAATCCAGTGCCGGAAAGCGATGTTGCACGCCTGCAAAAAAATCCACGGTTGTTACTCGATACCGTAGGCTGGGAAGCACCGGCACCAATGTTTTTCTTTGATTTCAACTTCCGTCGCCCGTTGTTCAAGGATATCCGCGTACGCAAGGCATTTGCTCATGCCATCAACCGCAAAGCGCTGGCTGAAATCGTCTGGTATGGCCTCGCCAGCGTGGCTGAAAGTTGCGTGCCGAGCTTTCAAAAGCAGTTTTTCAAGCCCAATTTGCCGCAATACGAGTTCAATCCCAAGCGCGCCGAGCAACTACTTGACGAGGCTGGGCTCAAGCGTGGTGCCGATGGCGTGCGACTGCGCATCGACCATATCACCGAAGTATCCTACGGTCAGGTCTATCTGCGTGCGGCAGAAGCCATGCGTCAGCAATTGAAGAACGTGGGCATTGAGATGACATTGGTCAATCTCGATCTGGCGACGATGATCCGCAAGCTGTATACGGACCGTGATTTTGATACCGCATCGATGTGGTATTCGGCTTATCCCGATCCGCAGATCGGGGTTACAAGGCGATTCTGGAGCAAAAATATCAAGGATGGAACGCCGTCGAGTAACGCCTCCAATTATTCAAATCCGGCCATGGATCGCATCATCGAAGGCATTCAGGAGGAGGGTGATATCGCCCGGCGCAAGATATTGATAGACCAGATGCAAGAGCTGGTGCAAACCGATGTCGCGTCAATTAATTTGCTGGAAATCAAATTTTTTGGATTCTATTCCAAGAAATTACATGGCCTGCGCAAGGGACCGATGCTGTTCTATTCAAGCCTGGCAGATGCATGGCTGGAGAAATAATGACGACACTTAATAAACACGCAGCTGAGGTGTTGCATCCGCATCAATTGTTAGCGGCGTCACATGAAATCGGTATTTGGCTGGCGACTGAGGCGGCGCAATGGGATCTGGCAGGGGAACCGAATCTGGCTGCCTTCGACCGGATCCGGACGCTACGGCTAGGGGCCATGCGGGTGCCGCGATCGCTGGGCGGCGCGGGCGGGCGCATTCGCGATGTCACGGCGATGATTATTGCGCTTGCCCGTGGAGATTCTAGCGTGGCGCAGGCGCTGCTGCCGCATTTCGTATTTGTAGAACGTACGCTGCTAATGGCGACGCCTGCACAAGCCGCCGATTTACTCGCACAGGTTGCTTCGGGTGCGCTGGTGGGCGGCGCATCGGCCGAGCGCGGCGGCAAGTTTCGTGGCGAGGTGCGCACCTTGCTGGCGGCCAGCGAGGGCGGCTATCGGCTGAACGGCATCAAGCAATATTCTACCGGTGCGTTGATCGGTGATCTGATAAAGGTGCTGGCAGTGGATGAAGCTGGCGACAGCGTTTTGGCAGTCTTGCCGGTAGGACGCGCAGGGATTGTTCGCCATAACGATTGGAACGGTCTGGGTCAGCGCGGGACCGTCAGCGGGACTACGGAGCTGCAAAATGTTTATGTAGAAGAGCATGAAGTGATGCGTGTGGCACGCTGGCAGACCGAACGCCATCATACCGGCGCGGCTTCGCAGATCATCCATAGCGCCATCGAAGTCGGGATCGCGTTGGCCGCGCTGGAAGACGCCGCAAGCTGGGCCCGCAGAGGCGTGCGTCCAGTCAAGGAAAGCGGCGTACAGCGCGCGCAGGACGATCCGTATATTTTGCAGACGTTGGGTCAGATTTCTGCACAGGCGCATGCCGCAGAAGCGTTCGTACTGCACGCCGCCGAGCGTATCGACGCTGCTGCTGATGCGCGCTATGGCGCTGGCGATCCGGCCATCGTAGAAAAGCTGGCAATCGACGCTTCTATCATCACCGCCGAAGCCAAGGCAATATCAACTGAGGCAGCTTTATTCGCAGGGCAAGCGCTGTTCGATGTAGGTGGCGCGTCAACTACCTTACGTAGCCATAATTTCGACCGGCACTGGCGCAACGCGCGCACGCACACGACACACGATCCTGTCGCGTACAAATATCGCGTCATCGGCGATTACAACCTCAACGGGGAACCGCCCCCGATCAGCTACGGCTATTGAAGACGCTTAGCCTTACCTTTATCCGGATTACTACTTTGATGATTTCTGCAGAAACCCTCCATCGCTGGCTACACGATGGGGATGAAATTGCCGTGTTCGACGTGCGCGAACACGGCCAGTATGGCGAAGGACATTTGTTCTATGCCGTCTCTTTACCTTACAGCGTGCTTGAACGCGACGTATTTCGCCTCGCCCCCAAACGCGCCGTCAGATTGGTGGTGTATGGCGATGAGCAGGAATTGGTCTTGCGTGCCGCCGACCGTCTCGCCACAGTGGGTTATACCAATGTGCATTGTCTGACAGGGGGCGTTGCTGCATGGTTAGCCTATGGGCAGATGTTGTTCAAAGGTGTCAACCTGCCGTCAAAGGCTTTTGGCGAGCTGGTGGAAACCCATTACCATACGCCTCGACTTAGTGCTGCCGAGTTGGCGGCGAAACAGGCGGCTGGTGAGAAGTTAGTTGTCCTTGATGGGCGGCCATTTACCGAATATCAAAAAATGAGTATTCCCGGTGCCATCTGTTGTCCTAATGGCGAACTCGGCTATCGCATTGATGATTTGGTTGACGATGATAGCACCACCATCGTTATTAATTGTGCCGGTCGTACGCGCAGCATCATGGGCGCACAAACCTTGATCAACCTGGCTATCCGCAACCCGGTCTTCGCATTAGAGAATGGGACACAGGGCTGGTTTCTCGCAGATTTACCATTGCAGCACGGGCAGCAACGGCGTTATCCGGCATCGGGGCAAAAGGGTGAAGGGCGGATTGCCGCTGCAACGGCATTGGCCGAACGTACCGGTGTAATGTGGGTGGACGCAGCGCAGGTTGGGCGCTGGTGGCAAGATCCGCTGCGCAGTGTCTTCTTGTGCGATGTACGCACGCATGAAGAGTTTTGCACCGGCAGTCTGCCCGGCGCGCAGCACACGCCCGGTGGCCAGTTACAGCAGGCGCTGGATCTGTATGTGGGGGTGCGGCACGCCACGCTGGTGTTGATTGATGACGATAATATCCGTGCGCCACTCACCGCAAGCTGGTTGCGGCAGCTCGGACATCAGGCTTACGTATTGATCGGTGGCGTGCGCAGCGGCCTGTCAGTCAACGTATCGCAGCCGCATTACCCAGCGCCGTTGCCGCTGGTGTCGGTTGCCGAACTGGCGGCTGAGCTTCTGGCGGGAACTGTCGAAGTCATTGAGTTACGCGATAGCCAGGCATTTCGGAAGGCACATATTGCAGGCAGCCGCTGGGCAATCCGTCCCCATTTGGCTGCGGTGATTGCATCTGCTTTGCAGCCAGTGGTTCTGGTGAGCGATGATCCGCACATCGCCGCATGGGCGATTGCCGACTTGCCACCGTCATTACAGGCCGGTATCCGCGCGCTGGATGGTGGTTTCTCCGCCTGGCGGGCAGCCGGTTTGCCAAGCATATCCACACCGGCTTTACCTGCCGATGCGCAATGCATTGACTATCTGTTTTTTACCCATGACCGACATGACGGCAATAAGGTCGCAGCCCGGCAATATCTAGACTGGGAGCTAGCCTTGCTCGGGCAATTGAATGCGCAAGAACTTGCCGCATTCCGTCTGCCTGATGTTGCTGCACACGTCAGTTGAAATACGGCGCAGATTCTCCTTAGCGACTACGCGTGCGCTAACTATTTAAGTAATTATTTAAGTAATGAGCGCACCGCCAGCCGGGATGCGCGGTGCTGCATATTTTGCGGTGAACCATTGTCCCCAAAACTTAATGTCGAACGCCGAACGCGCATCAGCGCTTTCTTGATGTTCGGTCGGAAAATCGTTGTGGTAACCGCTTTACTGGGCTGTGGCGTCGTTTCCATTCTTTCAGCAAAGTCCGCTTCTTCTTTGACGCAGTTAATTGTGTGGCGCTTTGTAACCGGCGTCGGCATAGGCGCGGCGATGCCTGTGGTGGCGACGTTCGTTGCCGAGTACGCTACAGATCGCAACAGGCCGACGGCCCTGGCGGCATCTTATTGCGGCTTTCTACTGGGCGGAAACTGCGCTGGTATTCTGACGGCTGCTTTCAGCGACCATTTCGGCTGGGAGGGTATACCCGGTAATTTATGCATGCCAGGCATTGCGCCCGGCAACATGGCGCTGGGCGATCTGGCGTTAGCGTTGAAATGGGTACGTACTAACATAGGCGGTTTCGGCGGTGATGCCGAGCATGAACAGGGAGGGGCAACCTTAAGAGCAATTTATATTCCTCAGTTTTCGTCTAATCCAACAATCCGCCACTAAAAAGGCTGCGGTTTTTGAAGCGGCTTTTGAAGTGGTAGTGATAGTTGACGTACCCCGGTAAACGCCTGAAACATTTGGGAACCCGCAGGGCAGCGATATCTGCGGTCGCCTTTTCTTGGTTTACTTTCTTTTAGTGCGGGCGCCGAGCTGAAGCAAAAGAAAGTGACCGGCTGCCGGGCCGCCTTCGGTAAACTATCCACGGAGAGCCCGCCGTTTTAAATAACCAAAATCCTCTACTTCTTAATCCGCCAAGGCGGCAACGGCGCAAATTCTTCCACGACATACTCAATAAATTTCTTCACCCGAGCAGACATGCCCCGGCGTTGCGGAACAAGCGCAATAACGTCAGCAGAGGGAATATCCCATTCAGGAAGCAGTTCAGTCAACCTGCCGCCCCTGACGTTTTCAGCGACATCCCACTCAGAACGAATCATGATTCCCTTCGCAAGCAAGGCCCATTGGTGAATAACTTCGCCATCATTGCAAGCCAAAATTGGATCAACACGAACACTCTGATGAATCCGTCCTTTTGAAAACCTCCAGAGACTCACATCCTCGTTGTTTTCTCGTAATACGAGACAGTGATGCTGGGAGAGAGATTCAGGATCAGACGGCATTCCCATGCGCCGAATGTAAGCCGGTGCGGCACACAAAATTCTCGCATTCTCTGCAATTTTGTATGCAACAAGACTAGAGTCAGTCAACGCGCCAATGTGAAATGTAACGTCAGCATTGTGTGCCGCGCTGGAGGTAAAACGATCGAATAAAGTAAGCGAAATTTTCACTTCAGGAAACGTTGTCTGAAATTGTGCCACGAGAGGTGCTATATAACGACGACCAAATCCAAGCGGCGCGTTTATTCGAAGATGCCCTGCTACAACTGCCCGACGTGCGCTGAGCTGTTCAAATAAAATATCATTTTCGGCGCAAATCGCCGTGCCTTTTTCTAGTAACAGCTCGCCTTCATCGGTCAGTCGCATGCTTCGGGTTGAGCGATCAAGCAACCGCACCCCTAATCTTATTTCTAGTTGTTGTAAGCGCTGGGTGATCGCTGGCGGCGTGACGTTGATCTCTCTTGCCGCAGCGGCGAGACTGCCTGCCTTCACCAAAATCAAAAAAAAGCGAATATCGTGGATGGGAATCATTATTAAGTAAAACTTAATTTAACAGTAGTTTTCATTTAACCATATTTTCAAAGCAGGCAGTCATAATCTACAAACACAAACATGATTGAGATTGAAATGGCACAAAAATATCAAGCGGTTTTATGCGATTTACTCACTGCGCTTTTGGATTCCTGGTCCGTATGGAACAAGACCGCAGGCTCGGAAGAAACCGGGCGTATCTGGCGCGCAGAATACCTCAGACTTACCTATGGCTGCGGCGCTTATCAACCCTATGAAGAATTAGTCGAACAAGCGGCAAAAAATAGTGGCATCGCACCATCGCTAGCGAAAGAGCTAGAACAAAATTGGCTGGCATTGGATCCATGGCCCGGGGTTGTTTCGACGCTGACAGCATTAAAAAAAACGCATCGCATTGGTGTTGTTACCAACTGCTCTGAAAGACTTGGGCGCATCGCCGCTGACAGAGTAGGTGTTCCATTCGATATCGTCGTCACCTCAGAGCAGGCCGGTTTTTACAAACCACATCCACGGCCTTATGAATTGGCATTGGAGGAGCTTGGCTTGCCCGCCGAGCAAGTCCTCTTCGTTGCGGGTTCTGGCTATGATTTATTTGGCACCGCCAAAGTCGGTCTCGACACTTTTTGGCACAACCGCATCGGTTTGACGTCGCCTGCCGGAGCACCTGCGCCGATGGCTGAATCGGCAGAAATTTCAGATGTTCTTCAATTCGTAGCCACAACACAGTAATAGGAACTGAAATGGATAATTTTCCTCAAACTTTGACATCAAAGTTAACCGATCTTGAAACCCCGGTACTGGTCCTGGATAGAGATCGGATGGATCAAAATATACAAAAAATGCGTTCAAACCTTGCCCGGTTTTCTGTGAATTTCAGGCCGCACGTCAAAACTAACAAGTCCATTGACGTTGTCAAGAATATGCTTGGCGATACCTCTGGCGCAATTACAGTATCAACGTTGAAGGAAGCCGAATATTTTTCAGCGCATGGTTTTAAAGATATTTTGTATGCTGTGGGCATTATTCCCAGCAAATTCGACCATGTGATCAGGGTTCGTCAAGCTGGTACAAAACTGATCGTCGTATTAGATAGCCTTGAAATTGCACAGGCACTGGGCGACAAGGCGAAACAAGCGCGCACTAGCTTCGACGTAATGATAGAAATTGACTGTGATGGTCATCGGTCTGGTGTTGATCCGGAGTCGGCATCGCTCATTGAAATCGGTAAAGCATTGGTCGCTGGTGGACAAAATCTCATCGGCGTAATGACGCATGCCGGAAACTCTTATAACTGTCGGTCTATCGATGCCATAAAAAAGATGGCTATGCAGGAACGCGATGCCGCAGTTCGCTGCGCGAATCGCTTGCGTGATGCTGGCATTGCGTGCCCTACAGTCAGCGTCGGCTCGACGCCGACTGCCATGCTCGCCGATAATCTCGACGGTGTGACTGAAGTGCGTGCAGGTGTTTTCGTTTTTGAAGATTTAGTGATGGCGGGATTGGGCGTTTGCGGCGCAGAAGACATCGCGCTTTCAGTGCTGACCACGGTCATAGGCCATCAAAAGGAAAAAGGCTGGATTATCACGGATGCAGGCTGGATGGCGATGTCGCGCGACCGTGGAACTAGCAAACAACCAGTCGATCAGGGATATGGCCTGGTATGCGATCTAAACGGTGAGCTGCTATCCGATGTTTTGGTCGTAGACGCCAATCAGGAGCACGGCGTAATCGCGCATCGCTCAGGCGATCCGGCGAAGACCCCTGATCTTCCCATCGGTACGATGCTGCGCATACTGCCAAATCACGCTTGCGCCACCAGCGCGCAACATGCGCAATACCACGTTGTTCATCGCGATTCTTTCGACATCTTGGCAGTGTGGGCGCGATTTAGAGGTTGGTAGGATAGCTGCTGCCGCAGAGGTTGCGCTTAAGTCAAAAGTCAAACTCGCATCTTTATAGTTGATGCGAGTCTGAATTCCTCAGCGAGAATAATGTGCGATCTTCCTCGTCGCGCAATAACGTCAAAAATTTCTTACTTCGGGGGCTGGTACAACATATCGATATGAGGGATGCCCGTGTCGTCATATAGTTCGCCGACGGTAGCAAATCCTAACGTGCCGTAAAAAACTTCCAACTGCGCTTGCGCGCTGATGCGGATCGGTAAGCCGGGATAGAGATCTGAAGTTTGCGCTATTGCCTGTTGCATCAACGTCTGGCCGACGCCTTTCCCACGAGATTGTTCGGAGACGATGACGCGTCCTATGGAAGGTTCAGGATAGCGTAGCTTAGGTGGAACAATACGGGCATAGGCTTGCAACGTCCCGTTATCGTCATAACCCAAGCCGTGCCAGCAAGACTGATCGAGGCCATCGGCATCGAGATAGAGGCAGTTTTGTTCGATAACGAAGACGCGCTGCCTTAAATTGAGTGCGTCATAAAGTTGCTCTAACGAAAGTCGGTGAAAAGGTTGCCAATACCAATGCATCATTTAGTTTCCCATCGCGTTAATGACATGGCGCATCGCCGCTTGTCCCGCTGCAAGTTTACTTAATGTTTGTATGTCGCGGTTAAAGTTTGTATTAAGTTGGCATTCGCTTCTGAATAGCCCTTCATCGCTAATCTGATCAGGGTGTAATGGAATACGTGTCAAAGGCCATTTTTCTCCCCTGACGATCATTCCGAGCCAATTTTTAGATATGAAAAAAGTGTAGACCGTCAACGCAGCGCGGCTCTCGTGATGCTGCATTACGTTCATCCTGGAAAATCGAGGGCGGCGAAGAATGCCGTAGCGGAAGGCGAACTCTTTGCCGCGCTGCTAACATCGGTAGCCATTAGCAATATCTTTAGCTTAGCGCTTTAGTCGGGCGTTACCTACTCGCCATATCACGCTGCGGCTCGCACAAAACTTCCTGGCTCACGACTACACAGCATATTTGCACTGGTGCACGCTGCACCTTGAATGTGCAGAAATGTGATTCTTTGGTGAATTAGGCAACCGAATATAAGACAAAAACGGCAAATTCAGCTGGTATGAGATTTGCTAAGATAAAAATAATCTCTTATATAAATCAAAAAACCATATATGAAACAAAAATGCGCTTTCATATTCAAGGAAATCTGCTATATTTATTTGACTTAAATCATATTTGGTTTAATGTTTTATATATGAGACAAAAAGCGATTGTTTAGCCTCGATGGGTTTTCCCATTGCGGCATTCAAAGGCAGTCGCTGGGATGGGTACGCAGCTACCTACACTAACTAGCCAGAGGCATCATGAGCGAAACTGCATTGCGTAATGTCGGCAACAGCCTTGCCGATTTGTGGACGTCCCGCATGGGCGTCGTCGTTATTCATTGGACTGGCACGCCTTGCTGCCGCCAATTGAATGCTGCTGAATACAATCCTTCGATCACTTGGAGGATGGTATGAAATCCAATAGCGGCCGCTGGTATGGCGTCATTACACTGTTCGTGATCGTCGCCATTTCCTATATAGACCGGATCAACATCTCGGTACTGATCACCGATCCGGCATTTCTGGCGCACATCGGGATTGCTAAAGCAGATCGCGCCAGTCAGGGCTTTCTCGCTACGGCATTCATGCTGGGCTATGGCATATCCGCTTTCATCTTCACGCCGTTTTGCGCGGCACTATTCGGTGTCCGCCGGAGTTTGATTTATGGCTTGATCATGTGGGGCCTGGTGACATTTCTGACGCCTTATTTTCATGGCTATGGGATTTTGGTGGCTTCGCGCATCTTGCTTGGTGTGGCGGAGGGACCGCTGTTTTCTCTCGCGTCGTCATATATCAAGGCGCATTTCGCCAACCACGAAAATGGCAAGCCTAACTCCTTCGTCAATATGGGAACTGGGCTAGGTCTGGCGCTCGGTTATCCTATCATCGGCTATATGTTGGTCAGTTTTCATTGGGAAGTTTCGTTCTACCTGCTGGCGTTGTTGAACATTGCTTTAGGTATTCCGCTGGTGATGGCTTTTGTGCGGATGCCGAAGATGGCAGCCTATATGGACCGACCGAACTCGGTTGGCGATGCAGTCAAGCAAGCTGGCGATATTATCCGTGGCGCTCTGAAAACCCGCAATCTACTAGTGATCACCATACTGACATCTGCTGCGCTGGCTTATCTATGGGGCAGCAGTAATTGGCTGCCCGCGTATCTGAAAGATGCACGCGGTTTTTCGATCAAGGAAATGGGCTGGCTGGCGTCCTTGCCGCAGTACGCGTTAGTGCTGGCGGTGCTGCTTGGCGGGATCATTATCGATAAGGTCGAGCGGCAGCGGGTTCCGTTCATTTTCATGGCGGCGAGTGTCGGCGTGGCGCTGTCGGTGTTGCTAGCGATCAATGTGCAGAATCCTTATATGGCAGCCTACAGTCTGATCGCCGCCAATTTCTTCTGGGGTTTGTTAAGTCCGGCGATTCCCAGCACGGTGCAATATTATTCGCGTCCCGAACACACGGCCAGCGCCTTCGGCGTCGTCAATGGAACGGGTAGCCTTGTTGCGGGTTTCATGCCCGCCATTATGGGCGGCGTCATCAGCGCAGTGGCTGCCGGTTCCGGCGCAAGCGGCGGAGCAGGGGCGGGATTTTTCGCAGGTTTTGCACTGTTGATTGGTACGCAAATGGTGGTGTTTATCTGTGGCTTCATCCTTTGGCTGCGAGAACGCGGTTATACCCAGTCAGCGCAGTCGGAATCGCAAGGCGTCGTTACGCAATGATGGAGGCGGCCGGTGCTGGCGTGTTCCGGCATCGGCTGCGCCAGATAAATATGCTCTATTGACAAGATTCGCACTGCGGCAATTCCAGACGCCTGTATAAGCTTGCGTGCGGAAAATTTCATATATAAATCAGCAAGTTACGTTAAAAATAAAAGTAGTAAAAAGCCTTATCTTTTTTAAAGATACCTGCTATATTTCTACTTAAGATGTTTTATATATAGATTAGTAGTTTATATATGAAACAAATAGATTTCTTACTCAGCGTAATACGTCTCCGGAAAATATCCGGACCGCGGAGTAAATAATAAGAGAGCGCAAGAGAGAGACATAAGAGAGATATGACCCAAAGCACACAATTACTGGCAGGACGACGCATTTTGATTACCGGTGCTGCACGCGGACTGGGATTGGCATTCGTTACTGCTGTCGCTGAAGCTGGTGCCACCGTCGCGATGGCCGACATCCTGCACGATAGTTTGCAAGTTGCCGTGGCCGATCTTCAGCAGCGCGGTTTGAAGGTTGCAGGTTTTGCGCTTGACTTGGGCGATCCGGCATCGGTCGAGCAGTGCGCCAGCCATGCCATCGACTGGTTAGGCGGACTGGACGGATTGGTCAACAACGCCGCCGTTACCAATTCCGGCGGCCGCACTTCTGAGCAGTTGGAAGTCGACATGTGGGACAAAGTGATGAACGTCAATGTGCGCGGTACCTGGCTGATGACGAACGCCTGCCTGCCAGCGCTGCGTCAGTCTGGCCGTGGCAGCATCGTCAATCTGTCGTCTGACACACCGTTGTGGGGTGCGCCTAATTTGCTGGCATATGTCGCCAGTAAGGGCGCGATACTCGGCATGACGCGCTCATTGGCGCGCGAGCTGGGCGGCGATAACATCACCGTCAATGCGATAGCCCCGGGCCTGACGCTAGTCGAGGCCACCGAATACGTGCCGAAAGCACGGCATCAGGTATATCACGATCATCGTGCGATCCAGCGTGACCAGTTGCCTGAAGACGTTTGTGGCGCAGTGATTTTTGCCTTATCCGATCTATCGCGGTTTTATACCGGACAAGTCATGGCTGTCAATGGCGGCTTTGTGATGAACTAATTCTCAATTTCTGGACAACTGAACACTAGCAAGGAGATAACGATGACCGATTTATCCGAACAAAAGAATATCAAGCCGACGTGGGCACAAGCCGATGGCAGCAGTTTCAGCCAGTGGATGGAAACCCGCGTAGCACGCTTTTCGAGCCGTAAATACGATTGGAACGCACTAAAGTTCCAGGCAGATCACGACCCCAAATACCGCCGTGCGCAAATGCGTTATATCGGCACCGGCGGCACCGGCGTGGCAGCGGATAGCAGCGTGATTCCGTCCGAGCATTTCACGTTTTCGACGATGATCATCCCCGCCGGTCATGAAGGCCCGCCGCATCTACACGTCGATGTCGAGGAAGTATTTTTTATGTTGCGCGGCAAGCTCAAGCTGGTATTGGAAAAAGACGGCGAGCGTTACGAAACGATTCTGACCGAGCGCGATGTAGTGTCGATCCCGCCGGGCGTGTATCGCGAAGAAATCAATATCGGCGACGAAGATGCGTTGATGTGCGTGATGCTAGGCGCAAAAACGCCGATCACGCCAACTTATCCGCCCGATCATCCATTGGCAAAAATCAAGCGCGGCTGACATGAACATGACAGCGCCTGTAACCACCGCCACCGCAGAAATGCAGGAAACACTCGCCTTGCTGGATGCGCAGTTTCCAGAATCCAGTATCGATATTGACGGCAGCATAGTGTCTTATCGCAGCTGTGGCAGCGCTGTGGAAAGCGGTCGCTGTGTCGTCCTGTTGCACGGCATTGGATCGAGTGCGGCGTCGTGGTTGCAGTGTGCGTTGGCATTACCAAAAGATGTGCGAGTAATTGCCTGGAATGCGCCCGGTTATGGCAATTCGACACCGTTGCCGATGACACATCCGGCTGCAGCGGATTACGCGTTGCGGTTGCAGCAGTTATTGCAGGCCTTAGAGGTGAGTGATTGCCTGCTGGTGGGGCATTCGCTGGGCGCAATCATGGGATCGGCCTACATGGCTGCGGGTTATGGCCGGGGCCGGGTCAGGCAACTATTGCTGCTCAGTCCGGCGCAGGGCTACGGCAGCGAAGACAAGCGCCAGCGTGGGCAAGAGATGGTGCGGCAACGCTTTGATGCGCTGACGACATTGGGTTTGACGGGAATGGCGCAGAAAAGCCCGGAGCGGATGCTGTCGGCGCAAGCCGCCGATGCAGCCCGTGCCTGGGTGAGCTGGAATACGCAAAGTTTGCAACCGGCAGGTTATATGCAAGCGGTACAGATGCTGTGCAACGACGATATTCACCAGCATCTGGCAGTGATTGCCGGTCAATCAGCGTTGTCAACAGTACCGATAACAATGGCGGCTGCGGTATATTGCGGCGACGCCGATATTGTCACATCGCCGCAGGACAGTCGAACGCTGGCTGAGAGTTTTCAGTTGCCGTTTCAGCTAATCGACGGTGCCGGTCATGCTTGCTATATCGAGCAGCCGGAAGCAGTCGCGGCAATGCTACGTCGTCACCTTTATCAACTTTCTTGAGACAAGATCATGAATAAACCAGAGTTGCCAGAAGAAGAAATGCAAGAAAAATACCTCGTGCCGGGATTGGAACGCGGTTTGCGTCTGTTAAGCGAATTCAACCGTCAGGACAAAAGCTTGTCCGCACCGGAACTGGCGCGCCGTCTGAGTGTGCCGCGTTCGACCGTGTTCCGACTGTTGACTACGTTAGAACGCATGGGATTCGTCGAACGCAACGAAGGCGGTCGTGATTACCGTCTTGGCATGGCAGTACTGCGCCTGGGTTTCGAGTATCTGGCATCGCTGGAACTGACTGAAATCGGTCGGCCGCTGCTGGATCGCCTGCGTGATCAGATTTCCTATCCCTGCAATCTGGTGGTGCGCGATGGCCGTTCGATCGTGTATGTCGCCAAGTCAGTGACGCCGACTGCTTTTGTCAGTTCGGTCAATGTCGGTACACGTTTGCCAGCGCACGCTACTGTGCTCGGTCGTGTCCTGTTGGAAGACCTGTCATTGGCGGAATTGCGCCAACTATATCCAGAAGAACATCTGGAGAGTTTTTCCAGCAACACACCTAAAACCGTCGTCGAATTATTCGACATGGTGCAGCACGATTGCAAACGCGGTTATGTATTGCAGGAAGGTTTTTTTTGAAACCGGCATTTCCACCGTCGCGGCACCGGTACGTGACCATTCCGGCAAAGTTGTGGCAGCGATGGGGGCGACGATACCGTTGCCGCACATCGACCCTGCTCAGCTGGACGATATCGTGCGCTGCGTGCGCGAAACTGCCGGTGAATTATCCGGTTTGCTTGACCATGCTCCCGAAAAATCGGGCGGCAAGGTTGTTCACATGTGGCGGGGATAAAACAGCATGAGCATGATTCGACTTGACGGCAAGGTTGCCGTCGTTACCGGCGGCTCTTCTGGCATTGGCCTTGCCACCGCAGAATTGCTGCTAGAAGCGGGCGCGGCGGTAGCATTGTGTGGACGTAATCAAGAACGCCTGACGCAAGTCGAAGCCATGCTGCGGCTGCGTTTTCCGCAAGCCAAACTTTATTGCGCAGTATGCGATGTGCTGTCGCAAGAGCAGGTACAACAGTTCGCCGACGAGGTTGCAGAACGACTTGGTCCGGTATCGATGCTGGTCAACAATGCAGGGCAGGGACGGGTATCGACTTTCGCCGACACTGAGGATGGCGCGTGGATGGAAGAGCTGCGCCTGAAGTTTTTCTCGGTGATTTACCCGACCCGAGCGTTCCAGCCTCAACTAGAAAAAATGGCGAAGGCGGATGGCACTGCTGCCATCGTATGCGTCAATTCACTGCTGGCGATTCAGCCCGAGCCGCACATGGTAGCGACCTCTGCCGCCCGCGCCGGTGTCCACAATCTGGTTCGTTCATTAGCTACTGAATTCAGCCCGCTGGGCATTCGCGTCAACGGCATTCTCATCGGTCTGGTGGAATCCGGGCAATGGCGACGTCGGTATGAGGCGCGTACAGAACGCGAATTATCCTGGGAACAATGGACTCAGGCACTTGCACAAAAGAAAAATATTCAACTCGGCCGTTTAGGCCATCCACAGGAAGCCGCACGCGCCATCATGTTTTTGGCGACGGCACTTTCTTCGTACACAACAGGCAGTCATATTGACGTTTCAGGAGGACTTTCTCGCCATGCCTAATAAAACCAAAACCATCCATCAGGTTACTGTCGGCTGCGCCATCGCAGCCTTTCTCGAACAGTGCAATGTCAAGGCGGCCTTCGGCGTCATTTCGATTCACAACATGCCGATTCTTGACGCTTTCGGTGAACGCGGCAAGATTCGTTTCGTGATGTCGCGCGGCGAAGCTGGCGGCGCTAACATGGCCGATGCGTATGCTCGCACTACCGGCGGTCTGGGCGTTTGCCTGACCAGCACCGGCACTGCTGCAGGCAATGCTGCCGGTGCCATGGTTGAAGCATTGACCGCCGGTACGCCGCTGCTGCATCTGACCGGCCAGATCGAGACGCCTTATCTGGATCAGAGTCTGTCTTATATCCATGAAGCGCCGGATCAACTGACCATGCTCAAAGCGATTTCGAAGGCAGCATTCCGCGTGCGCAGCATCGATACCGCGATCAGCACCATCAAACTGGCGGTGCAAACTGCGCTGACACCGCCGATGGGGCCGGTCAGTGTCGAGATTCCGATTGACATTCAGGCAGCCTTGATTCCGATGCCGTCGGATTTGCGACCATTGCCGATTCCATCCAATACGCCATCGGCGCATGCGCTGGATGAACTGGCCGCACGACTGGTCAAAGCCAAGCGGCCAATGCTGTGGGTGGGCGGTGGTGCACGCCATGCCAGCAAGCAAGTTAAACGTCTGCTTGATATGGGTTTCGGCCTGGTCACCACCACGCAAGGTCGCGGTATTGTGCCGGAAGACGATCCGCGTTCGCTGGGTGCTTTCAACTTGCATAAACCGGTCGAGAATTTTTACCAGACTTGTGATGCAGTCGTTGTAGTGGGTTCGCGCCTGCGCGGCAATGAAACCTTAAAGTACGAGCTGAAATTACCGCAAGCCCGTTATCGCATCGATGCTGATCCAGCTGCCGAAGGCCGTTGCTATAACAGTGATTATTTCGTCTGCGGTGATGCTGCACTGGCGCTGGATGGTTTAGCAGATCGATTGCAGGAGTTGAAATCGCTAGACGTCGATCCGACATTTATCGGTGATTTGCAAAAGGCGCGTGAAAGCGCGTTGCATGGTCTGATCGATGGGCTGGGTCCTTACAGCGCGTTAGTCGAACAGTTGCAAAAAGCTGCCGGGCGCAATTTCAATTGGGTGCGTGATGTTACTGTCTCCAACAGCACCTGGGGCAATCGTTATCTGCGGATTTTCGATCCACTGGCAGGCGTGCATGCGCTCGGCGGCGGTATCGGACAAGGTTTGGCGATGGGCATCGGCGCGGCGGTCGGCGCAGCGGTGACGGCATCGGGGAAAAAGACTTTCTGTCTGGCCGGTGATGGTGGTTTTATCCTGAATCTGGGCGAGCTGGCAACGGCCGTGCAAGAACGTGCCGATATGGTCATCGTCCTGATGAACGACCAGAGTTACGGGGTCATCAAGAATATTCAAGATGCGCAATACGGCGGTCGTCGCCACTACGTTGAATTGCATACGCCGGATTACGCACTGTTATCGCAGTCGTTACGTCTGCGTCATACCCGCATCAGCGATCTGGCCGATATCGAGAAAGGATTACGTATGGCGTTGGCCGAGCCGGGTCCGTTCATGCTGGAAATCGACATGTTATCGATCGGTAAATTTAAAACCGCTTTCGCGGGGCCACCGGTGAATGAAGAAAAAGTCGCAGAAAAATCCATCGCCACGGTAGCTTGAGGAGAATGACATGCTGCATGTTTCAATGATCGGTTGTGGTGCCATCGGCATCGGCGTGATGGAGTTGCTGAAAAGCGACCCGGAAGTCGCTTTCGATATGGTCATCGTACCCGAGGCGCATATGGAAGCGGCGCGTCCGGTCGTGTTTTCACTGGCACCGCATGCGCGTGTTGTCAATCGGCTGGAAGAACGGGGAGATCGTCCTGACCTGCTGATCGAGTGTGCTGGGCATCGCGCTATCGAGGAGCACATCATTCCTGCATTGAAACGCGGTATTCCTTGCATGGTTGTTTCTATCGGTGCGTTGTCTGAGCTGGGCTTGGTAGAGCGGCTGGAAGCGGCAGCCCGCGAAGGCAAGACCCAGGTACAACTGCTATCAGGCGCAATCGGTGCGATCGATGCCTTATCGGCAGCGCGTGTCGGCGGCCTTGATTCCGTCATCTACACCGGACGTAAACCACCGGCAGCATGGAAGGACACGCCAGCCGATGGTTTATTCGATCTCGATAATTTGCAAACCGCTACCGTCATTTTTGAAGGCACGGCACGCGAGGCCGCACGTCTGTATCCAAAAAATGCCAACGTCGCCGCGACCTTATCGTTAGCCGGTCTGGGACTGGATCACACGCAGGTGCGCTTGCTGGCCGATCCCGGTGTCACCGAGAACGTGCATCACGTTGAGGCCAAAGGCGAGTTTGGCGGTTTTGAATTGACCATGCGCGGCAAGCCTCTCGCTGCGAATCCTAAAACCTCCGCGTTGACCGTATTCAGTGTGGTACGTGCGCTTGGCAATCGCGCCCACGCTTTATCTATTTGAGTGAAGAGTGACATGAGTGACTTGAACGACATGAATCCAAATGAGACATTGCCGATCTGCATCGCAGGAAACTGGCGTTTGGGACAAGGCGATCGCTATGCTAGCTTGTATCCCGCCACTGGCGAACCGATTGCGTGGCTAAACGCCGCCAGCATCGCCGACGTGGAAGAAGCGATTGCTGGTGCCGATCACGCCTTCCGCACCAGCGGCTGGGCGCAGCGCAAGCCGCATGAACGGGCAACGGTGCTGCATCGCGTCGCCCAGTTGATCCGCGATCAGTCGGAATATCTGGCGCAGCGCCAACGTCTGGACAACGGCAAGCCGATTACCGAAACGCGCGCATTGGTGGCCAGCGCCGCGAACACTTTCCAGTTCTTTGCCGCTGCTTGCGAAACATTGGAAGACACCATTACGCCGATGCGGGGCGACAACCTGACGATGAGCGTATATGAACCCATGGGCGTGGTCGCCGCCATCACACCCTGGAACTCGCCAATCGCTAGCGAGGCGCAGAAGATGGCCCCTGCGCTGGCCGCTGGCAATGCCGTGGTTGTCAAGCCAGCCGAAGTAACGCCGTTAATGGCGCTGGAGCTGGCCAGAATTTGTGAGGAAGCCGGTGTTCCCAAGGGACTAATCAGTGTATTGCCGGGCAAGGGTTCAATAATTGGTGACGCCATCACGCTGCATCCGCTGGTACGGCGTGTATCGTTCACTGGCGGCACCACTACCGGCAAACATATTGCCCACATTGCTGCTGACAAAATGATGCCGGTATCGTTGGAGTTGGGCGGAAAATCACCCACGATGGTGTTCGAAGATGCTGATCTGGAACATGCGGTGGCGGGTGTCTTGTACGGGATTTTCAGTTCGTCCGGCGAGTCTTGTATAGCCGGTTCGCGCTTGTTTGTTGCCCGTGGTATTTACGAACATTTTATTGAAAGACTCGCTGCCGGGGCTGCGGCTTTACGCGTTGGCGATCCAGCCGATGAACGTACGCAGTTGGGACCATTGATTACTCCGCGTCATCGTGATTCGATTGAATCGTATGTGGCGATGGGCGTCGAAGACGGCGGCCAGATTCGTACCGGCGGTATGCGTCCAGAAGGTAAATTATTCGAACGCGGAAATTACTATCTTCCAACCATCATCGAAGGCCTGACCAACGAACAACGCATTTGCCAGGAAGAGATTTTTGGACCGGTATTGGTGGCGATGCCCTTCGATAACGAAGAAGATTTGATCGCGCAGGCGAACGACAGTGTTTACGCATTGGCGGCGGGCATCTGGACTCGCGACTATAAAAAAGCCTGGCGCTTTGGTCGCGCAGTGCAAGCCGGGAATGTCTGGATCAATACCTATAAGCAACTATCGATTTCAACCCCGTTCGGCGGTTGGCGTGATAGTGGGCTAGGGCGCGAAAAAGGACGGCTGGGAATTTTGCAATACATGGAGCAAAAGAGCATGTATTGGGGTTTGAATGAACAACCGTTACCGTGGGCAGGCTGAGCGGGTTTGCGGTAATGACGGACTAGTAACCAAGGGTAGTGCGAGGAGACGCAACATGGATGTATTAGGTATTGATGAAATTACATACGGCGCCGACGATTTGCCGTTGTGTAAGCAATTTTTTTCCGACTGGGGTATGACGCTCGCGGAAGAGACTGAACAGGTGTTGGTATTCGTAACGCAAAACGGTTGTCGGGTAGTCGTCAAACACAGCGACGACCCCGACTTGCCACCAGCAATCGAAGCAGGGCCGACGTTGCGTGAAGTAGTCTGGGGTGTATCGGCACAAGAAGTTTTGGAACGTTTTGCTGGGCGGATTGCAGCCATGCCCGGTTATGTAAATCAAGGCACACGAATTGGCTGTACGGATCCAAACGGTCTGGCGGTGCGCTTTCAGGTCACACAAAAACGCGAGATCGATCTCGAATGTGCGGAAATGAATACCTGGTCGCATAAACATCGCATCAACCAGCGCAGCCCGGCATACGAAAGCGCCGCGCCGATTGAAGTCGGCCACGTAGTGTTTTTTGTCAAAGATGTAAAAGCGTGTGAAAGCTTTTATTGCGACAATTTCGGCTTCGTGCCGTCCGATCATTATCCGGGCCGTGGCGCTTTCTTGCGCTGTGCCGCAGATGGCGGTCATCACGATATTTTTCTGTTGCAACCGCCCGAGCCGCGCGCCGGATTGAATCATGTCGCATTCACCGTACGTGATATCCATGAAGTCTTTGGCGGCGGCTTGCACATGTCGCGCAAAGGCTGGGACACGCAACTCGGCCCCGGTCGCCATCCGATTTCATCGGCTTATTTTTGGTACTTCCGTAATCCCGCAGGCGGCCTGATTGAGTACTACGCCGATGAAGATCAGCTTAACGAAGAATGGCAGCCACGCGATTTCGAACCGGGCCCGACGGTGTTCGCCGAATGGGCGATCGACGGTGGCATTGACGGCAATACCCGCCGTCAAAAAAATGCCGATGCTCCCAGTGGCAAGTTTCTGACCGACCGCGCTAAATCCTGATACGAGGTAATTCCATGTCTGCATTAAAAATCGGTATTCTCGGCGGCGGCATCGGCGGTTTGACTGCGGCGATTGCGTTGCATCGCGCCGGTCATGACGTCGTCGTGTACGAGCAATCCAAGCAGTTCCTGCGCGTTGGCGCGGATATTAATCTGACCCCGAACGCGGTACGTGCGCTGGACGGACTGGGCATAGGCGAAGCGGTCCGTCGTACCGCAGCACGGCCGACACATCGCATCAGCCGGACCTGGGATAGCGGCGCGGAAACCTCTCGTCTCGAAATGGGCGATACCGCCGAAAAGAAATATGGCGCACCGCAGTTGACGATACATCGCGCCGATCTGCTGGCAGCGCTAGCAGAAATATTTCCTGCGGAACGTGTGAGGTTTGCAAAGCGCGCCGAAACGATCTCGCAGGAAGATCAAGGCATCGTTCTAGCATTTACCGATGGCAGCACCGATAAAGTGGATGTACTGATCGGCGGCGACGGCATTCACTCGGCAGTCCGCAGCGCGATGTTTGGTGCGGAAAGTCCGCGCTTTACCGGCGTGGTGGCGTTCCGTGCGGTGATTCCGGCTAACAGTGTTGCCGATGTCCCGAACCTGCAGGCATTCACAAAATGGTGGGGGCCCAATCCAGAAAGCCAGATCGTCACTTTTCCACTGAATCGCGGCAAGGATATTTTTATCTTCGCTACAACGGCACAAGAAACCTGGCATCTGGAATCATGGACGACTCCCGGCAGTGTGCAGGAATTGCGCGATAGTTACGCCGATTTTCATGGTGATGCGCGGGCTTTGCTGGATGCCTGCGATGAAGTCTTGAAGACCGCCTTGTATGAACGCGATCCTTTGCCGCATTGGTCCAAGGGCAATATGACGCTGCTAGGTGATGCCTGCCATCCGATGATGCCATTCATGGCGCAAGGCGCTGGTATGGCGATCGAAGATGCGGTGGTATTAGCGCGTTGTCTGGCAAATGCCACGACGTTGGCGGCGGTTGCCGATGCCTTGCAGTGCTATCAAGAACTGCGTCTGGAACGTACCAGCAAGATCCAGATAGGTTCGCGTGGCAATAATTGGCTGCGTGATGGCGGCAATGCCGATTGGGTCTACGGCTATGACGCGTGGACGGTGCCGCTGGAAACCGAAACGGTGTAAATCATGACTGCACAGCCACAGACAATGTTGCTGACCGTACTGCTGAAGCACGATCAGACAAAGAACCTGGAGCAAATCCAGGACCACATGAAAAGTGTCGATTGGTGGGAACGTTTTCCTGTGGCGGGCACGCGTGTGGTGTCGTGGACGGTGGCGATGGGATTGGGCCAGATCGTTACTCTGGAACTGCCGCCGTCGCTGCTGCCGCAGGTGAATGTCGAACTCGAACGTTCGGCCTGGGGTGTGTTTCGCACCGAATGTTATCCCACTTACGATTTTGTACCTGTGCGTGAGCGTATTCGCGAACGCGTAAACAATGGAGGCCAATAATGAGCGAATTAAGGCAGGAAGTTTATCTCAACCCACATCAGGCGCGCCGCCGCCCACCGACCCCGTATGAAGATTTGCTGGGCGATTCTATTGAGCGTGCGTTTGCCGCAGGCATTCACGATCTTGAAGGTTTAGTGGCGCATCTGAATCGCACCGGCCCCGGTTGCCTGCAAAACGAAGGCGTCTGGACCGAAGCCCTGTATCAGGAAGAAATGACAAGACTGGCTGCTTGAGCAGACCAATCCATTCAGGAGAGTAGTGATGAGAACAATAGCCAATGACCCAGTGGAAGCAGTCCTTGCCGCTGGTTTGAAAGATTTGTGGTATCCGATTTGCCCATCCGAATTTGTTGCCGAGCGGCCAGTCTCGCTGCGACGTCTGGGCAAAAAATTTGTGCTCTGGCGAGAAGCTTCAGGCAAGCTGCATGCACTCGAAGATCATTGCCCGCATCGTGGCGCACCCTTGTCGATGGGGATCGCCATGGGCGACCGTATCGCTTGCGGTTATCACGGCGTGCAAGTGCGTTTCGATGGCGTCGTCACCAGCGTACCGGGAAGCCCGGGATGCAAGCTGGAAGGTGCAAAGGCAACGCGTTCATTCCATGTGCAAGAGGCCTGCGGCGCGATTTTTCTTTATAACTCTACCGTCAATGTCGACCAGCCGCCGCCGTTGCGCTTGCCCGAGGAGTTGACCAGCGATGAGTATTCTCACTTCCTTTGCTATACCGAGTGGAAGGGCGGTTATCGCTATGTCACCGACAACGTCATGGATCCGATGCACGGTACTTTCCTGCATAAGCAATCGCACTCGATGGCCGAGGGCGATAACACGGCGACCTTCCGCGTGCGCGAAACCGATCTCGGCTTTGTGTTCGAAAAAGAAGGCCAGCGCGGCGTTAATTTCGATTGGACCGAATGGGCCGATACCGGTCTGCATTGGATGCGCCTGGCGATTCCGTATCCAAAAACGGGCGGTCCCGGCGGCAGTTTTTTCATTATCGGCAGCTATACCCCGATTACCGATAACGTTGCCGCAGTATTCCATTGGCGTTGCCGCAAGCTAAGCGGTTGGCAACGCGATACCTGGCGCTTCCTGTATCGGAATCGTCTGGAAGCGCGCCATTGGACTGTGCTGGAGCAAGATCGCGTGGTGTTGGAAATGATGGAGCCGGATGCCAATCAACGTGAAATGCTGTACCAGCACGACATGGGGTTGGTGCGCTGGCGTCGCCATATGCGCAATCTTGCTAAGGAACAATTGGAAAGAGAAGACGCAGCGGCTCCTACGAAGGCAGCGTGAACAAGATGTCTAGAGTCCGGCATGTGAAGACTGACCAGGTGCCGGAATCTGCATCGGGCACCTGGTCCAATTGTCTGGTTATCGGCAACGAAGTAGTGATGTCAGGCATGACCGCACATCCTGCTTCACGTGATGCGACGCTGGATACTTACGCGCAGACATTGGTGGTACTGGGTAAGTTGCGTGATCTGGTGGAAGCCGCTGGCGGATCGCTCGGCAGCATCTACAAGTTGGTCATTTATGTGAAAGATATCGGCGACAAGGATGAAGTAGGGCGAGCACGCCGCGACTTCTTCCGGGCACCGTATCCCTGTTCAACGCTGGTGCAAGTCAGTGGGCTGGTATTTCCCGAACTGACCGTCGAGATTGATGCCTTTGCGCGGTTGGACATTGATTTACAGGCTGTGGAATAAGCCACCGCTTTGCAATGCGTTTGTATAAGTTCGGTATGAGGTTTTTATGAGTAATTCTCTGATTTCGGTGCGGGTTCAGGCCATGCGCTTCGAAGCAAAAGGTATCGTCAGCGTAGAGCTGGTGGCGCTAGACGACGCTGACTTGCCGCCGTTTGAGGCCGGTTCGCATGTCGATCTCCATTTAGGTAACGGTATTGTGCGCAGCTATTCATTATTGAACGCGCCGACGGAGCGCCATCGCTACGTAGTTGGCGTGCTGAACGATCGCAACAGCCGTGGCGGTTCGCGTTATGTGCATGAGCAGTTGCGGGTCGGTTCCAGTATCACCATTTCCGCACCGCGAAATAATTTTGCGCTCGATGCATCTGCACGCCACTCGGTGTTGATTGCTGGCGGCATCGGTATCACGCCGATCTCCTGCATGCTGAATCAACTGCGCAGTCAGGACAAATCGGCAGAGCTACTGTATTGCGCCAGATCGCGCAGCGAAGCGGCTTTTAGTACGTTGCTGTTGCAGCAGGCGGGTGTCACCGGTCATTTCGACGACGAACAAGGCGCACCGCCAGATTTGCGCGCCTATCTGGCAAGCAAGCCGAAGGACGCGCATTTCTATTGCTGCGGCCCGACCCCAATGCTGAATGCATTCGAAGCCATATGCGACGAACTCGGGCTGCCAAACGTCCATATCGAGCGCTTCGCTGCCGCTGAAAATGTTGAAGCGGTGCAAAGCGACGCTTACGTTGCAGAGCTTGCGCGCAGTAAAAAAACCATCTCTGTGCCAGCTGGAAAATCGTTACTGGATGCGCTGTTGGACGCTGGTCTGGAGATAGAGCATAGCTGCCGCGAAGGCGTGTGCGGTTCTTGCGAGACACGCGTGCTGGAAGGCGAACCGGAACATCGCGACGGCGTGCTCAGCAAAAGCGAACGGGCATCAAACAAGATGATGATGGTCTGCGTGTCGGGCTGCAAGGGACGGCGGCTGGTACTCGATTTGTAGCGAGCAGGTTTTGAATACCCGTCATTGTTCGGGTATTTTTTTGGACTCAATTTTTTTCGGAACGTTGATTCACTGGCGAGACAAATCGCTGTCCATCAACGGTGCCATGCAGAACACATCTCGTAGGCGTGGGGCATATGGGAGCAGTGAACACGGTTAAGGCCGTGGTTATCATAGAAGGGGAGAGACATGAAAAAGATACTGATGGCCGTGGCAGCGACAAGTTTGACGGCAAGTGCTTTTGCACAAAGCAACGTGACGATTTACGGCAGTCTGGATGCCGGGGTTGCTTACGTTAATAATCTGGGTGGCAAATCCGTTGTGCGTCTTGATCAAGGCACGATGCAGCCTGACCGTATCGGTTTTCGCGGTAGCGAAGATTTGGGCGGTAACCTGAAAGCTAACTTTCAGCTCGAAAGTGGTTTCTCGACAGATACCGGTGCGCAGCCGTCGCCAGGCAAACTGTTCAATCGTATGAGTTCGGTCGGGCTCTCGGGCGATTTCGGTGCCGTCACGATGGGCCATATGCCTGATATCGTATTTGATTATGCTGGCAAATTCAGCAACGGCTATCAATTAACCAACTGGTACTTATTCCATCCCGGAAATCTGGATAGTCTGGCCAACACCTTCCAGTTCGACAATGCCGTGCGTTACACCACGCCGACATTTTCCGGGCTGCAAACGAGCGGCATGGTGGGTTTTGGCGAAGTAGCTGGCAGCAGCAGCACGGGGCGCAACCTTAGCGCTGGCGCCACCTATACCAATGGCCCGCTGCGGGCTGTGCTGGCGTATTCCAAGTTGAACAATCGTGCCGCCGGTTACGCCGGAGCATTTCTCAGCAGCGTTGGTCTGGGCAGTGCGGCAACCGTATTCAACAGCCTGACGACAGTCGCCGCAGGGCTTGGTTACACCATCGGAAATGTGCGGCTAAACACCGTCTACACGCAGGTCAAGATCGATTTGCCGAGTGATGCGGCGCCAAAGCAGAAGAACTTCGATCTGGGTGCAGCCTGGCATTATGCTGCCGCAGACACGCTGAATGTCGGCTACAGCCTGTCCAAGCTAGAAGGTGCGCGCTGGAATACAGTAAGTTTGAGTAATGTACATGCGCTGTCTAAACGTACTGAACTATATGTGCAGGCAGCTTATCAGCGTGCTGGTGGCGACGCGAAGTATGCTGTCATGAATGGCACTGGTAATGCCGGATCGACTGGCGTTGCGGGTGGCCCAAGCCAGTTGGTAACGACGGTTGGTATGCATCATTCGTTCTAATTCTAATCGCTGGTTCGGCATCCTTTTCTTCTGAATATCGAATCAAAACTAAAAACCCACATTCTCTCGGAGAGTGTGGGTTTTTAGTTTTTGTGGGTTGCTTAAAATGGATCGAAGCCTTATTGCATTTTTTAACTACCGACCCTTCCGCCTCACCGTGAAATCTTACTCGCGGCGCAAAGCATCAACTGCTGACGTAGCCATCCGTGGCTAGGATCTTTGTCAAAGCGTGCATCCAAGCTGAATATAAGCTAAACCTCTTGGCAGGGACCGCAAGACGCGCTTCGTAGTATAAAAATTTCTTCAATGAAGGTATTTCACAATTCCCAAACCAAGCAGCCGGACATCATAAAACATCAGACTTATTTCAGTAGAGATAATGAAAATGATCGCCTGGAAAGCAGCCGGATATTTATTCAATAATGTCTGGTATGGCGCATCATAAAGTTTGACTATGCCTTTACGATTGCAAAGGGCCACACAGGCCGTTCCTAAAAGAGCGCCTGCTAAAATATCTGTCGTGTAATGTAACCCGAGATACACACGCGGTAACGCAATAAACAACAGAACATATAAAAATACGCAGGCCCCAGCTCTTTTCGAAATGAGAAATATTCCCATCGCCAGACTAAAAAATAAGGTGGCGTGATCGCTTGGGAAAGAATTCCAAATATATAAAGCCTGGCTCTTCGGCTCAGATAAGCCGATATAGGCATGATAGGGAAGTGCGGGGTTTGCGATGGGACGGGGTTGAAATGGTCCTAGATTATTAATTAATCTGGTGATGCCGACGGCGATAACGCATCCGATCAGCGTTGCGACAATAATCCGTTTGGAATTTGATTTTGGATCGGTATCCCGGAACCAGAAAAACCAAATAATTCCCATGATCGGGAAGCCTTTGACCAAATCTGAATTGGCCATGTAATGGACGATTTGATTGAAATGTGCCGAGGCAGAATTAAACTGTCCCATCCAATTGATCACCATCAAATTCAAAGAATTATTCCACATTTTCGCGATCCTTCACCGTAATAGTCTGGTTGATGGCTGGCCCTGTGTCATGCAACTTCTGAAATAATATGTGCGCTAGTGGTGGCGGAGATTCAGCATCGCTACGTTAAAAGTATAAAAATTGGATGCGTAAATTAGAAGCTAATGCACATTAAAGTGCGCGCGTTATGCGTTGTTTTATGTGTCACATGGCCGCATTTTTTTGCGCTAAATTTTTTCGGGTATGAATGCTATACACAACCAACTGCCGATCAGTATCGGCAATGAGGTGCTGCTAATGTATGTAAATGTTGCATATTTAAACCGATCCGGCAATCACTTTTATTCGATGGCTGCGATTTAGCTACAGTCATCCGATACTTGGGACAGAAATGGAAATGGTGCGTCACAATACAGTTGCTGGGGCACGTTTAAGGTGATTCACTTGCGTGCATCAGTTGCCGTTGATCTGATCAAATAACAATCATTTAAACAAGGTCAGATGGATTCATTCGTGGGCAGCCGGGGTATGCAGAATGTCGTTTAATTTTTGATTATTCTAAACGGTAATAGCGCTCACGAAGTAATTTTTTCTTAAAAATATTGCGTCGCAGCATGTTCTTGCCTCCCTCCGTTGAGGTGCATATTTTTAATTTGCAATTGCATAATAAATTTCTTGTTTTTTAGTATTTTTCCACCTATTCTCAAACCTTCAAGGCACCAGATGTCAAGCGGAATTGGCTCACGGAAACAGCGCATTTAATATTTTTATGAAACTCCGAAAGTTATTTTTGCTGTATCGCAACATATCTCATATCGCACTTAAAAATCCGTAATTTTTTTCTCTTGTTTTGAAAGCATGCGGAGAAATACAGTTACCGAATCAAAATTTATAGCAGCACTTACTGATTTCTCTATCAGGGAATCACGCAAAAATGCATCAGGGATTTAATAACATTGGAATCATTAAGTCGGTCTAAAAAATGGCCGTCAGGTTGAGTCTTTTGTAGTCTGCAATGCTTCTTTCATCTGTAGTTTCTCGGTAAATACGCATCTATCTTAACGACTGATTCTGCACATCTACATTGCAGAAAAAAGGCCTTATGTAAATGTGGATTCACGTTTCATCGCGCATTTTTTGACGCAATTTTATGTACCAAAAGGGGATTAAATGAAAAGACGTTTGAGACACTTTGCTGAAGTTAACCGGCTGCCTTGGAAAACTATTATTCTTATGCCGATTTTTTCATGCATGTCGACCCATGCGGCCACCAGCGATTTGGTGCCTACCGAATACATACCGCTTCCGGAGGTTCTGATTGCGCCGCCCGATGCGATAACCCCTTATGTCGCATACGGCGTTAATTACGATAACAATTTATTGCGATTGCCAAATTCGGCGACTGCGCAAGCGATGGGAATAGGCAGTAGCTTGTCTGATTTTTCGCGTAGAGCGGAAGCCGGTGTGGTGGCCGACGAAAGAATCGGGCAACAACATCTGAGTGCGAATCTGAATGTCGCCAAAGTCGATTACAACCGATTTACGGCACTCGATCATCTGGATAAAAATGCCTCCGCCAATTGGAATTGGCATCTGGGAAATCACGTCGAAGGGAATGTCGGCGCTAATTACGCGCAGGGCCTGACGCCTTTTGTCGATTTCCATTTATTACAAGCAAATATACGTACGCAAGTGAATGAGTACATAGATGGGTCCTGGTTGTTTCACCCCAGCTGGCGTGTCAATGCTGGCTTGGTGCATAGCGATTTATCGTATGACTTAAGCTCGCAGGCGCCACTCAACAATACGCAGAATCAAGCCCTTTTGGGGCTGGATTATCTTGCTATCAGCGGTAGCACCGTCGGTCTGCAACTACGTCATATTCGCGCAAACTTTCCCAACCCTCAGCAGGATGGCGGCTTGTCCGTGGCTAACAGTTACGATCAGAACGAGCTCAAGGCAAAAATAGATTGGCTGTTCAGCGGTAAGACGCGATTTCATTTCCTGGGTGGCTGGGTCGACAGAAAACAAGATGCGTTTTCTGTGCGGAATTTTAGCGGGTTTAATTCTCGTGTATCAGCAGATTGGTCGCCGACAGGAAAAATCGATCTCACCGTTGCGGCATGGCGCGAGATTGGCGCGGTGGATGATCTCACCACAGTCTATTCGTTGAACCGTGGTGCCAGCTTTGGTGCGAGTTGGAATTATTCTGAAAAAATACGTTTAGTAGCGCAATACAAATATGAAAAAAGAGATTTCAGTCATTCGACGGATTCTGGTCTTCTCGGGACCGATCCGAACGATGTTTTACACAATATGGCACTGACGCTGGTCTACAAGCCAACGTTGCGCTGGGAATTTCAATTATCCGGCAGTCGCAGCACCCAAAGTTCAGCCAACGCTACTGGTGGCTACACAAGTAACGCCGTGATGCTGAATACGCGCTTCTTATTTTAATGGGGGGATAAAATGACTGAGAATGATATCCCTCTGGTTTCATTCTTCAAGCGCTTGCTTGATCCGGTCATTATTCTCGGCCTGCTATATCTGGTCATCACGGTACAGGACGAATTGTTTACTGGGAATTATCTGATTTTGATGATTCTCACTTTCTTCGTGTCCTCTTATGTCTATGAACAAATTGACCTGTACCGTAATTTGCACGTTGGAAGACAACTTGCCTATGCCGGAGATATATTTTTTGGATGGGCGATTATTGTCGTTATCCTGATGTTGATAGGGCAGGGTACGGGGCTGCGCGATGAATTTTCCGATCACGTTATATTTATGTGGTTTGCGCTTGCGCCATTCGCGCTTCTATTAAGTCGGATGACCGCTTATCGGCTGGTATTCAATTTTGGAAAAGATCATGAAGTACGCTCGGCAGTGATCATCGGGTCGAATGATCCCGGCGTGGATTTGCTCAGACGCCTTACGTTGCGGAGTAATGCAAGCATCACAATGTGCGGATTTTTCGATGATCGCGATCAGGTCGTCAGACCCTCCGGTTTGCACTGCCCGCATCTCGGGGCGATTGAAAATGTAGGCCCTTATGTGCGTGAACACAAGATTAAGACGATTTTTATCTGTTTGCCAATGTCGCCGCATCCCAGAATGTTATGTCTGATGGAAGAGTTGCGGGATACGACTGCATCAATCTATTTCGTCCCCGATATTTATACCTTTGATTTGATACAGGCGCGTCTCGATCAAGTTGGTGGGGTTCCTGTTATCGGCATTTGCGAGACACCGTTCATCGGCCTGCGCAGTCTGGTAAAGCGCGGCAGCGATATTGTTCTTGCGACGCTGATTCAGATCATGCTATTGCCAGTGATGTTTGTCATTGCGATAGGCGTCAAATTATCTTCTCCGGGGCCGATCATTTTTGCACAGCGCCGTTATGGATTGGATGGCGAAGAAATAGTGGTCTATAAATTCCGCTCGATGGGCGTCTGCGAGGACGGTGCAGTAGTCAATCAGGCGAAGAAAAATGATGTACGAGTGACGCGCTTTGGCGGCTTTCTTCGCCGTACTTCACTCGACGAATTGCCGCAATTTATCAACGTATTGCAAGGCCGTATGAGTATCGTCGGTCCTCGCCCACATGCAGTCGCCCATAACGAAATGTATCGCAAGCTCATCAAGGGTTACATGCTGCGGCACAAGGTCAAGCCCGGCATAACGGGATGGGCGCAGGTGAACGGTTTTCGCGGAGAAACCGATACGCTGGACAAAATGCGATCAAGGATTGAATACGATCTGGAGTATCTGCGCAACTGGTCTCTGGCGCTGGATTTATGGATCATTGTTCGTACCGTCAAAGAAGTGTTGAAGAAAGACAATGCCTATTAGTGTATGGGTGCGCAACGTCGCTCATGGTAATGCATAAAAAATTTATAGAAGCGAACGCTCAGGTTTCTTTTGTTCCTTATAGTGCACGCCATATTGGCCTATGGTGCGTCCTTTTCTAGGGGAAAGATCATGCAGAGAGCCAGGTTATTTACTTGTTTCCTATTCGCTGCGCATTGCAGTGCCGCGATAGCTGCGACGCCCATTTTTGAACTGAGTATGCACACGACCGGATTGCCGTCTCTGTTAGCGACCGATGCTGATAGGTCTGGCGTGGCAGTCCCTAACTGGCGCAACGTCTTCCAAACTGGCTTGGCAACTTACCCCGCGCAGTTTCCCTCTATTTCTTTGGCTTCGGTCGTTGGCGCGGCGAAAGATTTGAGTGATAAAAAGAGTGAAGGAAATGTCGCGCCGATGATTTTTTTGAGCAATAAAATTGATGATTTTGTATCCAACAATCTGGCTTCTGATATCAATATTCCGGACGATTCGTTGTATTTTTTTCTGAAACATTTCAAGGTGCGATCATCACAACAGCCTGGGCACTGGGTCATGTTTCTGGTTGCGTTCTGCTTTGTTTTATACCAAGGTCGCCGTCGTCCGCTACGCACCGCCATTGGCTTTTATTCTGTACCGAAACGGATCGGGCCAGCAGGCCTCTGGCAGTTTTTCGCAAGATCGTTTTTTCTTTCTCGAAAAAAGCAAGCCGCGCTGACGCAAGCTGATGCGACTTCGGGAGGCTAATTGTGATGCGCTCTGAATTTTTTAATTACGTGCGTTTTCTTTGCACCGTATTGCCTGCGAGGCGGGTGAGTTCATTGATGCTGCTGGTGTCGCTTACCGCAATGTGTCTATCTGCCTGTCATGATCAGGGGAAGGCCGCGAGCAAAATATTGGCGAGAGTGAATGGCGACAACATTACAACAGGTCAGTTAGACGCAGAGTTGGTGCGAATAAGTGGCATGCAAGAAACAGGCATCGACACTTCGCCAACCATGCGCAAGCAGGTACTGGAGGCATTGATTGACCGGCAGGTGTTGCTGGATGCGGCGTTGCGTAACAAAATTAATCGTGATGCTGAAGTGATGCAGACCATCGAGCGATTCAAGACTCAGGTGATCGTGCAAGCCTATCTGGAATCTAAGGCGGCGAATTCGGTTAAACCGACTACAGACGAAATCGATACTTATTATCAGTCGCACCCGGAATTATTTGCGCACCGTAAGATTCTTGATATCCGCCAACTACGTATCGCGCCGCAGGACTTTAGCGCGCCACTAAAGGCAGTGATGGATTCGGCGACATTGCTGGAACAGGTGGAGGCGTGGCTGATTGTGCACAAAATTGCGTATGCGGATGCTGCACTTTCCTACACCAGCGCGGACATGCCCGCCGAAATCATCGTTCAACTTCAACAGTTGGGAGGAAACCACCTGTTTATCCTAAAAGAAGAAGATCAGGTGCTGCTCTGTGCATTGAATGATCTGAGGGAAAGCCCGGTGATGAAAGCCGCCGCTATCGCGCAAATCGAACGCTATTTATTCAATAATAAAATGCATGAAGTCGCTGTCGCAGAAATCGCACGTCTACGATCTTCGGCAAAAATCGACTATCTGGACAAGGCTGCTTCGGGTGTCGAGGAGGACTCGCCTGCATCGGTGGTATTACCCGATGTAAAGCCCGATAAGTCATCAATGGCTATAAGCGCACCCGGGGGCAGGACGGCTGGTCACGATGCGGCAAAACTTAAATGAGGTGGTTGATTTTTCCATAAAAAATTCACTTAACCGGACGAGGGTGATCATGAAACGATTCTATGGAATTTTGCTAGCGCTGTTGCTGGCAGTTTTTGCGATTTCTGCCTATGCGTCGGATACGCCGCTGGGCGCGGGAGACGCCTTAAAAATTTCGGTATTCGGCAATCCGGATTTAAGTCTGGAAACAAAAGTCAGCGAAGCAGGCAACATTACATTTCCCCTTATCGGAAACGTCAATGTTAACGGTCTGTCGACTTCGGATGCTGAAAAAAAGATCTCCGGCCTGCTGATCGATGGTGGCTTTCTGCGCAACGCTGAAGTCAATATTTTGGTTACTGAGTTGCAAAGTCAACAGGTATCGATTCTTGGACAAGTTTTGCGCCCCGGTCGCTATCCGATTAGCGGAACGCGTAACGTTACCGACATGCTGGCAGTGGCGGGCGGTGTCGGTCCTGAGGGCGGCGATACTGCTACCGTAGTCCGTACCCGCGATGGAAAAACTACTAAGCAAGTAATCAATCTGGTTGAGATGATTCAGTCATCCGACATGAAGGAAAATCTCACGCTGATCAACGGTGACATGGTGTACGTAGATCGCGCGCCCAAATTTTATATCTATGGCGAGGTGCAGCATCCCGGCGGTTATCGGTTGGAACGGAATATGACCGTGGTTCAGGCGTTATCGATCGGCGGCGGTCTTACGCCGCGGGGAACTGAACGGGGCTTGCGTGTTAAACGACGCGATACGAGCGGAAGTGTGCAGATGATCGATGTAAAAAATGATGAAGTGTTGCGGCCGGATGACGTTGTCTATGTAAAGGAAAGTTTGTTCTGACATCAGTTGCGGGTGCTGATGCCGCCCCTTCTTTTCTTGCGGATTCGAGAGGATATTTCATGACTTTTTCTCAGCTTTTAATCATTCTGCGCGCACGCTACAAGATCATTCTTTTAACGTTGATCGTCACGGTCACGGTCACGGCGGTTGTCACTCTGCTGTTGCCAAAAACCTATAAGACTTCAACGACGCTGCTGCTGAATTATAAAGGGACCGATCCCGTCTCCGGCCAGATATTGGCACAGCAACTGGTGTCCGGTTATATGGCGACTCAGCTCGATATCGTCACCGGCAGAAGCGTTGCATTGAAAGTAGTTGATAACCTGGGCCTGACGAATAATCCCGGCTTTAAGGAGCGCTTTGCCAAACTGCGAAATGCTAATGGTTCAATCCGTGAGTGGTTGGGCGATACTTTGCTGAAAATGGTCGAGGTGACACCTTCACGGGATAGTAGTCTGATTGAAATCATTGCGAAGGGGAGCGACCCCAGATTCACTGCCAAGATTGCCAATGGCTTTGCCGACGCTTATCAGCAGCTCAATCTGCAAATCAAGACTGCACCGTTGCAGCAAGCCTCTAAGTATTTTTCCGGACAGGTCAAAACTTTGCGTGCCGATCTGGAAGACGCGCAGGATAAGCTGGCCAAATACCAGCAAAAGCACGGCTTGGTCAGCATTGACGGCCATCTTGACGTCGAAACCGCACGGCTGAATGAGTTGTCCAGCCAATTGGTGCAGGCGCAGGGGCTAGCGATGGAAGGGTCGTCGCGCGGTAATCAGGCGATGAGTCGTGGCGGTAGGGATTCGCCCGATGTGATAGCGAATCCGTTGCTACAAAATTTGAAATCGTCGTTGGCGCAAGCCGAAGGAAAATTTGCGTTGCTGGCGCAGAATCTGGCTCCGAATCATCCACAGTATCAGGCTGCTAAGGCAGAGGTCGACCGACTGCGCTATGAGCTGAACAGCAATATCAGTGCGACCAATAACGGTGCTGCGAATAATGGCCGGATTTTGCGGCAGCGTGCAGCGGAGGTCAGCGCCGCGCTGGCAGCACAAACAAGCAAAGTATTGCAACTCAATCTGGCGCGTGGCGAACTCACGGTTCTCGCCAAGGATGTCGATAATGCGCAGCGGGCCTACGATGCGGCTAATCTGCGGTTGTCCCAGACTGAGCTAGAAGGACAGTCGAATCAATCGGACGTTAGCGTACTTAATCCGGCAGCAGTGCCGATGCTTCCGGCCAGCCCGAATATACTGCTTAATCTCGTGTTGTCGATCTTGTTGGGCAGCATGCTTGGATTGGCATTAGCGCTATTGATGGAAATGGCAAATCGTCGCATCAGGTCCGCTAACGATGTAGCAATTGTGCTGCAAGCGCCGATGCTCGGCACCATCGACTGGGGTAAACCACCGCGCAAATTCGCGCTCTCGAATCTGTCGTTATCCCGACGCACAATGATAGGCTGGAAAGGCTAATAGATATGAATAATCTCGTCACCCCTATGGTGAGTTCTGCAGCCGCCGCCAGGAATGATGCAAACATCAGCCGCATGCTGGTCGAGCAAGGCAAGATCACATTGGAGCAGGTAGACAGCGTGAAGCGGCTGCAGTTAGAAGATGGCTGTAGCTTTGGCGAGGCGGCCCAGCGGCTGGGGCTGGTCAGCGAATCGGATATTCAGCATGTGCTATCGCATCAGTTTGACTATCCTTATCAAACCTTTGGTCAGGGGGACTATCCCTCTGCTCTGGCGGCCGCTTATCACCCTTTCAGCGCGGAAGTCGAAACGCTCCGTAGCGTGCGCAGTCAATTAATGCTGCATTGGTTTGCTGCCGGGCATAAAACGCTGGCGATTGCGAGTGTCAATCCCGGCGATGGCACTAGCATGTTGGCGGCTAATCTGGCGGTCGTATTCTCGCAATTGGGCAGGCAGACGCTCTTGGTCGATGCTAATCTGCGCAATCCTTCTCAGCACAAGATATTCAATTTGGGGGCAGGACGCGGCCTGTCTGATGTATTGGCGGGACGTGCCGGTATGGACATGGTCGCAATGGCCGAATCCTTCATCGATCTGTCGTTGTTTCCCGCCGGTTCGCCAGTCCCTAATCCGCAAGAATTGATTAATCGTCCCAGCTTTAACCTGATCAATGACGGGCTGCGGGATCGCTTCGACATCATTTTGTATGACACGCCTGCATTTTCGACTGCGGCCGATGCGTTGACGATTGCTGTCCGTGCTGGCGGCGTTCTTCTGGTCGTCAGAAAGAACCATACGAGCATGGCCGATCTCGGCGCGTTCAGCGATCAGTTGCGCCGTTGCGGGACGGAAGTCGTCGGCTCTGTTCTGGTGAGCTTTTGAGGGGGAATAGATTAATCCTTGTCGTCTGGCAGAGCGCGCCGTAGACGTTACCAGGGCCGCCCCACCACTGCGCGATTTTGTTGCATTGATTGCTTCGATTGTGTTGCATTCCTATGGGTCATCCGTCGTATGTTCTATTTCACAGATATCAGGAATTTTATTTTTCCTCGCCAAATGGATCTGGCTGTGCCAAACAAAAGATTGGTATTGTGGATTTTGTTTGGCGCGTTGACTTATCAGGCGATTTTGTGCGCGGTGCATACCAGAGTGCATACCATTTCGATGGCCGATGTGGCGATCGCAGAAGCCTGTATTTATCTCGCCTGCATTGTCGTGCTGATCAAACGTATTCGACTTGAATTCGTTGCCTTCGCTACGTTGGTGGCAGCCTACTTATTCTTGCTGGCAATTTTTCGTAATCAGCTCGATCCTAAGGGCTTTCGTGATGTGATGATTCCGATTTTTTTCTATGGACTAGGACGGCAAATCGGCGATCTCAACTATGCAGACCGCTTACTAAAAATCATGGTTGTGCTGGTATTGATTTTCGGATTTTTTGAATTATGGTTTTTGGATGCATTTTCTCAAATCTTCAATATTTTTTCCTATTACGTCAGTCAAGGCAGTCTGGCCGCTGGCAGTAATTGGGCCAAGGATAGCGTGCTCGGTCTGAACGGCATGCGTCCGGAGGGCATTGGGCGCACGATCTTGCCATCGCTGCTCGGCAGCCATCGCGTATCGTCAATATTTTTGGAGCCTGTTTCACTGGGCAATTTTGCAGTCATCGTTGCAGCGTGGGGCTTATCAAAGCGACGTGAAGACATCAAAGGCATGATTTTCTTTGTGCTTGCGGCCGTCACCATGATTGCCTTAAGCGACTCGCGTTACGGGATCATCACTGTCGGTATGCTGATATTAATGCGCTGCTTGCCGCTGGGAAGAAGCTATATCTGGATGATTATTTTACCTTTGCTGAGTGTGTTGCTGCTGCTGAGTATTGGCGCATTGCTTGGCGATCACTACGGTGACAACATCCTTGGGCGGCTGTATGTCAGCGGAAAAATATTACGCGATATGGAGTTGGGAATGCTGTTCGGACTGGATGGTTATCAGCTCGGCTATGGCGATATGGGCTATCCCTATTTGCTGACACGATTAGGGGTGTTGCTATGCCTCTTTTTGTGGGTCGCATTCTGGATGCTCAAAATGGAAGATGAAAGAGGCAATCGGTTTCGCGCCTATATCACTTTGTACATGTCTTTGATTCTGTGCGTCAGCGGAACTTCATTATTTGCGCTAAAAACCGCCGGTATTTTATGGTTTTTGATTGGCTGTTTCGGTGTTCGTCAACAAGCGCCGACCGCGCTCCATCCCGCTAAGGCATCGCAATTCTTCGATCGATTCAGCCAGCAGAAGGAAGCACCCAATGTCTATTAAAGTTGTGCACATTGTGCGTCAGTATTCTCCCTCGATTGGTGGAATGGAAGATGTCGTCCAGAATATCGCGCGGCAACAACGCGAGCGCCATGATCAGGAGCCGAGGATCGTGACGCTGAACCGCTTATTCAGAAATTCGACCGAAGTTCTCGCACCGGCAGCGCAGATCAACGGCGTCGGTGTGGTACGTTTGCCGTTTCACGGCAGCAGCCGATATCCGGTTTGCCCGCAAGTGTTGCAGCATATCGCCGACGCCGATGTGATTCATGTTCATGGCATCGATTTCTTTTTTGACTATCTGGCGCTGACCCGGCTTGTCCATCGACGCCCGCTAGTTGCCTCTACCCATGGCGGATTTTTCCATACTAATTTTGCATCCAGATTCAAAAAAGTCTATTTCAATACGGTTACGCGGGCATCGTCTCTGATCTACGACAAGATCATTGCGACTAGCGGCAATGATGGGAAAATTTTTGAAAAAATTGTCCAGCCACACAAATTGACCGTCATCGAAAATGGCGTCAATGTTGAAAAATACAGCGGGCAATCTTCTCCGACGCCAACCCGGACCCTCATTTATTTCGGACGATGGTCTATCAATAAAGGCTTGCGCGAAACGCTTGCGCTATTTAAAAAGTTGGTCGCCCGTCAGGCCGGATGGAAGTTAATCATTGCAGGCCGGGAATACGATCACAGTGCGGATGAATTCCGTGTTTGGCTAGGTGAACACGGATTGACGGATGCCGTCCAGATAGTGCCGAATCCTTCGGATCACGAATTGGCCGCCCTGATTGGACAATCCAGCTATTTTATTTGTCTATCGCGGCATGAGGGCTTCGGCATCGCACCGATTGAGGCGATGAGTGCTGGATTGACGCCGATACTCAGCGACATCCCGCCATTTCGCCATCTGATTGAGCAGTCCGGAATCGGGTTGCTGCTAGCGGATAACAGCGCCGACGAGAATGTCGCCCAACTGCTAAATATGTACACAGAGGCGCAATTGACCTATACGCATCGGCGTGATCAGGCGCAGCAGTTTGTAGAGCGTTATAACTGGGCGCACATCGCCGATAAATACGTGGATATTTACAAGAGTCTGGTTACTTCATAAGACGAAAAAAGGCTATTGGCATTCTAATGTCGCATCGTTTAAGGTGGTATCAAATGATGAAAATTTTCTTCATGACGATAGTTGAACAATCCTTTCTGGCGTTGCGTACGTGGTTGCGCCGGTTATGCGTGGCAATGGCAGTCGGATGCCTCCTTGCAAGTCATTTGGCAAACGCCGGTTGTCTGGATAATGCGCGGATGGTGGGTGTTAATTTGAGTGGTGCCGAGTTCGCCTCTGAAAAATTGCCGGGTACTATTTTTAAGGATTACGTGTATCCCGATGTAGCCGATATGCGCCATTTTCAATCGGTGGGAATGAATACTTTTCGGCTGCCGTTTTTATGGGAGCGGATACAGCCGCAATTATTCGCCCCACTTAATCCGACTGAGTTACAGCGCATAGTGGACACCGCCGCAGCCGCACAATCGTTGGGCGTCTGTCTGATTTTAGATGTTCACAATTACGGCGAATATCGTGGCAATCCAATCGGATCGACCGAGGTGCCGCGTGCAGCCTTGGGGGATTTGTGGGTGCGACTTTCAGCTACATTCAAAGACCCCGCCAACGTCGCGTTTGGCCTTATGAATGAACCTAGTAAACTGCCGACCGCCGATTGGGCCGCCACTGCGCAGCAGACCCTGAACGCACTGCGTAAAAATGGCGCAAAAAATCTGATTTTGGTGCCGGGAGGCAGTTGGAGCGGTGCGCATGCCTGGTTTGCGAAAGATGGTGCGATCTCAAATGCTGATGCCTTCCGCACATTTCACGATCCCGCCAATAATTACTTGATCGAAACGCATCAGTACGCCGATGCAAATTTTTCTGGCACCCACAGTAGTTGTATTGATCCAGCGCGTTTGAGCGTGATTATGAGCAACATCACGCAATGGGCGACTTCCACTAAGCAGCGCTTGTTTCTGGGGGAATTCGGCGTTCCCGCTAATCAGCAATGTCTGGATGCCTTGGCGGCAATTGTCGGCGCAATGAAAGGCAGTCCTGTTTGGGGTGGTTGGACATATTGGGCTGCGGGACAGTGGTTGGGCAGTTATCCGTTCAGTATTCAGTTCGATAGCAGTGGCGATAAGCCGCAATTGGCTATTTTGAAAAATGGCATGTAACTTGAAGGCTGAATGAATATTCAAATTTTTCGTTTCCAGCCGGAATGAGAGTGCGATGAAGCAGGTAAATGCTAGCAGCAGCGTGGCATCTGGATCGATCTGGTCGATCATAGACAACCTTGCCCAGCAAGTATTGGCATTCGCCATCTTTGCTGTACTGGCTCGGTTTTTAAGTCCTGAAGCTTTTGGCTTGCTAACAGTCGCGCATCTTTTCATTTTGTTCACCCGGCTGGTGGTATTTGATGCGATTGCTATGCCCGTGGTGCGGTCTGCGGAGCCTAACGACAGGCTTTATTCATGGGTGTTTACGTATTGCACGTTGGCCGGGATCGTACTTGCGGCAGCGATGTTTTTTTCTGCGGGCGTCGTTTCTGCATTGTTTCGTGCGCCGGAGTTGAAAATCGTATTACAGGGTATGAGCGCCTCCATTCTTTTCTTCGGTCTGGTGCGGGCGCATGAAGCCCGGCTAGTGCGTAACATGCTTTTTCGGCAGCTTGCTATTCGCTCAATTGTCTCCGTCAGTTTGGGTGGCATCGTCGGCATCTCGCTGGCTGTTAAGGGTTGGGGCGGAATGGCGTTAGTGGTGCAGCAGGTGACGGCGTCGGGCCTGGCATTGGTGCTGGTGGTGGCGCAAAGTCGCTGGCTACCGCAGATTGTTTTTGACCCCACTTTGACGCGCTCATTCAGGCGCGATATCCGACAGGTGGCGCTTGCTGGCGTGCTTGGATTTGCCAACACCAACGGCGATTCTCTGCTAGTCAGTATATTTCTGGGGCCCTATGCCACTGGCTTGTATAACCTGGCAAAACGGATGACGTCGGCGGTGTATCTGATTATCTCCAGTTCGCTGCACAGAGTTGCACTGCCAGTGTTCTCCGATGCCGGGACGGATGTGATTGCGCTGCGTCAAGGCTATTTGAAAATCGTCGGTATCACGCTCTTTTGCGCCGCGCCTTTGCTGTGTTTTCAGGCGGTACTGGCAAAGCCTTTGGTAGAGATTTTTTTCGGCGCGAAATGGTCACCTGCTGCACCGACAGTTGGCGCTCTGGCGATTTTGTATTTGGTATCGTCCATTGGAGACTTGAATGACTATCTATTTTTCGCCATAGGAAAACGCTGGATACCGGTGCTGCTTGGCGTCGCACAAATAACGCTTGCCACTGCGCTGGCTGCGGCTTTTTACCAATTCGGCTTGTTGGGTATGAGTCTATCGTTTTGCGGTGCGCATTTGCTGTTGTTTCCCGTGTCGCAAACATTGTTGAATCGCGCGCTGGGGCTGAGTCCACGGATGTTGTGGTATGCGCTGGCACCGCCGGTGGTGGGCAGTGTCATGCTGTTTTTTGGATTAGCCGGTTATCTGGTACTTATGCCGAATAATTTCGCAGATGCCACCTTGCTGGTGGGTGGTGTATTTGTGGCTGGCTTGTTATATCCCGTCATCGTGGCAATTACAGGCTGGCATATCAGAGCAATTAATAGTTCGTGGCATGAAATGCTGCTCTATGCCCTCCGCTTGCGCCACGCATTTTTACGTTGACCTCGATATCAGATAAAGGACTGATTTAGGAGGTATAGAAGATTCGCTGGAGAGATTTATCGTCGTTGCTTCCGGGTATTGTATCTTCACAGGAGTAGCCAATGCGTACAGAAAAAATGATTCCACTCGCTGGTTTTCCGGTGATCAAAACAACTTCAGCGGCGTTGGCGACGGAGTTGATTCACGCTGTGCAGGGGGATAAAAAGATGGTGCTGTTTTTTGCCAATACAAATTTTATTGTGCAGTGCCGCCATCTGTTAGACAAGTTGGTAGGCCATTCGGTGACGATTGTGAATGATGGTGTCGGCATGGATATCGCAGCCTTTTTATTCCATCGTGAGAGTTTTATAGAAAATTTGAACGGCACCAATTTTATTCCTTATTTCTTTTCCGTCACCCGCAGACCTTTACGCGTCTTTCTATTGGGTGGAAAGCCAGAGATTGCAGGCAAAGCGGCAGCGTATGTTCGCGACGTCCTGGGCCAGACGGTGGTGGGATATTGCGACGGTTATGCAGGTATGGATGAAAATCGTGCAACGTTGACAGAGATCATCAATCGCGCCAAGGCGGAGGTCGTATTGGTGGCGCTGGGCAATCCGCATCAGGAAGAGTGGATTCTCAGCAATCGTTCTATGTTGAACGCAAATGTGACTATCGGCGTCGGTGCCTTGTTCGATTTTTGGAGCGGTGATAAGCCGCGTGCGCCAAGGTTTGTGCAACGCATCCGTCTTGAATGGTTTTATCGGCTTTGCCTTGAGCCGCGCCGCTTATGGCAGCGCTACACGGTCGATATTATCCGATTTTTGATGTTATGCAGGAAGCACCGAGGCGACGCCGCTGCTGTGCTTAGTAAACTTGAAAGTGGCAAATAACGCAGTCTGGTGAGTTTGAGTTATTTGCATCGAAAAATTGAAAACCTTCATTTCTTGAGCGCTGGATGACGTATGAAAATCTACCCTGTGATTCTTGCTGGCGGTTCCGGGACGCGCTTATGGCCTCTCTCGCGTGAGGCATTGCCTAAGCAATTGCTGCCGCTGTGTTCCACATTTTCGATGCTGCAAGAGACCTCGCAACGCTTGTCCACGTGGTCGGAATTAATGCCGCCGTTAATCACTTGCGGTAACGAACATCGGTTTTTGGTTGCGGAACAATTGCGCGCCATCAACATCGCTCCGTTAGGTATTTTGTTAGAACCCGAAGGCAGAAATACCGCGCCATCGGTAGCTGTCGCGGCACATTTTCTGTTGAAGCAGGATAAAGATGCGGTGATGCTGGTACTGCCCGCCGATCATGTTATCGCTGACGTGCCCGCTTTTCATACGGCGATGCAGCGTCTTCTGGGAGCTGTGGAACTCGGCGCACTAGCGACCTTCGGTATTGTGCCGACTGGACCTGAAACTGGCTATGGCTATATCCGCCGGGGCAGGGCGCTGGATGTTGATGAGGGATGTTATGCGGTTGAACAATTTGTAGAAAAACCCGATCTTGCGACAGCAGAAGCATTTATTGCGGATCAGGCTTATAGCTGGAATAGCGGCATGTTTCTATTTCAGGCGGCGAGTTATCTCGAAGAGTTACGTGCATTTCGGCCAGCCATTGCCGATAGCTGCGAAAAAGCGTTTTCCGGTGCTTATCATGATCTGGATTTCTGCCGTTTGGATGAGGCATCGTTTGCGGCCTGTCCGGCGGAATCGATTGACTATGCGGTGATGGAACATACCCGGCATGCGGTCGTGGTGCCAACCGAAATGGGCTGGAGCGATGTGGGATCGTGGTCGGCGCTTTGGGAAATACTGGCGGCCGATGCCGACGGCAATGTCGTACGCGGGGACGTGTATTCAGACCATGTTCAGAACTCGATGATTCGCGCAGAAAATCGTTTTGTCGCAGTGATTGGCGTAGAAGATTTGATTGTGGTGGAAACCAAGGATGCGGTGTTAGTGGTGCACAAAGATCATGTACAGCGCGTCAAGAAAGTTGTCGATGACCTCAAGAAAAATAGCCGCACAGAGCATATGAATCACGCCAACGTCTATCGCCCGTGGGGAAGCTATGAGGGCATCGATATTGGTGACCGTTATCAGGTAAAGCGCATTACGGTGAAACCGGGCGGAAAATTGTCGCTGCAAATGCATCATCACCGCGCTGAACATTGGGTGGTTGTCAGCGGCACCGCGCGCATTACGTGCGGAAAAGAAGAAAAATTTCTTACCGAGAATGAGTCTACTTATATACCGATTGGCGTGACGCACCGGCTGGAAAATCCCGGCAAGATGCCGCTGCATTTGATTGAGGTGCAGTCAGGTGGCTATTTGGGCGAGGACGATATTGTACGGTTTGACGATATTTATAAGCGCAGTTAAGCGCTAGTGTTGACGCATTTTCTAACGAGGGATTTTCTTGGGAGGATTCAATCATGTCGCTCATTTCAAAGGTTCCGTTTAGATCGCTTCTTTTTACGACCTCCGTGATAACGCGCAATATTTTGCAGAGGAGATCAATCTTAAGATTGAGGACATGGCGCAGGGCAATCCTATTACTTGTTAATGGCAGGCAGCACGTGCAGTTGATCCGCATCCTTAGTCATCCGCAATCTGCGCAATTAATGCTGAATAATCCCGAGATGTCTTATAAATATTTGCGGAATTACATTTCCTTTGATATCTCTACAAAGAATAGTCTGGCGATATTAATCGGACATTATTCTTATCTGCAAAAGCATTTCAAAGAGGATTTTTTGAATCTTGTCTATCATCGTCCGATTCCGCTCTGGTCAAAAACTATCAACGATGTGACTTTTGAAATAGCGATGGATTTTCCGCATACGATCGATTACGAAGGGGATTTATGTCTGGTATTCAAAAAAGATCAGGTCAGTATTTATCGGATCATTTTTGTTATAGCGAATGGCAATTCATTTCAGCTTGAGGACGATAACGTCATCTTTCTTTCCAGTGTTCAGGGAATGCGTGATTTTGAAGGTGTGAAACTAGCGACAAAGCTTTGCCATGATATTCAGCCCGCACATTTATTGATGGCTGCGCTGAGTGGTGTAGGAAAGGCGCTTGGTTTTGACACGATTGTGAGTATTGGGAATAAAAACCAGATTTCGCAGGGGGTGAAATTCTATTTTTCTTACGATAAGTTTTTTGATAATTATGGTGATCGTGTTCCCGATACAAATTTTTATAAGATTCCGCTTCCTTATAAAGAAAAACCGTTAGATTTCATTGAAAACCACCACCGCAAGAGAACACAAAAAAAGCGTCAATTTAAAAATGACATCAGAGATGAGGTCGCGCTAGCAATGGTCCAATTTTTTGTGAAAGAAGTTGATGAAAAAATAACTATTAAAGAGGCGGCAAAAAATATGCTGACCACTTCTTACATCGGCGATGGTTATAGCTGAACTATCTCTTGCGCGCTTCAGATTGGTGTTTGTTGAGAAAGTCCTTGGCGGTAAAAGCCTCGCGCGAAGGCTATGCCACGATATACGTTGCCTGACATCAAACTAAGGAGAAGGTAATGCGATCTTTGGTGATTACTGCCCATGATTACCGATCACGGCGCAAGGTCAACATGCATTTCATTGCGGCCGAGTTAAAAAAATATGGGGAGACCAGTTTTTTTTCTTGCCAGTATAGTTTTCTGTCGCAGTTGAAATCTGATCCCAGAAGCGCGTTAAATCATCTCGCCAATAAAGTTGAGGTACACGATGGCGTACGTTGTTTTCTCTGGAAGACATTCATCCATCCGATTAATTTGCGTAAGAATATTTTGTTTCCGGTCGAAAAGTTTCTATTCAGTCGCTATGTCGCTTTTCCCAGTCCAGTGTTGGTGGAATGGATAAAACAAGCCGATATCGTGTTTTTTGAAAGCGGTATTGCGCCGATTTTCTTCGATCTTGTCCAACGTCTCAATCCACTGGCAAAAACGGTCTACATTGCGTCGGATGATCTTGATACGATCAATGTCGCATCGTATGTAAAGTCTGTGTTTGCGCGGGTCGCTTTTAAGATGGATGCGCTTTGCCTGACATCGCGCCTGATGGCGGAGGGTATGCCGGGGGTAGAAAACTGTTATGTGATTCCGCACGGTTTCGATTTTTCGGTGGAAGAGCACGCTGATCCATCGCCTTACGACGCAGGTTTACATGCGGTATCGGTTGGGTCGATGTTGTTTGATCCACTTTTTTTTGTGATGGCGTCCAGACTTTTCCCTGAGGTCACGTTTCACATTATCGGATGCGGCAGGGGCGCGCATCCGGGCTATGAAAAAAATGTGATAGTGCATGAGGAAATGCGCCATCAGACCACGCTGCCTTACATCAAGCACGCAGCGATCGGCATCGCGCCATACCGTTCCGAAGAAGTACCGCGCTATCTCTCCGATACGTCGATGAAGTTAATGCAATACGATTTTTTTAAATTGCCTGCGGTCTGTCCGGCTAGCGTTGTGGGCGACTACACTTCGCGCTTTGGGTATATACCGGGCAATGCCGACTCCATCGCGCATGCCATGCGGGCGGCCCTGTCTGCGCCAAGGCTCGCGCCGAAGAGAACGCCGTTGCGCTGGTCGGAAGTGGTGGAGCGGATGCTGGCCCCAGAAACATTTTCGGATACCGGGCTTGTGCCATGAACCGTGGACAATAAGATTGTTATCCTAAGATCAGCCTAAAGTCGTAAGGAAAATCTGGCACCATCTCTGAGAGAACCCTTGAACCGGATGCGATTGCATAACGATACCTGACCGCAACCACCAACATCGACGTAAAGCGGCTTTGGATGAAAAAGATTGATGCAATTAAGACGTATACGGCGCTTCGATTGAAGCCATTTTTGGTACATCCTACAATCGCAGCCGCACAGTCAATAGGTCATTAATTCACCTTTTAGGCCATAAATAATGACGTTTTAGGTTACGGGCTACTTTTGCGTTAGGCACTGCAATGTTTCTCTGCGTTGGCTGCTGATGAAAGCAATCCTACGCTGCACCTACAAATGTGCATCTGTCGGCAGTGATGGTTCACTTTTCTTAATGCAGAATCTTCGATAAAAATTCTTTCGCGCGATCTGAAGTCGGGTTGGCAAAAAACGCATCTTTACTGCCATTTTCGACAATCTGTCCCTGATCCATAAACACGACCCGGTGCGCGACTTTTTGGCAAAACCCATTTCGTGTGTGACGCACATCATCGTCATCCCCTCTTGCGCCAGTTCGATCATGACATCTAGCACCTCATTGATCATTTCTGGATCGAGCGCAGAGGTGGGTTCATCGAACAACATGGCAATCGGGTCCATCGATAGGGAGCGAACCGAGATACCGGGAGTATCTGCTTTCGTTGGAAAATGGCACTGATTCCGACTAATAGCACGAATTCGTTCCTATGGCGTTCCAGCAAAACTGATCCTTATTGAGGCTGTGCCTGGGGCGCGCAACCACGACATCATGTAAACAATAGTCCAGCCTCCAGTAGTCTTTGCTCGACGTCTTTTGATGCTTCACGCAAAGCATGATGCAAGAACGGCGAGAGTGGGTTATTCAGCGAACGTTGATGCTCAAGTATTCCAATTTCGCGGTAGAAAACGCTCGTTCCCAAAGAGAGTACCCGCACTTTGAGGGCGCTGCCGTCCATGACCAGCCATAGGGGAACGATTGACATACCTAGCCCTCGCTCTACCATTTTGATGATGACGGACGGCTCGTCGAACTCCAACCCTTCATTGACCGCGATGCGCCGCCGCCGGAGGTATTGATCGACTTGGCGGCCGCCGGTAGAAAAGCGGTTGTATCGAATAAATTGATGCTCGCGAATCAGGTCCGTCAGCTTTGTGTGGGTCGAATTTAACGGGGCAATGATGCCGTAGGGCTCGCGGAGTATCGTCTCCCAGCTATGATCTTTTGAAATGTGCGTTGGGCGAATTATGATTCCCATGTCAATTTCACACGCATCAATTTTTGCCATGATATGCAATGACATTCCCGGGACGATGTTGACTATGACGCGTGGATATTGTTTTTTTAGCCTTTGTAGTGCATCGCCTAATAGCTGATTTTGCACGCTGGTGATGGCACCGATCTGGATGCTGCCGCCAAAATCGAGCGAGCCTGCGGTGACCTTCATTTTTTCGTATAGCGCTACGATTTCAAGCGCCAGAGGCAGTAGATTGCACGCTGCTGGACTCAGACTCACCGATTTTGCAGAGCGATCAAACAATTCGCAGTGAAATTCATCCTCAAGTCGCTTGATCTGCGCACTGACGGCGGACTGACTCAGGCCAACTTTGTCACCTGCAACCGAGAAGGATGCGGCGTTGGCTGCAGCTATAAATGTTTTCAGATTTCGAATCATGAGCAACCAAATTTTAGGGGCTAAGCCAGTAAAGTATGCATTGTACAACTTAATCTTAATGTCTTATCCTATCGATACTTATTTAAAATATTCAGAGGATATAGCATGGCTAGCAATAACATTCCGCCGTTCCATCTTGCCTTTCCTGTCAACGATTTGGCTGCAGCGCGCACGTTTTACGGTGAATTACTTGAATGCCCCGAGGGACGTAGTTCGGATGCCTGGATAGATTTTAATTTTTTCGGCCATCAGATCGTGGCGCATCTTGCACCGGCAGAAACCGCAAAAGCAGTCACCGGCGACGTCGATGGGAAACAGGTGCCGGTCCGTCATTTCGGAGCGGTGCTTCCTATGGAGCAGTGGGAAAAACTTGCCGCCAAACTAACGGCAGAAAAGATTGAATTCGTGATCGAACCGTATATTCGCTTTAAGGGCGAGACAGGTGAGCAAGCAACGATGTTTTTTTATGACCCGTCCGGTAATGCGATTGAATTTAAGGCGTTCGGGGACATTAACCAATTATTCGCAAAATAAAAACGTAAAGGGGCGTTCGGCAAAAGGAGATTAGCCATCTAATTGATTGTGGTGGCTGAATTCCCCTTTTTGCTGACGCCCCAACTGCTTTCGGTAATAAAGTTTTCTGGTATGGGTTAATCGACCATCTTCACCATCGACTCAATCACTTTCTTCGCATCCCCAAACACCATCATGGTTTTATCCATGTAGAACAACTCGTTATCCAATCCGGCATAACCAGAGGCCATCGAGCGTTTGTTGACGATGACCGTTTTGGCTTTGTAGGCCTCCAGAATCGGCATCCCCGCAATCGACGATTTCGGATCTTTCGTCGCCGGATTCACCACATCATTTGCGCCCCGCACCAGCACCAGCACCACATCCGCCTGGGCAAACTCACTATTGATGTCTTCCATCTCAAACACCTGATCGTAGGGCACTTCCGCCTCGGCCAATAACACATTCATATAGAAATACGGTGAATATTCGACATCGTTGAATAAGTCACGCTGGTAACTAGATAAGTTGTTATGACTTTGCACAAAATCAAATAATTTCCTGTGTAAAAGTTCACTATCGGTTTCATTCGAAGGCTGCATTTGCCTGATTTGCTGAGGCGACTACAATGAATGCATGGAGGTGATCACTATGCATCCACATGTAGATTGGAAAGAAGCACCAAAAAGTGCACGCTGGTGGGCAATTGACGCGAATGGTTACGCGCACTGGTTTCTTATTCCCCATGTAGCGAGCTTTACCGACTTTTGGTTCGCAGAAGAAGTACCGGCACCGACGTTCGGCTATAAAGGTGTCTGGCAAAAAAGTCTGGTAGAGCGTCCGCCAACGTAGGAGGAAAATGCCCAAACGATGCTGAACTGAAAGCGCATTGAGACGTCGAAACGCATGTCGACAACCTTTCAGGAGTCCCATCATGAAACGTCTCACTCTTTTGCTGATGTTAGCCACGCTACTCGCAGGATGTGTCGCCGAACCCTGGGGGCCGGGTGGTGGAGATTATTACCACGGCACAGGGGTAGGCCGGGATCGAGATCGCGATCAAGAACGTAGCGAAAGCCGTTATAACGATCCAGGAGAAAGTCCTGGCGAGGGTGGCGGCTATCATTAGCCGCTTGCCTGTTCAAATCAAATTTTCTGTAATCTCCTATCCTAAACTTGCTTTTCCAATAACCTTCAACGACTAAAACGAAGGCACAAAGAGGAGAGTTGCTATGGATCACCAGCAAAACCTGACGCCAGCATCCGAATTAGCCAAAAAGAACATAGTACGTTTCCCCAATGAAAGCTACGAATACCGACTTGCGCGCGAGGCGCTGCTGGCCGAGGAAATCGATCTGCGACGCCACATCGAACGCGTGGCTGAGCAACGCCGCGCTTTGCCGCCGGGCGGCATCGTTCCCAAGGAGTATCAATTTGTGGGTGAAGACGGTCCTGTAGTATTTTCCGATTTATTTGGCGACAAAGAGACCCTCGCGATCTATAGCTATATGTATGGTGCTCAGCGCGAACAGCCTTGTCCGATGTGTACTTCGTTGCTCTCTGCATGGGATGGCGAGGCGGCTGATGTAGCGCAGCGTATTGCGTTGGTGGTGGTGGCGCGTTCGCCAATTGAACGCCTGATCGCATTCAAGAAGCAGCGCGGCTGGCAACATCTGAGGCTTTTTTCTGATATTCGCGGGGATTACACCCGTGCATATGTGCATGCCGAGGACGCCAATATTCCGGCTTTCAATGTGTTCACCCGGCGCGATGGTGCGATTCGCCATTTCTGGAGCGGGGAGATGGGTTTTCAGACTGCCGATCCCGGCCCGGATCCACGCGGTGCACCTGATTTAATGCCGCTCTGGACTATTCTCGATAGCACGCCGGAGGGGCGTGGGGGCAACTGGTATCCCAAACTACACTATCCCGCATAACGTAACGCTTTTGCAGTGAGACCGCATACTACAACGCAGGGTCGCCGTGCTCACTTGACGATCAGAGCGCGGATAGTTGTGTTTAAAGCGAAATAATGACCTCGCTTGGGGTAATTATTTTTGAGGAACATTGGAAATGCCAGACATCAGATGATCGTTGCTGATCGTATTAAAGAATTCCATATTATTTTTTGAGCCGAGTTTTTTCATCAGCGTTTGTTTCTGTGCGCTGACTGTTTTAACGCTGCGTTGTGTCATCGTGGCGATTTCTGTCAGGCTCAATCCGCGTTTTAATAAACGTATATGTTCAATCTCGGTGGCAGAGAGCTTGACTTGGGAGATGGCCGGCGAGCGTGGGTTTCTGCCCAGTGTCAACATGTGCTTCAGCATATCCTGCGCTGTCGCGCTATCCATATACTTATTGCCGGAGCGGACTTCTTGGACCGCAATAAGTACATTTTTCAGATCACTATTTTTTCGCACAAAGCCTTGTACACCGCATTCCAATGCGTTGTGGGCAGTTGTAAAGTCTTCGCGTGCTGACAAGATGATAATTTTTAGCGTCGGAAATGATAGGCGGATTTTTTTTATCATAGGCAAACCGTCTGGCATCGCATCACCATAAAACGAATAGTCGCAAATCAAGATATCGCAGGCTTGCTCCGAGAGCGCTTTAAAAGCGTCCGATACATTTTGGGCGGTGGCAACAATCCGAATATTTTTGTCACTCTCTAAAATGGTTGTTACGCCATGCAGAATAATGGGATGGTCGTCCGCAACGATGACGTCGCAAGCAGAGTGAGAAGGCTGAAAAGTAGGTGGCGCGGTCATCATATGTTTGTCTTTTTTTCCTTTAGTAAAAGGCAGTTTGATACTAATCGATAGCCGTCGATAGATGGATTACGTTGATCGTATTCGATGCATTGAAGTCGTGTCTGGCCGATTTGGTGCTAAAAGAATTATCTCAATTACGGACAAAAATGGCGATCAGAGGTCTCTCTTTTTTGCCGCGAAATGGCTCTATAGTGGCAAGAGTTTTCTGAGTTTAAGGGAGTGGCGGATACAGATGCTATGCTGCAACAATATCAAAATACAAAAATGTCATGGCATATCCCTCTTCAACCGACCGCATGACAACGATTTCGCGCAGATTTTTAAGGGCGCGCACCTATTTAATCGTCGCAGTATTAAGCCTGTTGCTTGCGCTATTCATCGGCCTCTTGCTGTTGTTTACGCTCTGGGATCGCAGCGAATGGGCGCAAGAAAATTATGCCGATTTGCTGAGGCAAATTTCTCAACAAGAATATTTCATTGCGAAGTATGCCAATGTTGTGCCGGGATATTTATGCAGTTCGGATGCGACCTGCAAGAACTTGTTGCATGAGGGCGACGATTTACCTGCGATTGGACAACTCAAGGAAACCGTATTGCCAACCGGAGAAAGGTTTTGGACCTTACGCAGCGCACCATTCGCGGGTGCCTCTCCGGTTGTTTTACCGCAAGACACTGAAAGAAAATTATTTGCGCTGGGTAGTCGTTTTGCACGATTCGACCAAGTGTTTTGGGGAAGTTCAGAGAGTATCGATCAATCATTATTGCTATCTGCGGACGGTACGCTAAGTTTTTTTATGCAACATGCAGCCGGGCAGACGCTTGATGTCGACAAGATGACGCGCTTCTCACATATGAAGCTGCGTGCCTTTCAAGAAATCCTGCGCGACTATCCTTCATCGGCCAATGCTGACGGTGTTTTCTGGACCGAGTCTATGGTCGACCCATTTACCGGTCGTAATATTTTTACCAGTTTTATTCCCTTGCGTGACGATCAGGGAAAGATCATTGGATACGCTTCCAGTGATGTATCGCCCGATGCCGTGGCCCGACGTAGCAAGATAAGCGGCGATGCGTTTCAGCGGCAGCTGGGATCGGTTTTGCTGTATTCCGATTGGGGACATTTAATGCTGGTGGATGGTCGCGCACCGACCACCGAAGAGGTCGCGTTATACCGTCATCTGGATGATGACGATGGCTATGATACTTACACCCGCTTGCTGCAATTTCGCCTGACCGATGCGGTGCTGGAAGTCAGTTATGCGGTTCCCAACATCCAGTGGCGAGTGCTTTACGCCGTCAGTGTCTGGTCGGTTCTGTGGGATAAGGTTGTGCCAATTGGCATCGGCATACTGCTATTTTTATTGCTAATCGCGAATGTATTTTTCGATACCCGACGGATTACCCGGCTGGTGATCCGGCCCGCAGCGTTGCAGGCCAAACGACTTGCCGATAGCGAGAATTTTAATCGTACCGTAGTCGAAACTTCGCCGGTCGGTCTGGCTGTTTTACGCGTGCGCGACGGCAGCGTCATATTGCAGAATTCGCAATTTGTGCCGTTGGTGCAATGGCAGTTATTCGATAGTAACGATCGGCGAATAAGCGGTCAGACATGGTCGATACTATCGTCGCAAAATGCGTTGGATGTGCTGCATCTGGAGGATAGCGACAGCGGTCAGTTCTATCAAATTGGGATTGCTTCGGCGATGCTCGCGGATGAACCGGTCATGATTTGCGTGCTAAGCGATATGACAGATCGCAAGCGGACTGAGCAGGCGTTGGCACAGGCCAAGCAACTGGCGGAATCTGCAAGCGCGGCGAAAAGCATGTTTCTCGCGACCATCAGTCACGAAATCCGCACGCCTTTGTATGGCATGCTGGCTTCCATCGAGCTAATGGCAAAAACGCAGCTGGATGACGAGCAGCATCAGTTGTCCCACACAATGGACAGTTCTGCACGCACGCTGAAAGATGTCTTGAACGATGCGTTGGATTTCACGAAGGGTGAAACGGAAACCGCAGAGTTGGATCGCCAGGAATTCAATTTAACTAAAGATATTGAGGCGGTTGTCCAAAGTTTTTGGTCGCGGGCATCGTTAAAAGGACTGCAATTATTTTGCTTCGTCGATCCCGCATTAGACGGCTTTTGGTGGGGAGATGCGCTGAAGCTGACGCAGATACTGAATAATCTGATTAATAACGCCGTCAAATTTACCGCTCACGGCAGCGTCACCGTGACAGGAAAATTACTGACAACCGGGCCAGATGGTGCACGCATCTCACTTTCGGTCACTGACACCGGACCGGGCGTGGACGCGGAAGACCGGGAACGGATTTTTCAACCGTTTGGGCAGGCCAGCAGCACTATTGCCGGGGAACAGTTTCCAGGTACCGGCCTCGGTCTTTTTATATGCAAGAAATTCGTCGCCGCTATGGATGGCGCGATCAGCCTTACTTCCACGCCGGGAAAAGGCGCAACCTTCACCGTCAGCATCCCGCTCAGTCTTTCTACTAAAGCTGATGTTGCCGATGTACTTCACGGTTTAACCTTTGATATCAATGCAATTCCGGCATACACAGATTATTTATCCTTACTAATAAACGCGCATGGTGGCGTCGTTGCAGGGCGCAAGGATGATTTATTAGAACGGGACGGTCATTTGGCGCGAATTGATATAGTGCTCATGCCCGTTACCAATGCAGATCGTTCTGAACGTAAGACGATGACACGGCCTGACGCGGTGTTTTTGGATCTATCCTTTCCTTATCGGCCATTTCTTAAAGGACGTGACGGATTTGCTAATTCCCTTTCAGCGACAGCCGCGCTTGACGCCATCTTAATAGTTACGGGGCGTAAAGCAGCTGTCCCGCAGCAAGCTACGCAGCTTGCGATGGAAGGGAGCACGTGCAGGACCGACGCACGCGTCCTGATGGTGGACGACCAAGCGATTAATCGTCTTTTGCTGGATAAACAATTGGCTTATTTCGGCTGTCATGTCACTGCTGCCGAAAGTGCGCAGGAAGCGCTGGATCAGATACAAAATGGGCAGCATTTCGATCTGATTTTGACCGATATAAATATGCCGGGCATGAGCGGTTATGCACTGGCCTCGGCGCTCAGAGCTAACGGCGTGACGATTCCTATTGTTGCTATCACGGCTAGCCTGCTGGCTGGCGAGCGTGAACACGGCCTGGCAGCAGGCATGAATGGTTATCTGGTAAAACCGTTCGCTATGGATGACTTGGAAAAATTGTTGGAGCGTCATGTCGGTTTGCACAACGGTGCGGCTATGACGCTACTCAGTGATAGTCAGACGATTACCGCTGACCATGAGCAAGCGATTGCTAAAGCTTTTTCCGACGCTACGCAGATGTGGCAACCCGCGATGTTAAAGGCTGCTGTCGTGGGGATTACCGAAGATATGGCCTTGCTGGCGGACGCTATTACACGCGCTGATCTGGCCTATCTCGGTCAGATTGTGCATCGGATTCAAGGGGGAATGGGCGCGCTCGATATGCGTCCTGCGATCTCGCTCTGCGCCACGATAGAAGGAAGTGTCGAGTATGATTGGCACGAGGAAGCATTCCGGCTAGCCCCTATTCTACAAACGATGTTAGAGCAGATTCGCCTCGACATCGACCCGGACGACTGAACCGCGGTTGCATCAACCAATGAACAGTCCAAACAATCATGCGATTAAAGCATACGGCTTAAAATGTCGCGCTTATCAATCAGTTGATGCTTCACCACTGCGGCAATATGCAGGACTAACGTGACAGACACGGCAATACAGGCTACCCGATGAATCTTGAAAAAGAAGGCGTTCACGGCTGGATTGATGATCGGCTGAGGAATATCGATCAGCCAAAACAATGGAAATCCATGCGTCAGCATCAAAACCCCGCTGATTAACATCACAAATATGATCAGGTAAAACATCTCATGGGCCAAATGCGCCATATTCTTTTTCGGGCGTGATAAGTCAGTCGGGTAGGGGACGCTGGGCCGAAAAAATGCCCAGATATAACGAACGATCATGAGCGGTATCACCAAAGTGCCCAACGACATATTCAGCACCGAAAAGAATGCAAAGTAGACGGTGCCGACCATCAGATGCAGGGAATATCCGGCAATCATCGTATAGATGATAATGACTGCAGCAATCCAATGCGCGCGGCGTGTCAGCGTGTCATAGCGTTCGTGTCGAGGAAGTGTGTCAATAGAAGTAGTCATAAAATCTTAAAAGAGACGTCGCCGTAGGTGATGTTTATCGACGTATACCGATGCATCGTTCTACGATTGAGGGCGTCAGTTTGAAGGTTTTGAGCGCGGTTTCATACGCGACTAATCCGGAATGTGAAGCAGAAAAAAGGGATGGGCGATAGAGAAATGTCGCATTGTTTTCAGGCAGCGCATTGCGGCTACCCATGCCAGACTGACATTGTTACAAACAGCTTGGTTGTTCCGTTGGCAGCGATCGTTTGCCGACTAACGTGGTTATACTTCCTCAAAGAGTACGCATATTATTCATATGTTGTATTTCTTAAGCAGGTGAGGCGGGTCGTCTGTTTGTCGTAAATTTTAGAAATGTGGGCAGAAGCGTCAACTATCGCTGAGGGCGATAGTTACCAATTATGTGCAGGTGCAACGCCTGCCCATACTCGCTATCGACGCGCGTGGCGTGTCCTGCGCTCTGGTCAGAGTCTGCCAGGCAACCCTTTTTTTGGAGTATTTCCATTTATGTTCAAACGTCGCCATTGTCTTAATTTCCCCTTCAATCCTGACGCTGATACCGGCGCTGCCATTGCCGATTCTGGCGCGCATTTCTATATGCCCGAAGAATCTTTACCGCATGTCCGGACCTGGATGCAATGGCCTGCGCATGCCGATTTGTATGGCGATGCTGCGTACTTTGATCTGGTGCAACTGGATCTTGCCGGTCTTGCGCGCACGATTGCGCAATTTGAAGAGGTATACATGCTGGCGCGACCGGAGCAGATGGCGCATGTGCGTCATTTGTGCGGCCCGACTGTTAGCGTTTTTGCGATGGCTGTGGACGATATGTGGGCACGGGATTCTGGGCCGATCTTTGTGAACAATGGCAACGGTCAGCAGGCAATATCGGACCTGAATTTTAACGGTTGGGGCAACAAGCAGCGGCATCGGGATGATGCCAAAGTCGCGATGCAGGTAGGCCTTCTGCAGAAGCTATCACATCGAAAGGGAGGCTTAATCTCTGAAGGTGGCGCGATAGAAGTTGATGGCGATGGGACCGTACTGACGACCGAAAGCGCAATTATCAATACCAATCGCAATCCGGGTATGGACAAAAAACAATTGGAAGCGCAACTCAACGCCGCTCTGGGGACTTCGAAGGTCATCTGGTTGCCGGGCGTGCGCGGTGAGGATATTACCGACTGTCATATTGATTTGCTGGCGCGTTTTATCCGGCCGGGTTTGGTATTGGTCGAGTTAATGCCAGAGGGCGACACCTGCTCGGAAGCCAAAATGGCTGAGCACGCCGTCGCCGTACTCAGTACATCAACCGACGCCCGTGGCCGCAAGCTGGAAGTAGTGACGATGCGCCGCTCGCGGACGACTCGCTCGACTGAGCCGGACATGTGCAACGGTTATGCGAATTATTATGTCTGTAACGGTGCGGTCATTGTGCCGGAATTCGGCGATGCCAGCGCTGATGTCGCTGCTGCCGAAGTGCTGGCAGGACTGTATCCCGGTCGCAAAATCGTGCAGGTAAATGTCGATATTATTTGCGAGAATGGCGGCGGCATCCATTGTGTGACGCAACAGCAACCGACGGTTGCTTGAGCGCTCTGTGAGTCTCATTTGATAGTTTGATGGCGCGGAGTAGGGCATTGGATGTCAACAAAGGTGCCCATTCATCAATCTTTTCATCATTGCGACGCTTTTCGGCTAGACACCTAGCCGATTATTTTCTTCCCCATCTTTCTCCCTTATAGCTACTGTTTTTCTCTTAGTCATTAAGCCAGTAAACCTAAAAAAGGTCTGATAGTTATCCAATGCGATTGGACACTATCAGACCTGATTGCGCTGACATCAATTTGTTAGCCTATTTCTGCATCCTGATCAGTCCAAATGCATGCGAATCCCTGCCGATATAACATTATTCAACTTCCCCGTCTGACCGAATTGCGCATCGTAGTTAGCATGCCAACTCCAACGCTTGCTGACATCCGTCGCAATGCCGATACCAACCCACGCTGTATTGCGCTGCATGCCGATACCTTTTACAGACACATTTGTTCCTGCTACGCCGGTGTAGTTAGCCGCAAAATCCAAATTTCCGTTGTTAAATGCGTGCTGCCAGGCGGCATACATTTGCACGTTACTTTTTCCTGCAAACCAGTTGAATTTCGCATTGCCACGTGCGCCTAACAAGCCGGCAGTCTGTTGATAAGCCTGGCTATTGGCACTTAGGCCGAATGTGTTGCCCAACTCGCTAAAACCTCCACGCTTAACACGGTCATACGACACGCCTGCAAATGGCGTTACGCTTATGCTGCTGGTGAGTTGATGATCGAAGCCTGTCTCCAGATAGGCCGACAACACTTGATCCGTATGTTTTGCCTGCAAATTGATGGCTTCCGATCCGACAATCGCTGTCCGACTAACATTGCTATCAACCGTAGCAATACCTGCACGTCCACTCACGTATGCATTGACGCCTGCTGCCTGCAACGCATAGCGACCGTAAAGTGACGCGCCAATGTTTTGACTTTTCGATTGGCCGCCAAAACGGTCGAAATTCGCTGTGCTGTCTGAATAGGCCAATGCTGCACCGATGATAGTGTCATCATTCAAACGCGTGTCGATACCAAACTGGCCGCCTGACAGTGTTGTGTTGGCGCTGGCAAAACCGTGCTGGGTTAATTTACCCGAGCTTGCTATAACGCTGGTCCAGATGCCAGTCTTGGCTGATGGATTGTCGCTGTTGTTATTGCCCAATTGCGCCAGCCGGTTCGACAGATCACGATTAATCGATTGCGATTGTTGAAACGTCAGTGCTTGTGCTGAACCATGAATTTGCCCTGACAAACTATCCAATACATCCGCTGCTGCCGAAAGATTATCAGTTTCTTGCATCGCTGCAGCATTCATCAAAAAGACTGCGTTGTCGCCGCCGGTTTGTTCTGTCGCGACCATTTCATCTGCTACCCGTAATACTTTTTCAAGATTCTTTGCCGAGTTGATGCGTGTTGTATCGGTCGCAAAAGCTTGTTCAGCGACTACCTGCAAATCATGACGGCTGACGTGCAATTCGACGCTATTTTGATTTTTGGTTAAGGCGCTTTTGCTGAACAGTGTTGCTGCCGGTTTCACGATATCGCCACCACTTTCCTTAAATCCGACTTCGCTGAACTTGCCTTCTATTCCGCCGCCAGCCCGCATCACGACATCGGTCGTTCCCTGTGCTGTGATATAGCCGAATGATGCTTCATCTTTTTTCGGCGTCATGACTAACTTGGATTGCGCGCCTAGTGTTGCTTTACCGCCGATGGTCAATGGTGCGCCCATTTGCTTTTCCAGGGTCGCTTTTTCAGAGGTGTAATTGCCGCCAATAGCCAGACCGTTGCCCACTACTTGCATACCGCCGCTGTTAATAACGCTACCCTTTACACGACCGTTATCGCCTCGCAAATGACTTTTTGAGTCGATATTTACGTTGCTTGCGGTTGATCCGGTGATGTTTAGTGTGCCTGCGGTGACTTGACTATGCCCCTGATAAGTATTTTGACCGGACAAAGTCAGCATCCCCGGTCCGACTTTGATTAAACCTGCATCGCCGCTGATATCATTGCTAAAGTCTGAGTTCTGATCGTCAAAAATATAGCTTACGACATTGTCGCCTAGCGCCAGGCGCTTATCAAATAGGGCGGGACCTTTGATGGCTTTGCTGACGTTTAACATTCCCCAGCCGTATTTTTCCGATTCGCCCATGTCGGTGGCCGTCGATAAAATGGTCTGGCGCAGCAAGTCTGCGTTCATCGATGGATGAACCTGCTTGACCAGCGCCGCGGCTCCGGAGACGGCAGGTGCTGCGAAGGAAGTGCCGTTTGCAGATTTTCCGGTGATTTCAGAGACCATTTCTCCCGGTGCCGCCAGACACCAGTTGGATGCGACACCACAGCGATTGGCATAACTTGGCATTTCAGCCTGCCCAAAGCCGTTGCCTGCAACATTTGCTTCGGTAACGGCGAGCCAACCTCTTTCCAGTTTTGGATCATTCAGCGGCATACCAGCCTCTGATGAAGGATTTTTTTGACCCGAATTACCTGTCGCCCATACAAATAAACTGCCTCGTGCCACCATATCTTTGAATGAACGGAGATTGAGCTGGGATTTGGTTGGCTTGGTAATGTCTCCGGTTCCCATCGATAAATTCACGATTTTCGCTTTTGACAGACTAAAAATTTGAAGGGTTTGGATGTCAAGATGGGTCTTCAGACCATTGTTATTGCCTTTGGCGCCGCTTGCAACAGCAAGCATAGTCACTTCTGGCGCAACGCCTATAGTCTTGCCGCCCAATACTTCCGCGACATGGGTGCCGTGGGCATTGCCGTTGCCGTCGCCGCTCATTTGAACGCGATCGCCGAACTCAGCGTGTTCCGCTAGAAAATCGGTATCGACGATGCCGATTTTTACGCCTTTACCAGTAATGCCGCGATTGCGCAGGTCTTTCATGCCAATCGGATCGGCGGCGTCAAATAGCGGACGATCCGCAGTAATTACCTTTGGTGTAACTGGCTTTATCGGCGGTGGAGTAACGATATCCGGCGTGACAGGTGTTATCGGCGGTGGCGTAACAATATTTGGCGTAACAGGTGTAATCGGCAGGAGAGTAATGATCTGCGGGGTGACCGGCGTTATTGGTGTTACCACGGGCGTAGTTATTATCACTGGCGTGACAAGTTTTGTTACCGGTGCAGTGATGACTGTGGTTGGCGTAACAGGTGTGGTCTTAGTAGAGATCGGCTTTGAAACGTAAGGATTTTGCGCTCCGCTGCCGCTGCCTCCGCCACCGCAACCGATGAGAAGCAAAGAAACGGCGATGCATGATGCGTCTTTTGTGATGAGGGATATTGGCATTATTCACTTTCAAAAATACAGATCGAAAGGCTGCCGCTGGTTTGCCACTTATTGGGCAAGCCGCAGAATTTTCGCTGTAAGAGTTTGTCGATGCGAGGGAGCAGGTCCCTCGCCGTAAAGAAGACCATTTGCCAGAATTTAGGCAAGTTGCGTTCTGGAAGGTCTTAAATCACTATTTTTTTCACCGGCATTTTGAGAGGCTTACACCTTCAATTGCCGTTGCATCAATCGGTTGCAGTGATGCGATGAGGGAAGTATCGCGAAATGGCGAGAATTTAAGAATGGGATTTTTCCCAAAAAATGCAGTGGGTATCTGCTTCGGTAGCGCTAGCATCGACTACAATCTTGTCTATCCTGCTTATGACTGAATTGGCACGCTATTGCAGTACGATGGCATTCGCCGTTTTCGGAGAAAAAGGGCATGCACGCGCAAGCTAGCCCTGAGCGCTTTACACTATGGATATTTAATGCGGACTCAAAGAAACCATCCTGCGATGGAAGAAAAAATGCAAAATGAACAACCTATTACGCATGCAGTAATTTTATTACACGGTTTATGCGGCTCGGCACTGGAAATGGGATCAATTCCCAAAGCGCTCAGGAAAAATGGTTGTGCAGTGATTGAGCTGGTCATACCCGACTATTCGGCAGGGCATGTTGATGCCAGCATCACGCCCAATTGGGAAGATTGGTGTGCATTCGTCGAAAGTGAAATTTCCCGCCTGAAGGTGAATTTTAAGACAGTGTCTATTTGCGGCTTGAGCATGGGCGCGACTTTAGCGCTGGCCGTGGCGTCCCGCAGTAACGAGTTGATCGCCATCGTGGCGCTATCCCCTGTGCTGAGATATGACGGCTGGTCGATCCCTTGGTATCAGCATCTAATGAAGCTTCCGTTTTTGTTGGGGTATAAAAATTGGTCGCACAAGGAAAGTGACCCATTTGGGATAAAAAATTTCGATATGCGTAGACGAGTGGCGAACGCGCTCAAAAAAGATGGCGTCGCGGCCGTTGGCGCGGCAGCTATCCCGGCAAGGCAACTGCATGCCGCACAAAAAATGATGGGTTATGTGCGCAATTCGCTTAAGCAAGTGAAAACGAATATTCTGGTGATCCATGCCATCGATGACGAAACCGCTTCACCCAAAAATCCAGAGCTAATTTTGGAGCATGTTAGTTCAGAAATGCGCAAAATAATTTGGCTGGGAGATTGTTATCATATTATTACTGTCGATAACGAACGTGAAATCGTCACCAACGAAACGGTCCATTTTTTAAAGAAAAATATTGAGATGCATATTAATGACATGTCCTACAGAGACTTACAAAATAAATCTCCGTTAAAAGATCGACGTGGTTAATTTTTGCTAATCGTGCTTGAATCAGCTTAAATAACTAGGTAATGCCCAATATTATCTAGTATTAATTATTTGAAAACTGTAATGAAATTAAAAAACTCTAGAACGTGGAAGCAAAGCGGTATTCATTCAGTGTCCATCTGTTTTGTCGGATTTGCTATCGCATTTTGTCTACGTTATGTGTTGAATTCAGCATTGGATGAATCCATGTCTATGCTATTTTTCTCGATGAATTGTATCGTCATGGCGTATTTCTTTGGCTTCTGGCACTCCACGGGACTATTGGCGATTAGCTTACCCACGGCGTTTTTCTTTTTCAGAAAGCCCTATTATTTCTTTGATGGTATTGCTATGAAGGATGCTTATATCGTTATTGTTTATGTAAGTATCATTTTGTTGGCCTCATGGATAATCGAATGGTTGCAACGCGAGCGTTATGCTGCCGTTTTGCAGCAAAGGGTTTCTGAGACGCGCTATCAATTGTTGATTGAATCTGACCAAGCCAGACGTGTCGAACATGCCAGAAATGCGGCCGAGTAAATAGCTTTTGTGCGCGCAGAGTGCGTCATGTCGAATTAGGCGCATTCTTTTATTCTTTTCCATTTTTTGCTTTGATAGATTTCGGAGACCTAATATGAAAACCAGCGCCCGTAACCAATTTCACGGCAAGGTTAGCCACATTAAGACCGGTGCCGTCAACGATGAAATCGAAATTGAATTACCCGGTGGAGACAAACTTGTTGCCATCATTACCAGCGAAAGCACCAAAAATCTCGGCCTGCAAGTTGGCAGCAGTGCGATTGCCTTGATTAAAGCACCTTGGGTAATTGTCGCCACTGGTGTCGATGGCATTCGCTTGTCAGCACGTAATCAACTGGCCGGAAAAGTCACCAAACTGGTACTTGGCGCGGTAAACGCCGAAGTGGTGATCCAACTGGCGGGCGGAAATAGTGTCTGTGCCATTATCACAATCGATAGCGCGACCGACCTTGGTTTGGCTGAGGGCGAAGCCGCCACTGCGATTTTTAAAGCCTCGCACGTGATCGTCGGCGTACCGACGTAATATGGTCTACATAAGTATTAAGTTGCTGGAAATAGTATTCATCACTCCCGTCAATAAATACATGCAAGAAGAGCGCTGAGTAATTTACTCAGCGCTCTTTTTTGCATCGTCACAAATATTTAGCTAGTTTAAGCGCTCTTTTTCTCGTACTTGGTTGCTTCTTCCGAGCCGCCGGTAGCATTGCCCTTGCTGTAAGAGTGCGCGCCGACGCCCGCCAGTTTGCCGCCCTGAACGATCAGGTATTCGTCGCGAATCGGCCGTTTTTCAAAGTAGCATTCCAAAATCTCACGCGTGCCAGCTGCATAGCGGGTTTGCGCTGACAAACTGGTGCCGGAGATGTGCGGTGTCATGCCGTGGTGCGGCATTGTGCGCCATGGATGGTCGTTTGGTGCCGGTTGCGGGAACCAGACATCGCCTGCATACCCTGCCAGACGCCCGGTTTCCAGCGCGTTGACGATGGCGTCGCGATCACATAACTTGCCGCGTGCAGTATTGATCAAATACGCGCCGCGCTTGAAGTTTTTCAACGATTTCTCGTTGATCATGTGTTCGGTTTCAGGATGCAATGGGCAGTTCAACGTCACTACGTCACACACTTTGGTCAAGCTTTCCAGCGTGCTGTGATAAGTCAGATTGAGTTCTTTTTCGACTGCTTCTGACAAACGGTGACCATCCAGATAATGCAGTTTGACGTCGAAAGGTTTCAGCAGACGCAACACGCGCAGACCGATGCGACCGGCAGCTACCGTACCAACGTTCATGGCTTCCAAATCATACGAACGGGCGACGCAATCGGCAATATTCCATCCGCCTTTAACTACCCAGTTATACGATGGAATATAGTTACGCACCTGCGCCAGAATCATCATGACGACGTGCTCGGCTACGCTGTGGCTGTTGCAATAAGTTACCTCAGCTACGGTAATATTATTTTCAATCGCTGCCTGCAAGTCGGTGTGATCCGAACCGATCCCGGCAGTCACAATCATCTTCAGTTTCTTGGCTTTGGCGATGCGCTCGGCGGTCATGTACGCAGGCCAGAACGGTTGCGAGATGACGATTTCTGCGTCGTGTAATTCGCGATCCAGCACACTGTCGGTACCGTCTTTGCTGGAGGTGACGATCAATTCATGCCCTTGCGATTCTAAATACTTACGCAAACCGAGTTCACCGGAAACGCTGCCCAATAGTGCGCCAGGTTTAAAGTCGATGCCTTTCGGTGTCGGCAGCGTTTGTCCGTCGGGATACCGCTCTGGCTGTGGCAAGTCGTCGCGTGCATAGCTTGTGGGGTAACCGGTGACAGGGTCGTCGTATAGAACACAGATAATCTTTGCCATGTGAATCCTCCAGAATAGTTGAATTGCAGAGCAGCTTCTATTGCTGTCCTGTACCAAAAATTGGCGTATTACGGCCATTCAGCTGCGACCGTGCTGCGGTGATGATGCAGCCGGATCGTGTGGAGGATTCTGCGCAGTTCGGACACTATTTTCCAATACCGTACAGCAATGGTTCAATAAGGGCCGGTTATCAAACTATCGAAACGCGCCTGTAGTGGCACTTTTAATGCCATTTCCAGCGCGGCTGCCGTGACGGGAGGATAGGGGGTCTGTTTGCGGGTAATCAGACCGATTTCACGCGAGAGATGCGGCGTGATCGGCATCACGGCAATTTCCTGGCGTAGTTCGATCAGACTCAGCACACTGTGGGGGACCACTGCGCATAAATCGCTACAGCGCAGTTGGGCATACAGCGCGAAGATGGAATCGGTCTCAACCCGAATCCGGGGCGTGACCCCAGCCTTTCGAAATGCCGCATCAATGATGCGACGACTTTGCATGTTCGTTGTTAACAGACATAAAGGCAGGCTTGCCACCTCGCTCCAATCTAACGATTCCCGACCCTCAAAAATCGCTTCATTTCGGGCTACCAGCACGTAGCGCTCTACGAATAACGGATACATCTGGAAACCGGATAGCGATTTATCGTCAAGATAGGTCAGGCCCAGATCGATATCGCAATTATCCAGACGCCGCACAATCTCGTCGGACGACAATGACAGGACGGTTACTTTAATCTCGCTATATTCTTCCTGACAAGGCGTTGTCAGAAACGGCACGACGGGCATGGTGGTGGGGATTGCGCCGATGCGCAAGGTTCCCGAAAGGTTTTTATGCGCGCTGACGGTCTCTTGCCGCATTGCTTCATAGCTAGACAATAATTGCTGCGCCCAGCCGACGACACGCTCGCCTTCAGCAGTAAGTCCTTCATAGTTTCTGCCGCGCCGGACCAGATTCAGTTCCAGTTCTTTTTCAAGATTACGGATGGCGGTGGAAAGGGCAGGTTGGGAAACGTGGCAGGCCTCGGCCGCACGCGAAAAATGGCCTAAATCGGCAAGGGTTACCAGATATTTAAGTTGTCGTATAAACATAGAAGAATGAAATCGGATGAAGATTTTTTTTAATTGTTATATGCAGCAACGTATGGTTGTCTCGTTAAATTTTCGCTGCAATGACCGTTTCGCCAGACATAAATGAGTGTAACGCTATTCCTTTGTGTATATAGCGCTTTGGATGCAGAGATACGGGGTAATGCCTAAGTCGCTTCCATTCGGATACCCAGATTGCGGGTTTCGATATCAAAACCGGTATTGATAAATCCAAACTTATGATTGGATGATTTGGCCTGAAGTCCTTATAGTCGGATGTCTGAATAACCTTACAAGGTGGGAAAAGCAATGGAATATCGTGTACTCGGCCGCACTGGCTGGAAAGTGTCGACCGTGAGTTTTGGTAGTTGGGCAATCGGTGGGACGTGGGGAACGGTCAATGATGACGAATCGCGTCTGGCGCTGCATAAGGCCCTGGATAACGGCGTGAATTTTTTCGATACCGCCGATGTGTATGGCGATGGTCGCAGTGAACGGTTGCTGGCACAACTACGCAAAGATCGCAGCGAAAAGTTTCATATCGCGACCAAGGCCGGGCGGCGCTTGGATCCGCACGTTGCGGGTGGCTACAATCGCGAAAATTTGACCGCCTTTGTAGAGCGCAGCTTACGCAATCTGGATACTGACGCGCTAGATTTGTTGCAATTGCATTGCCCGCCGACCGATGTGTATTACATGCCGGAAGTCTTCGGCGTGTTGGATGATCTTGTCAAAGCCGGTAAGTTGCAGTATTACGGCGTCAGCGTAGAGCGGGTGGAAGAGGCATTGAAGGCGATTGAATATCCAGCGGTGCAAAGCGTGCAGATTATCTACAATATTTTCCGCCAGCGTCCGCAAGAGCTGTTTTTTGCCGAAGCGATGCGACGTCAGGTTGGCATCCTCGCCAGATTGCCACTGTCTTCCGGCATGTTGTCTGGCAAATTTAACGCCACCAGCACTTTTGCTGCAGATGATCATCGTCAATTTAATCGGCAAGGCGCGGCGTTTGATCGCGGTGAGACCTTCTCAGGATTGGATTTTGCGACCGGGCTAGAGGCGGTAGAGGCGCTGCGTGCCTTGGTGCCGGCAGGCATGTCGATGGCGCAACTGGCATTGCGCTGGATTTTGACGTCGCCCGCCGTTACTTGCGTTCTGGCCGGGGCTAAACGTGCAGATCAGGTTGCGGAGAATATCAGTGCTGCCGATTTGCCGCCTTTACCCGACAGTGTTTTGCAAGCCATAAATGCGCTGTATCGGGAGCGTGTTCGCCCGCACGTGCATCATTACTGGTAGATGTTGGTTGGCAATATGACTGAAACTACGCGGTCATATTGCCATAGGCTTTCTATCAAGACTGCAATACAGAAAATATCGCCGCAGCGAAATCATGCGGCGCTTCTTGCGGGATATTGTGACCGATTAACGGGATGACTTGACGTTGATACGGGCCGCTAAAATAGCGCCCGTGCTGTTCAGCGCCACCAATCGCACTGACGCCATCGCCACCGCCTTCCAGCGTGACGGTGGGTACGGTAATGATGGGTTGTTTCGTCAGTAGTTGTTCAATATGCTCCACGGTCGGGTCACCAGCCACCAGCCCAAAACGATGCCGGTAAGAATGGATCACCACCGGCACGAAGTCGGGATTATCAAAAGCGGCTGCCGTCTGCTGATACGTCGCTTGATCAAACTGCCAATTGGGCGACCAGAGCGTCCACAATAACCGGCATAACTCCCCACGATTTTGCATCAGACCGGCTTCGCCACGGTCGCTGTGAAAGTAGTATTGATACCAATAGCGGTGTTCATTTTGCGGAAGCTGTGGCTTGATGGAACTAGGGATATCTTGCAGGTTATATCCGCCGCCCGTTACCAGACCGATCACCCGTTCCGGCCACAGCGCGGACACGATACAGGCGGCGCGACCACCCCAGTCATAACCGGCCAGCACGGCCTTCTCAATCCCAAGTGCATCCATAAAAGTCAACAAATCCTGTGCTAACACGGCTTGCTGACCGGAGCGCGGTGTATCCGGCGACAGAAAACGGGTCGCACCATAGCCGCGCAAATACGGTGTAAATACCCTACATCCGGCGCTCACCAATAGCGGCGTGACTTCGTCATAGGCATGCACGTCATACGGAAAACCGTGCAAAAGCATCACTGGGATACCGTCGATGGGTCCATTTTCTGTATAGGCTACGTTTAAAACGCCTGCTTCTATCTGCTTTATCATAGTTATCTTCTGCGCCGCTCATTTGGATGGTTTGCTGAATGCTGCTTCTGGCAGGGTAGTCCTTTTTAAGTAATAAGTAAGCAAAACAGGCCGAATTTCGCTTTGTTTTTGCATCGTTGAACAGCGCTAACTTACGATAAGCTAACGAATTATGCTGAGGAGAAAAAATGGCATCCGCACTACTTGTGATCGATGTTCAGGAAGGGCTATTTCGCCCGGAGCCACGACCGGCACTGGCTGATGCCATAGTTATGCGTATCAACGATCTCACATCCCGCGCCAGAGAACATGACATTCCGGTCTGTTTTGTCCAGCATGAAACGAACTCAGGGGAACTGGAGTTTGGGTCAGCAGCGTGGGCGCTGGTAAAACAATTGAAAGTCGAGGCGACCGATAACCTTGTCAGAAAAACGACAGGGGATGCATTTTTGAGAACATCTCTCAGTGCGTTGTTGGAAACACTGTCCGTTTCACACCTCTTTGTATGCGGTTACGCCACCGAATTTTGTGTAGATACGACCGTCAGACGCGCTGCGGCGTTGGGTTACGACGTCACGCTAGTGGCTGATGCGCATACCACGCACGATAAGGCGCATGCGAGTGCTGCCCAAATTCGGGAGCATCATAATTACACTTTGCCTGAGATAACGAGTTTTGGCTCTCGCATTCTGGCGCTGTCTTCAGACCGGCTTAATTTTCCCTCTAACTGATCGCCCAGGATAAATAAATGTCATTAAATTTATTCGATGATGCAGAGCAAAGCCGTGTCTGGCATGAAGAACTGTGCCCCGGCGCGCTGGTACTGCGTCACTTTGCGTTGTCGTATGAACCGGCAATTTTTGCCGCCTTGGATGAGATTGCCGCTCAGACACCGTTCCGTCATATGGTGACGCCGGGCGGCTTTACGATGTCGGTGGCGATGACTAGTTGCGGGTCGTATGGCTGGGTGACGGATCGCAGGGGTTATCGTTATGACAAAGTTGACCCCCTCAGTGGAAAACAATGGCCTGTTTTGCCGGAAGTATTTCGAAAATTGGCTGAGGATGCGGCGGCGCGCGCTGGTTTTGCGGATTTTGCGCCCGATGCTTGTCTGATTAATCGCTACGCTGCTGGCGCACGGTTGTCGTTGCATCAGGACAAGGATGAGCGTGATATCGGCCAGCCGATTGTTTCTGTTTCTCTTGGTATCCCGGCCATTTTTTTGTTTGGCGGTGCTTGCCGGGAAGATAAAACACAGCGAATACAGCTGACGCATGGAGATGTGGTGGTGTGGGGCGGCCCGGCCCGATTGCATTTTCACGGCATTTCGCCATTAAAAGAAGCGCATCATCCGCTGACAGGGGATGTACGGATTAATTTGACGTTTCGTAAAGCAACCTGAGCATTAAGCGCGACGAGCTTTGCGCCGCAAATATCGCGTTAACCGCTGGCTGTGTTTATTGTGCGGCAGACTGTGACAACTTGCAAAATGCTCTACACTCACGAGCACTTCCTACGGCTCGATGCATCCACCTTTTGTCCACTCTGCGCTGAATGTCTATCTCTCCTGCAAAACCCCTTTTCGATTCCAATGCAACAGCGGCTGCCCCCGCGCTCGAATGTCGCGGCCTGCAAAAATCTTATGGACACGGTCGGACTGTGCTGGCGCATCTGGATTTTGCGTTGCAGCCCGGCGAATATGTTGCCGTTATGGGCGATTCTGGTGTCGGCAAATCGACGCTGCTGAATCTGATTGCCGGACTGGATAATGCCGACGCAGGCATGGTGCTGATCGATGGCGTGGCGATGTCCAGTCTAGACGAAGATGCTGCAACGCGTTTGCGCCGCCAAAAACTCGGTTTCATATTTCAGGCATTTCATGTACTGCCACATCTGACGCTGCTACAAAATGTGGCGTTGCCGCTGTTATTGAACGGGCAAGGTTTTGCGCGTGCAACTGAAATGTTGGCGGCAGTGGGATTGGCAGGCAGAGGCAATGACTTCCCGCGCCAGCTATCGGGCGGCGAAATGCAACGTGTTGCGATTGCACGGGCGCTGGTACATCGGCCTAAACTGATTCTGGCTGATGAGCCTACCGGCAATCTCGATCCGGAAACCGCGCATGAAGTATTGACGCTATTGCGCCATGAATGCAAAGCCAACGGCGCTTCGGCGATTATGGTCACGCATTCAATGGCGGCAGCGGCAACCGCCGACCGTATTCTTGAGTTGACCGCAAGCGGTCTGCATCCGCTGACGGCGAAGGTCTGAACCGACGATGAGCAAGGTTGACCTGATCGCCACCGTATCGACTATGAAACCATCAGTAAAATCCGGTTTCAGCAATATTCCTCTGTTGTCGCGTTGGTTGCTGTTTGCCGAGTGGCGCGCTTATCCAGTGCGGTCATTGGTAGCGGTGATCGCCATCGCGCTGGGGGTGTCGCTGGGCTATGCTGTGGATTTGATTAACGGTGCTGCCTTTAATGAATTTTCTGCCGCCGCAAGAAGTTTATCTGGCTTGGCCGACTTGCAGGTGCGCGGTGTGCAGCCGCTGTTTGATGACGCGCTGTATCCGCAAATTGCGCGTCAAAAAGGCGTGGCGTTGGCTAGTCCGGTATTGGAGCTCGATGTTACAGTGCCCAGTTTGCCCGGTGTGCCTGATGCTCCCGGTCAGCACAGTGCGTTGAAAGTCCTTGGCATAGATGTCTTTCGTGCAGCCTTGATTGCGCCCGATCTGACTGGCGTGCCCAGCGTTGATCATCCGTTCGATACGCTCTCCGATGATGCAATATTTCTGTCCCCTGCGGCGCAAGAGTGGTTAAAAGTCCATCCGGGCGATCAACTGGCGTTGCGCAGTGGCACGGGTATTGTCACGTTGCGGGTTGCCGGCGGCTTGGTGCGGGCAAGGGCAGGTCAGCGAATTGGGGTCATGGACATTGCTGCTGCGCAATGGCGCTTTGGTCGCATAGGAAAACTATCCGGGATTGATCTCCGGCTGGCACCGGGCGTGAATCGGGATGCGTTCCGCCGCACTCTGCTGGCGCAGATGCAGGGGCAATTGCAGGTGTCGGAAATTCAGGATCAAGAAAATCGTACCAATAATATGTCCCGCGCTTATCGGGTCAATCTGAATGTGCTGGCGCTGGTGGCGCTGTTTACTGGCGCATTTTTGGTTTTCTCCACGCAGGCGTTGTCTGTGATTCGGCGGCGGGCGCAGTTTGCCTTGTTACGGGTTTTAGGCCTGACGCGTGGTCAGTTATTGCGTCAGATTTTGCTGGAAGGTGGTTTGCTTGGCGGGTTAGGATCGTTGTTGGGATTGGCTTTAGGCTACGCGATGGCGGCGACGGCATTGCATTTTTTTGGCGGCGATCTGGGCGGCGGATTTTTTCGTGGCGTGCAGCCTAGCGTACAGTTTGATGCTCCGGCGGCATTCATTTTTCTGGCGCTCGGCACCGGGATTGCGCTGTTGGGAAGTCTGGCCCCGGCGCTTGAAGCATCGCGTGCAAGACCAGCGGCGGCCCTTAAATCCGGTAGCGGCGAGGTGGCTTTAGCGCGTCTGGCGACCGCATGGCCAGCGTTGCTTTGTTTACTAGTGGCCGCGCTGTTGACGCAAATGCCGCCTCTGTTCGATTTGCCTATCTTTGGCTATTTCGCGGTGGCCTTGATGCTGATCGGTGGGATTGCGTTAATGCCGCGTTTGGCGTCATGGGTATTTCCCATTGTGCAGAAGCTCAGCTTAAAAACACGCAGCGGCGTGATCAGAACGTTGGCGCTGGCCAGGTTAGCCAACGTGCCGGGCCATGCATCTATTGCACTGGGCGGCGTGTTATCCAGTTTTAGTCTGATTGTGGCGATGGCGATTATGGTGTCAAGCTTTCGGGTCTCGGTGGACAATTGGCTGGCGCAATTGTTGTCTGCTGATTTATATGCACGCTCTGCCAGCAGCGGCGATACCGGCGCGATGCGCAGTCCCGAGCAGTTTTTACTGGCGGCTGTGCCGGGTGTTAAACGCGCTAATTTCTCGCATACATCGACCTTAACCCTTGATCCGGCGCGGCCGCCTGTGACGCTGCTTGCGCGAGAAATCGATGCATCCGATCCGGCGCGCAGTGTGCCGATCACTGGCAAAGTTCTTTTACCAGCGGCGATACCGCCGGATGCGTTGCCGATCTGGGTGTCCGAGGCGATGCGCGATATCTACGGCTATCAACTCGGTCAGCGCGTGCAATTGCCGATAGGCGCGCATGTGCAGTCGTTTGTGGTGGCGGGTATCTGGCGTGACTATGCGCGGCAAACAGGGGCGATTCAGCTACGGCTAGGTGATTATCGGCGTCTGACTGGCGATACCGATGCAACCGAAGTCGCGCTTATCTTGCAGCAGGATGCCAAACCGAACGCCGTCATTGCCGCCATGCGTAAGCTGCCATTTGGCGCATCGCTAGAATTTTCTGCGCCGGGCGATATTCGCGCACTTAGTTTGAAAATTTTCGATAGAAGTTTTGCTGTCACGTATTTGCTTGAGGTGGTTGCGATTGTGATTGGTTTGTTCGGCGTGGCGGCGACATTTTCGGCGCAAACGCTGGCGCGGACTCAGGAGTTCGGTATGTTGCGCCATGTTGGCGTCACGCGGCGGCAGATTCTGGCGGTGTTGGCGTTGGAAGGGTGTTTGCTGACCGCGCTGGGGATCGCGGTTGGTTTCTTGCTGGGATGGGCGATCAGTTTAATCCTGGTGTTTATCGTCAATCCGCAATCTTTTCACTGGACCATGCAATTGCATATGCCGTGGCAAGGTTTGGGATGGGTCGCGTTGTTGCTGCTGATTTCTGCCACGCTGACTGCCGTTGTGTCGGGCTTGCGGGCGGTGGCGATGGATGCAGTGCGGGCAGTGCGGGAGGATTGGTGATGCGATACGTTTTTCGGCGCGGTTGGTTTAGCGCGATTCTTCTAGGGATTTCGATATTGTTAACGGCTGGCATAACCAACGCTGCGCCGCCGCAATTTGCGCAAGTCACGCCAGATCACCCGCTGACATTGCCGCAAGATACCGGGGCGCATCCGGACTTTCGTACCGAATGGTGGTACGCAACGGGCTGGCTGACTACGCCGGATGGCAAACCGCTGGGATTTCAGATCACTTTTTTCCGCTCAGCGACCGATCATGATCGCGCCAATCCGAGTGCGTTTGCGCCGACTCAACTCATCATCGCTCATGCTGCGTTATCCGATCCAAGTTTGGGAAAATTGCTGCACGACCAGAAAAGCGCCCGTGCCGGTTTTGGTCTTGCCTATGCCAAACAGAGCAATACCGATGTGGCGCTAGACGATTGGCGTATCGTACGCAGCCCGGATGGCAGTTATGCGGTAAATGTTATCGCTCGTGATTTCACGCTGAAACTGACATTGATGCCGACACAGTTGCCATTGTTGCAAGGTGAGGGCGGTTATTCGCGTAAGGGGCCAAAACCTGCGCAGGCCAGTTACTACTACAGCGAGCCGCAATTACGCGTCAGCGGTACGGTTTTGCGCGCAGGTCGGGATAGTCAGACCGGGAATGACCAAGCCGTAACCGGCATCGCCTGGCTGGACCATGAATGGTCGACCAGCGTGTTGGATGCTGATGCGTCTGGCTGGGACTGGTTAGGCGCGAATCTGGATGACGGCGGGGCGCTGATGGCGTTTCAGATACGCAGCCGGACCGGCACCAAAGTCTGGGCACATGCAGCGTTGCGTGACGCTGGTGGAAAAATCACGCAGTTTGGCCCCGATCAGGTGAGTTTTGTACCGCAACGGCTATGGCGTTCGCCGCGCACTGACGCCAGTTATCCCGTGCAATCGTTATTGCGAACCGGGCCGATTGAATGGCTTTTGAAACCGTTGCAAGACGATCAGGAGCTTGATTCGCGTCAGTCGACCGGCTCGGTGTATTGGGAGGGGGCTGTTACGGTTAATCGCGATGGAAAATCCGCCGGGCGCGGCTATTTTGAATTAACCGGCTATGTAAAACCCTTGAAATTCTAAGGGTTTGCACGCGTTGCGGCGCTGAGACGGGCCGGGCCGTTTTCAGATAGCAAGTTGATATCTGTTATATCGAAAAAAAACCTATTTTTTAGATCGCCTGTGACCGCGCCTGCGGCATAATATCGAGCAAATCTGCCACTGCCGCTGCACTTTGGCAGCGCCGACAAGGTAGGCGATTTTTACACCAAATACGTACTATACGAAAAGGTAAGACATCATGATCGCTTCTCCTTCGCACGAACTGACGATGACCGTGCTGATGACGCCGGATATGGCGAATTTTTCCGGCAATGTCCATGGTGGCACGGTACTTAAATTTCTCGATAGCGTGGCCTACGCTTGCGCCAGCCGGTATTCAGGAACGTATGTTGTGACATTGTCGGTCGATCAGGTAGTTTTTCGTGAGCCGATTCATGTGGGCGAGTTGGTGACTTTTCTGGCATCGGTGAATTACACCGGCACGACTTCGATGGAAATCGGTATTAAAGTCGTCACTGAAAACATCCAGAAACGCTTGGTCAGGCACGCAAATAGTTGCTACTTTACGATGGTTGCGGTCGACGAATTCCGTAAGCCTATCCCGGTGACGCCATTGGAGCCGGTGACAGAAGAACAACGCGAACGCTTTAACAATGCGTTGGTGCGGCGCGATTTCCGTAAAAAAATCGAAGCCAGCCGCATTAAAAGCGTCTAGCATTTGATATTAAAAAGTTTGCTTTCGATCCTTTTTACGCAAAGGATCAAGCAAATGTCGCAACGCGTTGTGGTCTAGCTCATACATCAGCGCAAGCAGCGCGCCCAGCTCACCAGACGGAAAGCCTTCACGCGCAAACCAGCCAAGATAATGTCCGGGTAAATCCGCGATCAGTCGCCCTTTGTATTTGCCATACGGCATTTCCCAGGTCACTAAAAGGGCTAAAGCTTCAGGTTGCATGGTTGGTTATCAGCTTTATGTCAGGTCTATGCAATTCCGCTGGACAGCGGCGGCGGAAGCCGTATCATAAGCGTCCCGCAGCTATTGGCATTGATAGAGTAATAATGAGCGCTTTTCCGCCTTTGCACGGGTCTTCCCAAAGACCTCTTTCGAAACAAGCTGTACGGCGCGAATCCAGCATTGCGCGCAGCGCGCTGCGGTCTCCAAAGCAGGTCAATACTTGTCAAAGTAGCAGCGCTAGTTTTCAAAGCGGCTTCATCGATCTGTTGAAGATTATCGCAGCGCAATGCATTGTCTTGCACCATTTAGCATTTTACGGCCCAATGTCAGACCACGTTCGCCCATTTGCGCCGATGTTTATCGGCTGGCTGGACACTTACGCACGTATCGCTGTGCAGGTCTTTCTGGTGACCAGCGGTTTTTTGGCCGCCAAGTCACTTGCGCCAGCTGGAATGCCGGGTATCGCTGATCCTTTACGCGTAGTGTGGCGGCGTTATGTTCGGTTGGTGCCGCCTTTTATGGTGGCAACGGCATTGGCGGTCGGCGCTTCTGCGCTAGCTGGCGCATGGATGACGCATTACTCTATTTCTGCGATGCCGACGTTGTTGCAACTGGCGGCGCACGCACTTTTGCTACATACCGTTCTGGGCTATGAGTCGATATCGGCCGGTGCCTGGTATGTTGCCATCGATTTTCAGCTATATGCTTTGTTAACATGTTTGATTTGGATGGCTGGCAAACTGGCTGTGCGACGAAGCGTGCCCTGGTTAGTACCGTGTTTGGTGATTGGCGGCGTTTGCGCCTCGCAGTGGTACTTTAATCGCGACGCCAGGTGGGATGCCTGGGCCATCTACTTTTTCGGCAGTTATGGGCTGGGTGTTCTGGCTTGGTGGGCGCGCGATCCGGCCCGTCACCGGGCGACCGTTGTGCTTTTGGCGGCGGCAATATTGTTGCCAACGCTTGGTGCATTAATGGTAGATTTTCGTAGTCGCATTGCTGTTGCTTTGGTAGTTGCCTGTGCGCTGGTGTGCATCAGCAGGCGTCAAAATCACCATTTCGGGCCTAGCTGGCTACGGATGGGCGGTATGGGCAGCAATGTCGGTAAAATATCTTATGGGGTATTTTTGGTGCATTTTCCCGTTTGTTTGATTGTGAACGCGATTTTTACGCGCTTTGTTCCTGCGCAACCGCTCTTGCAGGCATTTGGTATGTTGCTGGCGTGGGGATCGAGTATGCTGGCTGGCGCGGCATTTTATCGTTGGGTGCAGCTGCCGCTGAGTCGCCTGTCATCGCGTGGCGTCGGCCGGGCATCTGCGGATAGCGCCGTACCCCCTTTTTTGCAACCTACGCTTTCCACCTTAAAATAGGCCTATGGCCCTTCAAAACACACTTCTCAAACAGCAAGAATCCGCGAAACGCATTAAGGCGCGCTTCGTCGCCATTTCGTGGCGCGATCTGGCGATTAGCTTCGGCCCGATTGTGCTGCTAGCGATAGTCGCTATCTGGCTAGCCATCTGGCTGATCGATCCCGCGCCGCCCAAAACAATCACCATCACGACCGGACCAGAGCATAGTAACTTTTGGAACGACGCGCAGAAATATCGCAAAATACTGGCGCGCAACGGCGTTACGTTGAAAATCGTGATGTCGGAAGGGTCGTTAGACAATCTCAAAAAATTAAATGATCCGACTACCGGTGTCGATATCGGATTTGTACAGGGCGGGCTTGCTGCTGATATGTCGACCGACAGTCTGATGTCGCTGGGAAGTATTGCGTATGTGCCGGTTTCCGTATTTTATCGCGGCAAAGAAACCATAGACCGTTTGTCTGAGTTGAGCGGAAAACGTGTCGCTATCGGTTTGCAAGGAAGCGGTTCGCGGGTATTGGCACTGACCTTATTGAAAGCCAATGGCATTGTTCCGGGCGGCAAGACTGCGTTGCTGGATATGGGCGGCGATGAGGCTGCCAAGGCGCTGACTGACGGTAAGATCGATGCCGCATTTTTGATGGGCGACTCTGCCGCACCGCCGACGATGGGCAAGTTGTTGCGGGCACCGGGAGTTCGTCTGCTGGATTTTGCACAGGCGAGCGGCTATGCGCGGCGTTTTAGCTATTTGAATGAACTCAAAATCCCTAAAGGAGTGTTTGATTTTGGCCGGAATATTCCCGATCATGACATTCGTTTGATCGCGCCGACGGCGGAATTGGTGGCGCGTGAGAACTTGCATCCGGCCTTATCGGATTTATTGATCGATGCCGCGAAAGAGGTGCACAGCGGTGCCAATGTGTTGCAACGCGCTAACGAGTTTCCAGCGCCACTGGCGCACGAGTTTCGTATCAGCGACGACGCCACACGGTATTACAAATCAGGTAAAGGATTTTTTTATCGCACCTTGCCGTACTGGCTTGCCAGTCTGGTTGATCGTACCGTGGTGGTCTTGTTGCCGTTGATTTTGTTGCTGATTCCGGCATTTAAGTTGGTCCCGTTGCTATACGGCTGGCGCATTAAATCAAGAATTTATCGCTGGTATGGTTCGTTGATTGCATTGGAGCGGGGGCCTGTCGCGCATACACCGGAAGAACATGCCGAGATGCTGCAACGTCTGGATCAGATCGAAGAGGCGGTGAATCGCATGAAAATGCCGCTGGCCTTTGCCGATCAGTTTTATGTGCTGCGCGAGCATATCGGCTTCGTTCGTACCAGACTGGCCAGCAGCAACTAGTATTTTCGCCGCTGGCCTTGTATCTTTTACATCGCTTTGCACTGCACGGGATTCCCGGCGGCTAACGTTGTGACATCTCCGGCGATGCCCGTCACAGCGTCTGCCACTGCACGTTGGACCCCGGCGACCAGCGCATCCATGCCCGCGCTAACCGGTTCTGACACTGCCAACTGACAAGCGGCGCTGCGGCCGTTGTCAGAGCGCGTAATGGTCCAGCCGAATAACGCGTGTACTTTATCTCCCGGTACCGCGTCGAACTCTCGCAATTCAATCGCAATCCGATAGGCCGGTGAACCTGCCGGGCGACCGCCGCGTGTGACATCGACCGCGCCTAGACGGTTTGCCAGCCCACTGGCGAGAGCATCGCGGAGTTCGTAGTTGAATGACGACGACCACCGATCCTGTTCCAGAATATCGACGCGGGTATTTTGTGATCGCACCACTAACTGTGGGCGGGCCAGTCGTTCCGGCAAGCCGATGGGTGGTACTTCAATGAAAATATTCTGCGTCGTCGGCTTGGCGGTGCTGAGTTGCGAGGGCGTTGCCAGCGTATAAAACCGCGTCGGCGCAACGCTACAGGCTGCCAAAAGTAGGGCTGCGCTGATGCTGGCGACGCTGAGCAAGCAAGAACGGCTCCGCCGGCGGGAGGTTATGGCTATCATTTAGTTTCCTCTTTTTTGCCACGAATCAATGATTCGGGATGTCGTTCCAGATAATCGGTCAACACCCGCACCGAAGCGGCTGAACGCGCGACTTCCTGCAATGTCTGGCGCAGATCCTGTTGTAGGGGCGCATCCGCAGACAGGGTTTGCTCTGCCGCATTCAACGTTTTGCGTACATCTTTCATCGCGGCGGCGACTTCCGGGGCAACGTCGGTATTGAGCGTCTTGGTCAATTGCTCGGCGTTGATGAGGGTACGATTCAGCGTTCCCAGTGTTTTCTGCAGATCGCTGCCGATCTGGTCAAATGGCACTTTGCTGAGCTTACGTGCAATATCGGCGATTTGCGATTGGATTTCGTCCAGGCTGTTCGGAATCGTTGGCAACTCTAACGGTATTTTGGTCGTGTCTACTTTTACCGGCGGTGCTTTCGGGAAAAAGTCGAGTGCGACATAAATCTGACCAGTCAGCAAATTACCCGTGCGTAGCTGCGCGCGCAAGCCGCGCGAGATCATGTATTGCAAGCGCTCTTGCTGGGTATACTTTGATTCCTCTCCATCCTCAAAAATATGACGTCCAAGGCGCTGCGGATAAATTTCCACCAGCACCGGCATTAGAAATTCACGTTTTTTGTTGTCGTATTCAATTCCAATGGATTTGACTTCACCTAGCTCAACACCGCGGAAATCGACGGTTGCGCCCGGGGATAGTCCACGCAGCGACTGATTAAAGTAAAGCAATACGGTTTCAGGCACGCCATCGGGTGCTTTCATGGCCATATTTTGATCTTCGGCTAGCACAAATGCCGTGTTTTCCTTAGCGACTGGGCCGATCCCGCCATCTGGCGCTTGCATCGCAATCCCGCCCAGTACGACAGTTGCCAAGGATTGGGTGCGCAGCTTAAAACCGCTTGAATTGATCTGCATATCGAAGCCGCTGGCATGCCAGAAGCGGGTATTCTTGCCGACAAATTTTTCATACGGAGAGTTAATAAAAATCCGTAATGTGACCCCTTTGCCATCGCTGTCCAGATCGTAAGCCGATAATTGCCCAACCTTGATGCGGCGATAGTAAACCGGTGAGCCGATATCCAGTGAGCCGATATCGCTGGAGTGCAACAGATATTGCTGACCAGCGGAATCCCGCGTGACGATCGGCTGGACTTCTAGCCCGATGAAGTCATCTTTGGTCTCTTCAGAACTGCCAGCATCTGCGCCGATGTAAGCTCCGGACAATAAGGTGCCGAGGCCAGATATCCCAGACGCAGCAACGCGTGGCCGCACCACCCAGAACCGTGCATCTTTCGCGGTAAAGCTTTTGGCATCCTTAAGTAGCTGCACGGTGGCGATGACGTGCGAATGATCTTTGCTAAGCGAAATTTTATCCACCGTGCCGATATCCACGTCTTTGTACTTTACTTTGGTTTTTCCGGCTTCCAGACCTTCTGCCGTATGGAACGTCACCGTAATCACGGGGCCACGCTCTACCAATATCTTTGCCACCAGCGTCAGACCGACTATGGCTGCGACAATCGGAATCAGCCAGACCAGTGAGGGCAGCCAATCACGCGGACGTTTTAGTTTTGGCGTAGGCAGATCCGGCGCCGACGATGGTTGCTTTTCTTCACTCATTTTGTTCTTTCAGTGGATTCTGTGACCTCTCCAGATCAAGACTGTCGGCAGTCTTGTCCCAGGTCAGACGAGGGTCGAAAGTTAGTGATGCCAGCATGGTCAACACAACGACGGAGCCAAAAGCCGCGACGCCGATGCCCGCCGTGATGCGGGCGAAACCGCTAATTTGTACAAGGCCTGCCAGCAACGATACGACAAATACATCCAGCATTGACCAGCGTCCGATCACTTCAACGATGCGATAGAGCTTTGCACGTTCCAGTCGACGCCAGCGGCTATGTTTTTGCGCGGTAAAGGTCATTAAAATCATGGCACTGAGTTTAAATAGGGGGACTAAAAAACTCGCTATAAAAATAATTGCCGCCAGTTCCCAGTCTCCGGAGACCCAAAAATAAATCACGCCGCTCATGATGGTGTCTTGCTGGACGCCTAATAGCGATCTGGTAATCATGACCGGCATCAGATTGGCAGGAAGATACATCAGGCAAGCAGCGAACAGTAAGGCCCAGGTACGATTGAAGCTATCAGGTTTTCGCAGGTGCAAAGGTGTATTACAGCGACCGCAGCGATCGTGCTCTGCGACGTCTTGCCAGACCGTGGCGCAATGATGGCAGGACATCATATTGCGGTTGGCAGCGGTTTCCACGGCAATGTCCTCGTCCGGGGCATCCGGTTCACGGGAATATGCGTGAAGTGGGTCAGGCGTTGTCATAGCGTTTCTCCGCACTGGGGGACGGCGTTATCTGCCAGAAATAGCGGGGATCGAATGAAATGACCGCGGTTAATAAGATGGTTAATATGCCAAAGGCCCACAGCGCAACGTCCGGCAAGACAGTCGCCATATTGGATAATTTGACGATTGCGACCAACACGCCCAACAAAAAAACTTCGATCATGCCCCACGGGCGCAGGGTTTGCATAGCGCGTACCATCCAGCGAAAACCCGGCGGATGCGTGGCGTCAGGGCGCGGGATTAACAAGTAAATAAGAAATAACAGCTGCATCAGTGGAAACACGATTGTGGTTGCCAGCACCAGCAGTGCAACCGGCGTCATGCCTTCTGCGCTGAGTGTCAACACAGCGCCAAACAGCGTGGTTTGATTACGCAATCCTTGCAGTTCAATCTCCACAATCGGAAATGCGTTGGCGATGATGAACGTAATCAGACCCGCAACAGCCAGCGGCAGCAGGCGTTGACGCTGGCGGCTGGAATCGCGCTCAAGCTCTGTACCGCAACGCGCGCAAATGGCAATTTCGTCGGTGCCGAGCGGGCGCTTCTGATACAGCGCATCACATCCTTCGCAAGCGATCAGATCGGGGAGTTCACGCATTATTGGTGTGGGTTAGCGATCGATTGAATGGGTGGAAAAAATTTTCACACATTAGCCCTCCGCATTTTTAATCATCAATGGGGCTGTTAAAGCTGGGCCAGCAGGATCGTTAGGAAACAATTTCTGCCAATGCAGTGTAACGCGCATTATTTGTCTCGTGGCTGTGAGCCGCGCAGAAATAGTTTGACGACGCTTTGGACATGCAAGTCCAGACTGCGTTGCTCGATCTGATGCGCTAAGCCGAACAACGCGTGTCGCAACGGGGCGTCGGTGATCATGCTGATAAACAGTTGCGCTGCTTTGGTGGGGTCGTCTATCTCCAGCGTTCCTCGCTTTACTTGTGAGGCCAGATAACCGGCGACTAAATCCTCGGTGCGCATGGGGCCAGCCTGACAAACCTTTTCTGCCAACTCAGGAATCCGCTGGGCCTCGGTCAGGCCCAATCGATACAGGCTGACGGCGTCCGGCGAAGTCACTCTGGTGATGATGATGGTGCCTAGCGTGGTCAGCGCCTTTTCAGGCGTGCAGGTATCCAAAACACCATTTTCAATGACCTTGGTTAATTCACTGACTACTAGCCGTTTGATGACCGCTATTAATAACGCACCCTTGTTGGGGAATTTTTCGTAAATGGTCCGTGTGGAGACTCCGGCGGCGCGGGCGATCCGGGCAATGCTGGCTAAGCCATAGCCTTCTTTCAAAAAAATCGTCGTCGCGGCGTCCAGCAAAAGGTCGAGGCGCTCTGCTTCAGTCCCCGATTTTGGGCGGCCCGCACGAGATTTTTCTGCCCCCGATTCAGGGGGCGCCAGTAGGCCGATTTGTTCCTCTTTTTGTTGCATAATTTCCATTTATAAATAAAACGTTTCGTTTTTTTAATTCATGCTACATTATCACACTTCAATCCCAGAAGAGGCTGGAATATACGGGTGCCAAGGGCGCTTGCCAGTCAACAAGGGTACGTAAGAGTCCAGAGAGGTCCGCTGTGGTGTTGCCACACTATCGCTGCTTCCGGGGACAGTAAGCTATCAGTCAATACTATACAAAGGTGCATCGTTTAGCGCCCGACGTTAGGAATTTTCTGTGGCATTGCAGTTATTCGAAAGTACACTTTTCCTCGTTGTGATGCTGGTACAACGCACTAAGTCGGATACGAATTATGATCTCTCGCACTTTTAGCATCCAACAATCAAAAAATAGCCCACCTAGCCGGTTTTTGTTTAACCGTGCGCGCACATCGCTGGCGCTGGTTCTGCTACTAGCAGGCTGTGCCGTCGGCCCCGATTTCAAGGCCCCGACAGCGCCTCAAAGCGGTGATAGCTACACGCCATCGCCAGTACCGCAACAGACCGAGGCAGTTCCGGTGTCTGACCCGGGTGCTCCAAGCGCGGGATTGGAGCAACATTTTGCCGCCGGTCAGGATATTCCGGCGCAATGGTGGTCGCTATTCCATTCCGTTCCGCTGGATCAGATGATTCGCGATGCCTTAAAGCGCAGCCCTAGTATGGCGTCTGCGCAGGCGGCCTTGCGTCAGGTACAAGAAAATCTGCGTGCCGAAACCGGCAGCCTGCTGTATCCCAGCGTTGGCGGTCAACTCGGTGCCAATCGTGAAAAAGTCAATGCCACCAGCGGTGTTGGCGCTGGCATTTTCAATTTGTACAGCGCGTCGGTGAACGTCTCTTATTCGGTCGACGTATTCGGCGGTAATCGTCGTCAGTTAGAAGGTTTGCAGGCTAGCGTTGATTTTCAACAGTTTCAATTAGAAGCAACGTATTTAACCCTAACCTCGAATCTGGTCACGACGGCGATTCAAGAAGCATCGTTGCGTGCGCAGTTGCAAGCAACCCATGAGATATTGGATGCGCAGGAAAAACAGTTATCAGTGATCGAGAAACAGCTCAATCTTGGTGCTATTCCCCGTTCAACCGTTCTGCTTCAGCGCAATACCGTTGCCCAAACGCGGGCGACGTTGCCACCGCTAGAAAAAGCGTTATCCCAGACACGGCATCAGTTGTCGGTCTACGCTGGCAAGTTGCCGAATGAAGCAGGACTTCCAGAGTTCGATTTAGCTTCGTTGCAATTGCCGCAAGAATTGCCGGTGTCGCTGCCGTCGCTTTTGGTGCGCCAAAGACCTGACATCCGTGCCAGTGAGGCCACATTTCATCAGGCCAGCGCTCAGGTCGGTGTCGCTACCGCCAATCTCTATCCTCAAATCAATCTGACCGGCAGCTATGGCACGTCTGCTACCGAAGTGCATAACTTATTTACGCCAGCCGCAGTAGTGTGGAGTCTGGCAGCAGGACTTACCCAACCGATCTTCAATGGCGGTGCGTTGACGGCCAAACGGCGTGCAGCGGTTGCTGCCTACGATAAGGCCGCAGCGGATTACCGCTCGACCGTGCTGACGGCATTTCAGAATGTGGCAGACAGTTTGCGTGCGCTGGAGTTCGACGCGTCAACCCTTAAGCAACAAGCCGAAGTGGAAGCGTTATCGCGTGAATCGCTCAATCTCAGCACCCAACAATTTAAGCTAGGCGCGATCAGCTATCTGACGTTGCTGGATGCGCAGCGTACTTATCAACAAGCCCGAGTCAGTTTAGTCAAGGCACAGGCTGCACGCTATGCCGATAGTGCCGCACTGTTTCAGGCCATGGGCGGCGGTTGGTGGAATCGGCAATCGTTGGCGCAAGCGTCTACCGCTGCAACGTTGCCCGTACCGCTATCTGCAAGTGAAGATTGATCGATCTTCAGCGTTTTGTTTGCCATTAAAAAATCTGTAGTCCACATCTGAACATAGAACGGTAAGGGGTATTCATGACGAAACGCATGCTCATTATGCTGGGAGGGGTGGTCTTACTGATCGCCTTACTCGCTTTAGGGTTTTTTCTGCACATCCGTAAATTGATTGCCAGTGCGCCCAAGCAGGGCGCTCAGACGGTATCGGCAACAACGATCAAGAAAGTTGAATGGCAACCGCATTTGTCCTCGGTCGGAACGCTGGTCGCAGTGCGCGGTGTCGATGTGACTAGCGAAATTGCTGGCTTGGTGCGCACCATCAATTTCAAGTCAGGTGACGATGTCAAAGCCGGGCAATTGCTGGTGCAACTGAACGCTGACTCTGATGTTGCACAATTGCGCGCATTGGAAGCGAACGCCGAGCTAGCCGCCACGGTACTCCAGCGCGATAAAGCGCAATTCGCAGTGCAGGCGATCAGTCAGGCGCAGATCGATAGCGATGCCGCCGATCTGAAAAGCAAACGCGCATTAGGCGCCCAGCAAGCTGCTACGGTGGAAAAGAAAACTATTCGCGCACCGTTTGCCGGCAAGCTCGGCATTACCACGGTCAACCCGGGCCAATATCTGAATCCAGGCGATAAGATCGTCACGTTGCAGACGATAGACCCGATTTATGTCGACTTCTATATCCCGCAAAAACAACTTGGTGGCTTGCAGGTTGGTCAAGTATTGAATCTGACGAACGATGCTTATGCAGGTACTACCTTCACAGGCAAGGTTACCGCTATCAGCTCAAAAGTCGACCCGACCACCCGTAACGTGCAGGTTGAGGCGACCGTTGCCAATCCAAAACGCCAGCTATTGCCGGGCATGTTTTCGGACGTGAATGTCGAAGTCGGCGGTAAAAAAATGTATCTGACGCTGCCGCAAACCGCGATTACCTATAACCCGTATGGCTCTACAGTGTTTGTCGTTAAGCCATTTGAGGAAAAACCAGCAGCAAAAGGTGCCGTTAAAGATGAAAAAGCGGCCGCGAACGGACCTAAAAAAGGTGATCTTGTGGTCCAGCAAGTATTTGTGACGACAGGCGAAACACGCGGTGATCAGGTCGCGATTCTGACCGGATTAGCAGAAGGCCAGCAAGTCGTCACCAGTGGGCAGATTAAGTTGAAGAATGGTACTGCGGTGGTCATCAGCAATACGGTCGAGCCGCTAAACAACCCGAACCCGACTCCACAAGAGCACTAAGTCATGAACTTCACCGATATCTTTATCCGCCGGCCAGTTCTGGCGATGGTGGTGAGCTTGCTCCTGGTGGTGCTGGGATTACGCTCGCTGTTTAGTTTGCCGATCAATCAATATCCAAAGACGCAGAACGCCGTTGTTACTATTTCGACGACTTACTACGGTGCCGATGCGCAAACGGTAGCGGGCTTTATTACGCAGCCGCTGGAATCCGCGATTGCGCAAGCGCAGGGGATTGATTATTTATCGTCTTCCAGCAGCAGTGGTGTATCCACCATTACTGCTACTTTGCGTCTGAACTATGACGCGAATCGGGCGCTGACGGAAATTAATACCCAGGTTAGCTCGGTCAAGAACCAGTTGCCAGCGCAGGCCCAGCAGCCGGTGTTGACGGTACAGACCGGGCAAACGACGGATGCGATGTATCTGGGGTTTTATAGCAAGACTTTACCGACAAACAACGTTACCGATTTTCTGAGTCGGGTGGTGAAGCCGAAGCTGGATTCGGTAGAAGGCGTACAGACCGCCGAACTGCTTGGGGCGCGTCAGTTTGCGCTGCGTGCATGGCTGGACTCATCCAAGATGGCCGCCTATGGCGTGACGGCTGCGGATGTCAGCACGGCATTGGGGAATAACAATTATCTGGCGGCGCTTGGTTCAAGCAAAGGCCAAATGGTGACTGTGCCTTTGACGGCGGGCACGGATTTACATTCTGTAGACGAATTCAAAAAATTGGTGGTCAAAAACAGCGGCGATTCTATCGTTCGACTGGAAGATCTGGCGACCGTCTCGCTGGGATCAGAAAATTATGATTTTAACGTCGCCTTCAGTGGCGTGCGGTCTGTTTTCATCGGGATTAAGGTTGCACCGGATGCGAACATTCTGGACGTCGCCAAGCGCGTGCGTGCCGAGTTCCCAGAGATTCAGTCACAATTGCCAAACGGACTAACCGGCGAAATTGTGTATGACTCGACCGAGTTCATTAACACCTCAATTACAGAAGTTATCAAGACGTTAGTCGAAGCGCTGCTGATTGTGACCATCGTCATCTTCCTGTTTTTGGGCAGTTTCCGTGCTGTTATCGTGCCGATTATTGCGATGCCGCTGTCGCTGATCGGGACGTTTTTCGTGATGCTGGCGCTGGGCTATTCGATCAATTTGCTGACGTTGCTGGCGATTGTGTTGGCAATCGGGCTGGTGGTCGATGATGCGATTATCGTGGTGGAAAACGTTGATCGCCACATGAAAGAAGGCAAATCGCCGATGGAAGCCTCGCTGCTCGGCGCACGCGAACTTGGCAGCCCCATTCTGGCGATGACGGTGGTGTTGATTGCGGTGTATGTGCCGATTGGTTTTCAAGGCGGTCTGACTGGTGCGCTGTTTACCGAATTTGCATTTACACTGGCTGGCGCAGTGGCGGTATCTGGCATCGTGGCGTTGACGTTGTCGCCAATGATGTGTTCGCGGTTTTTCCGGCCAGAGCAGGATACTGGCCGGTTTGTTAAAGCCATCGATCGCGTATTCGAAAAGGTGCATCACACTTATCAACGTACCTTGCATGCCTTGCTGGATACATGGCCGGTATTGATTGTGATGGCGGCAATATTGATGGTTGTTCTGGGCTTGATGTTTAAGATGTCGCAGTCAGAACTCGCACCCGAAGAAGATCAGGGCATCGTGTTGTCGCAGGTAGTTGGTGCGCCGACCGCAACGTCAGATCAGATGCAGACCTACGCCGATCAGGTTTTCAAGACGGCTAAAGCGGCACCTGAATATGCACAGATGTTCCAGATCACTGGCGTGCCGACTGTGAATGCTGGTATTGGTGGTGTTCTGCTGAAATCCTGGGGCGATCGGGTGCGCAGTGCCAAGCAAATTCAACAGGATTTGCAAGCGCAGTGGAATAAGATTGCCGGTGCACGGGTAGCAGCGTTCCAGTTTCCGGCATTGCCGGGGTCGTCCGGATTGCCGGTGCAGTTTGTGATTACGACGACGGAGCCTTTTGAAAATCTGAATACGATTGCGCAGGCGGTTCTGGATAAGGCACGCGCTTCTGGTAAATTTTATTTCATCGATACCGATTTGAAGATCGATAAACCGCAAGCAACTGTGGTGGTGGATCGTGACAAGATTGCGGCGCTGGGCATGACGCAGCAGAGTGTCGGTAGCGCGTTGGGCGCGGCGCTGGGTGGTGGTTATGTGAATTACTTCTCGATTGCCGGGCGTTCTTATAAAGTTATTCCGCAGGTGCTGCAGGTGGATCGTTTGAATCCGTCTGAGGTGTTGAATTTCTATATCAAGACGCCGAGTGGTTCGATGATTCCTGCTAGCACGGTTGCGCATATCAAGTACGACGTGGTGCCAGAGTCGATTAATCGTTTTCAGCAGCTTAATTCGGTGACGCTGTCGGGGGTTTCGGGTTCTTCGCAGGGCGATGTGCTGGACTTTATGCGCGCTACGGTCAAAGAGGTCGCGCCGAGCGGCTATACGGTGGATTATTCGGGGCAATCGCGCCAGTTCGTTCAGGAGTCCGGTGGATTCGTGGTGACGATGTTGTTTGCGGTGGTGATTGTGTTTCTGGCACTGGCAGCACAGTTTGAAAGTTTCCGTGATCCGATTGTGATTTTGGTGTCGGTGCCATTGGCGTTATTTGGCGCAACGATGTTTATTTTCCTTGGTTTTGCTTCTATCAATATTTATACCGAGGTTGGGTTGGTGACGTTGATGGGGCTGATTAGTAAACATGGGATTTTGATTGTTGAGGTGGCTAATCAATTGCAGAAAGCCGGCAAGAGCAAACGGGAAGCGATTGAAGAGGCATCTGCCGTGCGGTTGCGGCCTATTTTGATGACTACTGCGGCGATGGTGTTTGGGGTGTTGCCGCTGGTGATTGCGTCCGGTGCCGGTGCGGCTGGACGACATGCCATGGGGTTGGTGATCTTTACTGGGTTGTCTATTGGGACTTTGTTCACTTTGTTTGTGGTACCGGCCATGTATTTGTTCCTTGCGCATGATCATCAGGCTGCTGCGGCTAAGAAGGGAGCTGCCGGAGATAGGTTGGTGGCTGAGTGATTGGTTGCGGGTTTTGGTAATTGAAACGGGTGGTTGTTCTCTGTGGCTAGTTTGTCGGGCTACCCTTGACAAAGCCTCTACGGAGAACAATCTGTTTCAATTACAACCAAACCAACCCGAACCAAATTAACCCAAATCAATCCAATCGAATACTAACCTGTTCTCAAAGGACAGGAGTATTCTAGCAACTCACCATCAACGAAATTCTCCTACTAATCCATGCTCAGCTGCCACAAAATCAGCTGTTTTTTTGAAGGAGTTCGCCATGCCAGTCCCACACCAGTACCAAATCCCGACCCCAAAGAAGTCCGTCGCGATCATCCGTCCAAACATCCAATTTTTATTCCATACATTCCTAATGATGATCGCCATGCTAATGGCAACCTCAGCCCTGGCCGCCGATAAGGGCAACAGCACCAACTTAACTGATGCCAAAGCCGCCTATCAGAAGCAACGCACAGCCTGCCTAAACGGCACCTCAAACGAAGATCGCGCCACCTGCCTGCGTGAAGCCGGGGCTGCCCTCGAAGCCGCCCGTAAAGGTCAACTAAACGATACGCAGGCAGAGTATAAAAAGAACAGACTAGACCGCTGCAACGCATTACCGGAACGCGATCGTCCCGATTGCCTTCAACGGATGAAAGCTGATGGTGTAGTAGAGGGAAGTGCAGAATCCGGCGGGATATTAAGAGAAAGCGTAACAACCGAAGTAGGCCCACCAGTGGTAATCGTGCCCGGCGGCAAATAACGCCCCGGCAGAGCAATCATTGGCTTAATCGATTAGCCCACAACAAAAATGCTGCGCAACCCAATCGGTCGTGCAGCATTTTTTATACTCAAGATTCTTCAGAAGCAGGTACGTAAGGCTGTACCGCAATCGCCTCACCATAAACACTAAACTCCCTCGCAATAGCCATTGATTTAACCCCAAGCATCAGCAAAGCATCATACGTATCATCAAACTCAATCTGCAATTCACGCGTCACGGAAGAAGGTTTCTCTGACGATGCCACCAAACTTCCATCCGACTCTTTATACAAATTCACACGCAATACAATATCGCCACGATTATCGGCAGGCCCGATAACGGCTTTAGTGCTCTCTGCCGCAATACCATACTGCTCCAACCCATGCGTCAATTCAGACATCATCTGCAGCATAAAATACTCTGCAATGCCGCGTTCTTTTCCGCCATGAAATAAATCCTGATACAGAAAATTCACATCAACTTCGCGTCCATCCGTGACAAGACATTGCTTTACCAACGGCGCAACCTGCTCAGTCCACTCCTGAAAACGTTTTTCCCGCACATCGAAATAAGCATCTGCGGCAGCATCATCTTCCGGCACATGATAAAAAGCATCATCAGCAGTCTTCAACGTAAAGCCCAGCAAAAACCGTAACTCCACGGCCTCATCGGTCGGCGCAAATTGGCTTTCCGGCCAGCCCTTAAAGCTACTATCGATTGCCGCAGTCGGCGCACCTCGCTTGTCGCTCATTGACGCAAATGCATCACGCACCATCGCGTTGAGATGGCTGAAAGTAATGCTGTCAATTTCATCCAGATGATAGGCATAGCTCACCAGTACAACTGTGGCGTCCGGACTTTCCAATTCTGCCTTCTGCAAGCTTTGGGTCAGCAAGTCAAATGCGTCTTGATCCTGAAAGGATTGCGCACTCTGAAGGCCACCCACGGTCCGTACAAATACAGGAATCAGAAACGCATTAATCTCAACCGTAATGCCTTCATCGCGGCGTATCAACACCACTTCTGCGGCCTCTTCGATACGCGCCTTTAATACTTGATAGACCGCGCTATCCGCGTGTTTTAAGCGATCTAGTGACTCATACAAAACATCATCTTTCTTCTGATGCAGACTCTTTTTGATGATCTTGTAGATTTCGCGTTCCTGTTCTTTTTGCGCATCGCTCAAGGCGGTCTGCGCGTCAGAATCTTCCTGCTCGGCGAGATCGATGGATAGATCGCATAACTGCTGCACCAGCGCATCTTGGATATCCTCGGCGGATGGCGCAGATTTTCTTGGTGCTGGTCGCTTGTTTTTTGGCATGATTTCTAATGTAATTATGTGAAGCTAGTGGCGGATTATTGCGCAATGCAGGCAACAAAATGGGGGACACGAACATGTGTATGCGCGTGATTATCCCTTAACGAGGCAATTTTAGGAGGAAAGCAGAGGGCTGAATCAGCTTGATTGTCTTGAAATAGGTCAAAAACGCATCTATTTTGCATTCTGAGCAGAGCTTTCATTTTCTTTTGAGTAATGCAGTGCTAGAATTTTCGCTCTATCAACCTATAGAGTGAGTCACCAAATGAATAAAAATGAATTGATTGACAGTATTGCAGGAGATTGTGAGCTCTCAAAAGCAGCCGCCAAACGCGCTGTGGACTCTTTGATTGCCAACGTTATCAAAGCGGTAAAGAAGGGCGACTCTGTACAGTTGATCGGTTTCGGTACATTCGGCAGCGGCAAGCGCGCCGCCCGCACAGGCCGTAATCCACGTACCGGCGAAGCGATCAAAATCAAAGCCGCGACTACCGTCAAATTTACTGCCGGTAAAGCATTTAAAGATGCGGTTAACGGTGCTAAAAAGAAGAAATAATATTTTCGCGCTTGAGCAATAAAAAAATGGAGGGTGTGCCGGATTTTGTGTAAACGGAATTTTGTTTAAATCGGTGTCATCCGTTCTTCAAACTGGATTGTGAAGCGGTTGAGTGCCCCTTTCCAGTCCCGTAATGGCATCGTCCATTTCTTGCTGATGTTGTTGAGCGCCAGATAAAAAAGTTTGCTGACGGCCTCATCAGTGGGAAATGAACTGCGGGTTTTGATGATTTTGCGCAGACTCATATTAATCGATTCGATGGCGTTGGTGGTGTAAATGACCTTGCGGATTTCAGGTGGGTAGTCGAAGAACGGCGTAATCCGCGCCCAGTTACGGCGCCATGACAAACTGATCGCCTGGTAGTCCTTATCCCATTTGGATTCAAATTCGGTGAGCATGATGTCGGCCTCATCGATGGTCGCTGCGGTGTAAATACGCTTGAGATCGGCAGCGACTTCCTTGCGCATTTTCCAGGAGACGAAATTCAAACTGTTGCGCACCATATGCACAATGCATAATTGAACGGTCGCCTTCGGATACACCACTTCGATGGCTTCAGGGAAACCTTTTAATCCATCGACACACGCAATAAAAATATCCTGCACGCCGCGATTCTTCAGTTCCGTCACGACACTAAGCCAGAACTTGGCACCTTCCGTCTGCGCAATCCACAGTCCCAGAACTTCCTTGTTGCCTTCTCTATTCACGCCGATGGCAAGGTAGACGGCCTTGGTACGTACCGTGCCGGTGTCGCGCACTTTGACGTGAATACAGTCGAGATACAGAATCGGATACAAGGCATCGAGCGGTCTGGCCTGCCAGATCTTGACCTCTTCGCTTACCGCATCGGTCACTGACGAGATCAGACTGGGCGATACTTCGGCACCATAAATTTCTTCCAGGTGGCTCTGAATCTCTCTGACCGTCAGACCACGGGCGTAAAGCGAGATGATCTTGTCGTCAAAGCCAGTCCATCGGGTCTGATGCTTGCTGACGATTTGCGGGGCAAAGGCACCTTGGCGGTCCCGGGGAATATCCAGGGAGAGCGCACCAAAATCGCCTTTGAGCGTCTTGAGGCTGTGACCATTACGGGTGTTGGACGTGTCGTTCGTGACTGAACTACTTTTGTCGTGACCCAGATGATCAGTCATTTCGACTTCCAAAGCACGTTCAACGAGCATCTTGGTGAGCTGTTTGAGCAAACCGTTTTCGCCAATCAGGTCTTCAGGTTTCTTGTAATTGGCAAGCAGGCTATCCGCCAGCTTCACCAGTTCAGGATCGGGCTTAACCCGCTCGCTTCGTTTTATGTAGGCCATTTTTTTCCTCTATGGTGGCAGTGTCCTGCCAAATGACCGTTTACACAAAGCTTAATACACCCTCAAAAAATGGCGAACTTCGGTTCGCCATTTTTATGTCTGCATCCTGGTATTCCTACATTCAGCGATTAGCTCAGATGCTTAAACTTGAGATGATGTCGTCGGCCAGATAATTGATCGGCGGCGAGTTACTTTTGCTGCTTCTGACCAGCACAATGTCAAGCGGTGCAATGGCTGTAAATCCGTCCTCTATACCGAGCCTCTTCAAATGCGCCGGTATGCTGCAATTGGCTAATGCGGCCACCGCCAAACCGGCATCTACCATTGCCAGAATACCCGCCAGACTGGTGCTGCTAAATGTTGTGCTGACAGATTGATTACCGCTGGCAAGCGCTGCCAGCACGTTGTTACGGGCCACCGAACCGACTTCATACAGTGCAACAGGCAAGGGCGATTTATGCCATACCCCATGCTTGGCGGAGGCGACCCACGTCATCGGTTCGCGCCGTATCAGCGTGCCGTTCAAGCCTTCACTTTTGGTTACGAACGCAAGATCGACGCTGCCTTTTTTTATCATCGGTGCCAGCAGGGTGCTTTGCGCACATATGAGCTCTATTTCCACACGCGGAAACATGGTGGAAAACCGCTCTAATAACGGCGTCAAAAGCGATGACATATAGTCGTCCGGCGCGCCTAACACGACGCGTCCTTCCAGTTTTTGGGTCAGGAGGGCGGCGATGGCTTCATTTTCGATTTGCAACATCCTGCGCGCAAACGGCAGCAATGTTTCTCCGGCGATGGTTAGTGTGATGCGCCGGGTATGCCGCACGAACAGTTTTTGGCCTAGCGTCTGTTCTAGCTTCATTATTTGCATGCTGACCGCAGATTGCGAGCGATTGACCGCCTCGGATGCCGCAATAAAACTGGCATGTTCAGCGGCGGCAACGAACGTTCGCAATTGCCCCATATTGAGTTCGGGAAGTGTCATGGTTCAATAAATCGAATGAATAAGGTAAATTTTATTCGATTGTACAATTTATTGACTAGTCGCATCATGCTTGGTCTATCGCTGTTTTTTCCTCTGTAAAGTGTGTTCATGCCGCAATTTTCTGAATCAATCCCCGTTTCAACAACGACGCAAGCGCCGAGTAAAGCGCTGCCCATCATTTGCTTGCTGATCGCGATGGCCTCATTGCAAGGCGGCGCGGCGTTGGCCAAAAGCTTATTTTCTGAGATCGGCGCAGAAGGCGTCACGGCGCTGCGTATCGGGTTCGCTGCGATTTTTTTATGTGTGATCTATCGCCCTTGGCGGAGACCTTTGCATCTGATCGTCTGGCGTCCGATACTAGTTTATGGGACAGCGTTAGGGTGCATGAATCTGGCGTTTTATATGTCTTTAAAAACGATTCCCTTAGGTCCGGCAGTGGCTATCGAATTTAGCGGACCGTTGGCTGTCGCGATTTTTTACTCCCGTCGCCCAGCTGATTTGATATGGCTTGCGCTGGCGATTTTTGGCCTGTATTTGTTGCTGCCATTCGGTCAGCTATCGGCGGGGCTGGATATCACCGGGGTCTTGCTGGCATTGTTCGCGGGTGTTTGCTGGGCAGTTTATATCGTCGCAGGAAAGAAGGCGGGCGATGCAAACGGTCGGATGAGCGTGCCACTTGGCTCACTGGTCGCAGCAATGTTCATCTTCCCAATCGGATTGATTCATGCTGGAACCGGACTATTCTCGTTGGCGATTCTGCCAACCGCGCTGTTAGTCGGAATTTTTTCATCGACTCTGCCGTACAGCCTTGAAATGGTGGCGTTAACTAAACTGCCATCAAAAACCTTCAGCACATTTATGAGCCTGGAGCCTGCATTGGGTGCTGTGTGTGGTTATTTGTTTTTAAAAGAAGGATTGACGACCTCGCAGGGCATTGCAGTGCTGTGTATTATCGTCAGCTCGATTGGGATTACGAGCGCAATTGGTAAAGATCGCTCGTAAGTTTTGATATCTGACGTGGGGTGTCAGGGAGTTTTTCCCGAAAAATTTTTGCGTGGCTCAATGCCTTTAGCTGCGCATGTTTTAAGAAACACTTGCAAAGAAATAGCCCCTTCATGGCGCAGGCCTTTTACGTCGCCAGCGTAAAAATCCGCGCCGCCGTTAAGGCCAATAAATTCGCCGCGAAACAAATCCAGTTCAGAGTCGAAGACAGTAACGGCTTGATGACCGTCGATATTCATGGTGTTAATCATGGTGTCACTTCATTTTCATCAAGCCATTTTCTGATTGATGCAATCGTACCTTTATCAACGTCAGATGAAGGAAGAGGGCGGCGCATCACTTTGACCTGCAAAAAGAACAATTGCTACCCGAGACCCTTTAGCCTCAGAAGGTTCAGCATTCATCGCTTATATAGGGTGGGAAGCGCCGTGTGTACCAGCGTATCCAATGGGGAGTGAAATACGGTCCAGCATTATGCGGGAATATCTGCATTAATCTCAAAACGTTGCGCTGCATCGCCCTATATGGCTTCGCATGCTGCCTCCTCAATCCAGCGTGCGTCGATAAAAACGCACCGCAACAACCATCACCAGAACGGTAAATAGCATGAGTGGCCAGATGCTGGGCCACAGATCTACCAAGCCATTTCCTTTTAGCAAAATGCCACGTATCAAACGGTTGAAGTACGTCAGTGGCAGCAGGTTGCCGATGAACTGCGCCCACTTTGGCATGCCTTGAAAAGGAAACATAAAGCCCGATAGCAGTATGTTGGGAAGGAAATAGAACATTGTCAGTTGCATCGCCTGCAACTGATTTTGCGCAAGGGACGAGAGTGTGATGCCGACGGTCAGGCTGGCGGCAATAAATAGCAGTGCGGCGAGGTAAATCGCGATCAGACTACCGGCGAACGGTATATGAAACATAAAGTGCGCGCCCAACAAAATAATCGTGGCTTGCAACAGTCCAATCGCGATGTAAGGCATGATTTTGCCGGTGATGACCTCGATCGGCGTAACCGGCGTGGCCAGCAGATTTTCCATCGTGCCGCGCTCCCGTTCACGGGTCATGGCAAGCCCGGTCATCATGACCAGCGTCATTGACAGGACGACGCCCATCAGTCCCGGCACGACGTTGTATTGGCTGATGCCTTCTGGGTTATATAGCCGGTGTACTTGCACGTCGAAGGCAGGGTTGCCGCTGCTGAATTTTGCCAGCGCACCTTTCAAGTCCTTGTCGCTGACCGATTGCACTAAGGCCGGTAACGCTGCCAATGCTAAGGAGGTGGCTGTGGGGTCGGTTGCATCGGCCTCGACTAATAAGGCCGGGCGCTCCCCGCGTAACAGATCACGTGAGAAATTGGCGGGGATGTTCAGGACGAACAGCACTTTTCCCTGCGCCAGCGCGGTGCGACCAGCTTCTTCGTTTGGCAGTTCGCTGACGATGTCGAAATAATCGGATGCTTTCATCGCGGCGATGAAAGTACGCGTGAATTCGCTATGATCTGCGGCGATGACGGCGGTCGGCATGTGCTTGGGATCGCTATTGATTGCGTAGCCGAATAACAGCATTTGCATGATCGGAATCACCGTAATCATGCGCAAAGTAACGGGGTCTCGCATGAGTTGTAAAAACTCTTTACGTACGATGCTCCACCACCGAGATAACGAGAAACTGCTGATGCTGCGTCTGGCTCGCATCATGCTGTGCCTCCGAAATTGTCGGTGGAATGCTTCATCATGTAGATGAACACGTCTTCTAAACTAGTCGCGATAGGTTCCATGCGCAGGTCCTGCCCCTGCGTCAGCCGACGCAGCGTATTTTCGAGTTGCGCACCGTCTTTGCCGCAGACATGCAAAGACGTGCCGAATGCGACCGTCTGATCGACGCCGGGTTGGTCGCGTAATTTTTGCGAGAGTGCGACCAGATTGGTGCCGTGCACAGTCCATGTGCTGAGATGCTGCGCTGCGACAATCTCTGCGGCGGTGCCTTGCACTAACAATTGGCCGTAGGCGAGGTAAGCCAGTTTGTGGCAGCGCTCAGCTTCATCCATGTAATGCGTGCTGACCAGAACGCTGATACCTTGCGCTGCCAGCGTATGTAATTCTTCCCAAAAATCGCGCCGTGCGCTGGGATCGACCCCGGCGGTAGGTTCGTCTAGCAGTAACAGTTGCGGCTCATGCAGCATGCAGGCGGCCAGCGCCAGTCGTTGTTTCCAGCCACCCGAGAGCGAGCCTGCCAGTTGTTTGGCGCGGCTGGTCAGGCCAAGTTTCTCCAATGAGCGATCAACCGCTTCTTTGCGGTTTTTCATGGCATATACGCGGGCGACAAAATCCAGATTTTCTCGGATACTCAGATCGTCCCAATAAGAGAATTTCTGCGTCATATAGCCAACGCGCTGCTTGATCTGAGCACTTTCACGAATGATGTCAAAGCCAAGGCATGCACCGCGCCCAGAGTCGGGCGTCAGCAAACCGCACATCATCCGAATCGTGGTGGTTTTGCCACTGCCGTTTGGGCCAAGAAAGCCAAAAATTTCGCCCGGTCGAACTTGCAACGAAAGATCTTTTACAACGTGTTTATCACCGAAATGTTTATTAATGCGATCAACATCGATCACTAAATCAGCGTTGGCATTTTTGTTTTGCGCTTCTGCGTCGCCGCTGGCGGCGCTCATGGCAGGCTCACTTCCAGCGGTTGCCCGGGATGTAGTTTGGGCGCGTCCGTCATCGAGGGGTGGGCTTCGATCATGTAAACCAGTTTGGCGCGCGATTCATTGCTATAGATAATCGACGGGGTGAATTCGGCATCGGTGGCGATGTAGGAGATGGACGCTGGCAAATCAGCTGGGCAGCCATCGCAATACAGTGTGACGGTTTGATTAAGCTTCAGTTTGCCGAGTACCGGTTCCGGTACAAAAAAGCGTATTTTGACGTTTTCTGGCGGCAGCATGCGTACTACCGGATTACCGGCAGCGACCCATTCGCCTTCGCGATACAGTGTGTCGAAGACTAATCCTGTACGGGTTGCGCTGACTGTTTTCTGGTCTAGACGCCATTCGGCCTGTGCCAGCGCTGCTTGCGAGGCGGCGACCTGTTCTTGCTGGGCGCGGATTTGCGCGTCGCGGTTAGGCAGGCGGTCGACTGCTAACTGGCTTTGCCACTGACGGACTTGCGCTGCGGTGGTTTCTGCGGTCGCGCGCGAATCATCGAGTTGTTGTTTGGCGATGCCGCCTACTTGGAACTGGCTTTCGTCACGCGCCAATTGCACCTGCGCTTTTTTTGCCATCGCCTGCGCTTGCAATAATTGGGCTTGGGTGACGCTGATTTCTTGAGGACGTTTGCCGCTTTGGATATCGGTCAGTTGCGCCTCGGCTGATTGTAGTTGGCGCAGCGCTTGCTGTCGTGCCGCTGTTTCATCACCGGACTCAAGCGCGAACAGGGCGGCACCAACGCTTACTTGCTGGCCGCGTGCAACCGATAAACGATCGAGTCGGCCGGATTGCGATGCAGAAATGGTGACGTATTCACCTTCCACGTAGCCTTGCCAGACATTCTCGCGTGGTTTTGAGCAGGCTGCCAGCAACAGCGAACTCGACATCATTATCAGCGTAAGTATCTTGGTAGCGACATTAAGCACCGGGTCTTGATCCGATTTGGCAGAGCGTAGTTGCATGAGGATATCTCCCTAGCTCGTCAATAAGCCATTTGCGAAAAGCGCCCACTGCGCGCCCATAATTTGCATCGGGTAAGACCAGATGATAAGCATAGTCCTCTGGCCAGTCAAAGTCCCAAAGTTTGACTAGTCTGTTGTCAGCGAGGGCGGTCGCTGTAATTGCTGCCGGGACGAGGCCAACGCCTTGTCCCGCAATAATCGCGGTGACCATCATGCCGCAGTCATCGAATGCCGTTCCATGTGACTCAGGTTAGGCAGGGCGACGGGCAGTGATAAGAATACATTCAATCCGTAAATCCGCGTGCGCCTTGCAGGCCGCCTGTATGAACGGCAACGATACGTTCGTCTGCGCCAAATGCGTTCTCTTGCACCATTTTCTTTAAAGCAAAGAACAATTTCCCGGTATAAACCGGTTCTATCGGAATAGCTAATTCGCGGGAAAAATCATGGCAGAATTGTTTCAGTTCAGCGGGCGCTTTGCCATAGCCGCCATGATGCGCATCGGTAATCAACGTATAGTTTTTATATGCTGGATATCCGGCTTGTTGCAACAAAGTCGCAATTTCCTGATGCAAATAGCCCGCATTTTTCAATACGGCGATACCGATGACGCGTCCTTTGCCGCCCATTCCTGCCAATAGCCCCGCCAGCGTTGCACCAGTGCCACATGCGACCATGACGACGTCCGGAAAAAAAGGGAGTTCAGCGATGACTTCGGCCACGCCGTGCAGTGCTTCGGGCAGGCTTCCGCCTTCGGGAAACCAGGCATGGTTGATGTCACTCGTATCGACATGACGCCGCCACGCATCGGGGATATCTCTTAAGTCGCGATATTCATCCCGTGTCACCGTTTGAATCCGCATGCCAAGTCGGCGGCAGTCGTCCAGCGTTGCGGTATGCATTTCTTGCGGACCGCGCACCAAGCCGTGCGTGGGCCAGCCATAAAGTGCACCTGCGTGTGCAAGGGCATGCAGATGATTTGACCAAGGGCCGCCCATGGTGGTGAGCGTAATTTTTTGACTGCCATCTCTGTCGGCTTCACGTTGACGTTCACGCAAGGCTAGCAGAGGGTATTTGAGTTTGCGAAACTTATTTCCTGAAACTGTGGGGTGGAGCAGGTCATCGCGTTTAATCCAAATAGCCTGACCCCAAAACGACGACGCTGGAATGTATTGGCAGGGAGATGGCTGACTTGGAAAGTCCATAAAAATGGTTGCGCGATGAGAGAAGATAGGCAATTTTATAGTGCAATGAAAAAGATCGGCAAAAGAAAGCGAATTTAATCTTTCCCAAAAAAAAGTGTCATGGAATAATGTTATTTTTGTTCGTGCTTATGCATATTTTGCAGAGCGTGCCGCAAAAGAAATGGGTAATATCAAGCCTTGTCGTTACGCATTCTTCAAGATTTTTTAACACTAAGTTCTTGCGCTTAATTGTTGAACGACTGATGTAATCCAGCGCTTTAGCGATGTCGTATTCGTTTAAAAATAATTAAAAGGTTTGTCTCATGCCCGCCGATACAACTGCCATCAATAAGTTGATGGATCGATTCGATGATCACCCCAGTGTCTGGCTATTTGGTTATGGCTCACTGATATTCAAAGCCGATTTTCCGTTTGTTGAAAAACGTCCTGCGCTGATTAGAAATTGGACGCGGCGCTTCTGGCAAGGCTCATACGATCATCGTGGAACGCACACAGCGCCGGGGCGCGTGGTTACGCTGATACGGGAAGCAGAGGCGATTTGCGAAGGCATGGCTTATTTAATTACCCCGCAGATTTTTGAGCATCTGGATTACCGTGAAAAGAACGGTTATCTGCGACTTTCTACAGAAATAATCTTTGAGGATGGGACCAACGCAGAGGGGGTGGTATATATCGCCACGGCGGAAAATACGGCTTTTCTCGGACCGGCTTCCGAGCTGGACATCGCTCGTCAAATCGCCGCATCGTCCGGTCCCAGTGGGCATAATAAAGAATATCTCACCGGCTTAGCGACAGCGCTGAGAGCGCTCGGTAAAAAAGATGCCCACGTGTTTGGAATCGAACAGCATTTGATTGCGCTGGACAATTAGATAAAGTAAATGTCGCAGGCCAGTCGATATAGGCTAGCCTGCTTATTTCTACCAACCACCACCCAGCGCCCTGAATGTCGTGACCGCTGCGCGCGCGTTATCGGCATGTGCCTGGGCAAGCTGATCTTGCCCAGTTAATAGCAGGCGGTCTTCATCCAACACTTCAGTCAAGCTGACAGCGCCACCTTTATAGGCCTCTTCCGAAGCATCGCGAGCACGCTGATGCGCATCAACTTCGCGCACCAGCTCGCGGCTTTGCACTTCCAGTTGCGCCAGAGTCATGATAGTGTTTTCGACATCTTCCGTCGCCCGCAGCATGGATAACCGATACATCAGCAAAGCTTCGCTATTCACGCCTTTAGCGCGGGCGATTTCTGCATCGATACGGCCAAAGTCGAATATTCTCCAACGCAGGCCGAGTCCGACTGCGGGCTGAAAACTGTTCTGTGACAACAGCCCGGCAGCACCTAAACTGCCGAATCCTAATAGTCCGGATAAAGAAAGCTTTGGATAATATTCCGCCATTGCTACGCCGATGTTGGCATTCGATGCTGCGAGTCGGCGCTCGGCAGCAATGACGTCAGGGCGACGACGTAAAAATGCGGTTGGGCTATCAGCCACGGCGGTTGCGGGGATGACTGCTGTGTTTGGCGCTTTGACCAGTTCGGTTGCGTAGGTGCCGGGCTGTGCGCCCATCAACACATCCAACCGGTTTGATTGTCTTTCTAACTCAGTGCGTAAAGGCGGAATGCTGGCACGGGCTTCCGATAAGCGCGCTTCTGCCTGTGCTTGCTCGCGGACGGTAGAAAGACCGTCGTTCAAGCGTATTCCGACTAACTCAAGCAGGCGATTATTGGTTTTTACCTGATTTTCTGCAAGCGCGATGCGCGCCTGCGCGCCGCGAATACGGAAATACGCATCGGCTGCCTCTGCGGCCACTGAAATACGGACGCCCAGATGGTCCGCTTCGGCTGCTTCTTCCTCTGCATTGGCGGCCTCGCTGCCGCGTTTCAAACTGCCAAAAAGATCAAGCTCCCAACTGGCCCCAGCGCCGACATCATAAAAGGTCTGCGTGCGTTCATAACCGGGGAAGGTACTCGCGATTTTACCTAACGGACTTTGAAGGGATTGTTTTGCTCTGGTTGCATCACTGATGAGATTGCCTTGCGGCAGACGTTGCGCGGCAGTGCCAGTCGCGATGGCGCGGGCCTGATCGACGCGGGCAATGGCGGCTGCCAGATCGAGATTTTGCTTTAGTACGTGCTCGATGATTCCGGTTAATACCGGATCGTGAAAGCCCGTCCACCAACTATCCAGCGCAGGCATCGGCGCAGCTGTTTGACGTGCATTTAGCATCTTGGCGTTGTGCAGGGCCGACAGATCCGTATCGCTCGGCTTTTGGTAGTTAGGCCCAGTGGCGCAACCTGCAATGAAAGTGCTGAGCGCTAATACGGCTGCGCTCATGAGGGTAGATTTTTTCAGCGTTGGTAATTTTACGACAGTCTTGTGTGGCAGCAATGGTTTGGACGAAGCAACGGCTAAAGCCAGGTCTAGCGCTAATTCTTCGCTGTTATTTCCTTGCTGGCGATACTGCCGCTGCGTCAGATAGACGTTGCCGGAGGGGAGAGGTGAGGTTGATTGGGTGTCCATGCTGTGATTTCTTTTTAAATATCCGGTAGATAAAATAGTTACTTGCATTTCGATAGTTACTAGCTTAATCTTGTAACTATCAAAATGCAAGTAACATAAATTAATCTTCATCAATCATAGATACCGGTGCCAATCATGACCAAAGATGTAATCGAACTCAGCGCAAAACATAAGGCAGAAGTCAGCGCAGAATATCCCGTTAAACCGAATAGAAAACGGCTCGCCATTGGCAGCTTGATCGTAATTGTCGCCATCGGCGCAATCGCTTACACGTATCACTGGGCAACCGTCGGGCGCTTTATGGAAGACACCGATGACGCCTATGTCGGTGGTGACGTGACCGTGATTAGTCCTAAAGTGTCCGGCAACATCACAGAAATAGCCGTGCGCGATAACCAAGTCGTCCATGCGGGCGATATCTTGGTTAGAATCGATAATCGTGATTACGTTGTTGCTTTAGCGAAAGCCGATGCGGCCGTGGCAGCAGAGCAGGCTTCATTGGCGAATATTGACGCGACGCATCATTTACAAGATGCGATGATTGATCAGGCCAGGGCCGGTATCGTTGCTACTAACGCCGAAACACGCCGTGCACGCGATGATCAGACCCGTTATCAAAATCTGTCAGCCAAGGCGGCAGTGTCAGTGCAAAGCTCTCAGAAAGCGGACGCCGACTATAAACAAGCGCTTGCCGGCGACCAAAAAGCGCAGGCAAACCTGAATGCGGCACAGCGCCAGATTGAGGTGATCGCGACACAAAAGCAAAAAATCCAGGCGGCCTTGGCCCAAGCCGTGGCGCAGCGCGATTTGGCCGAACTGAATCTGAGCTATACCGAGTTGCGTTCTCCCATCGATGGCGTGATTGGTAATCGTCGCGCCCGTGTCGGCGCGTATGCCACGATTGGTGGTCAGTTATTGGCAGTGGTTCCAGCGCAAGGTTTGTGGGTGGATGCCAATTTTAAAGAAAATCAATTGGCGCATATCCACCCCGGATCGGCTGTCAAGATCACTGCTGATGTACTCCCCGGTGAAGTCTTTCACGGCCATGTCGCCAGCGTAGCCCCCGCCACCGGCGCGCAATTCAGCATTCTTCCGGCAGAGAATGCCACCGGCAACTTTACCAAGATTGTGCAACGGGTTCCGGTACGCGTGGTGCTGGACGGCGAGGGTGGCAAGCTGGGTAAATTACGCCCGGGCCTGTCTGTCACGGCGCAAGTCGATGATCGACCTGCCAGTAAAATCGTTAGCCGGACTGAATCTTGAGCGCGACTGCCGCGACCGCCATCGCCCCAAGGGTGGTGAAGTCGCTTCCCAATCTCGGCGAATTGTCGCCACGGGCGAAGATATTTGCTTTTGCCTGTATGTGCGTGGGCATGTTTATCGCGTTGCTAGATATCCAGATCGTCTCGGCGTCGCTGGCCGATATCGGCGGTGGGCTGTCTGCCGGTGCCGATGAAACGGCGTGGGTGCAAACCAGTTATCTGATCGCGGAAATCATCGTGATTCCGCTTTCTGGCTGGCTATCTCGCGTGATGTCTACGCGTTGGCTGTTTTGTGTTTCTGCGGTGGGATTTACGATTGCCAGTTTGTTGTGCGGTTTGGCCTGGGATATCAATAGCATGATCTTTTTCAGAGCGCTGCAAGGCTTTCTGGGCGGGTCGATGATTCCGTTGGTGTTTACCTCGGCCTTCATCTATTTTTCGGGGCATCAACGGGTCATTGCTGCGGCGACCATCGGTGCAATTTCATCGCTGGCCCCAACGCTGGGGCCGACCATAGGCGGGTGGATTACTAGTAATTATTCCTGGCATTGGCTATTTTTTATTAATCTGGTGCCCGGCATTTTTGTCGCTGTGATGGTGCCGCGATTGGTGCATATCGATCAGCCGAATCCTTCGCTGCTACGCGGAGCGGATTATTTTGGCATGATTCTGATGGCGATCTTTTTAGGCTGTCTGGAATATACATTAGAAGAAGGGCCGCGGCTGGGATGGTTGGGCGATGATGTGATTCGTACCACGGCCTGGATATCGATGCTGGCGGGTATTAGCTTCATCTGGCGCAGTCTGGCATTTGCCAATCCGGTAGTCGATCTGCGCGCGTTAAAAGATGGCAATTTTGCGCTTGGATGTCTATTTTCGTTTGTCACCGGTATCGGTATCTTTTCGACGATTTATCTGACGCCGGTATTTCTGGCGCGGGTCCGCGGATTCAGTGCGTTGGATATCGGCTTGGCAATCTTCTCAACCGGCGTATTTCAGGTGTGCGCCATTCCTTTCTATTCTTATCTGGCGAAACGCGTAGATTTGCGCTGGCTGTTGATGGTGGGACTGGCTGGTTTTGCGCTAAGTATGTGGAATTTCATGCCGATTACGCACGATTGGGGATGGCATGAATTTCTGCTCCCGCAGGCATTGCGCGGTTTTTCACAGCAATTTGCGGTCGCGCCGACGGTCACGTTGACGCTGGGGGGATTAGCGCCGGAGCGGCTTAAACAGGCATCCGGCCTGTTCAATCTGATGCGTAATCTGGGCGGCGCAATCGGTATCGCGGTTTGCGGCACTATTCTGAATGATCGGACCAATTTGCATTTCTTGCGTCTGGCAGAACATTTGAATGCAGGTAATGAAGCCATGACGACGATGCTGCAAACGGCCAGCAGCAATCTCAGCGGCTGGGGGCTGAACACGACCGATGCGCAGTTAGGGGCGGTAAAACAATTATGGCTGCTGACTTTTCGAGAAGCGCAAACGCAGACCTTTGCCGATGCTTTTTTCGTCGTGATGCTGTGCTTTGTGATCACCACCGCGTTGGTGCCGCTGATGAAAAAAATTGCGGCACCTAAAGCGCCATCGCCAGACGCGCATTAGGCCGTTTTATCGCGGTTGGGTTTGGTTTGATGGCAACCTGCATCATCGATGCAGGGATTTACCAGGGTTTTAGTGATTCAGGGAGGCCACTTGCACAATGATAGCGACAAGCCTATGCTTTCTTTCATGTTGACGGTAAAGGAGTGATCTCATGCATCGCAAAAGTTTTACGAATATGAGTTGTCCCATCGCGCGCAGTCTGGAGCGGGTGGGCGAATGGTGGAGCATCCTCATTCTGCGCGACGCCTTTTATGGGATGACGCGTTTTGATGAATTCCAAAAAAGTCTGGAGATTGCGCCGAATATCTTGACTAGGCGTTTGACGGCGCTGGTGGCCGAGGGTTTGATGGAACGCCGTCAATATCTGGAAAAGCCGCCGCGCTTTGAATACATACTCACTGAAAGTGGCAGGGCGTTTAAACCGATTATGATCGCCTTAATGGCATGGGGAAATAACCATTTCGCCCCGGATGGCCTAAGCGTGGTGCTGACGGATATTGAAACAGGCGCGACTGTTGAACCGATTCTGGTCGATGGGAAAAGTGGCAAGAAGATCATTGGGAAAAACTACGTGTTAACAGCGGGGCCAGCAGCCGGGCCCGGCGTTCACAATCGGATGGCCTATGCCGCGCAAAAACGCGCATCGCCCGATAAAATACCGGATTTTCCGCCGAAACTGATGGCTTGATGACACTTGCTTTCTTCATTGCCCAGCCATTTTCATTAAGATTCGGCTAATACGGGCTAGTTATTTACTACATTTATGTAACGGAAAATATATGCGTTTTCTCATCGTAGGCGCAGGTGCGCTTGGCGGGTATTTCGGCGGTCGTTTGCTAGAAGCTGGTCAGGACGTGACGTTTCTATTGCGACCGGGCAGAGCTGCGCAACTCGAAAAAACTGGCTTAATAGTCAAGAGTCGTTTCGGTGATTTGGCTTTGCCAACGCCGCAGCATTTAACAGCCGATGAATTGACTGCAGAAGGACATGCAGCAAATGTTGCGCCATTCGATGCGGTGATTGTCGGCTGCAAGGCCTATGATTTGGCCCAGACGATGGAGGCATTTGCGCCAGCGGTCGGTCCCGAAACAGTGATCCTGCCATTGCTGAACGGTATGCGACATGTCAATGATCTGGCGCTGCGGTTTGGCGCAAAACATGTGTTGGGCGCGCAATGCATGATTTCTGCCGCGCTTGATGCGGATGGCACAGTGCTGCATTTGAATGACACGCATGGGCTTTCGTTCGGTGAATTGGATGGATCCAGTTCGGCGCGTATCGATGCGCTGAAGGCGGCTTTTTCGGCTGTACGATTTGATGCCAATGCCAGTACGGATATCTTGCAGGAGATGTGGGAAAAATGGGTATTTATTGCCTCAGCAGCCAGCATTACCTGTTTGATGCGCGCTACGGTGGGCGATATTGTCAGTGTCGGCGCTAGTGACCTGGCGTTAACTATTTTTGAAGAATGCAGCGCTATCGCTGCACAAAATGGCTTCGCTTTACGTGCCGCCGCCATTGAACGTGCGCGTTCTGTCCTGACGACAGCAGGTTCGCCGCTCACCGCTTCGATGTTCAAAGATATCCAGCGTGGCGCACCGATTGAGGCCGATCATATTGTCGGCGATCTGCTCAATCGCGGATCGAAAGATAATCAGTCTCAATCTTTATTGCGCGTGGCCTATGCGAATCTGAAAGCCTATGAAGCAAAACGGGAGCGAGAAACGGCAGTTTAGTGCGGATACCGGCATATTTATCCCCTAAGACGACGCGGACAACACTTATCGCACGCACCCCGTTAAAATAGCGGCTTAAAACGTCACATAAGTTAAATTCGAGAAAATAGTATGGATATTCATGTCTGGACGGCGTATTTACTGGCATCGCTTATTATTGCCGTTTCGCCCGGATCCGGTGCCGTTCTGGCGATGAGCCATGGCGTGCGGTTTGGCGTAAAGCGTACCGGCGCTACCATTCTTGGGCTTGAATGTGGTTTGGTTGTGATTTTGCTGATCGCAGGGGCGGGAATTGGATCCTTGCTGGTAGCGTCTGAAATTGCCTTTAATGTTGTGAAGATATTGGGCGCGTTGTATCTCATTTATCTGGGGTTTTCGCAGTGGCGTGCACCTGTATCGCCGGTTGCAACAAGCCCTACTGAGAAAGGGGAGCCATCCGCAGCGCTCTCGACATGGCGGCGGCGCTGTGCAACTGGTTTTCTCACCAATGTCACGAATCCCAAAGGCATCGTCTTTATGGTCGCGGTGCTGCCCCAATTTATCGGCCAGTATCGCCCGTTAGCGTTGCAACTACTAATCATGTCGCTTACCACAGTAGTGGTAGACGTTGCTGTTATGCATGGTTACGCATTGGCCGGAAGATCGATGCAAAATCTGTTTCGAAACGCGCAGGCTCTTAAAATTCAGAACCGATTTTTTGGCGGTTTATTAATGGCTATTGGGACCGCGCTATTTTTTGTTAAGCGCGGAAACCATAGCTTATGAAGTTCGTACAAACGCATTGAAAACGGTGGTGAAATAGTTTAGAGAAAATTTACACCGAACAACGCTGTGTCCCTTGCAGGCCTGATTTGTCAGTAGCTTTGATCACATTGGCAAAAGTTCCGACCTGCAATTATTTAGAACAATTGAATCAGCTTTAATAAGTAAACTTAATGAAAATTTTATATCTGGACTACAACGGTGTGCTGCATGACGGCATGGTTATCCGCAATCGTAAGCGTGGCATGTATATCACGACGCCAGAGCGGTCATTCTTTGAGTGGATGCCGATATTGGAAGAATTGCTTGCGCCTTATCCAGACGTGAAAATTGTTTTATCGACGAGCTGGGTGAGGGCGTTAGGATTCGATGCAACGCGGCAAGAACTTAGCGAAAGTTTGCGTGCGCGAGTTGTTGGATCAACCTTCCATCATCCAAAATTATTGCAAAGCGAATTCGATCTGATGCCGCGTGGCATGCAAATCTTGAATGACGTCACGCTGCGTAAACCGGACAGCTGGTTTGCTATCGATGACGATACATTTGGCTGGCCTGCAGCGCATCGCGATCGATTAATCGAGACAAAAGGAAATCTGGGATTGAGCGATCCGGCAACGCAGGATGCGGTCCGTAAAATACTTGCGACGTTGTAAAAAATAGTTTTTTTCGAGACGTAAGAGAACGAAAAAATATTACTTTTCAGTAAGTTATAGCATTACAGCAACGCGAAAAAATAATAGGCACGTATTCACACATCAACCGGATGTGTGAATACGTGCCTTTTTTTGTGCGCTATCTAATGGCAGTTGTCGGACACTTTTCGCACCCGCTTTAGCGGTTACTTCATCTTGTATTCCCGCGCCATCAGAGCAGCCAATCGCGCCCACAATGTTGTCACCGACAATCAAGGTATACCACCCCGCCAGGCGATGAGATCATCCAACATTACTATTGGTCTTCAGGAACATGATCAATTCCTGTTGCAGGCCAATGTACGTATGGGCGGCGTGAGTGGCTAGCCTATACTTGCCTCTATTAGTTGCCTATATTGCGACGTTAGATTTTCCTGCGATTTGTGGCCGTAGATCGGTGATGTCATGCTCGGTTTGCTGCGATCTGTTGATCGGCTCGGGGGGCGCATTACGCAGTCTGTTGGCATAGTATTGTGCATCTATTAAAGACGAATACGCAGCGGCACTTTTTAATTTGCCTTCCAATCGCGCAATGCGTTTGTTTAGAAGATGGACCTGCGCTTGAACGTGTTCCAGATCATTCTCTGCCGACAATAATTGTATCCGTGCGGCTGATAGCTCGTCATTTACTATAGCGATGTGCGTTGGAGTAAACAAACGTTTGAGTATGTTCATAATTGCTCCTGTACGTTGGCAATGACGTTTCAGCTTTATGCAAATTGCGATCGTCTTCTGCCGAGAACGGATTGATAGAGGATAAAAAATTTCACTCGACTTTCGTTCGTTCTTGCAGCTTAGCTTACCCGCGTTTATATGGTAACAGCCAGATTTATTTGTGGGAAGTTATTCAACTTCGCATGTTTCTATGATGTTATTTTGCGACATTGCTTTCGTGCAAACGTTGCATTGCATCTATAAGAAATTTTGTCAGGATGGCGTGATGATGCACCATATGCAATCCTTGCCGATCCATTGCAATAATTGTAAAAGCAAAAGAGTTGTATCGCTGAATATCACCAGAGCGAGACAGGCGCTCAGGAATAGCGTTACGATTAATGCTATCAACGCGAGCTGACCGGAGATCGAAGCGATCGCCGCAAAATGCCGATCCATATAATCATGGATGCGATGCTGTTTAGATGAGGTAGTCATTGCGTCGTCCTTACTCAAAAGTAATCAAAATCGCCTTAAGGAATGCCGCCGGAATCGTTCGTAAATGTCAGGATAACTTTCACCGCGCAGTCTTACTTCTTTACTTATTTGTAAGCTAAAAGTGCGATCAATTCAATCCTGTCGATTCAACTTTTAGTCGATCATTTTGAGTATTAATTGGGACTGTAAATTTTACAGCGCCTTACGCTAAATTCAGATGATTTTCGCGTTGCCTGAAGACATGCACGGCAGCGCAGCAGCCTACGATAGACGCCCCATATGAGTACGACGCACCGATGCACATGCGTTGCATCGTGTTGCTGTTGCGATTTTTTTGCGGATTGAAATGCAAATGTCGTTACTTTTCTGCGAATTATTTTGCCTTACCTGATTAGGCAAGGCGTCCGTCGATCGGATGGATGAGTTGCGTGCGACCAGTTGTCAGGCCATTAGCAAATGGCGGCTACGCTTTAGAGGAAATTCCGTGAACTTTGGCGTAAAACTTTGCCTCTGATCGCGAAAGTAATGGTTCTTTGGGCGTAGCCTGACTGTGTAATTGCTTGACGTTAATTTTTTATATGGTTGTTAGGCAGCAGTAGGTGCCATAGACATTTCGCCAATTTTACTAATCTGAGGAGTGTTGTCAGACCGATTACTTTCTATTAGGTGTATTTTTTTTTGAGAATTTTTTGTAATTCAGTATTTAAGCGTTCATTTCTATTAAGTGCTAATGCCATTTGTTTCTTGTGTCGATCTTCGATGGGAAATACGTCATCAGCAGCTAACATGGATATAGTATATAAAATCTGAACAGCTTGTTCTGGAGCGATGCCATTTAGCACATCCTTCAGGGCCTCATATTTATCTAACTCTTTTTTATAAGCATCCATATTTATAGATGCCTTCTCAAGAATTAATGCTTGCGATTTTATAGGTGGAGCGTTCGCAATCAGAGGAATAGGGCTTGTGGTCTCGTCGATGGTGTATAGCTTAGGTCGAAAATATAAAGCATTTTTATGTTTTGTTGGACGATGTTTTGTCAATTTTTTTATCATGCTTAAAAGATCATCATTTCTTTGCATTAATAATTCTAATTTTTTCGCAGGTGATTGAACGTTATCATCTTTAATATTATATTTTTCTAGTAAATACTTTTGTATTTCAACTACATTTTTAGACGACGCAACAAGTTTCAATTCTGCAGTGAACTCTGTGTAAGCTTCTATTTCCTCTCGTGCAGGTCCAAGATTTGTAAGCAAATCAATCCTGTGCCGTTCTTTAAAAAAACTATTTTTAGCGGAATATTTGTTTGGAGATTGTTCTTTTATTCGATGCTTAGGAATAAATATAAATTTCTTTTCGGCATCGATTACGCTTTTAATTCTAGGGTCTGTTTTAAAGGCGGCAGAGGTATCAGGTATCTCGGAGTTTTTTCTGCTGGTTGTTCTGCTAGACGGTCTCTCTTGTACAATTTTTTCAGGCTCTTCATGTATGAGAACAGTAGTCTTCGGCATTTGTGCTTTGGCCTGAGTCTCTTGCTCCGAGGAAACTAAGCCTTTACTAACGAAATTTGGTGAGCAAATTTCCTGCTTAGTCGTGCTTTCGATGTTCGGCGGTAAGATAATCGGGTTACTTTGTAAAATATCGAATGCTTTATGAGTCCATATTTTTTTTGCGTTTTTGACACTTAATCCATTATTGGTTCGAAACAAAGAAAATGAAGTTTTTGTATTTTCTTGGTGCGGTAGGTCCTTGCTTAAATCTTTCTCCATTCCTAACTTACTAAAGTTCATTTCTGATTCGAATTTTATAAAAATTTCTTCAGGTTTTTTGCTCACATTCGACACATAAACCTGATCGAGAATTTTTAGAACAGTATTAATTGCGGTGTACTCATCAATTTTATATTCTTTACATAACGCTAAATAATGTACGACCTGTTGTTCAAGATTCTGCTTCTTTTCCTTAATGTTGAATCCAATAATATTTTTAGATGATATTGCGGATACATCATTACGTTGTAAATGTTGCTTTGATAATGTATTACAAGATTTAAAATTTTTATTTAGTAGCAGTGACGTATCTTCTGATTTTTGATGTTGTGTCCCACTAATAGAGATTAATGGATTTGATACTAATTTTGAATCCCTTCTATCAGTCGAAGTATTTTGACAATAAGTAATATTATTACTCAAAGAGTTAGTGGTTTTGGAAAATGTAAATACTGGTAAGCGAATATTTTGGGACGGCGATACTCTTAAAGAGGAGGCAATAGTGGTCAAAGCGAGCATGAATTTCCTGAGATGATAGATTTGAAAATAGCTAATGAAACAGCTACGTCAGATTCGGGTGCACAATAAGACTGAAATTGCGGCTCAATTTAAGTGATGCATCTATTTTTGGCATTCAATAAATGTTCATTTCCTCCTCTGACGGGATGCTGACTGCCGAAGGGGTGACAGCCTTCTCGTCAGAGCGCAAACAACCGGGAAAGGCCCAAAACGTGCACACGCATTTGATAAAGGTCTTTTTTAGTGCCAATTAAGCAATATTGACAACTTGTCCTTTATTTGCAGCCTCACCCTCAATATACGATTTTTCTTTATAGAAAAATTTTTCGAAAATATTTTTATTTTTAGATAAATATTAAATTTTTTATGCATTAATAAACTATTTATGGGGTTAATTGATTGCAAAAGAAATATGCAAAATCTTACAATTCCACATCTGCGAAAAGCGAACAATTCAACCCATTTCAAACATAGAGGCCAACAATGAGCGTCACCAAATACACCGAAGAACATGAATGGTTGAAGATCGAAGACGACGGCGTGGTAACTGTCGGGATTACCGATTTTGCACAAGATCATTTGGGGGATCTTGTGTATGTGCAATTGCCGGATGTAGGCAATCAGGTAGAAAAAGGCGAAGAGGTTGCTGTCATAGAATCCGTAAAGACTGCCAGTGAAATCAATATGCCGGTCGCTGGCGTCATCACAGAAATCAATGGTTTATTAGCGGACGAACCCGGCAAGATCAATGAAGATCCAATGGGCGCTGGTTGGTTTTTCAAATTTCAGGCAAGCGATGTGACCGAGTTGGAAGGCCTGCTGGACGAGGCTGGTTATAAGGCATTTGTCGCCAGTCTGGGTTAAAGACAACGTCTTGTCAGAGCAATAAATTCAGAATTGCCCCATGCCGCGCATACTGCGATGCGCGGCATATGCGGCACATTCACATCATCACAAGCGAATTAGCAAGAGGACACCATGGATCAAGTTGTGGCACAGATACGGCCTGCGTTTGAAGACTTATTACAGCATACGGATTTTGTTGGCAGGCATATCGGGCCGGGCGAAGCGGATCAACAGCGCATGCTCGATGCGCTGGGTTATCCAACGATAGATGCGCTGATCAAAAATGTGATTCCGGCGGCGATTTTATCGGACGCGCCGCTGATGCTGCGCGGCGCGCTTAATGAAGTAGAGACGCTAGAAGCTTTGCGCACCATCGCTGCCAAAAATCAGATTTTTAAATCGTATATCGGCATGGGTTATTACAACTGCCATACGCCGACCGTTATTTTGCGTAATCTGCTGGAAAATCCGGGCTGGTATACCGCTTATACGCCGTATCAGCCGGAGATATCCCAAGGCCGTCTGGAGGCATTATTAAACTTTCAGACCATGGTGTCTGATCTGACTGGTATGGAAATCGCCAACGCCTCATTGCTGGACGAAGCGACGGCAGCGGCGGAAGCGATGACCTTTTGTCAGCGCGTATCCAAGAGCAAAAGTAAGACTTTCTTTGTATCGCAGGATTGCTATCCGCAAACGATTGATGTTGTGCGCACACGTGCAGCACCGATTGGAATTGACGTTGTAGTGGGCGATCATTTGACGGCATTGGACGATCTGGATTACTTCGGCGTCTTGCTGCAATATCCTAATTTGAGCGGTGAAATTCACGACTACGCCAGCGCGGTGGAGAGCGCACATAGCAAGGATGCATTGGTCGTGGTTGCCGCCGATTTACTAGCACTGACATTGTTGACGCCACCCGCAGAATTTGGCGCTGACGTGGCTATTGGCTCGTCGCAGCGGTTTGGTGTTCCGTTGGGCTATGGCGGTCCGCATGCTGCATACTTTGCGACAAAAGATGTGCATAAGCGCTTGATGCCGGGACGCGTCGTGGGCGTGTCAATCGACAGTCGCGGCGACACTGCCTATCGCCTCGCGATGCAAACGCGTGAGCAACATATCCGCCGTGAAAAAGCCACCAGCAATATTTGTACTGCGCAAGTGCTGCTAGCGAATATCGCCAGCATGTACGCGGTCTATCATGGCCCGGAAGGACTAAAAACCATCGCACAACGGGTGCATCGTCTGGCGGCGACGTTTGTCAGCGGCATACAGGCGCTGAATCAGTCTAAAAATCTGAATGAACTGGGCATCGAAGTATTAACAACGCATTTTTTTGACACGATCACTTTGCGCACAGTCGGGCATACGCAAGCGATACACGCGGCGGCGCGAGCACAGTCGATTAATTTGCGTATTGTGGATGCGGATAAGGTGGGTATTGCCTTTGACGAAACCACGACCACCGAGGATGTAGCAGCGCTCTGGCGAATTTTTTCCAGCGCGGGCCAGCCTGAGCTTTCATTTGTTGCCGTTGAGGCCATTGCCGCCGATCATATTCCGGTAGCGTTGCGCCGTACTAGCGGGTTTCTGACGCATCCAGTCTTCAACAGCCATCACTCTGAAACCCAAATGATGCGCTATCTTCGCGCTTTGGCGGACAAAGATCTGGCGCTGGATCGGACCATGATTCCGCTCGGTTCATGCACGATGAAACTCAATGCAACCACGGAAATGATTCCGATTACCTGGAAAGAGTTCAGCGCCATTCATCCGTTTGCGCCGCTAGAGCAAGCACAGGGATATCAGCAATTAGTCAGTGAGCTAGAACAAATGCTGTGTATCTGCACCGGTTATGACGCCGTGTCGTTGCAGCCAAATGCCGGATCGCAGGGCGAGTATGCCGGGTTGCTGGCAATCCGCGCTTATCATCAAAGTCGGGGCGAGGGGCAGCGCGATGTGTGCCTGATTCCTAGTTCTGCACACGGCACAAATCCTGCTACGGCACATATGGCAGGGATGAAAGTTGTCGTGGTGCGTTGCGATGATAACGGCAACGTAGACGTAGCCGATTTACAAGCCAAGGCGGACCAACATGCTGCCGATCTTGCGGCATTGATGATTACTTATCCTTCTACGCATGGCGTATTTGAGCAGGCTATCCGTGAAATTTGCGACATCGTGCATGCGCATGGCGGTCAGGTGTATATCGATGGTGCGAATATGAATGCGATGGTTGGCCTGTGCGCCCCCGGTCATTTTGGCGGCGACGTGTCGCATCTTAATTTACATAAAACCTTTTGTATCCCCCACGGCGGTGGTGGCCCCGGCGTCGGTCCGATTGGGGTCAAATCCCATTTGGCACCGTTTTTGCCTGGTCATGGCTTGTTAGAGACGGGAATTGCGCCGGTTTCTGCCGCACCTTGGGGCAGTGCGAATATCTTGCCAATTAGCTGGGCCTACATCACATTGATGGGTAGTCGCGGTCTGAAACAGGCTAGCCAGATGGCGATCCTGAACGCTAACTATATTGCCCACACTCTGGCCCCGCATTTTCCGATTCTGTACGCGGGTAAAGACGGCAAAGGCAGCACGGTGGCGCATGAATGCATCATTGATTTGCGACCATTAAAAGATAAAACAGGCGTGACTGTGGACGACGTTGCCAAACGTCTCATCGATTTTGGTTTCCATGCGCCGACGATGTCGTTTCCGGTTGCCGGGACGTTGATGATCGAACCGACAGAGAGCGAATCTAAGGAGGAATTAGATCGCTTTTGCAATGCGATGATTGCGATCAGGCATGAAATCCAAGCGATCGAAGATGGCCATATTAGCGCTGAGAGTAGTCCACTGCGACATGCACCGCACACCGCGATGGACTTGACTGGTGAATGGGAACGCGCTTACACGCGGGAGCAAGCGGTGTTCCCCGTGACCTCACTCAGAAAAGCGCATAAATACTGGCCGCCGGTTGGTCGTATCGATAACGTTTATGGTGACCGTAATCTGGTTTGCTCCTGCCCACCATTATCGGATTACGAATAAGTTCGGGCATTAAGCCAAGCAACCCCATCGCAGCTGGGTTGGTGCGATGGGGTTGATCGCCGCACAGTAAGCTTTGTCAGGAGCATTGAAATATGGCCATTAGCATATTTGAATTATTCAAAATCGGCATTGGCCCTTCAAGCTCACACACGGTGGGGCCGATGCGGGCGGCGCTGTTGTTTGCCAACGGTTTGAAGAAAAACGGTTTGCTGGAGCGTACGCATACTGTCAAAGCTGAGTTGTATGGTTCGCTAGGCGCGACTGGCAAAGGTCATGGCAGCGACAAGGCGGTCTTGTTGGGCCTGCTGGGTGAAAGCCCGGATCTGGTCGATATTGACACCATTGCTGATAAGTTGGCGCATATCCGCAGCACTGCAACGATCAATTTAATAGGGCAAAAGCAGGTCGCATTTATAGAGAAAGAACATCTATTAATGTACCGCCAGCGGACTTTGCCGTATCACTCGAACGGTATGCGGTTTACGGCTTTCGATAGCGATAACGCCGAAATCGCCAACAAGGTTTATTACTCAGTCGGCGGCGGTTTTGTTGTGAATGAGAACGTTGCGGGAGAGGACCGTATTGTGGCGGATACCACGACGTTGCCGTATCCATTTCACAGCGGTGACAAGCTGCTGGCCTTATGCCAAGCAAATCAACTCTCTGTCAGCCAGTTGATGCTGGAAAACGAAAAGGTCTGGCGCTCCGAAGAACAAATCCGCAGCGGGCTGCTGAATATCTGGCAAGTGATGCAGGATTGCGTCAAACGTGGTTGTCAGAAAGAGGGCGTTCTGCCGGGCCCAATGCAAGTTCGTCGCCGTGCAGCCGAGTGGTATCGCACGCTAGCGGCACAGCCGGAAACCAGTCTGCGCGATCCATTGACGACGCTTGATTGGGTCAACCTGTACGCGTTAGCGGTTAATGAAGAAAATGCCACCGGAGGCCGTGTCGTGACCGCGCCGACCAACGGCGCTGCCGGAATTATTCCTGCGGTATTGCATTACTACACCCGCTTTGTGCCCACGGCGAATGAGGACGGCGTAGTCCGCTTTTTACTGACCGCAGCCGCGATTGGTATTTTGTATAAAGAAAATGCGTCAATTTCTGGCGCTGAAGTGGGTTGTCAGGGCGAGGTTGGTGTCGCCTGCTCGATGGCAGCTGGCGCATTGGCAGAAGTTATGGGCGGCACACCGGCGCAAGTAGAAAATGCCGCAGAAATCGGCATGGAACACAATCTGGGCCTGACTTGCGATCCGATTGGCGGATTAGTCCAAGTGCCCTGTATCGAGCGGAATGCGATGGGTTCGGTCAAGGCGATCAACGCATCAAGAATGGCATTGCGTGGCGACGGTCGACATTTTGTGTCGCTCGATAATGTGATCAAGACGATGCGTGATACCGGTGCCGATATGAAAACAAAATACAAAGAAACCTCGCGAGGCGGACTCGCGGTAAATGTTATTGAGTGTTGACGGGCTATTTTTGCAAGCCTCCGTCAGCGCTTTCCGGTGCGTAGAAACGTACTCATTTAAATTTATTTAGCTTTAAAAAAGGAAATATATGGAGACCAACTCTCAATCCCTCGCGCGCACGCCGTTGTACGATCTGCATGTTGAGTTGGGCGCAAAGATGGTGCCGTTTGCTGGCTATCAAATGCCGGTGCAGTACCCGACTGGCGTATTGAAAGAACACAGCCATACGCGCACGCAAGCCGGTTTATTCGATGTTTCGCACATGGGGCAGGTGCGCTTGACGGGTCAACACGCGGCAGCAGCGCTGGAAACGTTGGTACCTGTGGATATCATCGATCTTCCCGTAAATACGCAGCGTTACGCGCTATTTACCAATGAAACTGGCGGAATATTGGACGATTTAATGGTCGCGAATGCCGGCGACCATTTATTTTTAGTCGTCAATGCCGCTTGCAAAGAACAAGATATAGCGCATTTGCGTCAGCATTTGTCAGACCGCTGCACTGTGGAAGAATTAAGTGAGTACGCCTTGCTGGCGTTGCAAGGACCGCAAGCCGCAAAGGTGTTGGCACGCTTTGCGCCGCAAGTTGCGCAAATGTTATTCATGCAAACGGCCACTGTGACGCTGGCTGGCTTCCCTTGTTTTGTGAGCCGTTCGGGTTACACCGGTGAAGATGGCTTTGAAATATCTGTACCAAACGCGCATGCAGAAAAGCTGGCGCGTTTGTTACTGGATCAACCGGAAGTCGCCCCTATCGGTCTGGCAGCACGCGACTCTTTACGTCTGGAAGCAGGATTATGCCTGTATGGGCACGATATGGACGATGCGACTACGCCGGTCGAAGCTAGTCTGGCATGGGCGTTATCTAAAGTCCGGCGGGCTGATCAGGCGCGTGCAGGCGGTTACCCGGGCGCTGCCATTATCTTGCAGCAACTTGCAGAAGGCGTTGCGCGTAAGCGAGTGGGCTTACTGCCGCAAGAGCGAATTCCGGTGCGCGAAGGCGCTGAGGTGGTCGATGCCAATGGTGCGGTGGTCGGTAAGGTGACCAGCGGTGGTTTTGGACCAACCGTCGGCGGTCCGGTCGCAATGGGCTATGTCGATATCGCTCATGCCCAACCCGGCACGCTGCTGCAAGCGATTGTGCGTGGTAAGTCGATTCCGGTAGTTGTGACTAAAACGCCGTTTACGCCGCAACGCTACTACCGCGGTTAAGGATGACAAAGTTAATCCAGGAAAACTTTGCCAGGAAGGTTTCCTATCAATCAATAGTGGAGAAGCAATGTCAGAACTAATCCCTGCACCAATCTCGGCACGGCGTGCGATAGAAGCCGGAGATAAATTGCGTGGCGCAGAAAAGATGGCGCGCATTCCGATTAAGATTATCCCCACCGAACCGGCGCAATACCTGCGTAAGCCAGCGTGGATTCGCGCCCAATTTACTGGTACGCGTGAAGTTTTACGCATGAAAGAAATTCTGCGCGACAACCATTTGCATACGGTCTGCGAAGAGGCGAATTGCCCAAATATTGGCGAGTGCTTCAAAAGCGGCACCGCGACTTTCATGATCATGGGCGACATCTGCACCAGACGTTGTCCATTTTGCGATGTGGGTCATGGTCGTCCGCTGGCGCTCGATCCGGAAGAACCAAAAAATCTGGCGCAAACGATTAAAGCGATGAGTTTGCGATATGTCGTGATTACCTCGGTGGATCGGGACGATCTGCGTGATGGCGGTGCAGCCCATTTTGTTAACTGCATCGAGCAAACACGTGCGCTCAGTCCGGGAATAAAAATTGAAATTCTGACGCCCGATTTTCGGGGGCGTATCGATGTCGCGCTTGCAATCCTTGGGCAAGCAACGCCAGATGTGTTCAACCACAATCTGGAAACGATCCCTCGCCTTTATCGTGAGGCACGTCCCGGCGCTGACTATCGCAATTCTCTGGAATTGCTTCAGCGTTTTAAGCAGCACCATCCGCACGTCGCTACAAAATCTGGACTGATGCTGGGCTTGGGCGAGACCCTGGAAGAAATTGAAGTGGTCATGCAGGATTTACGCGCGCATCAGGTGGATATGTTGACGCTAGGCCAGTATTTGCAGCCTAGCCCGCATCATCTTCCGGTAGCGCGCTATGTCACTCCAGAGGAGTTTGAAACTTTGCGGCTGGCAGCAGTGAAGATGGGCTTTTCACGCGTGGCCTCAGGCCCGATGGTCCGTTCGTCTTATCATGCAGATTCGCAGTCTGATGGCACTTTTGTGACGACCCCGGCATTACGGTGATGTTGACAATGTGTTGCTTAAGCAATCCGCTATAGGTTGCTGTTTTGGTGGCAAAAGTTGTTTGGTAAAGCGCTGTTTATTGTTCGGTCGTGATCTTTGCGACCAGACAATAAACAGCGCTTTTTTTTATTGAAATTTCTGCAATAATTAAATGATCATCCTCGCTAAATTGATGTTATTTAACACTTCGGGCACATATGCTGAAGTTGCTGAAAATCATGCTGGGCTTAAGTTTGGGGCTGACCCTGCAATGGGCAAGCACCGTACCGGTTGCGCCGATTGCGCCCGTTATCGGGACAGTTATCCGGCCAGTTATCGTACTGCCGCTGGAAGGCGCGATAGGTCCCGCTACTGCGACTTTTATCAGCCGTAATATTGTGCGTGCGCAACAAAAGGGCGCGCAATTAATTGTGCTGCGCATGGATACGCCGGGCGGTCTCGATATCTCAATGCGCCAGATTATTCAGACGATATTGGCCTCGCCGATACCGGTGGCGACATTTGTTGCGCCCGGCGGTGCGCGTGCTGCCAGTGCCGGGACGTTTATTCTCTATGCAAGCCATATTGCTGCGATGGCCCCGGGCACCAATCTGGGCGCTGCCAGTCCGGTACAGATAGGAATGCCCGGTCAAAGGGAGCCGCCGCAAAATCCAAACAAGGATACAAAAGCAGACGCAAACAAAGCCGATAAAAATGCTTCTGCACCCGAATTGCCCGCCGACAATGAAAGTACCCTGAGCAGAAAACGCATGCATGATGCGGCAGCCTATATCCGTGGCCTGGCGCAAATGCGTGGCCGCAATGCTCCATGGGCAGAGCGTGCAGTACGCGAGGCGGTCAGTCTTTCATCTGAAGAAGCGCTACATCAGAAAGTGATCGACCTCACCGCGCTGGATGTGCCGGAATTGCTGCGTAAGCTTGATGGCCGATCTATCTCAACCTCAGATGGAACGCACGTTTTGCACACGGCAGGCGCGCCTGTGACAACGCTGGAGTTGGATAACAGAACCCGGTTTCTGGCGATCATCACTGATCCTAGCACTGCGCTAATCCTGCTGATGATCGGCGTGTATGGGTTGATTTTTGAATTTTCCAATCCCGGTTTTGTTTTACCGGGCGTGGCTGGCGCGATCTGTTTATTAATCGGTTTGTTTGCCTTACAAATGCTGCCGGTCAATTACGCCGGTCTGGGCCTGATTCTTCTCGGTATCGGATTCTTGGCGGCGGAAATATATTTACCCACTTTTGGTGTCATTGGCATAGGGGGGATTATTGCGTTCAGCATAGGCGCGATGATGCTGATTGATACCGATTTGCCGGGCTACGGTATCCCGCTATCGTTAATTGTCGCACTGGCGGTGGTGACTGCGCTTTTCATATTTTTCGTTTCCGGTGCGGTACTCAAATCGCGGCGGCGTCCTGTTGTCAGTGGGGCGGAGGAATTGTTGGGCAGCGCCGGGCTAATGCTCAGCGATACGATTATCAATAGGCAGGCGGATGGCATTAGCAACGAAGGCTGGGCGCGCGTGCATAGCGAACAATGGCGCGTGCAAAGCCCGGTTTCGTTGCAGCAAGGACAGCAAGTGCGGGTAACGGCACGGACCGGGCTGATACTAAAAGTGATGCCAGTGGGCCCAAAAAACGCAGCGCAAACAGGAGAGTAATCATGATGATGACCCTTGGCGTCGGTTTCAGTGGGATTGTAGTTCTGGTCATCGCGGTGATAGCGCTTTCCGCCATCCGCGTCATGCGCGAATATGAACGCGGGGTCATCTTCATGTTGGGCCGGTTCTGGAAAGTGAAGGGGCCGGGGTTGGTGTTGCTGATTCCCGGGATTCAGCAAATGGTTAGAGTCGATTTGCGTACCGTCGTATTCGATGTGCCGCCGCAGGATGTGATCACCCGCGACAATGTCTCGGTCAAGGTGAATGCGGTCGTGTATTTTCGGATTGTTGATCCGGAGAAGTCCGTGATTCAAGTGGTCAGATTTTTTGATGCTACCAGCCAGTTGGCGCAGACGACTTTGCGCTCGGTGCTTGGTAAACATGAACTGGATGAGTTGTTATCCGAACGCGAAAGGCTTAATCTGGACATTCAGAAAGTGCTGGATTCGCAAACCGATGCTTGGGGAATCAAAGTGTCTACCGTTGAAATTAAACATGTCGATATTAACGAAACAATGATTCGCGCCATCGCCCGCCAGGCGGAGGCCGAACGTGAACGCCGCGCCAAGATCATTCATGCCGAAGGTGAATTGCAAGCCTCGGAAAAGCTTCTGCAAGCAGCGCAAATGCTGGCCCAGCAGCCACAAGCGATGCAATTGCGTTATCTGCAAACGCTGACCAACATCGCGGGAGATAAGAGTTCGACGATTATTTTCCCGGTGCCGATGGACATTTTCACAATACTGGCAAATGCAAAAGGGGATACCTTGCCAGAGCAAAGTCACTTGTTATAGTGCAGTAAGCAACGCTACCAAAATTCATCAATTTGATCATTAGCATTAAAATTTACATTCAGTTTTCCTGCGAAATGGGTTTGAGATTTTTCGTTGTCTGACTGTTTATTCTTGCTTATTCCTAATTGTTTTGTCATCCATGGAGGAAGTATGTCGCTATCCGAACAAGACCTGGCGCAAACCGTTGCCGTACTAATAGCACCCGGCAAAGGTATTCTTGCGGCCGACGAAAGCACTGGCACCATTGAGAAGCGTTTCACTGCCGTGAATGTGGCATCCACAAAGGAAAGTCGACGCGATTATCGGGAGTTATTGTTCTCCACGCCGGGATTGGGCGACTTCATCAGCGGCGTGATTCTTTACGAAGAAACGCTCAGGCAAAAAAATACCGCCGGGGTACCACTTTCCGCAGTGTTGACGGCACAGGGAATATTAACCGGCATCAAAGTCGACACAGGCACGGTGGCGCTGCCCGGCTTCCCCGGCGAGAAAATTACCCAGGGGCTGGATGGTCTTGCACAACGTCTGAGCGAATACAAACAATTAGGCGCGAGCTTTGCCAAATGGCGGGCGGTCATCGCCATCGGCGCTGGCATTCCTACGTCAGAGGGGATCGCTAGCAATGCCTACACGCTTGCACGCTACGCCGCGCTGTGTCAGGAGGCGGGGATAGTTCCGATTGTCGAGCCAGAGGTTTTGATGGACGGCGACCATACCATTACCACCTGTGAAAAGGTGACCGAGCAAGTACTGCATGCGGTATTTCATGCCCTGCATCAGCAGCGCGTCATGCTGGAGTACATGTTGCTGAAACCGAATATGGTGGTGCCCGGCGCGACATGCTCAGAGCGAAGTTCGGCGCAGCTAATCGCACAAGCAACCCTTAGCTGTCTGCGGCGCACGGTGCCAGCAGCGGTGCCGGGCATCAATTTTCTGTCTGGCGGACAAACCGATGCTGCCGCCACGTCTAATTTGAATGCGATGAACGCCGCTGGAAAGCAGCCTTGGAATGTGAGCTTCTCGTATGGGCGTGCGCTGCAGGCCTCGGCGATAAAAGTTTGGGGAGGTGCAGTCGGGAATAAAGAGGCCGCGCAACAAGCGCTATATTTGCGTGCGCGTTTGAATAGTGCGGCGGTGCAGGGAAACTACGCGGCGGCGATGGAGGAGGAATAACAATAATTTACTCACGCGAATTCGAATATGTCTTTTAGCCTGCAGTTATTCAATCTATTGTTGATTTTGATATATATATTTATATGTTTACGCCGGATGCATATTTGAAAAAAATGGGGGAGCTTATTACTTTTCTAATTAATAAGAAGGATCGGCAAGCGTTTCCCGCACCCGCACCACAATAACCTACGCTCAGAAGTACGAGAATAGGTTCGTCCTATTCACGCGCTTCGGTCTTTTACTATGCAGGTCTAAGGCGAAAGCGCGACAAACATAGAAGCCAGACAACAGGTCTTATATCGTGGTGCCACTTTTTCGCTAGGCCATTACTAGGAACAAAATACATCGCATCAACGGAATATGAGTAAATTTGTAATTAATTAATTAAACACATTTAATACCGCGCTTCGATAGGTCCAGATGACGGCTTATTGAAATCTCAGAATCGCATGAATATGTAGAACAATCGGTAATTTATTTGACCGGAAAATGAGCTAATTTTGGAATATTAAAAGCGTATTTAAAATGTACTCTGACGCTGGTTCTTTTCTGCTTAGCCTTTCTATGAATAGATTAGGTATTGCGCAACTGTTTTGAAAGTACATCATGCTTAGTGTCACCTCCGCCGCTCGCCCTACCACAATAACGAAATTTGTTACGGATAACCCGCTTCTGAATAAGACGTCCCGCTTGAAACAAATGTGTTCGACGAGCAGTTCCTCCGAAGTTAAAAGTTGCGCATCCCCAGTTCCTGATGGTTCTTCCCGTAAGCCCTTGGATTTCAGTTTGGTACGTACTTTGGTAGAGGGCGGGGCTGTCACTAAGGCGTCAGATAAATCGGCAATTGAGGATAATCTCATTCCGGCGGAGCGGAAAACGAGTTCTTCCAATTATGACGCACTGAAATTGAAGCACGCCAAAAACGATGTAGATAAACTTTCCAATGTTCTTCTCGAACTTTATACAGAAGAGGCTAAAGACCGGGCTGCAGAACAGTTATCAACTTGTGCGACGATATACGAGGCCGTTATTTTAAATGGTGCAGATGAATTATTAGCTCTGGAATCATATGCAGCTAGTTTAAAATGCCTGGTTGATGAAAAAATAATTATCGTGAAATTAGAAAGAGAAGAAGCTAAATCTTTAAAGATTATTAAAACAGAAATAAATTATTTCTTAACAGCACTTAACAGTTCAGCTATGTTTGATAAGCTGGATACTGGCGTCAAAGCGGTAATTAATGAGGCAACTGCTGCTGTAAAGGTTAAAGAAACGCCTTTATCGGAGCTTTCGAGCTTGAGAGCAGCGCTCGAGTCAGTATTTGTCGACGCGCAAGCTATTCTAACTAAAGAATGGACTCGATCCCCCCCTCAAATTCCTTCGGAAGGTGTTATCCCAGCAGAAAATTTTCTGAACGGAAAATCGTTAAAAAGCAATCAATCTAAGATTTTTGGTAAGGTTACAAAGCTATTCAGTTCAAGTAAAACATCGCCCCCTGGCTCTCCAAAAAGTCCGGTAAGCGCAACTTCAAAATTTTATGCGGGATTAGAAGTTAAGTTGCCCACGGCAACGACGCCAGTTAATGTAATTGCGGAAAAATTCCTTCCTTCTTCTCCTACTATTGAAAGTACCGAGCCAATTTACGCCACGGTGGCGCGTCGTCACCCTCCGAGCGCTCCAAAAGCGGTGGAAGCAACTGATCTTTAAATCTGCCCCAATTTCTATCTTGGTTTCTATATAGTCAAAAAACCACTGCCCGCAAAGGCAGTGGTTTTTCGTTTATATGTCTAGATCAACGTAAACAGCTTAGGTAGTTTCTATTGCCCGCATCTCGCGTGCCGCCACTGACAGCATCGCCAAATCCACGTTGCCGCCTAGCTGAAAATCGATTAACAGACGACGATAGCGCTCCAACTGCGGGCGATTCGCGGTTTGCCAGGCGACGATCATCTCCGGTGACTGATTGATATCCGGCGATAGTTTGATCACGTTCGCGGTAAGAGAGCGTTGCAGCATCGTTAAGTCACTTTGCAAGGCTGTGCGCGCCAGCGTTTGCCAATGGCTGTCTACTGGCAAAGTGGCCGCACGTTCGCGCATCCAACCAAAATTCAGGTTGAGGTCTAATGCGAAATAAACTTGTGCCACCAATTCCAGGCTGCGACCCGTGATCGTCGCGACCTCTGCGATATCCAATACCGCGCCGATTAATTCCGCACTGGCGACACGGCGGGCCAAGGTTTCCGATACCCCTGCCTGAGTGAGCGCAGTTTGTTTCGCTTTGAGAGCATCAGCGTCACTGGTATCCAGCAACGTCAGCAGTATCGGTCCAAGTTGATCGGCGGCAGGGCGGAAGCGGGCTACCGTGTCTTCGATCGTTTCTCCCTTTGCATGCCGATGCAGGAACCAGAAGCTAGCTTGCTCGATCAGGCGGCCGACTTCGATAAACATTTGTGCTTGCAATGCATCGGGCACCTGATTATCTAGCGCATCGATGTCATTCCAGATTTCCTCAAAGCCGAAGACATCGCGGGCGATCAGGCAAGCGCGGATGACGTCGGTCGGACTTGCACCACTTTCGTCGCTAAGACGATGCACAAAGGTTGTGCCGACCCGATTTGTGAGCGTATTCACCACATACGTGGCAATGATTTCACGCGCCAACGGATGCCTTGTCATGACGTCGGGATAACGTTCGCGTAGCGCTTGCGGGAAATACTGCCTCAGCGCATGACTGACGAACTGGTCATCCAGCAAATCGGACGCCAGCGCTGCCTCGTACAACCACATTTTGTTATACGCCATCAGTACAGCGCGTTCCGGTGTAGTCAGGCCTTGTTTGGCGGTTTTGCGTTCAGCAATGGTTTCATCCGAAGGCAAAAATTCGACTGCCCGGTCAAGTCGTCCGGCGCGCTCCAGATAACGAATCAATCTTGCTTCCGGTTCTAACAATGAAGTAGCGCCGCGACCTGCTACAGATAGCGATTGGGTTTGATAGTAGTTGTCGGTCAACACTTGCTTGCCAACTTCATCCGTCATCTCTGCCAGCAGTTTGTTACGTTGCTTCTCGGTCATTTCACCTTCAGTGACGACCAGTCCGAGCAATATCTTGATATTTACTTCATGATCTGAGCAGTCGACTCCGGCGGAATTATCGATGGCGTCAGTACAGATACGGCCACCTTTTTGCGCAAACTCGATCCGCCCAAATTGCGTCAGCCCCAGATTGCCGCCTTCTGCGACGACTTTGCATTGCAATTCGGCACCGTTGACGCGAATGGCATCGTTGGTGCGGTCACCGACTTGCGCGTGCGTTTCATGGCTAGCTTTGACATAGGTGCCTATGCCGCCGTTGTACAACAGGTCGATTGGGGCGATCAGGATCGCGTGGATTAACTCGGCAGGGGATAATTCTTCGGCTGTGATGCCGAGCACGGCGCGGATTTGCGGCGATAGGGGAATCGTCTTGAGCGTGCGTGGATAAATACCCCCGCCTTCAGAGATCAATTTGGCCTCGTAATCCGCCCAGCTAGAGCGTGGCAATACGAACAAGCGATCACGCTCGGCAAAACTGGCAGCCGGATCGGGATTAGGATCAAGGAAAATATGCCGATGATCGAAAGCTGCCACAAGTTTAATATGGCGCGATAGCAGCATGCCGTTGCCGAAAACATCGCCGGACATATCACCGATACCGGCAACGGTAAAATCTTGCTCTTGCGTGTTGATGCCAATTTCGCGGAAATGCCGCTTGACCGCTTCCCATGCCCCGCGCGCGGTGATGCCCATTTTCTTATGGTCATAGCCGACCGATCCGCCAGAGGCGAACGCATCGGTCAGCCAGAAGCCATATTCGGCGGAAATGGCATTGGCGAAATCGGAAAAAGTCGCCGTGCCTTTGTCGGCGGCCACCACCAGATACGGGTCATCGGGGTCATAACGCACGACATTGGCAGGCGGGACCACTTTGCCAGCGACAAGATTATCGGTAAGGTCAAGTAAGCCGCGTAAGAAATCCTGATAACAGGCAATACCTTCTTTTAAATAGGCTTCACGCTCAGAGGCGGGCGGGGCGCTCTTCAGCACAAAGCCGCCTTTTGAACCCACCGGCACAATGACGGCATTCTTGACCATTTGTGCTTTGACCAGACCCAATACTTCAGTACGAAAATCTTCGCGTCGGTCAGACCAGCGCAGGCCGCCACGTGCAACTTTGCCACCGCGCAGATGGACGCCTTCAAAGCGTGGCGAATAGACCCAAATCTCGAACATCGGTTTGGGTGCAGGTAAGCCGGGTACCTTGGCAGGGTCGAACTTGAACGATAAATAGGATTTCGGTTGGCCGTTAGCATCGCGCTGAAAGTAGTTCGTGCGCAACGTAGCTTGAATCACGCCCAGGAACTGCCGCAAAATACGGTCTTCGTCGAGGTTGGGAACCTGATCCATGGCCTCTTCTGTTTGCTGCAACAACGCATTCACGCGGTCCTGATTTTGGGGACTTAATCCAGCCGAAGGATCGAAACGTGCCAGGAATAATTCGACCAGATTGCGGGCTATCGCAGGATTGCCGGTCACAGCGTGTTCGATATAGGTATTGCTGAAGGTGGACCCGACCTGACGCAGATATCTGGCGTAGGCGCGCAAGATGGTGACTTCGCGCCAGTTGAGCTGGGCGGTCAATACTAGTCGATTCAGATCGTCATTGTCGGCTTGGCCATCCCAGACACGGGCAAAAGCATCTTCAAATATGTCTTTGATACGGTCGATTTCGATTTCGCTGTCATCGGCGGTTTGCATGCCAAAATCGTGTATCCAGACTGGCGCGGCATCCTGGACTTCGATTCGATAAGGCCGTTCTTCATTGACCTTGACCCCCATATGTTCCAGCATCGGCAAGCTTTGGGATAACGCAATAGGCTTACCAGCGTGATAAATTTTCAGACGCAAGGAGGAGGCAGCCGCTTCGATCGGACGATACAAATTCATCGCTAAGCCTGCGCGTTGCTGGGCGGCCTCCATTAATTCAATGTCGCGCACCGTTGCGCGGGCTGCGTAATCCTCCCGAAAACCAGCTGGAAAGGATGCTGCGTAACGCCGCAGCAATCGATTGCCGTGCTCTTCACCGCGACTTTCCAGCAATGCGTCGGCAAGATCATCCTGCCAGCGGCGCGTGGCCTTGACGATCTTTGCTTCCAATTCGCCAATGTCGATATTGGCAATGTTGGCGACAGTACCCGGCTCGGTGCGGACTGTGAACTGGATACGGGCCAGTACCGATTCTGACAACAAGGGCGTGAATTCAACGCTGAGGCCGTTAAACGCCTCTAGCAGCAGTAGCTGGATGCGCGTACGCAACTCGGTATTGAATTTGTCACGCGGGACATAGACCAGACAGGAAACATAGCGACCGAATGCATCCTGACGCACAAATAATCGGGTCCGCTGGCGTTCTTCAAGGCGCAAAATGCCGATGGCGGTGTCGTACAGGTCATTTTCATCGACCTGAAATAACTCATCGCGTGGGTATTGTTCGAGGATGGTGGCGAGGGTCTTCGCCAAATGGCCTTTTGGTACAAAACTGGCGCGTTCCTGCACTTTGGCGACCTTGCGCCGTACCAACGGAATATCGCTGGTCGGGACCATATATGCAGTGGAGGTATAGAGGCCGATAAAGCGCCGTTCGCCAATTACTTTTCCTGCGGCGTCATACCGTTTAACGCCCACATAATCAAGATAACCGGGACGATGTACGGTAGCGCGAGAATCGGCTTTGGTAATAAAAACGGGCGAACGCGCATCGATAATTGCCTGCGCACCGCTCGGCAGTTTCGTCATGTCGGCACTATCGGAAGTACGTAATGGATCGCGCAATGACTCACGCAAAATACCCAGGCCCGATCCGACCAGCGCTTGCAGATAGTTTTCACCTTCGTTGACGACTAATTCATAGTCGCGAGAGCCGAGAAACGTGAAATGATCGTCGATCATCCATTCCAGAAAAGCGCGCGCTTCATCGACTTCTGCTTGCAACACTTCATCGTCACATGGCTGTTGTCGCAGATCTTCTACTGCCGCACTGGCGGTGGTCATCATGCTGCGCCAGTCTTCCACTGCGGCCCGAACATCGCCTAATACCTTGGTGACGCCCGTCATGATTTCGACTAAACGGTCGGTCTCGGTACAACGGTCGATTTCGAAGTGAATGTACGATTCCAGCCGTCCGCTGTCGTTATTTTCTGCTCCGACTTTGGCGTTGACATCGCTGGGACGCTGAACCATTTCAATCTGACCGGAGGCGTCGCGCCAGACTCGGAAAACCGGATGAATCGCCGCGTGCAGGGTCAGGCCCAGACGATTGATTTCAGTGGTAACGGAATCCACCAGAAACGGCATGTCGTCATTGACGATCTCGATAACGCTATGGGCCGATTCCCAGCCATGCTCATCGATTTGCGGATTGTAGATGCGGATGCGCGGCGCACCGCTTTTGAAGTGCCGGGCAAACTGCCAGTGAGAAACAGCAGCGCCATACAGGTCTGAAATGCTGCGGCTGAGTATTTGTTCCTCACCAACCTGAGAATAGTAATCGATCAGAAATGTCTGCATGGTCGCAAAAACTGCAGGTGGCAAGCGGTCACCGGCAAACTTCACCATTTCCGCTAGTTGTTGCTGTTTCTTTTGTTCGGCTGCTTTATAAATGACAGACATGGTTCTCTTTCAAATGGTTAACCCGGCTATGCAATATGGTACGCAAAAGTGTGGAGCGGAATAACGTGGGGCAGTAATACTGCCCCCATTCTAATGAACTGATATCGGTCTGATCAAGGCCAGTCTGCGTGAAAACTGCCTTCTTTATCGGTGCGTTCAAAGGTATGCGCACCAAAAAAATCGCGCTGGGCTTGAATCAGATTGGCTGGCAGTTGCGCGGTACGGTACGCATCAAAATACGCGATGGCAGAGGAAAACGCGGGGACGGGAACACCGGCATTGATCGCGGCGACGACAACTTGTCGCAATGCTGATTGATACTTGGCGGCGATGTCGGCAAAGTAATCATCCAGCAGCAAATTTGCCAGTTGCTTATCGGTTGCGTAGGCTTCCATAATTTTTTGTAGAAAGCTGGCGCGGATGATGCAGCCAGCTCGGAAAATCTTAGCGATATTGCCGTAATCAAGCGCCCATTTATAGTTGTCCGATGCGGCTCGCATTTGTGCAAAGCCTTGCGCATACGAAATAATTTTGCTCAGATACAACGCGCGTTGTACAGCATCTATCAGGGCTTGACGATCGCCACCGAATGCTGCATTTAATGATGTCTCGGCCGGGCCGGATAGCTTCTTGCTGGCAGCAATCCGCTCATCTTTCATCGAGGACAATACACGGGCGAAAACCGCCTCGGTAATCAGCGGTAAAGGAATGCCTAAATCCAGCGCGATCTGGCTGGTCCATTTGCCCGTGCCTTTTTGCGCAGCGCGGTCGAGGATGACATCAATCAGGTCTGCGCCGGTGTCAGGATCTTTTTTGGCAAAAATCTGCGCTGTGATATCGATCAGATAACTATCCAACTCGCCTGCGTTCCAGTCGGCATAGACCTTACTCAGATCTGAATTTGATAAGCCGCCGACATGTTTTAGTACTGCGTAACTTTCAGCGATCAGTTGCATATCGCCGTATTCAATGCCGTTATGCACCATTTTGACGAAATGTCCTGCGCCATCTGGCCCGATGTAATCGACGCACGGTACGCCGTCAGGGGCTTTGGCCGCGATTTCAGTCAGAATCGGCGCGACCAGATCGTACGCTTCGCGCTGGCCGCCGGGCATGATTGCCGGACCTTTTAGCGCGCCTTCTTCGCCGCCAGAAACGCCGGTGCCGATGAAATGAATGCCGGATTTTGCTAAATCATCATTGCGTCGAATGGTATCGGTGAAATGCGTGTTTCCACCATCGATCAAAATATCGCCTTGATCCAGCAGAGGTTTGATGGCGTCGATGGTTTGGTCCGTTGCAGTACCGGCCTTTACCATTAATAGTATTCGGCGCGGTTTTTCCAGCGAGTCTATGAAATCTTCCAGCGAATACGTCGCGACCAATGCGCGATCTGGAAATTCAGCGATCAATTCGTCGGTTTTTTCGCGGCTGCGGTTATAAACAGATACTGCGTGGCCCCGGCTTTCGATATTCAGAGCGAGATTGCGGCCCATTACGGCCAGTCCTACTACGCCGATTAATTGTTTCGTCACTTGCTTAGTCATACGTTCTCCCGGAAAAGCGATCGGTTGATGCAGTCGGCGAGTGCCGTTTTTTAGTCAGCATCAAAACATGTTTTGTTGGTTAAAAATTGCTTCAGGCAACGTTTATTTGAAACGATAGGCCAATGAAACAAAGTAAAGCTGCGTCGCTTTTTTGTCGACGATAGGGCTATTCTTTACGCTGTCCCCAAACCATTTATAGCGTCCGTACAAGTTAACCACCCAGGTTGGACTGAGCGGGATTTCAACTTGCAGTGCGACTAGCGGATTGGTGGTGCCCTTTCCCTGATAGGCCTTGAAGTTGCCATTTGCCGCAGATTCGGCGGGCGTCACGCCGTAGTAATAATTGACGTAATTTGCGCTATGGTATTCGGCGCCGATTTGCGGATAAAAGTTGACGGAGCCGGCTTTTATTTCGCCCGCATAGATTGCTTCCAGCAATGTGCCGTGGGATTTGTTGACGTCGTAGAAGGCGTTCAGGAAAAAAGCACCTACCGGGGTTTCTTGATAAGTCCCTACACCCAGAGGAATAGCGTCCTTTCGGTTATGCAAGCCATGAAGAATCGGTGTGTTTTCGGTCTTAAAGCCATCAAAATTAACTTTGCCAGCCAGTTCCAGATAGCCGTAGCCCATTTTGACCGTTTTAATACCGAGGGTGTCAATCCGGGCAAAAAATCTGCCGTAGTCGATGTAGCCATAAGGCAACTTCATGGTGGAGCTATGTTTGCCCCGGATTTCACTGGGCGACTGATAGACGCCCAGGCCCAGATCGCCCACCAGACGTTGGGGCAGCTCCGCATTTTCTGGCGGATTTGGATTTGACTCTTGCGCGAACGCCGTAGAAGCAATCGCCATGCCGGTTAGACCACTAAGAATTGCATTCAGAATTGCTTTGTTTGGAGATGTTTCTTTCATGCTTTTCCAGGGATAGATGCTAATTGCGACTTGTTGATGAATAGTCATCTTAAGGGGTTCTGACTTAATAGCGGCAGATGAGGGTATCGAATAATCGCTTTACGAAGGCATATTCGACGGTGCAAAATTGCTCGCGCTTAATGAGATTTTTGAATTGGGAGATAGTTTAACCTAGGTTTGATTCTCTCTATCGCAGGTATATTTTTCCGGTAGGTTTGCCGCTGTATAGCGGCGATATGTTATGCGTCTATTTATTACTGAGTGTGTGCGTTTCTTTACGGAAAATCAATAAGATGGGCTTGTTATAGCGGCCTTGCGTATTGCGTGTATTCTTTGAAAGCAAATATGAAATCGTTGCTTAATACGTTTGGATTGCCGGATATTGACCTGCAATTAATGCAGGTCACTTTTTGAAAAGAGACTGATATGACCGCCATCACGACGACGATTTATGAAGGTTATGAGATACAGACGCGGGCTGTGCCTAGCGGCGATGTGTGGGCGGCGGAATATTCTGTCAGTAAGGATGGTAAAACCGAGATTCCGTGGACTAGGGCGAATATTGCCGAAGGTCTACCAACGCATGGGACGGCGAATCATGCGGCGCTTGATAACGCACGATCGGATATACAGACTAAATTATCACCATTTAATTAATGCGGCAGGGGGGAACGCTTTGTTGCTGTCTTGAAGCGTAGGAATCATGTTTGAGCGCCTATCGCATAGTAGGGGCTTATGAGATAGATGCGGAGGCTATATGCAAGTCAACGAATTGAATACGGAGATTACGTTTGATGTCCCTTTTGATGGGGGGAAGGTTACTTGTACGGTTCTCTCTGATGCGCTTCGACATCTGACGAAAATTCAAACTTCTAAACTTACGCGTGATCAGTTGGTTAGTGCGTTTTTGGAAAATAAGCCATTGATTCGTGCTGCGGCGATTAAAGAGTTGGAGTTGGGGGTGGATGAGGTTGTGTTGACGGCTTCGTCGTTTTAGATAGCGGTTTGGCTAATTTGGCTTCGGTTTGTTGTAATTGAAACGGTTGGTTCTCCGTTGATGCGAGCTGGGCCGCCCCGGTTTGCATCAACGGAGAACCAACCGAATTATTAAACCAAAACCGCGAATAAAAAAACCAAACCCAAACCACAACTCCCACGATTTGCCCATCGCCAGATGAAATCGAAGAGGAAGGATATACTCTACGTCCACCACATGCAGTTAGACAAGGACACACAAATGATCCCCATCTCGATCCTCGATTTGGTTCGCATTACCCAGGGCAGCAACGCCCGTACCGCCCTTGACAACGCCCGCGATCTTGCGCGCCATGCAGAGCAACTGGGCTACAGCCGATTCTGGATGGCTGAGCATCACAATATGATAGGCATCGCTAGTGCCGCAACGGCTGTGGCGATTGCGCACGTCGCCGCTGGCACCAGCACAATCCGTGTCGGCGCTGGCGGCATCATGCTGCCAAACCACGCTCCATTAGTGATTGCAGAGCAATTCGGCACACTTGCTTCATTATTTCCCGGACGCATCGATCTGGGCTTGGGCCGGGCACCTGGCACTGACCAAATCACCACCCGTGCATTGCGTCGCGATCCCGCCAGCGCAGAATCCTTCCCGCAAGATGTCCTCGAACTTCAGGCTTTTCTAAGCCCTGCAACCGCTGGCCAGAGTATCGTCGCTGTACCGGGCGCAGGAACCGAGGTTCCGCTCTGGATTTTAGGGTCAAGCACATTTGGCGCAAGACTCGCCGCAGAATTGGGATTGCCTTATGCGTTCGCCTCGCATTTCGCACCGGATTCGCTCGAAGCCGCATTGCAGTTTTACCGCGCACAATTCAAGCCTTCCGCGCAACAGGCCGTGCCACATGCCATGGTAGGCGTCAACATTATTGCGGCTGAGACCGACGCCGAAGCGCGCCGTCTGGCGACGACCCAGCAAATGTCGTTCACTGACATGTTCCGGGGTGCACGCGGTCTCAGCAAGCCCCCGATTGACGATATCGACACCTACTGGTCCCAGTCGGAAAAAGCCCAGGCCTCACACATGTTGGCTTACTCGATTGTCGGCTCTATGGAAACCGTGCGGGCGGGGATGGAAAGACTGATATCGATCACCGGGGCGGATGAATTAATGGTGGTGTCGGATGTTTTCGATCATCCCTCACGGTTGCGATCTTACGAGATCATTGCCGAGATAGCGCGTGGCATGGAGCGTCCACGATAAGTTTCTCGCTATTTTTCAAGGTAAAACAAAGGAGCATCGAATCAGCTGATTGATTCGATGCTCCTTAATGTATTAATCGTCTATGCATTCCAGCCAAGTCATCTATGGACGGCCACCAACACGCTACATTTGACCCTCTCCACTAACAACGCATCCATCGACCCTCGCCACCAGCGGGCAGAAAATTTCTGTCGCCGAGAATGTCCGACAATGACCAGATCCGTACCCAATGCATCGGCCAGTGCACCGATAACATCGACCGGTTCGCCCATTTCCAAATGCGTCTTCACATGGAGTCCTGCAGCGGCCATCAGCGTGCGACCTGCGGCCAGTTCCTCGCCCATCGTTTGCGTTCTGACAGCAAAAGCAATCTCAGGCGCATAGCCGCCAGCCATACCGTTAGCGGAAAGCTGAATGACTGCCAGTAAATGAATGGCGGTCGTTGACGGCGGATGGATAAGAATGCATTCGTGCAAAGCCGAACGGCTTTCGGGCGTGCCGTTATAGGCGACCAAGATATTTTTGTACATAAACCATACCTCCCGTCAGGCGGTGAGGTTTCGTCAGGCCAGTTTAGCCCTTGAATGTGATCTATTGTGCGCTTTTTATGATTGAGCGGATATACCGTTTTTGTACCTTTTGAACGTTTCTGGCAGTCCTCATCAGCAGGTGTTTAATGCTTTGCCAAAGTGGGCGACCAACTGTAGTTAACGCAGGCATACGGATTTAACTCTCCCTGAAAAACGACGTTTTCCGCGTTTGAGATCGCTTCAGCAGCGGTTGCAACCACTACCATTTCCGAAGGATTTTTCTCATCAAGAATTCGGACTACAGGCCGCCGCGCCGGGATAGCGCCGTTGATGCGGTATGTTTGCCGGCTGGCGGTCAAATTGGCAATCCACAACGTAGTCTGCCCCAAACGATCAACCCCGGCGATGGCGAGTATTTTGTCCGGTTGCGTGGTATCGCAAGCGATTAGCGTGGCTTCTGCTAATTTGGCTAGTCCGGCGACGATATGAAAGGCAGGATAACGTCGCAATGTATTGTCTGAACTATGATCATGATCGCTGGCAGGCTCTTGATCGTGATTGTGCCCCAACAATCCAAGCGGTCCCATCAATGCACCCAGCGTCAGCACTTCCAGCCCGGCATCGGCGACCTGCGCTGCATAGCCAAGTAGCCACGCGGCCCCAAACAGGCCTTGCTGACGCGGATCACTGCTGGCCATTGGAATGCGTTGCCCGTCCGGGTTCGGCATCGTGCGGCTGCCGTACGGATTTTGGCGCATGCCGATGGTCACCGGCCCGACCCAATAAGGCTTATCTGCACCGATCATGGCGCGGCAAGAACGTGTGATATGGGGCAGGGTTTCCAGCGTTTGCATTACGCTCACATCGTCGGCAGCGTGGACGATGGGATTGGTATTGTGGGTTACCCAGTCCAACTCTGCACATGGCGGTCGTTTTCGATTGAGCTCTGTAAAATAGCTAAACATGCCACCGCCGAGCCGCCTATCCGGAAAAGTCAGGCGAGCTGCCCGATAAATTTGCTGAAATGTCGGGCAGGGCGGCCACACGCTGCCAGGCGGCACTGATTGGCGATCAATCGAAGGACAAATGGCGATGCCATCGGGTTTGAATCCGGATGCGGCAATTTGCGCGGCAATCGCCGCCAATTCGATTCCGGGATCGCTGACACCTGGTAGCACGCATTCCAAAATATAGTCGGCGCGGTAGTGCTCGGCGAGGGCGGCGAAACCGGCCAAAGCTTGCGTACCGTGACCTACTAACGGATCAAAATGGCACAAAATAATGTGCGGACTGATCGCGTGAAGAAATTCGATATTTTGCAGGCTGGATGCGCATTCTTCCGGCGTGACCGCGATGCCGATTTTTGGTAATACTGTCGATGTTTTACGGAGCGTGACGACAGTTTTTTGCGCTGCTGGCAGCGGCGTACAAGGCTGACCGACATTACTTTCAATCTGCAACCAGACCGATTGCGCACCAGTCTCGCCCTCTGGAATTACATAGGGCCAAGGCCGCGCCAACGGTCGGACATAGGTTTTATACGAAGCATCGGACCAATTGCGCTGGTCTTCCATTTCAAATACATCGCCCTCAAACTGACAGGTCGCCTGCAACCCGGCGGCAACCTGATGCGTGATCGCCTGAATATCCTTGAACGGTTGCCATGGCGCAATCAAGGCGGGAAACACGGAAGTCTCGATGCTGTCGTCGGTGTGGGTGATGGTCACAGGCGCGCCCGCTAACCCCGCAATTGGATGCAGCACGCAAAAACCGTTACGGCAGGTTAAAAAATCGGTGATCGCGGTGGCATTGGCTTCAAACTGCAACGTGCCGGATTGATGACCAACGATGCGTATCGTGTACTGCAATTTCTGGCCGTCTGGATCGCGGCAAGTAGCGTCATAGCTTAGGCTGAACTGTTCTGCGTTCTGAGAAAGTTGCAGATTGCTGATGATGGGCGCGTACGTCCCCCAATCCTTGTCACGCACCACATAGGCGATGGCGCGCAGCACTTCATGCCCGGCGTAACAAATATTCCGCAGTCCGCCATCGATAAAATCAACCGTCAGCAAGCCAGCGCTTAATTGCTGCGCTTGACTGGGTGACGCCGTAGTGCCGTAATAAAGCAGACTTAATGCAGGATCAATGGATGCAGTTGTCATGATGGTCAACGTAGTCAGGGCGCAATGGTGACGGTCATTTGCTGGTTATTTGCCGATTGATAGGCGGCTTCTACCAAAGCCAGAGTATGCAGATTATCACGACCGGAAGTCGCCGGTTCGCGCTTCTCTTGCAGGCACTCCACCCAATGCTGCTGGATATTAAAGACGCTTCCCTGAATATTATGCCAAGGACGTTCTGCCCATGGCAATAATGGCGGCTGACAGTCGATGATGCGGCTACCGCTTTTATTGTGAATCTGCAATTGATAACCAGACAACAGGCGCAAACTGCCTTCAGTGCCATCTATCTCGACCAGCGTTTGTGGAAAAGGATCGTCCGCTAGCATGGTCGCGTAACTGCAATCGACGACGCTGGTAATCCCATTGCGATGGGTCGACAAGATCGTTGCCACATCTTCGCCGACAATATTCGGATTAACGCGACGGGTGGTTGCACTCAACTGCGCGACATTGCCAAACAGACAGCGTGCGATATCCAGAATATGAATACCCAGATCCTGAATAATAAAGCGCGCATCGGTCGCCAGATACGGCTGACCGCTATACACGTCGTAGGCCGAGCGAAACGATACGCGACCCCAGAACGGCTGGCCGATCAGTCCTTGTTCCAGCGCCTCTCGCAATGCCAGAATAGGTGTTTGCCAGCGAAAGTTTTCATGCACCATTAATGGCACGTCAGCCGCTGCGCAGCAGGCGGTCATGGCGTGGGCGTCTGCCAGCGATTGCGCAAAAGGCTTTTGGCAAATCACGGCGACCCCGGCGTTAGCGGCCATCTCAACCAAAGTCCGATGGCTGCCCACCGTGGTGGCGATATCGACGAAATCCAACGCTTCCTGCGCCAGCATCGTGGATGCGTCGCTATACAGTTTGCTGATACCGAATAGTTTGCCGCTGGCTTGTAATCGCTCGGCATTGCCATCGCACAGTGCCACGATCTCAACGCCTGCAATATCACGCCAGGCATGTAAATGATTTTGAGCAAAAAATCCGCAGCCGATAACAGCGCCTTTTAACATTGGATACACGCTAGCGGTCATCATTAGCTGCCGCTCAAGGCTTGTTGACGCAAGGCAAAACGTTGCTGCATGCGCTGCTGGATCTGGTCAATGACGACGGCAGTAATAATGACAACGCCTTTGATGACGGTTTGCCAAAACGCGCTAACGCCCATCATTACCATCCCATCCGACAAAATGCCAATGACAAACGCGCCGATGATCGTGCCGGTAATTTTGCCGCGGCCACCAGACATTGAAGTGCCGCCCAAGACCGCTGCCGCAATCGCATTAAGCTCGAACGATTCGCCCGTCAACGGATGGGAGGCGACTAGTTGCGAAGAAATGATCAGCCCCACCATAGCTGCACAAAATCCAGAAAACATGTACACAAACATCTTGACGCGATTAACTTTGACACCCGATAACGTCGCGGCCCGTTCATTCCCGCCGACTGCGTAAATATGCCGTCCCAACGGTGTTTTTGCGCCCAAATAAGCTGCACCGCAACCGACAATAATCAACAGCCAGATTAATAGGGGAATGCCGAGAAAACTGCCCGTGCCAAGTAAGAGAAAGCCGGTGGTGCCATTGGCTTCGCTGCCGATCAGGTTAGGGAAGGTGGCGCCATCCGAGGATAGCAACGCTGCTCCGCGTGCAATATACAACGTCCCCAACGTGGCAATAAACGGTGCAACATTCAGTCGGGTGATCAAGAACCCGTTCAGCGCGCCGATGGCGATCCCGATCAGCAGCGTGACGACGATGATTTCCGGTACATTTAAATACAGCGTATATGCGCCCAGATCGATGCCGTGCAGGATCAGCGCACCCGCCACCATGCCGGTTAAGCCGACAATCGAACCGACCGACAAATCAATGCCGCCGGAAATAATCACATAAGTCATGCCGATTGCCAGCAACGCATTCAACGCCACATGCTTAGACATGATCAGCATATTGGCAACGTTCAGAAAATTGGGAATCGCCAGCGAAAAGAAAATAATTACCGCAAACAGCGCGATCAATGTGCGTAGTTTAAGCAGCAGCAAGATGGGTGCATCGCGCATATTTTGCGGTTTTGGTGCGCTAGCTTTAAAGCGCGTATTCGTCGTAGTGGAAGTCATTATCTAAGCGTCTCCTGAATAATTATGCTGCGTCGCTAAGGACGCTATCGTTTCTTTTGCTGTGCTGTTGAAGATGGCCAATCGCCGACGCGCTGACCAAGGCATCCTGAGTTGCTTCATCACGGTCGAATTCTGCTGTGATCCGGCCATTCGACATGACGATGATGCGGTCCGACAGCGCCATCACTTCTTCCAGATCAGAGGTGACGAACAAAATGCCTAGCCCTTTGAACGCCAGATCGCGCATGACTTTAAATACATCGGCTTTTGCGCCGACATCGATGCCGCGACTAGGCTCATCCATCAACAAGACTTTGGGATTAGTCATCAGCGCGCGCCCGATCACTACTTTTTGCTGATTGCCGCCGCTGAGCGAACTGACTTCCAGAGAGGGATTGGCGACTTTGATTGCTAGTTCACGGATAAAGCATTGCACCGCGCCGCGCTCTTTTTCAGCATTTATGTGGCAGCCGGCGGCAAAGTCGCTCAAGCTGGACAAAGTCAGATTGCTGCTAATCGACAGGATCGAAACCAAGCCTTCGGCCTTGCGGTCTTCCGGGATTAGCGCCATACCAGACTGAATACGCTGCGCCACCGTTTTGCCTTCCAGCGCATGACCGTCCAGCCGGATTTGCCCTTGCGCATGATCGTGCAGGCCGAATATGCACTCAAAAAGCTCTGAACGCCCCGCGCCCATCAGGCCATAAATCCCGACGATCTCGCCTGCTCGCAACGATAGCGAAACGTGATCGACCAGATAACCCTGCGTCTTACCGCGCAAGCAAACATCCTTAATGCTGAGTATTTCTGCGCCTAGCTGATGATCGCTAGCCCGAGAGAAATCTTTGGTGTCGGCGCCCACCATTTGTTTAACGATCCATTTCACATCGACATTTGTCATTGCCTGACTGCCGGTAATGCGACCATCGCGCAGCACGGTAATATAGTCGCCGATGCGAATTAACTCTTCCAGACGATGGGAAATATAAACAATCGCCACGCCTTGCGATTTCAGTTCAGCGATGACGCGAAACAGAATATCGACCTCGGTTGCGCTTAACGCTGAGGTTGGCTCATCCATAATCAGGATGCGGGCGTTTTTCGATAAAGCCTTGGCTATTTCGACAATTTGCTGCTGACCGATGCGCAGTTCGCCTACCAATGTTGCCGGATTGATCGGATGTTCCAGCCGCTCCATCAGTTGCGCCGCAAGACGTTCTTGCTCAGCCATGGCGATTTTGAAGCCGATGCCGGTGATTTCTCTTGAAATGAAAATATTCTCGGCTATCGACAAGTTGGGAAACAGGTTTAATTCCTGAAATACAATCCCAATCCCGTGCGCCACGGCGTCGTCGATGCTGTTTAAATGGACTTCGGCGTCGCCAATCATGACCCGGCCTGTAGTCGGTTGCTCGACCCCGGCAATGATTTTCATCAGGGTTGACTTACCGGCACCGTTTTCGCCCACCAGCACATTAACTGCCCCTTTTCTTACTGCAAAAGTGGCATTTTTTAACGCAATCGTACCGGGATAGACTTTGGTGACATTTTCAACGCGCAATACTATTTCGTGCTGGGCGTCGTCCTGCTTGGTGGCGTCGCTCATTTACCGCTCTCCACCAAGAACGTTACCGGCATCACTGACGGCATATCAGCCGCGCTATCATAGGTAAAAGTACCGGTTACTTTGATTTTTTTGCCTTTAATATCGGCAGGGATTTTATCTTTGAGGACGGTGGCGTAAGCGTGATCGTTCAGCGCTGAGGCAAATTGGGCGAAATCGATCTGATTCGCAAATTTATCAAACGAGATAAAAGGCAGGGAGTCACGCAAAGAGGCACCGCTAAAAATCGGGCCAATCTGTATTTCAGCATCTCCTTTGCCATTATTACTGGTGGCGATTCGTAAAGTAGGCGCGCTGGCATCGGTATCCGCCTCAACCACGACACCTTCGACTGTGGTGACGAAGTTCCACGGCGTGTCTTCACCTTTTTCGTGATAACCATATTGTTTACCCGCAGCGTCGAGATCCTTTTCCATCGCTTGCGATAACGTCGCAAAATCCACCGCTTTTTTATCGATGTACGGCAGAACTTGCGGCAACCACAATTTCGTCACCATTGCGACGGGATCAAAGGCGCTGTTATTAAAAGAGGATGCACTATTTTTCTTCGCGGCTTCTGTCGTAGCATCGTTTTTGACTAGCTTGCAACCGCCTAAACCGCTGATTAACGCACTCACAACAAGCATGGTCAACGCGCATGCGCTACGATTTTTCATGTCTGAATTCCAAACGGGTTGATGCAGCAATGCGCCTTGGAGATAGTCGCGCGAATGCAGGCAAATAATCTTAATCTGTTGAGGCCTACTCTGAACGTCTTGTCGAGAGTAGGCATATTTCATCATGGGCGCTTCTGCCGCACCCATTACTGACACTAAGGATTATTTCAAAACCGCAAATAACTCCAGTTTCGGTGCATTCCGCGCATTGATCAGAACGCAGTCCATCAACTGTTTTTCCGGGAGGCCGGTTTTGCCTGTTTTGAGGTATTTATCTGCCTGCTCAACCGCCAATTGGGCCTGACGGAATGCCGGTTGCAGCACGGTAGCTTTGATGCCGCCATCCTTGATCGAATCGCGGACATCATTGCTGCCATCAAAGCCGACCAGAATGACATCGGTTCGCTTCGCCGCTTTTAACGCTGCCCACGCGCCCATTGCCATCGTGTCGTTGCCTGAAATGACCCCTTTGATTTCTGGATGCGCTTGCAGAATGCTTTCCATAATCGTGAACGCTTCTGGCTGACTCCAGTTAGCCGATTGTTTGGCGACCATTTTCATGCCGGGTGCCCGATCAATAATGTCGTGATAACCCTTGGAACGCACACCGGCATTGATATCAGCTTCGCGGCCTAACAACTCAACGTAATTGCCTTTGCCTTTCATCAACTTCAGGAATTCTTGTGCACCTAATTGTGCACCCTGATAGTTATTCGACACGATCTGGGTAACAGCAATACCGGTCGCATTGATTTCACGATCAATCAGGAACGAGGGAATGCCAGCTTTTTTGGCTTTTGCCACCGCAGAAATCGACGCATCGGATCCAGCATTATCCAAAATGATCGCCTTGGCTTTGCGGGCGATAGCGGTATCAAATAATTCGTTTTGTTTGTTGGCGTCATCGTTGTGAATCAATATCAACGTGTCGTAGCCCATTTTCTTCGCCTGTGCGGCGGCGGCGTCGGACTCTGCTTTAAAGAAGGGATTGTCGTGGGATGGCGTGATGATGGCGATCAGCTCTGCCGCGCTAGCGGGAACCTGTGCCATGCATAGGGTTGAAACGGAAATGCAGGCGATAGCGAACTTAGTTACAAATGTCATAGTGTCTCCTCGGTGGATGATAAAAAGCAGCTTCGCTCTATGGCAATTAGCTGTTATTGATCAGAGTTCTGATCAGGTGCTACGTGTCGTATTGATAATGGCAGGACTGTAAGGAAATCACTTGAAATTCTTATTCTGGTGTGATGGTATGATGAGTATGTTGTAATGTCAACGATCATGTTAAACAATTTATAAGCCCGAAAAACTTTCTAAAAAGGAGAGAGTAAAGCGGCATAAAGTGGGATGGCGTCCCCATTAGACGTGCAATATATTAGCGCCATAGGATGTGCTCGATTACACCCTTAAAGCCGCCGCCCACTATGGTGATATACGCGCCGATCTTGAGCGTAAAGAAATGCCCATTGGCGTGAATGACTTACCTATTGCGGTACATGTGCGCAGCGAAGGATTGACACTGATAACTAATAATTTACGAGAGTTTGAAAGGGTTTCTGCGCTACGTCTGGAGAATTGGGTATGACGTAATGCCGGGAGTACGCGTAAATTTAGACTTATTTAGATGTTTTTTAGAAAAAGAGGAGCCGCATGGCTCCTTTTTTTTGTTGTGAAAATCATATTAAAATTTCCTATGAGCCTCAACCAAATAGGCGCAACCTAAACACCTTTATTTCCCCCATGAAACAGTCGATTTAGTCATGTGAAAAAAATAATGGTGAACTAAACGATCCCAAGACTTATCCTAATAAAAGTAATAACGCTCGATTTTTTAGCATTTATATAAGAATAATCTTATGAAAATAGAAGCGAACATCGTGTTATTCGCTTCCTAATATGCGGGAAGTTGCCAGATTTCCGGAGAGTCTTCGATCAATATTATTTTCATAAGATGCCGCCTTCCAACACTTCACTGGGGTCGTCCATACATGCAAAATGCACAACCTACAGACGCACATTTCAACGTGCACGCTTTACTTGAATGCGCTCTTTTCCTAGATTTCGATGGCACGCTGGTTGACCTGGCACCCACGCCGGAAGAAGTCGTCATTTCCCCTGAATTAATTGCCTCGCTACACGCTGTTCGTGATCTGCTGGATGGCAGATTAGCCATCGTTTCCGGCCGTCCGATTGCACAAATCGATGCCATGCTTGCCACCATCACGCTGCCTGTAGCGGGGGTTCACGGCATGGAGCGACGTGATATCGACGGTGTCCTCCATTACGCGCCTGTAACCGAATTTTCTGCCATGCAGACCTGCGTGAACGAATTGGCTGCAGCCCATCCCGGTTTGCGGGTCGAACAAAAGCGCGGGGCGCTTGCGCTGCATTATCGTCAGGCGCCCGAGCTTGAGGTTGTCTGCAAATTTGCGATGCAGGCCGCGTTGCGTAACTGTCCCGGCGTGGTGCTAATACACGGAAAAATGGTGATAGAGGCCAAGGCCGACAGTGTGAACAAAGGCACTGCAATTCGCGATTTTCTGGCGGAACCACCATTCAACAGCACACGTCCGGTATTTTTTGGCGACGATACGACAGACGAAATTGGCTTTGCTTATGTTCAGGAGGTCGGCGGGATGGCGATCAAAATTGGCGCAGGTGCCAGCGTTGCAGGTTATCGGATCGCCAGCCCGCAGGCACTGCGCACCGAACTATCTCAATTGGCGCGCTTAGCCCAAGAGCCCCACCTTTTATCCATAGCCAAGGAACGTTGATATGACGAATACTTTTGCCGAGTCTGCTCCACCAATCCCTACTGCTCCGCCGGTCACACATTCGCTCGATTGCGGCGTGATCGGAAATTGTGCATTTAGCGCGCTGGTAGATCGGATGGGAAAGATGGTCTGGTGTTGCTTGCCGCGGTTCGATGGCGATCCCGTATTCAATTCAATATTAGATGCTTCAGACAATGGCAGTTTCTGGGACATTGAAGTCGAGAATTTTGCCCGTAGTGAGCAATTCTACGAACCCAATACTGCCGTCTTGCGTACGCGTTTGTTTGACGGAGATGGCCGTGGCATTGAAATTACCGATTTTGCACCACGTTTTCTTAGTCGTGACCGGATGTTTCGTCCGCTGATGCTAGTGCGCCGTGTTCGACCGCTAGACAGTGCAATCCGCATCCGTGTGCGCCTGAAGCCGCGCTTTGATTGGGGGCGACATGTGCCGACAGTCACGCAAGGCAGCCATCACATCCGGTATGTCGGTCCGTCAGACACACTGCGTCTGAATACCGATACGTCGCTGAGCTATTTATTGACTGAGTCGTTTTTTGTATTGGATAAAACCGCCAATTTCATGCTCGGGCCGGATGAATCGCTGGCGGAGGGTATTGAAGACACGGCCCGCATATTCGAGAAAGAAACCCTGCATTACTGGCGCGCCTGGAGTCGCCGTCTGGCGGTGCCGCTGGAATGGCAAGACGTCGTCATTCGCGCCGCTATTACGCTGAAAATGTCGTTATTCGAGGATACCGGGGCGATCATCGCAGCCATGACAACCAGCATTCCCGAAGCCCCCGGCAGCGGTCGTAATTGGGATTATCGGTATTGCTGGTTGCGTGACGCTTTCTTTGTGGTGCGCGCCCTTAACAGCCTGTCAGAAGTCGGGACGCTGGAAGATTACATGCGCTATCTGAAAAACGTCGTGGCGCGCTCCAAGGGCGGCCATATTCAGCCGTTATATGGCATCGGGCTGGAGGAGTTGCTGCCAGAATCCATCGTGGAGCAATTACCCGGTTATCGGAATAACGCGCCGGTGCGGATTGGGAATCAGGCGCAGGAACATTATCAGCATGACGTCTACGGCAATATCGTTTTGGGTGCAGCACAGGCGTTTCTGGATCATCGGTTGTTCCATCGTGCAGGCATTCCGGAATTCCTCCATCTGGAGGCGGTGGGCGATCAGGCGTTTCGGGTCCATGATCAACCGGACGCCGGAATGTGGGAATTACGCTCACGGGCGCGGGTTCACACTTCCTCGGTACTGATGAGTTGGGCCGCCTGCGACCGACTCTCCAAGATCGCGCAGAAACTAGGATTGGTGGAACGTTCAGAGCATTGGGCAAGCCGGGCGGCGATTATCCGCGAACTGTTGTTGCGGGAAGCCTGGAGCGAAGAACGTCAGGCCTTTGCTGAAAGTCTGGGCGGACGCGATCTGGACGCCAGCGTGCTGTTGATGGCTGAAGTGAATTTCATCGACCCCAAAGATCCACGTTTTGTCTCCACTGTCGATGCGCTGGAACGCACGTTGTGCGATGGTCCGTATATGCGCCGTTACGAAGCGCCGGACGATTTTGGTAAGCCTGAAACCGCATTTAATATCTGCACGTTTTGGCGTATCGATGCGTTAGCCCGTATCGGCAGAAAAGAACAGGCGCGTGAGATTTTTGAAACCATGCTTAAAGCCCGTAATCACCTCGGCTTGTTATCAGAGGACACCCATCCCGTGACCGGCGAAATGTGGGGGAATTTTCCGCAGACTTATTCAATGGTAGGACTGATTAATTGCGCCATGCGGTTATCGGCCCCATGGGATACCGCTATCTAAAAAAGCTTCACGGACGCTACTGGGGAGGTTGTAAGCAGGGTTCAAGAGCTGAAAGGAAACTATGTCACGTCTCGTTATTGTTTCAAATCGTATTGCCGATCCACGTAAGCCAGCCGCGGGAGGTCTCGCTGTCGCACTCGGCGATAGCATGAAAAAAACCGGTGCGCTCTGGTTTGGCTGGAGCGGCAAGATAGTCGAAGAAGCCGACGGCGGCACGCCGGGTGAAGGCAAAGTACATATAGAACAAGCGGGCAACGTCACGCTGGCCACCGTCGATTTATGTCGTAAAGATCACGACGCGTATTACCTTGGCTATGCCAATGGCGTGCTGTGGCCGGTATTCCATTACCGACTCGATTTAGGGAATTACGAACCGGGTTTTGCCGAGGGCTATCGCCGCGTTAACGAACTTTTTGCGCGCAAATTGTTGCCATTGCTGAAGCCCGATGATCAGATTTGGGTACACGATTATCATTTGATCCCGTTAGCTGCTAATTTGCGGGCAATGGGATGTCGTAATCGGATTGGTTTTTTTCTGCATATTCCGATGCCGCCGCCATTGATTACCGCAGCTATTCCGCAGCAGGATTGGTTGCTACGTACGTTATTTGCATACGATCTTCTGGGCTTTCAAAGTGATGCGGATTTGACGAATTTTTCGCATTACGTCCAAAGTGAGGCCCATGCCGAAGCGCTCCCGGATGGGCGTTATCGCGCCTACAATCGTACGGTACAGGCGGGCGCATTTCCGATCGGTATTGATGTTGATGAGTTCACGCGTCTGGGCGAAAGTAAAGAAAGCATGCAAATGTTTCGCAGGCTGCGCGAAGAATATTCGCGCCGTCAATTGCTGATAGGCGTTGATCGGCTGGATTACTCAAAAGGGCTGCCACAGCGTATTCGCGCCTTTCGTGAATTACTGGTGCGTTATCCCGAAAATCAGAACAGCGCAACGCTGATTCAAATCGCTTCGCCCAGCCGCGAAGATGTCGATGCTTACGCCAACATCCGGCATGAGCTGGAAAATCTCTGCGGATCGATTAACGGTGATTTCGGCGGACTTGAATGGATGCCGATTCGCTATATCCATCGCACCGTAGCGCGGAAGCGCTTACCGGGCTTGTACCGGGCTAGCCGGGTTGGGCTGGTCACGCCTTTACGCGATGGCATGAATTTGGTTGCCAAAGAATTTATAGCGGCGCAGGACCCCGAAGACCCGGGCGTATTGGTGCTGTCGCGCTTTGCGGGCGCAGCTGAACAACTTAAAGAAGCGTTGTTGGTCAATCCTTATGATGTCGAACGCACTGCACAGATTATTCAACAGGCGTTGCGCATGCCTTTGGACGAACGGCGTAAGCGTCATGAAGCCTTATTGCGTCGGATTAAAGAGCAAGATGTCCATTGGTGGTGCAAAACATTTCTCGAAACATTAGAAAATCTTGAACAGTCGCAACCGGCAGGGGATGCCGATTATTAGATTGCAGTTATATTTAAAAATGACGTGCTGTATTTGCTATAGAAATTCATCGTAGAATCGTTCTCAGCCGGTGTCGCGAAACATGGCAATGCTGTTTCCAATCTGCATCCTGAAAATGGTTTCCAGTGCACAATTTATCGCAATAAGAATTTCCACAAGGAGGTTCACAATGCATATCGGCATGGTTGGATTGGGGCGCATGGGCGCAAATATGGTGCGGCGGCTCTCTGGCGGCGGCCATGAATGCGTCGTCTACGACGTTCGGGACGAGGCGGTGACGGCGCTTTTGCAACCCGGCGTTGTCGGCGCATCTTCGTTAAACGATTTGGTGACCAAGTTGCGTAAGCACGATGGCGGCACCTGCGTAATCTGGCTGATGGTCCCCGCTGCGTTAGTGGATGACGATCTGGCGTTATTGGCACCTTTACTTGCCGCCGGGGACATCATCATTGACGGCGGCAACTCCTATTATCGCGACGATATCCGACGCGCAACAGAACTTAAACCGCACCAGATTCATTATGTCGATGTCGGCACCAGTGGCGGTGTAGCAGGGTTGGCGCGGGGCTATTGCCTGATGATCGGTGGCGAAAAAGACATCGTCGCTTATCTCGATCCCATCTTTGCCACGCTGGCATCCGGCGTCGATGCAGCCACGCTTACGCCGGGACGTCAACACACCACCAGTACCGCCGAGCAAGGCTATCTTCATTGCGGCCCTCAAGGAGCCGGTCACTTCGTCAAAATGGTTCACAACGGTATCGAATACGGCATCATGGGCGCGTATGCCGAAGGGCTGAATATTCTGCGCAACGCTAACGTCGGTCTCCAAAAAAACACGATAGACGCCGAAACAACGCCGCTACGCAATCCAGAATTTTATCAATATGAAATGGACCTGCCCGAGATCGCAGAGGTATGGCGACGCGGCAGCGTGATCGGATCATGGTTGCTCGATCTGACCGCCGGTGCGCTGAACGCAGACCCGACGTTGCAAAACTATGCCGGGCGGGTGTCGGATTCTGGCGAAGGCCGATGGACGATTACGGCCGCCATCGACGAAGCCGTGCCAGCGCCTATTTTAAGTGCCGCGCTGTATGAACGCTTCAGTTCACGCGGTGAATCCGATTTTGCCGATAAAGTATTGTCCGCCATGCGACACGGATTTGGCGGTCATGTTGAAAAGGCGATTGAACCGACAACACCGAAGGAATGACGATGGCTGACTCTTCCCCTCAGCATTCCGACGCGTTTGTTTTTTTCGGCGCGACCGGTGATCTTGCTTACAAGCAGATATTCCCGGCGCTGCAAGCCATGATCGTGCATGGTCGCCTTGATCTGCCGATTATCGGCGTGGCTAAATCTGACTGGACAATCGATCAATTTCGCGAACGCGCGCGCGACAGCCTGGAAAAACATGGCAGCTTTGACGCTGCTGCATTCGAAAAACTCTCCGCACAACTGCACTATATTAGTGGCGATTACCAGGATGCTGCGACCTACGCGCAATTACGTCAAGCCTTGGGTAATGCAGTGCGGCCGCTATATTACCTGGCCATTCCACCCAGCATGTTTGCGCCTGTGACAGAAGGGCTGGCGACTTCTGGCGGTGCGCAGAATGCACGCGTCATCGTCGAAAAGCCCTTTGGGCGCGATCTTGCGTCTGCACAAGCACTGAATCGCACGCTACACGCCGCTTTTGCCGAGGAGGCGATTTTTCGGATCGACCATTATTTGGGTAAAGAGGCCGTTGAAAACCTGCTGTACTTTCGCTTTTCCAATACCTTTCTTGAGCCGATCTGGCATCGTGCCTATATTGCCAGTGTGCAGATCACGATGGCAGAGCAATTCGGCGTGCAAGGGCGAGGCGCTTTTTACGAAGAAGTCGGCGCGATTCGCGACGTAATCCAAAATCACCTGCTGCAAGTGATGGTGTTGCTGACGATGGAAGTACCGATGAATGTCGATGCCAAGGCAGGCACGGCTGCGGTTCAAGATGCGATCCTCTACGAAAAATTACGGGTCTTGCGAGCGATGCGTCCGTTGGTCCCTGACGAGGTCGTGCGCGGGCAGTTTAAAGGCTATCGCGATGAGGCCGGTGTTGCTGCCGATTCGCAAGTCGAAACCTTCTCGGCTCTGAGATTGCATATCGACAATCCACGCTGGTCCGGCGTACCTTTTTATATTCGCGCTGGAAAACAGTTGCTGGTGACGTGCACGGAGGTATTGGTCGAACTCAAACCGCCCGTGCATCCCGTGTTTGATGCTGGCACCGGGCATCCTAACTATTTTCGTTTTCGCCTCAGTCCCGATGTATTGATCGCTCTCGGTGCGCGTACCAAATTGCCTGGGGAAGCGATGGTCGGCACCGCAGCAAGCCTGATCTCCCATCGCCCTCCCGGCGACGAGATGACGCCGTATGAGCGGTTGCTGGGCGATGCGCTACAAGGAGATGCAGGCTTGTTCACCAGCGGCGAAGCAGTCGAGGCCGCCTGGCGCGTGGTTGAGCCGATATTGGATACGACGACCGGGACGACTTTCTCTGATCTGGTGCCAGTGGTGATGTATGACCCGGATACGTGGGGGCCACCTTCAGCGGATCAACTCATGGAAGATGGCGATCAATGGGATAACCCCGCTGCTTCGGAGGACGTACGCCAATGACAAACGCGACCAACTTGGCAGCACCGGCTGAGATTGTTTTTTTGTTTGATTGCGACAATACCTTGCTGGACAACGATCGCGTGCAATTCGATTTGCAAACACATCTGGCGCAAGAGTTCGGTGAGGCTAATCGGGATCGTTACTGGCAGATTTTTGAGGCGTTGCGGGTGGAGCTTGGTTATGCGGATTATTTGGGGGCGTTGCAGCGATATCGACTTGGGGCAATGAATGATCCGCGGTTGCTGCAAATGTCGGCGTTTTTGGTGGATTATCCCTTTGCTGATCGGTTGTATCCGGGGGCGCTGGATGTGCTTGCCCGGTTCGGTGCGTGGGGGCCGACGGTGATTTTATCGGACGGAGATGTGGTGTTTCAGCCGCGCAAAATTCAGCGCTCTGGATTGTGGGATGCGGTTGAGGGGCGGGTGTTAATTTATATCCATAAGGAGAAGATGCTGGATGATCTTCAGTTGCGGTATCCGGCGCGGCATTATGTGATGGTGGATGATAAGTTGCGGATTTTGGCGGCGATGAAGAGTGTCATGGGGGAGAAGTTGAGTACGGTTTTTCCCCGGCAGGGGCATTATGCTTTGGATGCGGGGGAGGTTGCGGCTTATCCGGAGGCGGATTTTACGGTTGAGTGTATTGGGGAGTTGGATCGGGTTGTGGGTTTTCGAGATGGGGTCATTGTTTGGTAGCTAAAACGGTTTGTTCTTCGTGGAAGCAGGCCGGGGACGGCGCGGCAGCCGGTCACTTTGTTCTCGCTTCGGCTAGGCACCCCGGCAGAAAACGGAGCCAAAAAGAAGGCGACCGTAGATATCACTGCCCAGGTTCCCGCATGTCTCAGAGGTTTGCCGGGTCGAAAAACCAACTCGCTTCGCTCAAACATGTTTTCCGACAAACCCTTGAAACATTTGGCAGCGCTATATGACGGGGTAGGTCAACTTCAACAGCCACGTCAAATGCCGCTTCAAAAACAGCCGCTTTTTTAGTGGTGGTGTGTCGGGTTGAACGACGATCGGAGAAGCGAAGTTGTCGTTAAGGTTGCGTGAGCAACCACAGTTGACGTTGTTATTGACCTTGTTCTTGACCTTGCAGGCGCTACCCCCGGCGAACTATCTACGGAGCACCGACCGTTTCAACTACCAAATAACCGAACCAAACCCAAACACCCCCCTCACCATGACCCAAAAAAAACTCTCCCAACAAGCTGAACTAGAAATGCTCCAACGCGAATCTTTCAGCTATTTCATGCATGAAACCAACCCCAAAAACGGTCTGGTAATAGACAAAAGCGCCCCCGGCTGGCCAGCCAGCGTCGCCGCTGTTGGCTTGGCTCTAGCCGCCTACCCAGTAGCAGTAGAGCGCGGTTTCATCCCCCGCGCCGAAGCAATAACCCGCGTCCTGACAACGCTAAAATTTTTCTGGAATAGCCCCCAAGGCCCCGAACCCGATGCCACCGGCTACAAAGGTTTCTATTACCATTTTCTAGACATGTCCACCGGTCGCCGCGTTTGGAACTGTGAACTATCCACCATCGATAGTGCCTTTTTACTAGCCGGCGCATTAACCGCCGGCCGCTACTTCGATGCCGCCACCAAAGACGAAACCGAAATCCGCACTCTGGCAGAGGCATTATATTTACGCGCCGACTGGCAATGGGCACAAGCCAACGGCGGCGCAGTCTCAATGGGATGGCTGCCAGAAAGCGGCTTCATCCCCTATCGTTGGAAAGGCTACGACGAAGCCTTGCTGCTCTATATCCTAGGATTTGGCTCTCCCACGCACCCATTGTCAGATAACAGCTACGAAGACTGGGCCTCAGAATATAAGTGGGAAAACAGCTACGGCTACGATTACCTCTACGCCGGTTCGCTATTCACCCATCAACTATCCCACATCTGGATAGATTTCCGTGGCATTCAAGACACCTTCATGCGCACCAAAGGCATCGACTATTTCGAAAACAGCCGTCGCGCCACCGTCGTGCAACAACAATACGCCATCGACAATCCGCATGGCTTTGTCGGCTATGGCGCGTGCTGCTGGGGCATCACCGCCAGCGATGGCCCCGGCCCCATTAGCCTTGAGGTGAACGGCGTCAAACGTGAATTTTTTGACTATGTCGCACGCGGTGTTCCGCACGGCCCGGACGACGGTACCATCGCCCCTTGGGTAGTTGTCGCATCACTACCATTTGCACCCGAAATCGTGTTGCCCACCATCGACCATTTCATCCACGAAATCGGCTTAAAAGCCGGTAATCCCTATGGCTTCAAGGCCACTTACAACCCAACATATCCCGGCAAATCGCACAATCCTTATGGCTGGGTTTCGCATTGGCATTTCGGTATCAACGAAGGCCCGATTATTTTGATGGTCGAAAATTATCGTAGCGAATTGTTATGGCATTTGATGCGTGATTGCCCCTACATCGCGACCGGCTTGCGACGCGCCGGCTTTGCGGGAGGATGGTTAGGAACGCAATAAAGCCAATGCCCGCTTGCATACGTTTTCAACAGTAAAACCGTATTCACGTAACAGCACATCGCCCGGAGCAGACGCGCCGAAATCGTCGACCGAAAGCACCGAGCCAGCGTTGCCCACATAACGATGCCAGCCTTGCGCGATACCCGCTTCGACTGCCAGCCGGGCTTTTACCGTCGGGGGCAATACCGTATCGCGATATTCCTGCGACTGATTTTCAAATAACTCCCAACTTGGCATAGACACAAGCCGCACCTGAATGTTTTGCGCCTCTAACGCTTTCTGCGCAGCGACGATCAGCCACACTTCCGAGCCGCTGGCAATCAGAATCAGATCCGGCTTGCCGCCCGACGGATCCGCCAGAATGTAAGCGCCATGCTGCAAGCCATCGGCAGAGGAAAAATGCGCGCGATCCAACGTCGGCACGTGCTGGCGGGTCAGGGCCAGCGCTACCGGTTGGTGAAATGACTGCATCGCCACGCGCCATGCCACAGCGGTTTCGTTGGCGTCGGCCGGACGAATAACGATCAAACGCGGGATTGCCCGTAAACTGGCAAGCTGCTCTACCGACTGATGGGTCGAGCCATCCTCGCCCAATGCAATGCTGTCGTGGGTAAATGCATACACCACATGCAAGCCCATCAACGCAGCAAGGCGGATCGATGGCCGCATGTAATCGGAAAAAACGAGAAAAGTCGCACCAAACGGCAGCACGCCGCCATGCGCTGCCAAGCCGTTCATGATCGCGCCCATCGCATGTTCGCGCACGCCAAAATGCAGATTCCGGCCGGTATAACTCCAACCGCCGCTGTCAGAACCCTGCCTTTCTATGGCCATGTCAAGATCGCTTAAGCCGGGCGGCTGAAAATCGCCATGTCCTTTCAAAGCCGTCATGGTCGAAGGATCCAGATCCGCCGAGCCGCCAAATAGCGCTGGGAAATGCGCAGCGATGGCGTTCATGACTTTGCCCGCCGCCACCCGCGTTGCCAGGCCTTTCTCATCCGCCGGAAACTGCGGAATATCGGTATCCCAGCCAGCGGGCAGGGCGGCACCGCCACCGTCCATCCGTTGCTGGAATTCCAAGGCCAGCACAGGAAACTGTTTTTCGTAGGCAGAAAAAATATCTTTCCATGCTGCTTCAGCCGTCTCGCCCAGCTTGTTTACTGCAAGAAAGTGCTCTCTGGCGGTATCTGGAATAGTAAATGGCGGTTCCTCAGGCCAACCCAAATTACGTTTAGTCAGCCGTACTTCTTCCACGCCTAGCGGCGAACCATGCGCCTCGAAAGTGTCTTGTTTGTTGGGCGAGCCGTAACCAAGATGTGTGCGCACTAATATGAGTGATGGCCGTCCGATTTCAGCGCGCGCAATCTCCAGCGCTTCTGCTATCGCTGCCAAATCATTGCCGTCCTTTATTGTTTGCGTTTGCCAGCCATAGGCATCGAAACGCCGTGCGCGGTCCTCGCTAAACGTCATTTCAGTCCCCGCCGACAAGGTCACATTGTTGTCATCGTAAAGATAAATCAATTTACCCAGTTGCAAATGACCCGCCAACGACGCCGCCTCGGAGGCAATCCCTTCCATCAAATCGCCATCGCTGACAATCCCGTAAGTGAAATGATTGATTACCTGCAAGCCGTCCCGGTTGTACTGCGCAGCTAGATGTGCCTCTGCAATCGCCATGCCGACGCCGTTGGCAAATCCTTGTCCGAGCGGGCCTGTCGTAACTTCAACCCCCGGCGTCAGACCGCGCTCTGGATGACCGGGCGTAATACTGCCCCATTGACGAAACTGCTGTAGTTGTTCCAACGGAAGATCGTAGCCGGTCATGTGTAGCAGGCTATATAGCAGCGCGGAACCGTGTCCCGCCGACAGCACGAAACGATCGCGATCTATCCAGTGTGGATTGGATGGATGATGTTTCAGAAATTGCGTCCACAGCACATACGCCATCGGTGCTGCGCCCAGCGGTAGGCCGGGATGACCGCTGTTTGCCTGCTGGACTGCATCCACTGAAAGAAAACGCAGCGTATTGACACAAACATCGTCGAGCGCAGAGAAGGATGGATTGACACGCATTTGGTGACTCCTTGATTTCGTTGACTGGCGGGAACAGCGGCAACTTCAGATTGGGGCGGTATTTTTTAACGCTGAAGATAGGACGAGCGCAGTTTTAACTAGTTCAAAAAAACCTGCGATCACATGGGTATGCTGTGTTTTAACGGTCTAGTTTCTATTCGACGTGATCTCTAATTAAGAAAAATCTGAATTTATTTTCAGAATTATCTGCAATCATTTACAGGTAACCTTGCGAAATTCGCAGAAATTGTTGTGTTGCAGCATAAAAGTTATTTTTTTGTTTGAGAGAAAGTTTGTATGACGATCAAGACTGTTACCGAAAAACCGTACCTCATCATTGCTTCGATGACAGTATTTATTTGTTTCGTAATGGCCTGCCAAGACATCCCTCTGAAACGATTATCTTCCTATGATGGTGCCGTTATATTTACCTTGCCAGCGCAATATAAACCCAGCGATGCAGATGAAAAATTGATTACTTTTGCTTTTCGTTATCCAAGCATGGAGCCAATTTTGCCCGGAATGACGGAAAAAGATGATCAGATAAAAATTCACATCAGGCGCACACAAACGCCCAAACGATCCAGTGCCAATTACGCAACGGGGCTGGAAGCCAGAGCCGCTGAAAAATTCGACCCCCGCCGTCGTAATCTGGAATATTGGACCGGACACCATGGTATTTATCGAACGTACCAACAAGGCAGCCCACAACTACCGAACGCTGTAAATACGTATTACGTTTTTGAAGCTAAGGATAGGCAAATGGTGTACGTCAAAGACGCGCATTTCACAGCCACTACCAAAGTGCACCGCACCATCGATTATCGATTCGACGTGCAATACACGGTTGCCAAAGCGCTCGGTAATAACTTCATTAAATTTGATAACATCGTTACCACGTTAATTAACCGCAATACGACCGTCCGACCTTTTCTTTAAGCTTCCGGAATCAAATCCATTCAACACCGTCAACACCGCAGCGGCAATACTAAACAATAAATCGGTTCCAGGTTTAATGGATGAGTTAATGGATTTTTATGCCATCACCAGCCTGCGAGTTAATGTCTTAACAGTGTGATATTTGTACGGTGTTTCTCAATTAGTGCTATATTTTTCAGCATCCACTGTACTCCGGTGTTACCGTTGCATCTGTCATTAGAGGCCATCATGGATCAAATGTCTAGGCGCCAGTTTCTACAAGTTACTGGCACAACGCTGGCGGGCTCCAGCCTCGCTTTACTGGGTTTTGCGCCAATAGCAGCGCTTGCGGAAGTCCGGCAATATAAACTTTCACGCACTACTGAAACCCGCAATACCTGTCCCTATTGTTCTGTCGGTTGCGGCATCCTGATGTACGGTCTTGGTGACGGCGCTAAAAACGTCTCTGCCAGTATCATTCATATCGAGGGCGATCCCGACCATCCGGTGAATCGCGGCACGCTCTGTCCAAAAGGGGCCAGCCTGATCGATTTCATCCATAGTCCCAGCCGTTTATTAGCGCCTGAATATCGTGCGCCGGGGGACGACAAATGGCAAAAAATTGGCTGGAACGATGCACTCGACAAAATCGCCCGGCTGATGAAACAGGATCGCGATGCCAATTTCATTGAAAAAAATGCTGACGGCGCGACCGTCAATCGATGGCTGACGACGGGCATGCTGGCGGCATCTGCGGCAACCAACGAAGTCGGGTATCTGACGCACAAAACCATACGTAGTATGGGGATGCTGGCATTTGATAATCAGGCGCGCGTTTGACACGGTCCTACGGTGGCAGGTCTTGCCCCGACGTTTGGACGTGGCGCGATGACGAATCATTGGGTCGACATCAAGAACGCCGATGTCATCCTGGTTATGGGCGGCAATGCCGCTGAAGCACATCCATGTGGATTTAAATGGGTGACCGAAGCCAAGGCGCATAACAAGGCGCGCTTGATCGTGGTCGATCCGCGCTTTACGCGCACCGCATCGGTGGCCGATTTTCATGTGCCGATCCGGACTGGCTCGGATATCGTGTTTTTGGGCGCGATCATCAATTACTTGCTGGTGAACGATAAAATCCAGCACGAATACGTGCGTAACTACACTGACATGCCATTTATCGTGCGTGAGGATTTCGCATTTAATGACGGCCTGTATTCAGGCTATGACGAAAAAGCCGGTGGGTATCCGAATAAAAGCACGTGGGATTATGAAATGGGCAGCGATGGCTTTGCCACGGTTGACCCGACGTTGCAGCATCCGCGCTGCGTCTATCAACTGCTGAAGGCTCATTATTCACGTTATACCCCCGCATTAGTCGAACGTGCGTGTGGCGTGCCGCCGGATAAATTCCAAAAAGTGGCGGAGGCGTTGGCCTCGACTGCAACGCCCGACCGTGCCGGGACCATCCTTTATGCGTTGGGCTGGACCCATCATTCGACCGGCGCGCAAATTATTCGGACCGGGGCTATGGTGCAACTGCTGCTGGGGAATATCGGCATTGCTGGCGGCGGCATGAACGCTTTGCGGGGGCATTCGAATATTCAAGGGTTGACCGACCTTGGCCTGATGTCCAATTTGCTGCCCGGTTACATGACCTTGCCGGGCGAGAAAGAGCAGGATTTCGACGCTTATATCGCCGCCCGCGCCAGCAAGCCATTACGCCCTAATCAACTCAGTTATTGGAAAAATTATCGCAGTTTCCACGTCAGTTTCATGAAAACCTGGTGGGGAGATGCGGCTAAAGCTGAGAATAACTGGTGTTACGACTATCTGCCCAAACTCGATAAGCCCTACGATTTGCTCCAGGCGGTGGAGCTGATGCATCAGGGAAAAATGAATGGCTACATTGCGCAAGGTTTCAACATGCTGGCGTCTACCCCTAGCAAGCAGAAGGTCAGCGAAGGTTTGTCGAAACTGAAATGGCTCGTAGTGATGGATCCGTTGGCGGTGGAAACGGCCGAGTTCTGGAAGCCGCACGGCGAATTTAACGACGTTGATGCCAAGAAAATCCAAACCGAAGTATTTCGCTTGCCTACCTCGTGCTTTGCGGAGGAGCGCGGTTCGTTGGTCAGTTCGTCGCGAGTGCTGCAATGGCACTGGCAAGGTGCAGAGCCGCCGGGCCGGTCGCGTAGCGATCTGGATATTATGTCGGGCATTTTTCTGCGCATGCGTAAGATGTATAAGGCCGAAGGCGGCAAGTTTCCCGATCCGATTGTTAATCTGACCTGGCCCTATGCCAATCCCGAAAGTCCGACGCCAGAAGAGCTGGCGAAAGAATATAACGGTCAGGCCTTAGTCGATCTGGTCGATCCCAAAGATGCCACCAAGATACTGGCGAAGAAAGGTGAACAATTGCCATCGTTTGCGTTGCTGCGTGACGATGGCACCACTACTAGCGGCTGTTGGATATTTTGCGGCGCATGGACGCAGGCGGGTAATCAGATGGCGCGACGCGACAACACCGATCCAAGTGGGATTGGTCAGACGCTCAACTGGGCTTGGGCATGGCCAGCCAATCGGCGGATATTGTACAACCGCGCATCATGCGATCTGACAGGCAAACCTTTCGATGCCAAACGCAAGCTGATCGGCTGGAACGGTGCGGCGTGGGGCGGGGTAGACGTACCCGACTTCAAGGTCGATGAACCGCCCGAAAATGGCATGGGACCGTTCATCATGCTTGCCGAAGGCGTCGCCCGGTTTTTTGCCAGAAATGCGATGGCAGAAGGACCGTTTCCAGAGCATTACGAACCTTTTGAAAACCCACTTGGCTATAACCCACTGCATCCAAAAAATCCACTCGCTACTAGTAATCCGGCGGCACGCGTATTTGCGCAAGACCGGGCGCAATTTGGCACACATGCGGCATTTCCGCATATTGCGACCAGTTATCGCTTGACCGAGCATTTTCATTTCTGGACTAAACATGCGCGGCTGAATGCGATTATCCAGCCGGAACAGTTTGTCGAAATCGGCGAAGAACTGGCGCGGGAAGTCGGTGTGGTGGCGGGGGATCGGGTTAAAGTCAGCTCGAATCGTGGGCATATTATTGCTAAAGCTGTAGTTACCAAACGGATCAAATCATTGGTGATTGAAGGCAAAAAAATGCACACGGTTGGTTTGCCCTTGCATTGGGGCTTCACTGGCGTGACTAAACCGGGTTATCTGATTAATACCCTGACGCCGTCGGTCGGGGATGCGAATTCTCAGACGCCAGAATTTAAATCGTTTCTGGTTAAGGTGGAAAAAGCATAATCGGTCTGCGCGTCTGCTGCTAAAGCAGCAAAAGGAGTAACAGCATGGCAATGCAATCGCTGGATATCAGACGTCTGTCAGCCACCACGGTGCAGCCGCCTGCGGCACGGGAGCCGGTTACAGGCACCGTCGCCAAGCTGATCGATGTATCTAAATGCATCGGCTGCAAGGCATGCCAGACCGCGTGCATGGAGTGGAATGATTTACGCGACGAAATCGGCGACACCACCGGCACCTATGACAACCCACGCGACCTGACCGCTAAATCATGGACGGTCATGCGGTTTTCAGAATACGAAAATCAGGAAGGCAATCTTGAGTGGCTAATCCGTAAGGATGGCTGCATGCATTGCGAAGATCCCGGCTGTCTTAAAGCATGCCCGGCCCCGGGTGCTATCGTTCAATACACCAATGGCATCGTCGATTTTCATGAGGAAAATTGCATCGGCTGCGGTTATTGCATCGCCGGTTGCCCTTTCGATGTGCCACGCATCTCCAAAAAAGACCATCGCGCCTATAAATGCACGTTGTGCTCGGATCGGGTCGCAGTGGGGCAAGAACCGGCCTGCGTTAAAACCTGTCCGACCGGGGCAATTGTATTCGGTACAAAAGAAGACATGAAACTGCATGCCGAGGATCGCATCGAAGATCTGAAATCGCGCGGTTTTGATAAGGCCGGGCTATACGATCCGCCCGGCGTCGGCGGTACGCACGTCATGTATGTGTTGCATCACGCTGATCAGCCATCGCTGTATCACGGCTTGCCCAATAATCCACGTATTAGTCCGTTTGTGTCGCTGTGGAAGGGCGTGACAAAACCATTGGCAATGGCTGGGATTGCGCTGGCAGCATTGACCGGTTTTTTCCATTACACCCGGGTTGGCCCCAGCGAAGTCAGTGAAGAAGAGGAACGCGAGGCGGAAGAAGCTGCGCGTAAAATCCAGGAAAACGCACAAATTCGGCATGGCCCGCAAAATCCATATCCGCCGGGAGAACTGTGATGAAAAGCCTCAAAGAACATCGATCAACCTGGCCGTTAATCCTGCGTTATACCCCCAACGAACGCAGCAATCATTGGATCACGGCGATCACATTTGTGTTGCTGGCATTGTCTGGGTTGGCACTATTTCATCCGTCAATGTTTTGGTTGACGGCGCTATTCGGCGGCGGTCAATGGACCCGGATTTTGCATCCGTTTGTCGGAATTGTGATGTTTTTATCGTTTTTACTATTAGTTTTGCGGTTTTGGCGACATAACTTGTTTGAAGACGGCGACGTGCAGTGGCTGAAACAGATCGACGATGTCATTGCTAATAGGGAGGATAAACTCCCCGAAGTGGGCAGATATAATGCTGGTCAAAAACTGCTGTTTTTTGTGATGGTCGTCTGCATGCTCGGCTTGGTATTATCTGGCATTGTGATCTGGCGACAATATTTTTCCTTCTATTTTCCAGTGACGATTGTGCGTATGTCAGCTTTGTTACACGCCATTTGTGCCTTTGTTTTGATCACTGGTATTATCATTCACATTTATGCAGGGTTCTGGATCAAGGGTTCTATCGGCGCAATGGTGCGTGGTACCGTGACCCTTGGCTGGGCAAGAAAGCATCACCCACGCTGGTTCCGGGAGAGTATAAAAAAGTAACGTAGTTGCCGATCTCACCGGCCCCATTTTCTCTGTAAGAAGAGAGTAAATAGGAGTCTCAGTGCAACGAATTCTAGAACGCGGGCAGATTGAATCCCTCGATCACATCTCCATCGCGCGCTTGCGCTTGCCGCCGACGGATGGCGTCTTTGGGTCACGCGCAGCGCGCCTGCGAAAACTAGCCGCCGGTGCCATTAGCGGCACCCCGGTCAGCCCCGAATTAAGTGGATATTGTTTGCTGATGGCCGATGTAGTTGATGCACAGAATGGTGTGTTTGCATCGCTCATCGACGTTAACGCCGATCCAGAACACCCTGATCAAGACACGCTTGATCTTGCCCGCCAGCACGGGATGCCTACACTGCCTGCGTTTGGTGATCGGCCTGCTATCTGGTACACCATTTTTGAACGGCTATTGATCGCTCTGGAGCCAACTTTAGCCGCTCGGCCACAACTTGCGCCAGTGCTGGCCGCTTTGCAAGTACTGGACAAAAATACACTTGATGCGCTAGCCGATGCGGTGCTGGCCCAGCGCACCGAAGCGCTTGATCCTGCGCAAGCGCCATTCGTGGCTGCCGCGTTGCAAGTCCTCTGGACTTATCGCTCCAGCAAATTGGCGCTGAAAGATGTGCCTGCACTGGAAACCGGCACGTTGTGCCCGGTTTGCGGTTCGCCGCCAGTCGCCAGCGTGATACGCATCGGCGGTCAGTCGCAAGGCTATCGTTACTTACATTGCGGCCTGTGCGCCAGCGAATGGCATATGGTGCGCGTCAAATGTTCGCATTGCGAGAAAAACGCCAATATTGCCTATCAAGGTTTGGATGGGCGTAGCAATACAGGGGATGAGACAGACAATGGGCAGAAAACCGACGCACCGCTGACTAACAAAGCCAATGACCCGCAAAAAGTTATCCGTGCCGAAACCTGCGACGACTGCCACACCTATCGCAAAATTGTTAATCAAGAACATGATTACGAGGTTGACCCGCTAGCCGACGATCTGGCTAGTTTAATGCTGGATGTATTGGTGACCGAGGCCGGTTATACCCGCGCCAGCATGAATCCTTTACTTTGGTTTGGCGCACCAGAATGACTACTTCAACATCAGCGTTGGATAGCAATGCCGCTTTTGCGGCGCGTTTGCCCTCGGTCGAGCGGATACTCGCGGATACATCATGTACAGCGTTGATCGAAAAATATGGCCGTACCCAAACACTGGCGGCGGTGCGCGCGCTGCTGGCAGAACTACGAGAGGAAATCGCCGGACCACGCACAACAGAAACGCCCCCGATCGCTGTCATTGATGAGATTACAGCCTTGAACGCGGTAATTGCCGAGCGTTTGGCAACGGCCGCCATTTCGCCGTTAAAGCAAGTTTTCAATCTAACCGGCACGGTGTTGCATACCAGTCTTGGTCGGGCGATTCTGCCGGACGTTGCTATTTGCGGGGTGGTGGATGCATTGCGTGCGCCGATGAATCTGGAGTTCGATTTAGCCACCGGCAAGCGGGGCGACCGCGATGATTTGGTCGAAGATTTACTGTGTGAGCTGACCGGCGCAGAAGCCGCGACCGTGGTCAACAACAACGCTGCCGCCGTGTTGCTGATGTTGAGCGCATTGGCGTCACGTCGAGAAGTGATCGTTTCTCGTGGCGAGTTGGTCGAGATCGGAGGTGGGTTCCGTATTCCCGACATTATGATGCGGGCCGGTGCCAAGTTGCGTGAAGTCGGTACCACCAATCGCACGCACCTGAGCGACTATGCGGATGCCATTGGCCCGCGCACAGCATTGCTGATGAAAGTGCATTGCAGCAATTATGTGATTCAGGGTTTTACTACGAGCGTAGAAGTCGATCAATTGGCGCGGCTGGGGAAAATCCATAACGCCCCGACCGTGGTCGATTTGGGCAGCGGCACGTTGGTTGATCTATCGCAGTATGGCTTGCCGTGCGAAACAACGGTCCGCCAGACCATCGAGGCCGGGGCTGATCTGGTGACGTTTAGCGGCGACAAGCTGCTGGGTGGCCCGCAGGCGGGACTGATCGTCGGGCGCGCCGACTTGATCAAAAAAATTAAACGTCATCCGCTAAAGCGGGCTTTGCGTGTTGGAAAGCTGACGCTGGCCGCACTGGCACCGGTTCTTGGTTTATATCGTAGCCCCGAGTTTTTGCCGCAACAGTTGACAACGTTGCGGCTGTTGACGCGTCCGCAGGCGGAAATACGGGCACAGGCAGAAATCCTGACGCCGCTGCTGCAACAGGCGCTGGGTGATCGGTATGTTGTTGCCGCCGAACCGCTGTTTAGTCAAATTGGCAGTGGTGCATTGCCGGTCGATTTGTTGCCTAGTTATGGATTTTCGGTGCGGGTGAGCCGATCTCATCCGGCCAGGCCTCGCGGGAAATCGGGGCTTTCTCAACTTGAGAAATGGTTGCGCGAATTGCCGCGTCCCGTCATCGGGCGGATTGCCAACGATACTTTGTGGTTGGATTTGCGTTGTCTGGAAAGTGCCGACGAAGCGCAGTTCACAGCGCAGTTGATGGCGCCATTGCGCGAACCTATAACGACGGTGACGCCATGATCGTCGGCACTGCCGGGCATATCGACCACGGCAAAACTACCTTGACGCGTGCTTTGACTGGCGTGGATACCGACCGCCTGAAAGAAGAAAAAGAACGCGGTATTTCGATTGAGCTTGGGTACGCTTATTTGCCTTTGCCGAACGGCGATGTACTTGGTGTGATTGATGTGCCGGGGCATGAGAAATTGATTCATGCGATGGCTGCCGGGGCCAGTGGGATTGATTTTGCTTTGCTGGTGATTGCTGCCGACGATGGCGTCATGCCGCAAACGCGCGAGCATCTGGCGATACTGGAAATACTGGGGGTTGCGCGTGGCGCGGTGGCGTTGACCAAGATTGATCGAGTCGATGCAGATCGGCTGGTCGAAGTTGAGGTTGATATTGCAGCGTTGTTGGCGTCGACGCCATTTTCGGGTGCGCCGATTTTTCGGACACAGGCTAATGTGGCGGACGATCCCGGTGTGGCAGCGTTGCTGGCGCATCTTATTGCGGTGGCGGCGGGGATGTCTGCTCGTGCTGATCAGCGCTTGTTTCGGCTCGGGATAGATCGGGTTTTTACACTGGCTGGATACGGGACGATTGTTGCCGGTACGGCGCTGGCGGGGTCTGTGTCAACTGATGACACGTTGGTGTTGGCCCCGAGCGGTGAGCAAGTACGGGTGCGTAGTATTCATGCGCAGAATCGACCTGCGGCTGTCGGGTATGCCGGTCAGCGCCTGGCGTTGAATCTGGTAGGAATCGGGCGCGAGCAAATCAATCGTGGAGATTGGATTTTGTCACCTGCGCTGGCTGAATGTTCGGAGCGGATTGATATTGATTTGCGGTTGCTGAACGATGCGGGTTTGCCGCTGAAATCATGGTCGCCGGTACATGTACATTTGGGGGCGAGTCATCGGACTGCGCATGCCGTTTTGCTGGATGGCGATGTGTTGGCGGCAGGGCAGTCGGGCAGGGTGCAATTGGTGTTTGATGTGTCGGTGCATGCAGTGCCGGGGGATCGCTTGGTGGTGCGAAATGCGCAGGCTTCGCGGACGATTGGCGGCGGGATTGTGTTGGATCCGGTTGGTCCGGCTTACAAGCGGCGCAGTCCGGCGCGCAATGCGTGGCGGGATGGCTTGGCTGCGTTTGTGGCGTCTGGTGATTGTGGCGGGCTGCTGGATTGCAGCCCGGTAGGATTGCTGCGTTCTGTGTTGGTGCGGTTGTCACAGGTGCCTGCGGATCGGTTGGTGTTGCCGCCCGATACGCGGATTATTCCTTTGCGGGAAGGGGATGCTTTGTTGATCTCTCAGGCGGCGGTGGATGCACTTGCCGGGCGTGCGGTGGATGCTTTGCAGGGGTTTCATGCGGTGACGCCGGATGAAGTGGGGCCGCAGATTGGGCGGTTGCGGAGGATTGTTGCGCCGGATCTTGATACGGCTTTGTGGCGCGTTGTGGTGGGGGATTTGTGTGCTGCGGGTGTGGTGGTGCAGCAGGGGCCGTGGTTGCGGTTGGCGGAGCACACGGTGGCGTTGAGTGCTGATGATGTGGCGTTGGCGAACGTGTTGCTGGCGACGTTGGATGCGGCGGAGTTTAGTCCACCGTGGGTAAGGGATTTGGCGCGTGAGCATGGCGTGGATGAGTCGGTTGCACGGGATTTGTTGTGCAAGCTTGCTAAGCTTGGGCAAGTTAGTCAGGTGGTGAAGGATTTGTTTTATCATCCTGCGCGGACTGATGAGTTGGCGCGGATGGTGGTTGTTCTTGCTGGCGGTGGAGATAGAGATAGTGATGCGCCTTTGCTACCGGTTAGCGCTGCGGCTTTTCGGGATGCTACTGGTTTGGGACGTAAACGGGCGATTCAGTTATTGGAGTTCTTTGATCGCGTCGGCTATACTCGGCGGCGGGGGGATGCGCACTTGGTGCGGGTTAATGGGTCGATGGGGTATGTTGATCATTAGAGGTGGTTGTGTTTGGAAGGTATACGCATCCGGTGGTGCGGCCGGGCTTCAAACCCGGTAGGGGGCGTCAGCCGCTTCTTCGTAAGTTCGACTCTTGCTGCCTTCCGCCTTAGGTTTTTTGTTTGGTTTGATTCGTTAGCTGGTGATTGAAACGGGTCTTTCTCTGCTTCAGCTATCAACCATAAGAATAACTCCATAAAACCCAAAATCTAAAAATTACTAATTGACCTCCGTTTTTATCAGAGGTAAGGTGGCAACGCTCCTCTCATAGGAGCTGGGTTTGACAGCCTGATTGAAGAAGTGCGGACCGCGTCATGTGGGCTGTATAGTCGTTCGTCCTCACTGGGCGGCGGTGGCGGGGAAGCCTTCGGGCTTGCTGGCTTTTTTCGAGGCTGTAAACAATTCTGTGTAACTGCCCGACTTCAAATAAACGGTTTCAACCGTTCATCAAACTGAATAATAAACCGACTCATAGCCGATCGCCAGTCTCGGATCGGCATGGTCCATTTTTTTGCGGCTGCGTCGACCGCCAAATAAATGACCTTGCGCACCGAGTCATCGGTAGAGAAGACCTTGCGCTTGTTGATAGCGTGGCGAATGACGCTATTGAGCGATTCAATGGCATTCGTGGTGTAAATCGCCTTGCGAATTTCGCTTGGATAGGCGAATAGCGTATTGATGTTATGCCAGTTGCTTTGCCACGATTTACTGATTTGCGGATATTGCGCATCCCACTGCTGGGCAAACTGCTCCAGAGCCAGTAGCGCTTGCTCCTCGGTAGTCGACTGGTAAATCGTCTTCAAACCTGCCGTCACTTCTTTGTAGTGCTTCCAGCTGACATATTTGAGAGAGTTACGGACCATATGAATAATGCAAAGCTGGATTTGTGTCTGTGGATAGACCGTGGCAATGGCATCAGGAAAGCCCTTTAAGCCATCAACACAGGCGATCAGGATGTCTTGCAAGCCACGATTTTTTAGCTCCGTGAGGACACCTAGCCAGAATTTTTCCCCTTCATTTTCTGCCAGCCACATTCCTAAGAGCTCTTTTTGCCCTTGTAAATTGACGCCCAGTGCCAGGAAGACTGCTTTGTTAATGACTTGATTATCTTGCCGTACTTTCACCACCAGGCAGTCGAGGTAGACGATGGGATACAGGCCATCCAGTGGACGGCTTTGCCAGGCAACGATGCGTTCTTTGACACTGTCGGTGACTTTGGAAATGAGGGCTGGCGAGACGTCAGCGTCGTACAATTCCTTAAAGGTCGCGACGATTTCACGTGTGGTCATGCCCTTGGCGTACAGGCTCAGAATCTGATCATCCATATGGGTTAAGCGCGTTTGCTGCTTTTTAACCAGTTGCGGTTCAAACGAGCCTTCCCGGTCCCGTGGGGTGATGATCTCCACTTCGCCATACTGGCTTTTTAAGGTCTTGCTGGATGAGCCGTTACGCACATTGCTCAGCGCCCGCGGTTGATGTTTCTCGAAGCCAAGATGCTCGCGCATTTCCGCATTGAGCGCCGCCTCTACCGTCATTTTTAACAATTGCTGCGTTAGATTGCCCAGATCTTTTTCCGTTTTGAGATCTTTTGCCAATTCTGCCGCTAATGCTTTTAATTTATCGTGATCCATAAAATTGCCCATCGTTGGTTTTACCCGTTAGGGTATCAAGGATGGGCAGTTACACAAATTCTTTTACAGTCTCCTTTTTTCTTCACCAGTCTGTCAACCTTGTCATTTGCTGCCCACCCGTTATCCAACGGGTGCGGTCAACCAGACTAAAGGATAGACTAATGCCAGATACCACAGCACTTAAACAGTCCCCAAACTCAACTCAGCCAACCGCTGAAGACCACCTTCCCCTTGACGTCACAAACTATTCAAAAACCTACTTCCTCCATGAATTCGCCGAACTGGGAACCGCCGTCATTGAAAGCATCACCACCTGCCTCGAAGTAATCGAAAAAAGCACTTCAACCGACAGCACCACCAAATCAACAACAAAATTCTGCGCCTTCCACGCAGAAAAATTACAAACCCTCGCCATCACCTCCGCCCGACTGCTAGGCGAATACGCCATAAAACACATCGCTTGGATCAACGAAGACGGCCCATCCCCACAACAGACAATGGAAGCCGCCAATAACAAACATCCGCAATAAAAGCTACACCTCTCTGTAGAGATGACGATGACAGCGTCACATTTCACCCGGTCATCAACACCTTCCGCACAAAATCTTGTAACACCCCCCCGTTCAACACCCATCTCCCAACTCACCACCGTACCTAAAAATACCCCGCAGTAACAGTTGCAAATTTATTGCATATTTAACCATTAAAAATATATTTTTAACAATATTTTCCTACTATTTTCTGTGGACTACTTTATAATCAAAAACACAAGATTCGGCATCTTTACCCTTCCTCAGTAATGCCCCCAAAATTAAGCCGACATCATCCACTAGCTAATCGAATGCATTACTTCGTGTCTCTGGCACCGTGATCGCTATCACTTTTTGCAGCCTAAAAAAAGTGAAGCGAAATTAGAGTTCAGCCCAGCGTTAGGAGAAAAGGATGTTTTTTCTTTTTACCCTTTACCGAGCAGCAGAGCACCAAAGGCCAAAGCAACTACTAGTCAATGTGCCTTTGCGCCCGGCAATTAATCCACGTTCAATAGCGCTGGTGTGGGTATACCTTTGCGCCTCCATCACCGCCATCGCGCTATGTCTAGTCTCGCAAAGCGGCCACGCAAATCCCCTGCCACCCAATCCAGTCACCATTAAAGTGACCGAGCAAGTGGTAGAAAAAGACCCCAACATCGCGATAAAAGCCGCGATACCCGATGATCCTGAAAAAGGCGGCCCAGCCGCGTTGCGGGCCAATTGGCCCATCACCCCAGCCCGCATCGATGCTATTTCCCCCTTTGTTAAAGAACAAATCGATACCGAATTTGGCACCTCAACCCACGAATTGCCGACTAGCAATAATTCCGGCTCACGTGCGCTGATGGTCGGCCTGCAATGGTTAGGCGCAGTGATTGCGATTTTTCTGTTGATTTACACCTTTCGGCACATCCTGTTTACCCTGAACCGATTATTCGGCAAACAACGCCATCCCTATAGTGATATCGATGTCGCCAATTGGCCCAGCGTTACGGTTTTGATTGCTGCGCACAACGAAGAAGCGGTTATTTCAGGCTCGATCAGAGCATTGCTGGAAGTCGATTTCCCCGCCGATAAACTCGATATCGTCCCGGTCAATGATCGCTCCACCGATAGAACCCGCGAAATTATCGATAAATTTGTCGCGCTTTATCCGAATCGCATTCATCCATTTCACCGCATCGACGGCAAGCCGGGCAAAGCCGCCGCGCTCAAAGACGCAACCGTTACGGTGACCAGCGACATCATCGTTGTGTTCGATGCCGATTACATCCCCTCTAAAGGGTTGATCAAACAACTTGTTTCCGCTTTTTTCGATCCGGAAGTCGGCGCGGTAATGGGCCGCGTAGTGCCCCTGAACGTGGGCACTAATCTGTTGACCCGCTTGCTCGATCTGGAACGTTCGGCCGGTTATCAAGTGGATCAGCAAGCGCGGATGAATCTTCATTTAGTACCGCAATATGGCGGCACTGTCGGCGGCGTGCGGATGCGGGCGCTGCACAGCATCGGCGGCTGGCATGACGATGTGCTGGCGGAAGATACAGATCTGACTTTTCGACTGCTATTGCGCAGTTGGAAAACCGTCTATCAAAATCGCTGCGAATGTTACGAAGAAGTGCCGGAATCCTGGCCGGTGCGCTACAAACAAATCAAACGCTGGGCAAAAGGACATAATCAGGCGCTGTTCCGGCATTCGGCGGCGTTGCTGCGCGATCGCTCATTACCGACTGTCGAGCGTCTGGATGGCCTGCTGTTACTGGGCGTGTATATGATGTCGCCGATTGTGATTATTGGCTGGCTGATTGGGATTTTGGCGTTCTATTTTGGCGATACACCCCTGGCGATTGGATTGCTCTCGATCGTCGCGTTTACCAGCTATTGCACGCTGGGAAATTTTGCGGCTTTTTTTGAAATTGCAGCCGCAGTCCATCTTGACTACAACCATCGCCGGATTCGCCTTTTACCGTTCAATCTGATCGGCTTTATCGTCAGTCTAGTCGGTATTTCTGAGGCCACGCTGGACCAATTGTTGACTGATCATCTGCTGCATCGCCGGTTCCATTGGGACAAAACCGTACGTTATCGGAAGGAGTCCTGAGCGATGTGGACCATACTTTTTATTCTCTTCGTGATGCTGTTATTCACCGCGCCATTGCTGCCTGCATTGCGGGAATTACTGTGCCCTAGTGATATAGAACCGCTGAATATTGACTACGATCACGATCGCAGCATCACCCGGTTTGCACGCAAATTGGCGGCATTGTCGCGGGATCGTCTCGATGGGATTTCTTTGCCCGATGTGATTGCTGCCAGAGCAGCACCGCTGTTGGCCGAAACGGAAAAACATGGCCCGGCATTTCTGATCGTGACTGAAGACGGTGCGCTGGCATTTGATATTGAAGAAATCGGGCGCAGGATGACTGACCGCCAATTAGTCGCTGAAAAAAATCTGATGTTGCCGGATAAATTCTATTTCACGCGTGAGGTATATGCGGTCGGAAATATTCAAAGCGGTGTCGAAAATCATTTCCGTGCGCTGTTTTCTGAAGGGAATGTTTTGCTGAGGGCGCGCTGCGAAGTGTCACGCTGGGTGCATGCAACACGTTTGCATATCGGCCCGGACGTCATCTTGTATGGACGGGCATCAGCCGACGAAGAAGTACATTTTCTGGGCGGTGGCCGATTTGAGCGATTGAACGCGCCACGCATTTGTTTTGGGGACGTTAATCACCGTTCCAATGCCGATTTAGCCCGTGCTAGCGCTGATAAACAGCGTTCATCTGCGCTTGAGCGTATCGCTGCAATGGTCGAGCAGCGGATGGATGAGGGCCGGATTATTGCCTCCGGCGATCTGATCTTGCCAGCAAATTCCGTCCTTCAGGGGGACTTGGTGGTGCGCGGAAAATTGCGGATCGGTGCGGGCGCTTTGGTCAATGGCAGCATCAAAGCCTATCTCGGGATTCAGATGGAGGCGGGTGTAACAGTCCACGGCGCGGTCGTGAGCGCAGGCCGGATTGTGTGCGGCATTCATGCCGTCATCGATGGTCCGATAATTTCAGAGCAAGCGGTACTGGTTGGTCATGGTTCGCGGATTGGATCGGCCAACAGCCCCACTTCTGTTAGCGCGCCAGTGATCAAAATGTATGCCCACAACACGATTGCTTACGGAACGTTGTGGGCGCGGGTTCGGGGGATGGCAGTGAATCGGAGGGCTGCGCTATGAGTTTAGTGCGTACAGCCCGGATTGCTGGCGCGGTAATGCTAGCGTTGCCGCTTTTGTCCGTGGCGGCTTCTGGCGTCGATCTCAGCGGCTATCAGAGCGAAGATGGCGCGATTACCTTAAAGCGCAATGTTGCTTTCGTTGACCCGTATTTCTCTACCAAAGCACTTTTGCTGGCAGCGCAGCAAGGGTTGAATGTGCAAGACATGACGCAAAAATGGGTGAGATGGTTATTGCCGCGCCAGCTTCCTGACGGTCGTTTTATGCGCTATTGCAAAACGACTGCTGCATCTGACTGGGTGGCGTGTCAGGACGCGGATGCGGATGACGCGATGATGGCGATGTGGGTGGCTTTACTGGCGCAGACGACGCAGGGCGAGATGTCGCCGGAAATAGTGCGCAGCATTGATCGTTCGCTGACGCAGTTGGAGTCGCTGCGGGTGGCGGCTTCCGCTAACAATCCAGCCAAAGGGACATACACCATTTCGGCGACGAATTCAGTGGCGCTGTTGATGGACAACGTTGAGATTTACGAAGGTTACCGCGTCTTGTCCAGATATTTTACGGCCCACGGTCCGGCATGGCGCGGGCAGGCCTACGCGGTTAGGGCGCAAGCTGTGGCAGAAGCGATTGAGGCGGTCTTTTGGGATCCGGTTTTAAAGCGCTATCGCATCACTACTCAGGCAAGACAAGCCGATGATTTTTATCCGGATCGCGTGGCCCAGCTATTCCCATTGTTAGGCGATTTGCCAGATATCCGTCGTGATCGTCGGGCGGCATATAAAGCGTGGTTGCAGGCGAATAAACAGCGTTGGTTAATGCTGAAAGCCGACTATTTTCCTTGGGGGCTAGTGGCAATCGCAGCAAAACGCATGGGCGACAATCATACCGCGCTGTGCTGGGCGGCGAACGCAGGATCGTTAAGAGCCGGACCACGCTGGAACGTTCTGGAAGAAGTTGAGTACGCGGTGTTAAGCAGCCATGTCGCGCAATCTGTTAGCGCGTCATCCACCGAAGAAATAATCGAAAGGCCAATATGTTAAAGCGTATCTGGACGTCGGCTGTGGTGTTAGTGTTATTGGCGCTGGCAGGTCTGGCGGTGTTGCGTAGTTATCAGGCACCGGAAGGCCCGATTGATACGATCGCGCTTCTTATCGAGGATGACGTGATATTTACCGACGTGGGCGTGCGTGCCTGGAAGGATGCCGCGCTGGAAGAGGGGATTCACTTGCAGCCGGTGCACGCGGGAGAGTTTTTACAACCGTCGCTGTTTAACCGTGTGCGTTATGCAGGGATTATTGTGCCGGATGCGATGCATCGGAAGATGAGCGTGGTGCTGATCGATACGCTTTCAGAATATGTGCGCAATGGTGGCAAGTTGATGGTGGCGTTTGACGCCGGTACGCTGAACTTGAAAGGCGGCGCAGTGCCAGAACGCGCAAGAATGTCGCAATTGGTCGGCGTTGAGTACGCTTTGTACAAAAAACTGGGCGATGACACCCTTGTGATCGGGCCCGCTATCAGCACGCCGGACGTGATGACTGCGCTGAATATTCCGCCCGGAAAATATACCGCTGTTCCGCGCGATCTTGCCAGCAAGGACTCCATTGGGTCGCGGCATGCGGCGGGTCTGGATATAAGCCACGAGGTGATTATTTCGTCGTATAGCTATGATCGATTGGAATACGGCCATTTTGTTACCGAAGGCGCATTCGTCGGTAAGACGTTAATGGTGTCTGACAGTGGCGATTTATTGGCCGGGGTACACAAGTTTGGCAAAGGCGAAGTGTTGTTTGTGAATTTGCCGCTGACCTATCTGAAGCTGCGTACGGATGGGGCACCTTTGCATGGTTTCATGAACTATTTTGCCCGGGTAGTTTTACAGCTACCCGTGATGGGCAACAGCCCGGATGGTATTGGCGGGCTGATTATGAACTGGCACATCGATTCCAGTCTGGCGATTCCGAGTATTCAAAAAATGGTCGATTTAGGATTTTTTGAGCAGGGTCCTTATTCTATCGATCTGACTGCCGGGCCGGATACCAACACGTTTAATGATCATGTGGGACTGAACGTTGACCATAATGCCGAGATTCAGAAGTGGATAAAATTATTTGTCGCCCGCGGCGACGAAGTTGGCAGCCATGGCGGCTGGATTCACAATTATTTTGGCGAGCATATCAGCGACTCGAATGAGACGGACTTTGCGAAATATATTGCGTTGAATAACGACGCCATATCAAAAGCAGCAGGAAAACCTGTGCGGGAATACTCGGCACCGCTGGGAAATCATCCGGCCTGGGTCAGCCGTTATCTGGAGGCGCATGGCGTGCGCGCCCATTACTACACCGGCAATGTGGGTCAGGGACCTACCCATTCGTATATCAATGGTGAGCGTCTGGGTAAAAAAATCTGGACCTTTCCGGTATTAGTGCGAGGAGAAATTGCGACCTTTGAAGAGGCTGCGCTGGACCCTGAAGTCAGTCAGAAGGATTTCGGCACATGGCTAAATCAGGTCAGCGATTTTACCCAGGATCAGGCGCTAATTCGTCTGGTGTATTTTCATCCGCCGGGCGTGGTGCTGTATAGCGACGCGGCACGCAGCTGGATGCTGCATACCCGCGGAATGCTGACCCATGGCAAATTCCGTTGGTACACGATGACAAGAATTGCCGATTTTCTTGATCGGCGCGAACAGGTGCTGTGGCGCTTGTCTGAGGATAAAAAAAATACGCTGGAGTTTACCGCTTTTCATCCAGAAAATTTGAGCGAGCAGAGCTGGCGCTTTTCCAAAACCCGGTATACCAAGCCGGTGTTGGATAAGGGGGTAGGGCAGGTGCGGGATGGATCGACTGAGTGGGTAATCGTGGCCGGTAACGGCAAGCATCTTAAGGCGCATCTATTTTTTCGACCTTTGGGAGAAAACAAATGAATCCTTCGATTTTATTATGCATGGGGACACGGCCTGAAATCATTAAAATGGCCCCGGTTTACCGCGCGCTGAAAGCATCGGCTTTGCCTGTGAAGTTGTTGCATACCGGGCAGCATAAGGAAATGGCATGGCCGTTGTACAAATTTTTCGATATGTTGCCGGACTATTTTTTAAAACTGGAAAGAACCTCCGGATCGCTAGCGCATTTGAACGGACTATTGCTGGAGGAAATTGATGCGGTTTTACAGCAGATTTCACCAGCGGCGGTCTTGGTGCACGGTGATACGTCCAGCGCGCTGGCAGCAACGCTGGCAGCTTTTTATCACCAGATAGCGGTCGGTCATGTCGAGGCAGGTTTGCGCAGCGGCGCGATGTATGACCCGTTTCCAGAAGAAAAAAATCGCGAATTAATTGGCCGGATCGCCCATTGGCATTTTGCGCCGACGCCGATTGCAGAGTCGAGTCTTCTACGTGAAGGCCTGGATAGTAAACACATTTATTGCGTAGGCAATACGATTGTTGATGCGACCTTGTGGGGAATGAACTACATCGATAAATTGCCCGATCAGGGCCTCACTTCGTTGCCGCCAAGTCTGAAAAATCTGCCTGCCATTTTGCCAGAAAGGCGCTTGCTGCTGGTAACTGCGCATCGGCGGGAAAACTGGGAAAAGGGCATTGCTTCAATTGCCACCGCAGTCCGTGAGGCATTGGAAAATGACGAAGGTTTGTGCGCGGTCTGGCCGGTGCATATGAATCCGATTGTGCAAGAGGCCGTGCATCACGTTTTTGCGGATGTGTGTCCGGGCGTCGCAAAGCGGTTGTTTCTGACCGAGCCGCTGAATTATCCAGCGTTGCTCTGGATTATGAAAAGAGCTTGGTTAATTTTGACCGATTCAGGTGGCATTCAGGAGGAGGCAATGGTAATGCGCGTGCCGGTCTTTGTCTTGCGCGATACGACAGAGCGGCCAGAATTGATTGCGGCGGGAGGGGGGATTATGGTGGGGACCAATGCGGCGGTAATTGGTGAAAAGATGGCCTGGTTGCATGCGGATGGCGTTAGTCGCAAGAAAATGTGCGATGTCAAAAATCCCTTTGGCGACGGTCATGCGGCCGATCATATCCGGGATATTCTTTTGCAAAGTATCGCACCCCGGCAGCCGCAAGAAATGGCTCATGCCGATGCCGTCATGCAAGAGCGTGCAGCATGAATATGAAAACGAGATTAAGCCTGCGCGTCAGCTTAAGTAGCCGACAACGGGCATACGGGCAAAAAATGGTGGCTATTCTGGCGATGACTGGATTGATTCTGGTCGCCGAAGCGGATGCAGTTGCCGCTGCTGCGTCGAACGATATCAATGAATTTCTGCCGGGATCGACAAGCGTTGGGCAGAATCCGATTTTGGCAGTGGATGAGGCCGAAGTCAGTCCTGTAGATGGGACGGAAATGGACGTCACCAAGCAACTTCAGGCACCATTGATGTCGTCGCCAACGGCAGCGCCAGCGCCAGCGCCCCCGCCAGCGGATATCGAACAGACTCTACCGGCGCCGGACGATATGACTGTGCAATCAGCGACAGCGGCGGCAACCGAGCCGCTGCTGGAAGCGCCTGTCCCTACGCCGCCGGTAGCGGTTACCGCTCCCTCCAAAGGCTATATCGAGGCTGGCGCGCAACGGTACGTCCTCACCGGCCGTCAACCTTCATGGGAGGGCGAATATGTGCGTGGCGCATGGGTGCAGAATGAGAAAAATGTGTGGAATTACGAGCTTGTAGATGCCAGGCGTTATGGCGATAGCGGGACCTTTTATAGCGCTGGCCTGACGCATACTTTTACTGATGACTGGTATGCGGCGGTGTCGGTGGGTTCTAGTTCGGGCGGATTTTTTTGGCCGCGTGAGCGCATAGATGTGTTTATCCATCATAAATTTCTGGAAAAGAAAAATCTTGTCGCCGTGATTGGGTACACCCATTACCAGGCAAAAGATTCGCATCACGATCAGATTTTGCATATCGGCGCTGACTATTACTTTGAAACCCCTTGGATCGTCTCGGGTGAATTTCTTGTCAATGACAGTTCGCCTGGTCACGTCAAAGCGAACTATGCTTTTCTGACGGCGACCTATGGTCACGACAAGCAATCTTATCTGACCTTGCGCGTTGGTCACGGGAAAGAGGCTTATCAATTGCTTGGCGACCAACAGGTCATTTCCGGTTTTAATAGCACCATCGCCACGCTGTCGTATCGCAAATGGATCGGCAAAGACTGGGGCGTTAATATGGTTGGCGAGTATTACACCAACCCTTCGTATAAACGACGTGGTGTTGAGGTCGGTATCTTCAAGGATTTTTAGGTATAGCAGCGCAATGCTAAGAGGTCCAACGATAAGAGTTCAACAAAAAAAGGCGGCCGACTATGAAGCAACGTATCAATTTTGCAGCTGAGTATGGTCGCTTGCTGGGGCATCGTGGCGATCAGATCAGAATGCACCGATCATTACGGGTGCTGGAATTCCCCCGCAGTCGCTGGTTGCAAATCGTGCTGCTGCCGCTGGGGTTGAATGTGCTGACGTTGTTGGCAGTGACGCGTTTAGCGCGGTTTTGGTCGATTTTTTTGTTATTTTGGTTTGATCGACTGGATCTTCCCGGCCAGATAACGCACACCGGGCAATTTGCATTGTTGGGGCAACTGGTGACGGTTCCTGCGATCCATCTGGCGGGTGCCATCCCGACTACCAGTGGCTGGCTTTTGCATATTGCGCTGACATTATTTGTGCTGGCGTTATCGTTTTGGCTGCCGATTAGTTACATGCCATTGCGTTATTTATTGCGTGTGCTGGTGTTTGTCCACAGCACAGCGCTGTTCTATTTCGGCTTTTCTCCGGCATCATTTCCTTATGACCTGGAGACTTATTCACGTGATGCACTAGTGATGATGATTGTATTTTTGCTTATCATCCCTTGGCTTCTGGCTTTTTCTTACTACATCTATTCTTTTCCAGTCGCAAAAAAAATAGGTTTCACGCTGGTGATGATGCTGTATTTTTGTGTTTTTGCGCCGACGCAGTTATTGGTCCATGCAATTTTTTTGTATCATTTTTCTGCTTTAATGCTGCCGTTGTTGTATTTGGTTTTTGGGGCATTTCTCAACGTGATGCTCTTTATGGCATTTTATTCATGGGCAATGAGCGAATGATGTTTAGATTGATTTATGCGGTTTGCGCGTAACGCGGGGTAAATGACGCGCAGGGCCCGCACAACCCGTAATAGCCCTTTAATGAAGTGGCGCAGTTGTTGTGGGGCGGGCAGCTTCTCTTTGGCTTGAATGCCATGACACATTTCTTCACAGAGTTGGGCCAAATTATCTTCCTGCACGATCAGTAAAGCCCCTTTTATTCTGTGCAGACGTCCATCCAATGTCGCTCTATCTCCGTCATTAAATGCGTGCAATATTGCCCACAGATCGTCACGATAAGTATCTAAAAATATCATCGCAATATCGACATCGAAGCCCTCTGCGCTGGGATATCGCTGTGATAGTGGCGCAACTGGCGGTATTAGCGGTGCTGTCTCTGGCACAGCCTCTGGTTCGCCAATGCCTGTATAACGGGCCAGCGCAGCTTTAAGTTTGGACAGCGATATCGGTTTAGTCAGCAAAGTATCGATCTCAGGAAGAATAAGGGCAATGTGGTCGTTTACGACGCTTGCGGTCATGACGATGATGGGGGTGGATAAGCCGTTTCGACGGAGCGACGGAATCAGTTCATGCCCGCTCATCAGCGGCAGTCGCATGTCGGTCAGTATTAGTTCGTAGGGTGCACCGGCTAGGACGGAGCTGGCGCGTTCAAGCGCTGCTAAGCCGTTATCGACGAAATCGACATTGACGTATCCTAATGTGAATAATTGTTTTTCGAGAAGCTTTCTGCAAACGGGGTCGTCTTCCACTGCGAGTATTCGCAGCGCTAAGGGGGCATTAATGGCAATGGCGTGGGGCTGCGAGTGCATGACGTTTAACATTCCGCTGCTCGCTTGCGTCTTCTCTGGCGAAGCAACGAGCGCAATGGCAGCAGGACTGCTGAGCATTAATTTCACCAGAACGGTTGTGCCAGTACCGTAGACGCTTTGAATGGTTATCTTGCCGCCCATCGCATCGACTAACTGCTTGCAGAGTGACAAGCCAAGCCCGGTGCCGCCAAATTCATGGGCGATGCCCGCATTGGCTTGACTGAATGGTCTGAATAGATATTTTTGATCGTGCGTTGTAATGCCGACGCCGGAATCCCGAACCGCCATTTGCAAAACATAGCCAGTATCCTGCGCTTGTCCGGTGATATCTAGAAGAACCTGACCTTCAGAGGTAAATTTTGCGGCATTCGATAGCAAGTTATTAAGAATTTGCGTCAGCCTTCCTGCATCGCCAATGAATACGTTCGGTATGGTCGGGCTTATCCGGCATTGGAACGCCACGGATTTTCTTTCTAGCGCGGGCGTCCACAAATGGGCGCAATGTGCGACCGTTTGGCGCAGATTGAAAGGCGCGTTTTCTAACGATAGCTGACCTGCCTCTATCCTTGAAATGTCGAGTATGTCATTGATGATGCGAAGCAGCGATTGAAATGAACCCCGGATGGTGTGCACCAGTTCGCGTTCGGCAGGGGCCAATGATGCCATTTCCAACAGTTCCAGATGGCCTGCTGCGCCGTGCAGCGGCGTGCGTATTTCATGGCTGATTAATGCCAGAAAAGTTGATTTCGCTTTGTTGGCTTCATCGGCTTCTATCTTGGCGCTGTGTAAAACGCGTTCGGCATGTTTCTGTGAGGTAATGTCGCTTAAGCAGCATAGCAGCACGTCATTGCACAAATAGCGTGTGCGCGTAAACATCGCCAACGCATAGTCGGGGTCAGTATTTGCCGCAGCGGCAGGAAGTTCCAACACGGCATGCGTCAGCATTTGGCTGCCATCGTTTCCGGCGCGTTCGGCTTCTTCCAGATTTTTATAGCAGACCATCAGACGTTGATGGAATGGTCGCATATCGTTTGATGGGCAGTTTCTGCTCGCGATGGCGCATGCTTGCATGTTGTCTAGCAAAAGCTCGCCGGTGCGATAATTCAATACAAAAAATCCCAAAGGTGCCACCGTCATCATTGCCCGGTTAAAGGCTTCGCTATCGTGTACCCGCAGTGCTTCGCTGAAGACCGGCACAAATATCAGCCGATTAAACAGAATAACTAACGTCCAAAGCATCAGGCTGAGCAGCAATGCCAGGCCCATCGTAAAAAGAATCTTGGCGTTGAGTGTGCTCCACAACATTGTCCAGTCAAACGTATACAGCATGATCCAGCCAGTGTTCCCGATGGGATGACTTAATGCGACCAGCGTAGTGTCGCCGGCAAGCAGTGTATTGAGAGAATTAGTGTACGAGGTCGTATATTTTTCCAGCGTCACTGGCCGCTTTTTTTCGCGGGCCAGCGTTTGTCTGGCGACTTCTTCGGTGACTTCACCCGATAACGCAACACCGTTTGCCGCGATAACGGCAAAACCGCTCGTCATTGGCTGTATCAGGAAATGGCGCGCGAATTCTTCAACCGGAAAACTGATGACTAATACAGAGAACGCTTTGTCGCCATGAAATATGACCGCAGCGCGGCTGATGATTTGCTGACCTGTCAGTTTGTCGGTGTAAGGCGTGACCCAGACAGTTTTGCCAGCGCGTAATTGTGCCGGGGGTATTTTTTCGATTGCAGCTTCAATCGGTGCGACGGCGTCATCGATGAAGGTGTGAGCGGCAGATGGCGTCGGTTGCTGCCGGATGGCGGGGCGGACGTTCTGCGGCATATGCACACCGAGAAATGTTTTGTTTTTGTCATACAGCATGATGTATGTGCTCTTGCCAGCTTGCGCGATATTTCTGACGCCGGGCACGACATCATAGAATTGATGTAGCAAGCTGGCTAACATCTCCGGCTGCTCTGTTGGCGTTAGTGTCGTGGTGATGGATATTTCGGCGGGTGCTGTGACGAGGACGTCGAGGTTGTTTGACGACGGGTGATCAAGCGGATTGGCAGTATCGCGCAGGCGCGAAAAAAGGATATCATTTTGCGTTGCAGTGGGCTGTGGCAGTGCCGCGTAATGGGGCGTCGATGCTGGCGTCAGTGCGGTATTTCTTTGTTGGTCCAGAAATTCTTGTCTGATAATGATCTGGCGCATTTTGGCATCTGCGGCAATGACCTTGATGGCAACCTGACGTTTCTCGCTGTCGAATAACAGACGTTGGGTATGAATGAAGTTTTCTGCATACATCGCCACACCGATGACAGCGGCACACAGCGCCAGTATCGTAAACATGGTGGCACCGCTATACAGTATCCATTGATGATAGCGCCCCAGCAGTTTGACGGGGCTATTTGCAGGTGTCAGCCAGCGTTGCGCAAAGCGGGTCGAAAACGGTATTTGCCCCGCATACATGGTCATCGCGACGTGATAGAGGAGACAAGTTGCTCATTGCTAAGCATATGAAAGAATTCGATATTACTTTTCGTACCAAGTTTTTTCATCAGTAACTGCTTATGGGCGCTGACCGTTTTCACGCTGCGATTTGTCAGATCGGCGATTTCGGTTAATGTCAGTCCACGTTGCAGTAGGCGGATAGTTTCTATTTCTTTGGGTGTAAATGAGACGCGACCGACAGTCGGGGAGCGTTCGCCTTTACCCAGTGAAAGAAGATTTTTCAGCATGTCCTGCGTCGTTGCAGTATCGGTAAATTTGTTCCCGAAACGAACTTCTTGAACGGCGTTAATAACATTCCGCATATCGCTATTTTTCCGGACAAATCCGAATACTCCGCATTCCAGCGTATTGCGAGCGGTTCCCAGATCATCACGCGCTGAGAGAATAATAATTTTGAGGGGAGGATATAGTTGCCTGATTTTTTTTATCATCGGCAAGCCATCCGGCAGATCATCGCCGTAAAACGAGTAGTCGCAAATCAGAATGTCGCAAGGAAACGTCTCCAGCGCTTTAAACGTTTCAGCCACTGTTTTTGCAGTGGCGACGATACTAATATTTTTATCCGTTGCGAGTATTTTTTCAACGCCATGCAAAAGAATAGGGTGGTCATCTGCAATGATAATTTTGCAGATTTCATTGGTAGAGCTTTGATCGATCGGATGCCAGATGTCAGACATATTTTTCTCCTTGTCTTTCTATTTACAAAAAATGGGGCGGCTACCTGACCGTATTCTTAAGTGATTTTCATCACGCCAGAATGAGTAGAATTATCCCTAAAATGGGAGAATTTTGCGTTAGGATAGATCTCTTTTTACGTTGGATTTAACTGTAAAAATGGGCAGATTATTCATCTGTAAAAGATTTTTCTTGATAAGCAACAGTGGATCGTACCGGATTGTTGTCACCTCTGGTGAGAGTGTCGCAGTTCATTGGCTGTTAGTGTGCTGCCGCAACGCGCCAGTGAAAAAGTAGCGCAGATTCGCTGCACTATTTCCTCTAAAATTAATACCAATAAATACCCAAAGCCTTAACCGCAATTAACTTAATTGCTTAAGTATTTCACTGGCAGCACGTCGACCAGAATCATACGCGCCATGCACAGTTGCATACGATGCGTGATGCGTTGCTTCTCCTGCCCAAAACAGTCGCCCCGCAAGCGGCATGGCCAATGCCCTGCGATTACGCGCTACCGTACCGGCAGGCGTATAAGAGTAAGCGCCGCGTGCATAAATGTCTGCCTGCCAGTCGTGCGTCGTAAAGTCGAGCGGTGTCAGTGTCGGCATATTCAGGCTGGTACGCAACATTTTTACGCCATAATCGCGGGCATTTTTTCGTGACATTTCCAGAACATGACGCGCTTTATCGCCTGCTAACCAACCCACTATCACAGCATCTTGTTCCAGTACCTCATAGCCCGCAGAGGTGCTCCACCATTGGCCCGGCGTAGCATCCAGATCAAGCAAGCCTGTTGCATCTGCAGGCATAATATTTTTCGGAAACTTGTAAATCAATTTGGTTGCAGTCACTACGCCGACAGCGTCGATATCGTTCCATCTGGCGATTGGTAAGTCCGGGAAAAAACGCACGTCACGGTGTTTTAGTACGCCGAGCGGTATGGTAATAACGGTTGTTTTTGCTTTCAAAATATGGGTCTTGCCATCCTTTAGATAGTGAATGGCGACGCCTTCTTCGGTACGATGAATTTCTGTCACGGGTGCATTCAACACCACGTCAGCGCCTTGCGCCAATGGTTTCAGAAGCTGATCATAACCGCCTAAAAGACGGAAGTCGTTATCGGGGAAATCTTCGCTTTCATCATCATCCGAAAGGCCAAGCGCTTTAGCTGCATCGATAAAACGGAAAGGCTCGTTATCCAGATCTTGCTGACGTACTGCCAACGGTAACTGCGCGTTGGTGATGCCGGTACGCTGCATGTACGCTTCCATTGTTTCCTTGTTATACGGCGCAGACGCGATAGCGATATTTATTATATTTGCTTCTGGATATGCTAATTCTGGGGTTACCCAAGAACCGTCTTTATACGCTAGTGTTTGATCCATCAATAATGTTTTGATACCTTGTGCACGGATGATGTCCCATGTCGGCACCTTGGAACCATGAATCAGCTCCGCACCTAATTCTATCGGTGCAGTCGCGAAACTCCGGTCGGTATGTATACGGCCGCCAATGCGATCTCTGGCTTCGATAATGACAACTTTCTTGCCAGCCTTTCTAAGCGTATGCGCGGTCGAGAGACCAGCCATTCCTGCGCCGATAATAATGGTGTCGTAATCATCAGCTAATGCTTCAGACGACGCGATGGCGTTAAAAGGGCTGAGCACCGTATGCGTATTGCATGCCGCCAGGGTGATTCCGCCTAGTCCCATTGCAATTAATAATTTTCGTTTACTGCTGCGCATATTTTTCCTGATTCTGTTTGAATATAAATAAATGATTGATGGTGGTAAGAAAGCCAGCTCAGTGCTGCCGCCTTGCTATCAGAATGGGTGTATATTTTTTCGCCAGTGTTTATATGTCGATCTGAATTACAGCGTCATTCCGGTAATGACACGGTAGAGTTCAGAGTCATTACGTACCCGTAATTTTTCCATTGCGCGTAACTTGTGGGCGCTGACAGTTTTAATGCTGAGACTCATACGTTGCGCAATATCTGTCAGGCGGCTGCCTTTTCCCATTTGGCGCAATACTTCTAATTCTTTTGGGCTGATCACAGCAGCGTCTGGATTTCGATGCAGCATGTTTTTCAGTAAATGATGCTCGACGAACGTTTCGCCTTTCAATACCGTGTGGATGGCTTGAGCGAGAACGTCTATATTGGCGCTTTTACTGAGGTAACCGGTGGCGCCGGCTTCCAGCGCCGCGCGGATGATGATGGGAGAATGATGCAGAGATACAACCAGAATATTAGTACTGTAATTTTTTCGGATATGTTTAATCAGGCTTTGACCATCCAGCGCATGTAACGGATGCGGATCATCGCTATTGGTTTGCAATGAGTAGTCCAATATCAAAAGATCGGGATTATCCGCTTTCAGAACCGCAAACAATTCTTTAGGAGATGCAACGTCGGCGATGACGTTATATGGCGCCTGTGAGCCAGTCGACTCTGTACCAAACCCGTCTGTTGATGGCAAATTGTTGACGAGGGAGACCAGGCCTTTACGGACAAGTGTGGAATCTTCGACGATCACGATATTGATAGACATGGGGGAAATCTCCGTTGGTATAGGTGGTCCACAGAACGTCTTCATTGATACGCCGCATCAATTAGTCGACAGCAGAATGTTTAGTTACGCGATAAAAATTTGTCCTGACTTGTTAATGAGAAGAATATTCTTAATGACAGCAACCGTGAATGGGATTTGTCCCAAAGTGATTGCATCAAAGGCGCTGGGATGTAAATAATCAATAGGAATAGCTTTGTCGGTGTGCTTTCGATTCAACTATCGCATCGTAGAAATGATGGTCTGCAATTTTTTAAACATGCAAAAAAATGGAAAATAGATATATCGATTGATCTGCAATCTGCGATTTTGATCAGATAAAATTTAATACGGTATCGCAAGAATTTTTGTAGCACCAAAAAAAAAGCCCCGATAAATCAGGGCGGCTTTTATGATCAAAGACCCGGTGCCGATATGGCTAATTCGGCACCGGATTATTTTAATGATAGATCAATTACTTACTAATCTTAATCCATGCATCATCCCAGTTGCTACCAACGCCCGGTGCATAATGAGCAGGAGATTGTTTGCACCAACCAGCGTATGGGAAAGGCTTACATTCATAAGTTGCGCCATCTGCGGGTTGAAATACCAGCGAACCTGCAACGTAAGAATCTACGTTATTCGGGTAAGTGAACTCGTAATCGCCAGCTACCGGCACAACTGGTACTTTAGGCGTTACCGGCACAACTGGTACGACGGGCACAACAGGCACAACAGGCACAACAGGCACAACTGGTACAACAGGCACAACTGGTACAACAGGCACTACCGGTGCAACAACGTCGCCGCCAGTTAATTTGAACGGTGATTGCTTCTGAATCAGTTTGCCCGACTTGGCTTTGCCGACTGTGACAAGTTCATAGTTACCGGCTACTGCTTTCTCGATATTCAATGAGAAATGTTCCGAACCGTCGTTCACGTCTGCTTCGCTGCGTGCAACTTCTTCTTTATCAGCGTTATAAACAACGTTTTTCACATTGCTGGAATCGCCCAGGGCTTTAACATCAAAATGCAGTGTGACTTTACCATTTTCGATTTTGTAGCTTGGTTTAATGCCACTGACATCCATCGAGAAAATAGGATTTGCGCGTTGGATATCAATCATGATTCCGGTGACTTTACTATTTTTCTGCACGTAGGCGTTATTCGTACCAAACGCTGGCTTCACTTCATCATCTTTAGTAAGTTGACCTGCTTTGTATCCGGTATTCTCAGCATTGATTTTCGTTGCCAGGGCATGCGGCCATTGGCTGCTTTTGCCTTCATCATCGCTGCGAATGTCCATTACAACCTCTTTGCTGCGGTCTTCCGTACCTGCAACCATTACCCGTGCACGAATAACTGTGTCGGCTTTCAGATCAGTAGGGCTTGGTTGAATCGAACCAACTTCTTTCCATTTGGATGGTGCGACAGCTATGTCATTTTGAATATCCACGTCGATGACCTGATAAAAACTAGCTGAAGTATCTGAGGTTTTCCATGCTGCCAAAATGACGTGATAGCCACTGCGGTCAGCAGGAATATTCACTTGATGGTCAGAGTGCATAATGCCGCCGTTTGGCTTAGTGCCATTGTGTTCTTGCGTAGCAATTGCCGCTGTTTCAAACGATGCGCGTGACAACGGCATGTTTGGATTCCAGTCTTTTTTCGTGATGAAAAATTGCCAATACGCAGTAATATGATCGGCGGTGTATTTCCACTTAAACGTGTTGATGCCCGGCTTGACCTTGGTTTTGCTCCAGCGATTTGCTGTTTGTTCATTCAGGGAACCGTATTTGTCGGTGAGACCACCCGCTGCGATATCGCCATCCTTTGGGCCCCCAATTGGGAACGCTTCTTTACCTGGCTTAGTTAAATCGAAGGCAGGACCGCCGCCGCCCCATTCAACACCTTGCGGTTCGTATGGCTCGATGCAACCTGTATTCTGACCTACATAGCATGCCAATGACCGACTAGGAGGAGACTCCACATAACCGTGCGCAACCGCTTGTTGCGCGACCAACGAACCCAGTACAAGCGTTAATCCCAGCGATAACTTACCCAGTGTTTTCGTATTAACTGATGACGACATTTGATAAAACCTTTGTGAGTTGATAAAAATTATTTTTTACGTCAAACAAACATCGCCGCATCGGTTTATGTGCCGGCCGCATAGCTGCTGTTGATCTGAAGCATTGTGCGTTTTTGGAGGGGGATTTAATATCTGACAAAGGCGTGATTTGACTAAGATAAAGCGATAGGGAGAGGTAGAATTATCCGCACTGGATAAGTGGCAAGCGCGCAGTTGGCGTGAGGTTGTGTAGATGGTGATGGCGTAAAAAAAGAGGGCGACATTGTCGCCCTCTTTTTTGCTGAATAACCTTTACGTTTGCTACGTAACGGTTCTCAATGGTGTTACTTCAAATCGAATTGCGCTTTCAGCCATACGGTACGGCCCGGTTCATTGATCCGTGTGGTTTGATTAAATCCAGGTATCGCGGAACCGCTGCGGCTAAGGTGTTCTGCATAGACTTTATTGGTGATATTGTCGACACCTGCCGAAATCAGCATATCTTTACGCGGTTTCCAGCCAGCATTCACTGAGAATATCGTAAATCCTGCGCTGGCACCCAAATCTTGCCCGGCGATATTGCCCTTGTTCAGATCAAAACGATTTTGGGATGCAACAGTGCGCACCATGGAGGCGAGCGACCATATTTTATTATCGAAAGTAAGACCGAATTTGCTTTCCAATGGTGGCATTTGACCTAGCGCTGTATGGTCTGTCAAATTGTTGCCGCGTACATAATTCACCGACCCATCAAGCGTCCACAGCTGATTCAGTGCATACGTTGCGCCGATTTCGCCACCCCAGGTTGCTGCGTCGACATTGCGTGCGATAGAGATGCCGCGCATTCCGCCTTTGGTTACATTCGATTGAATCAGAATGTAATCTTTTACAAAGCTGGTGAAGCCAGATGCGGTCAGGTTTAATGGCCCGGCTTTATACAAGACACCAACGTCAATCTGCGCGGTGGATTCTGGATTCATGCCAAAAGCGCTGGTGCTGTTGGCACTTTGTTTGGCGATAATTTCCCAGTAATCAGGGAAGCGTTGCGCAAATCCCAGGCCAGCGTAGGCTGTCATCGGGATGCTGATCAGATCGCGTTCATAACGTGTAAATCCACTTCCGAGTATGGCATCGGCGGAGTTTCCTGTAGCTTGGCGCAAATCCGCGACATGCCAGAAATCTGTTCGCAATCCAGAAATGACGCGTTGATTTTCCTTTTCGCCCAGATGTTGCGTCAACTCACCGAACAAGCCGACATTGCGGAATTTGGCGTTGTTAGTGCGCGGGTTATTTTTATATGAAACTGTTTCAGATGTGAAGCCCATACCAGCACGGGCACGGTGCAGATTACTCTGTACATCGAAGCCTGCGACCAGTTGTGTTGCGTCACTCAGATTTAATGTGACCGCGGCGCGACCGCCTTCTGTTGTACGGTCTGGATTCATTGCCATCAGCATCTTGCCTTTTGGAGGCGTCCGTAAGCTGTAGTTATCCATTACATGATCGATGTAATTATGATAAATCTGCGCTTCGACTTTGCTAATCATCGGCGAGATATTCCTCTTTTGAAACTTTAGTCCGACAGTTGATCGGGCGAAGCTGGCGCCATCCATACGACGATCGGCATAAGCAGCCTGTCCATCGCTTTTTGCCACCGACAATTCTAGCAGCGTGTTGTCATCTGGTGTCCATCCAAAGGCTGCGCGACTACTCCAGCGCGTGTAAGAGGAATGCACGGAATTGCCGTTGCCATCGCGATAATCACCGGAATGGGAACGAGTAGCGCCAGCTTCGACATAGAAGTCAGACAGGCTATAGCGCGCGCTGGCGACTTCATCATGACGATCGAAATTGCCTGTCAATGAACTGAGATTGAACTTCAAACCCGGTGGCGCACGGCGTGTACTGCGCTCAAACAAGACCGTACCAGCAGAACTGCCAGGGCCGTATAGCACGGTTTGCGGACCTTTAATGACTGTTATTTTGTCGTATTCAGAGGGAAAGATATACGCCGTTGGCGGGTCCATACGGCCACCGCAACCACCTAAAATTTGTTGCCCATCCATCGCGATATTCAATCTTGAACCCGCCATGCCGCGCAATACAGGGTCGCCATCGGTGCCGCCTTTGCGGATGACTGAGAAGCCGGGAATAGTTTTCAGATAGTCTGCACCGTCTTGTGCTGGAACCGGTTGGCGGGGGGCTTTTGGGTCGGTCACGATCGTTAGTGGTGCTGACATTTGCGGTGCGGTCACGACGACTTCTGGAAGTGGTGCGTGTTGTTCTATGATCCGCAAATTTTCTGGCGTCTGGGCCTGAACATTATTGATAAAAAGGGCGCTTAGAACGAAAGCAATCGGAGTAAGTTTGAAGCGATTCGTCATTGTGAAATCGTTAGATGCTAAGCCAGTCGCGACTATGCCTGCTGACAGCGGGGACGCCGCTTTGTTGTCAGCTTCAGCTTTACTCACGATGAGCTTAATGTTTAAAAAAAAACGAAATATCAAAAATGCTGGCAGCAAAGCGATTGAGTTCGGACGTAGTCGCTACCTCGCAGGCAATCGCTACATTCAGAAACAAAAGTGATATCGGTCGACAGATGCATTCCTACATTCGAATACGTTTGGTGCGATACATTCTGAGCACTTGTATCGAGAAAAAATATTGGATAAATCCAGAGATTCGACAAGAAAAATCTATATTTGACAAAGACAAATCTTTGTTTTGGTGGGCGGACCGTATCGGTCTATCTATCGAAAGCGGGTGCGAATACAATAGCGCCGCCTTGAATCAAGGGACATGCTGAAGTTGGATGAATATGTATTGAATGCGTGCCGTTTATGGATAAATCCTTATTCGGACGGACGTTGCAACGCAGGGCTATTACGCGAAGTGCATGCTGCATCGGCCGAGAATTCTCGCTTTTTTAAACATCGAAAATCGATACTGCATAGCCAGTACATAGTTAACCTAAGCGCAGTTCAATCAAAGTTAATCAAAGCACAGATGTGTCATGTTGAAAGCGCTAGCAAAGCTTATTGAGATTTTTTGCGCCAGTTCCAGTGCCATTCATGTCGGCGTTATTTTTTATCCTCATCCGGTGTATCGCAGAAATATCTGACAAGAGCATCTACCCAGATTGCCTCACATCTTTGGGATAAATCCCATTCTTCCGAGAAGACATCTCTGTAAAACTGCGTCATGTCAACTTAAACAGAGCAAAAAGGTCCGGTGTAACAGGTACATCAGAAATCATTGTTCACCTCAACAGGAGCATTAAACAATGTCTATCAAATCCCTTAAGCACCTCGCCATCGTGACGGCACTTTCTTTGCTGGCATCATCGCTTCCTGCATCGGCCGCGAACGTCGCCGATGGCTTGCAGCCAAATAAAACACATCAGGGCGGCCTTCAAAAGACGGGGGCCATTGGCGACCCGCAAATCAATGGCCATTACGGGCTGTTTGAAAATATTCGCAGTACATTCTCGCGTCAGGCAGCCTCGCCACAAGTCAACGACAACGCTAACAAAAAATTGTGGGAGAGTCTGCCTTTAGACAAGGCGATCAAGCGCGTTAAAGGTAACGGTAAGCGCCACGTTGCAGTGTTCTCGGACCCTAACTGTGGTTATTGCAAACACTTGGAAACAGAGCTTGCGAACCTCGACAACGTGACTGTTTACACCTTTATGTTTCCCTTCTTATCGCCCAATTCAAAAGCTAAAGCTAGCGACATGTTGTGTGCAAAAGACCCTGTTGCAGCCTGGGGTGACTGGATGTTGCACGGTAAAGCGGCGGAAAAGAACGAGCAGTGCGCACCTAAAGTGCAGGAATTACTGGATATCGGCCAGCGTTTCGGGATTACGGGCACGCCAGTGATGATCTTTGCTGACGGCACCCGTTCCAACGGCTTTATTCGTGCGAATGCGATTGAAAAAAACCTCAAGTAAGTTTTGGCTAAACATTCAAATTGGCAATCTCGCCGTGATGTATTCGATGCATCGCTACCGATGTTGGGATAGTGGCGTAATGAAGTATCGCCCCATAAATTAGTTAAGGAAATACAGATGATGCACATCAAACAAACTTCACAACGTGGCTTTACCTTGCTTGAACTTTTGGTGGTGCTGCTCATTACCGCGCTTCTGGCCGGGTATGTCGGGCCTAAGTTGTTTGGCAAGATCGAGCAAGCAAAAGAAAGCGCCGCCGCCGCGCAAATGAAAACGTTGGCCGATGTACTTGGGCAGTACCGCTTGGATACCGGTGAATATCCATCGGAAGAAGACGGTTTAGAAGCCTTGATCGTGCAGCCAGTAGGACAAGAAAAATGGAAAGGCCCGTATCTGAACAACGATTTGCCAAAAGACCCGTGGGACAACCCTTACGTATGGCATAACCCGGCGCGTGATGCAGATGCAACGTATGACGTTGAAATTTTATCGTTGGGTGCGGATGGTCAGCTCGGAGGAACCGGCAAAAATAAAGTGATTACGAGGGGATTTTAGGATGAAAAGATCATTAACCGCCCTGACTTTTTGCATCGCAGTAGCATTCCCGGCGGTGGCATCGGCCAATTGCTGGATCGAAGCAGGGGATCGCTACAACATTGATCCGGTGTTGCTGCAATCAATCGCGCATGTCGAGTCGGGCTTCAATATCTCGGCCCGAAACTATAACAATGACGGTTCCTATGACGTGGGACTAATGCAAATTAATAAACTACATTTTCCGCGCCTTGCGCCATTCGGCATTACCGAAAAATCTCTGTTGGCAGAGCCTTGTACCTCGGTCATGGTCGGTGCCTGGATTCTGGCAGAGTTTATACAGCGCGTTGGTTATAACTGGGAAGCTGTCGGCGCCTACAACGCTGGCGTCGGCGCTAATCGTAAGACAGCGCGCAATCGCTATATTAAAAAGGTAGCGCGACAGTATCGGCATTTAAAAACGCAAGATGGTCAACGTCAGGTGCCCCAGGTCATCCCGGTCAAATCGCAAAGTACGGTCGTGCAATGAAGCAGTTTGATGCATTTCTTCTGCGCGATGGGCTTACGCAGCATCAATCGATACAAGCCACAGATGTCGATGATGCTCGCAAACAATGCGCCAGATTAGGACAGGTATTGCGGATTAAGGAAGTCCCGCAACGGGCTAAGCGCCGCAGTAAATTTTTGCTTGGTTTATTCATTCAAGAACTGATTGCGCTGCTGGATGCCGGTCTGGCATTGGTGGAGGCAATCGAAGCCTTAGCCGAAAAATCGGCAAATCCGGAACATAAAGAAGTATTAGATGGTTTGCTGACCTATTTATATCACGGTCAACCGCTGTCGCAGGCGATGGCGCAACGCAGCGATATTTTTCCTGCATTGCTGATTGCTAGCGTGGCGTCATCCGAGCATAGCGGGCAGTTACCGCAGGCGTTACGCCGGTTTCATCATTATGAAGTACAGATTTCCAGTCTCAAAAAGAAGGTATGGAGCGCATTGATGTATCCGCTCATCGTAGTGGCCGTCGGTACGTTGATTCTGGGATTTCTGGTGGTCTTTGTGATCCCGCGTTTTGCCACTGTTTTCAGCGGCATGAAAGATTTAAACGGGACTGCGCAATTGATGGTGTGGTGGGCGGAATTGTTGTCTGAGCGCGGTAGCGAACTATTGATCGGCGCGGCAGTGGGTATCGCTGCGGTGGTGATGGCGCTGCGTACAGCAACTGTGAAAGCGGGGCTATGGAAAATGGTGTGGAGCTTGAAACGCCTGAATGAACAGCGGGTTCTATTTGTTTTGGCCCGGTTTTATCGCACTTTCGGCCTATTACTGCTAGGGGGCATGCACGTCGTCGATGCATTAAAACTCACCGGCAAGTTGCTTCCCGCAGACCGTCAGTCGGACTTGCAACAAGTGCTTCAGCACGTCGAAGAAGGTCGTGGCGTAGCGGGCGCATTGATCGACGCCAATCTGACAACGCCAGTAGCAGCAAGATTGTTGCGCGTAGGAGAAAAAAGCGGCGATCTGGCCGGGATGTGTGAACGTATTGCGCAATTTCATGATGAAGCGCTGGCCCGTGCCATAGAAGTATTTAGCAAAGTTTTTGAGCCGGTCTTGATGCTTATCGTAGGTGGTCTCATCGGGGTCATCGTCTTTTTACTGTATATGCCGATCTTTGAGTTGGCGGGAAGTGTTTCATGAAGAACCACCTAAATTTGAACATGCCAGCTTGCCTGTCTAGCCCGTTGTCTGACACGGCCGATGGCGTGATTGCCTATACGTTAAATAAACATCCTGAACGGCTTGAGACGATCGCTGAATTGATCGGATTGCAGTCTGTCTCCGCCGACATTGTATTGGCAGCCGAGTGCGATTTCGACATCATGTCATTGGCAGTTGTGCTGGAAAAACAGATTTTGCCGATTCGCGTGAATGAAGTTTTATATCTAGTGATGGGCCGTCCGGATTCGATCCCGGCGCGGAACTGGACGCAACGCCTGTGTAACGAACACGCAGCTGTGCTGGCGATCACGATACCGGATGCTGTCACCCAGCGGTTACAGCTAATCGAAGCGCAAGAGCGTGCGATAGATCAGTTCCAGCAAGAACAATCGGAACGCCAAACCGATGACGTGGCAGAAATCTCGCTGAGCACTATTTCTCAGGATCAAAGTCCGGTAGTTAAATTGCTTAACTCGACCTTGTTTGATGCGTTGCAGTCACGCGCCAGTGATATCCATCTTGAAAGTATTGATGACGGTTTAGTCGTTAAATATCGGATTGACGGCGTGCTGCAATTTATTACGCAAGTGCAGGGCAGTGACTTTGCAGAACAGACGGTCTCGCGCATCAAGGTGCTTGGCGGTATGGATATCGGCGAACGCCGGATTCCGCAGGATGGCCGTTTTAAGGCGTGCATTCAGTCACGAAATATCGATTTTCGGGTATCCGTGATGCCAAGTATTCACGGCGAAGATGCGGTATTGCGAGTGTTGGATAAATCTAGCCAAAATCAAGCAATCAAGCTCGAAACGCTGGGCTTCGATAACAATACGCTGGATCGCATCCGCGCTCTGGTAAAAATTCCGCATGGCATGGTGCTGGTGACCGGTCCAACCGGTAGCGGTAAATCGACTACGCTGTACGCCACGCTGTCAGAACTGAACAGCGGCGAAGAAAAGCTCATCACGATCGAAGACCCGGTCGAGTATCAATTGCAGGGCGTGCTCCAAATCCCGGTCAATGACAAAAAAGGGCTGACCTTCGCCAAAGGATTGCGCTCGATCTTGCGGCACGATCCAGACATCATTCTGGTCGGAGAAATCCGCGATACGGAGACCGCAGGTATAGCAGTGCAAGCCGCGCTAACGGGGCATTTGGTGCTGTCATCCGTGCATGCGAACGGTGTGTTTAGTGTGCTGGAGCGCTTTCTATACATGGGTGTTGAACCGGCAAGTCTGCTCGAAGCGCTGAACGGCGTTGTCGCGCAGCGACTGGTCCGGCGCAATTGTCAGGCCTGCGCAAAACCCGTTACTGATCCAACGCAAATAGCGCTGGCAAAAAAACATCTGACCGATATCTCCATTTTATCGAAGCAGTCTAAGGAAGCGGTTCCCATCAATCTGATGGCTGGATCAGGCTGCGCCGCCTGTCGTTCCACTGGTTTTCATGGACGTATAGCGTTGGCCGAGATTCTGCGTTGCAGCGAGACATTCAAGGATGCGGTTCTGCAAAAAACACCGATGCGCGCGCTTAAGGCAATCGCCAAGTCTGAAGGCTTTATTTCGATAAGCGACGTAGCGATGGCCGCTGTGCTGCAAGGAAAAACTACATTACAAGAGGTGCAACGTGTCATTGCGATGGATTAAATATAGCGCTGTCATCGGTGCCGAAATAACGCTACGGACATCCGGCAGTCCCCTTGACGAAGCAAAAAATAGTGCTTTGCAAGTGACAGAAGCGGGCGAAATCGACCGTGCATCCTCAATTGATGCGCTTATCGCCGGATTGCCGCGCAGCGCATTGCCGATGCTTGACGCGATTGAAGTCGCGGTTGGTTATCCCTATGCCAACCATATGATTTTGCCTTGGCAGGATGAAATACTTATACCGGCAGATCGTCTGGCCTACGCAGAATCTATGTTAGAGCAGCAATATGGCATCGTGCGCTCTGACTGGTATTGCGAGATATTTCAGGAACGTTTTGCGTGTCCGGCAATTGCCAGCGCAATCCGGCGCGATGTCGTGGATGAGATTGTCAGCGCCTGCAAGAAACAAAAATTGCGTCTGCGCCGTGTGCATTCGTTGCTGGCCGACACAATTAACCGTCAATCCGGCGCGCCAGATGCCGACGCCGTATTTGTGTCGCATCAATCGGGCGGTTATGAGTTTGCCTTCCGCCGCGATGGCATTTGGTGCAACGCTTTTGCTCTGCGCGGTATCGGCCAGACGGCGGAACAATGTTTGATATCGGCCTCTATGATGGCAAATCATTTTCCGACAAATATCCATTTTAGTGAGTATGCAATTCCGCACGATGACGTCACGGCGACAGAGATCGCGACGGCCACCGATGCCGATGCCGCGCTGGAGAATAATCATGCACCTGTATAGACGCGGTAGCGTCCCTGCCAGCACAGTCGATTATTTCCGTCCGGCGATGATCGCTGCGGCTGTCGCCACCAGTTTGGTCGCCGCGGCGGTGCTATGGCAAGACATCAGCGTGATGCAGCAACAGGCCGCGCACTTACGGACAGAAAACGTACAGCTTGCCGATCTGCAACGCAGCATCGATAAAGAAAAACGGGCACAGCAACAGACCAACAAAATTTTGCAACAAGGCGCACCATCGCAGACCGCTATTGCCGCCCTGAAACGGGTCGAAGCCGCCTGGGATGACGATATCAGCCTGCTACGCATGCAGACGGATATGAACAAAGGGCGCATGCAATTGCATGTCAGCGCCACGTCTAGCGAAGCGCTATTCGGTTTTGTCGATCGCCTAAAACAGCAATTTGGGAATGATGTGTTTTTGCAGCAGCATGTGCAAAAAGAGATCGTTACCGATGCATGGTTATTGGATGCCAGTCTGGTATTGGGGTGGAAATGACTATGCAAAAAATAGACCTGAACAGATTCCAACAACGTCTTAAATGGGAGTGGTATCGCGTCGCCGGTGGTCTTGGCTTGCCGGGCATTAGCGCTTGCGGGATTCTAGTGGTGGCGCTGATTGCGCATCAGGCTTTCTTGAAACCAACTATCAATCAACAACAAAATACATTGACCCGCATCACGGCGCAGCAAGTTGCTAATACTAAAAAGATTCATAACAGCCGAAACGTTGTCTCGAAGGTTGGTTCTTTGTCATCGGCGGGGCAGCAAGATGTGTTGGATCTGGCTAAAAAGTATGCGTTGGATACACGCGAAGTGAAATATCAACAAATACAGCGTGGCAAAAAGGGTGCGGCGCAAGACAGTCGCATTTTGATTACGTTGCCGACTGCAGGCAGTTATGCGTTGTTCAGGGACTTGAGTGAAGAGTTGGCAGGTCTGCCCGGCGTGTGGGTGGAAACATTTTCTTTAACTAGAAAAACGCCGTCCGAAGTCATGCTTGAGATTGAAATGAAATTGTCGGTCACTAAGCCCGCGAGTAATGACGTTGTCAAGAACACTGACATGGCTAAAAGCAAGGTAACGCATGCAGAGGTGGCGAAATGAAAATTCCCATGTATTTGCGTATTGTGCTGCCACTCACCATCGCCGCATGCGGCTATGCGATGTTGACCGATACAGCGTCTGATGAAGCTGGACCAGTGCGTGCCAAAGCAGTCAGCAAAAAAGTAAAACCGGCCGACAAGAACTTATCGACGTTGCCGGAACTGCCAGCGTCGGCACCACGTAATTTGTTTCCGAACCAAGGGCCACAAGCGATGGCGGCACGCAATGCGCCACTGCCTGCGCTGAGCAGGCCTAAAGAAATGGCAGCGCAGCCAGCGCCAATACCGGCACCGGTACCAGCCAGAGCCCCGGCTTTCCCGATGAAGGTGAGCGGGCTGTGGGTCGATGGCGCGCAACGCAAGATCATCCTTACCAAAGGCGATCAAACCGTGATCCTGTGTCAAGGATGCGGTGCAGCTGCAAGCCCCAAAATCGGTGATGTGCTAGAGCGCAATTACCGACTCGAAAAGATTGAAAACGAACGCATCACATTTACTTATTTGCCGTTGCAGCTTGAACACATAGTCGATATCGACCGAGCCATTAGCGGAACAGGGAATTAATTATGTCAAATTTAAAACACCGCGTGGTACAGAGTTTGTTGATGTTGACGACGGCATCGCTAATTGCTGGATGTGCCGTACCTCGCGCTATGGAAAAAACGGAAAAACTGGCGCAACAAGGTCAGCTGGAAGCCGCTATTGACGTCTTGCAAGACGCTAAGAAAGAAAGTCCAAAAGACATGCGTCTCGATAGCGCCATGTATAAACAGTTGGATCAATTGGTCGGACGTTACTATCAAGAGGCTGAAGAAGCGCTTGCGGCAGACGATGAACAGACGGCGCTTGCGCGGTTTGAAACAGTGCTGAAATACGATAACGGCAACATGCGGGCGCGCCAGGCGATCAATCAGATCGATAACCGCAAACATTTAAAAGAATTGCTGGCTGAAGCGCGTGTCATGGCGGAAAGCCGTCCGGATGATGCGCTTAAGCTGATCCACAAAGTATTGGAAGAGCGCCCATCATGGGCGGATGCGATCAAACTACGCGATACCTTGATGCGCAGAGTGGCTGAATCGAAAACCCTATCGCCAGCGCTCGGCGCTTCGTTACAAAAACCGGTTTCGCTGACGTTCCGTTCGCATAATCTGGTCAGCATTTTTGATACCATTTCAAAACTGGCCGGGGTCAATTTCATATTCGATGCCGATGTATCGAAATCGGCCACGGCGAGTATTTCTGCGAAAAAAACCACCGCAGAAGACGCCATCAATCTATTGCTAGCGACCAATCGCTTGCGTAAAAAAGTATTGAATCACAACACGCTGCTGATTTATCCAGCCAATGGCAGCAAGGATAAAGAATATCGCGACATGGCGGTAAAGACTTTTTTCTTAAGCCATGCTAATGCAAAGTCGGTCAGCAGTGCGCTGAAAATGACGCTTAAAACCAGAGATATCCATATCGATGAGCGGATCAATGCCATCGTTGTCCGCGATGCGCCAGAAACGCTGGAATTGGCTAGCCGCCTGGTATTGGCGCTGGATCGGCCTGAAGCCGAAGTAACGCTGGACGTGCAGGTGCTTGAGGTAAGCAGCAATGATTTACTCAACCTCGGTATGCAATATCCGGGGGCGATTGGCTTGGGTATTTCCAAAGCCGACGGCGCGTCTGAAGGCGGCGGCAGTAATATTCCGCTGAATCTATTTTCCTCTTTGAAGAAAAAAGATTTGTTCGTTAATCTCGGTGCCCAAAAAGGCGTAACGCTGAATATGTTGCAAAAGGCGACAAGCATGCAGGTCCTGGCGAATCCAAAAATTCGCGTCAAGAACGGCAAAAAAGCGCACATTGAGATCGGTCAAAAGATTCCCGTGATTACTAACTTGATGACGGATTCTGGGGCAACTTCGGAAAAAGTCGAAATGCTGGATGTCGGTCTGAAATTTGAAGTGTTGCCGACAATCAGTCTGGATGGTGAGATCAGCGTTGATATCGATTTGACGGTATCCAGTCTTGGCGATGTTGAAGAGTCGCCGAAAAAGGCTAAATACTATCGGATTAATCAGCGTAAAACTAAAACTACATTGACGGCGAAAGATAACGAAACGCAAATTCTGGCAGGTTTGATTAATCGCGAAGATCGCGACAATAAGTCAGGTTTGCCGGGCCTTAGTCAGTTGCCGTTGCTGGATCGTTTGTTCGGTAATCGCGAAGGCAGCAATGCAAAATCGGAATTGGTATTGGTTATCACGCCGCGTATCGAACGCAAACTGGAATTGCCGGGCGCGCATGTGACAACGTTTATTTCTGGCACAGAATCCCGTGTCAGTGGTGAAAGTCTGATACTGCGCAACACAGAAGGCGCACGTCTGACAACTGGTGGTGGTAATTCTTCCGCTGGATCAAGTTCAAGTGATACCGCTGTTGAAGAACCGACAGCAGATGTCAATCCTGCAAATGAACTGCCGATGCTTGAAGCCCCGGCTGAACAAGGCGTATCCGATGTTGTCCTGCCCCCTTTGACTCAGAAATCGCTTAGTTATCATCAGACGCTCAGCATACGTGGCTGGTCCGTGACGACGACGTTGGCGACGGCTGCGAATTCACCAAGAATGATAGCAATCATGACGCAGGTGAATACAAAAATGCAACCGCAAACGGCATTGCTGGAGAAGGTCGAAGCTGCGACTATCACCGCATGGCGAGAAATGAAATGAGACACTGGCTGCATCGCGGCAGGCTGCTACAGCGAGAACGAAAAATTACTACGAATCATAAAATAGTCCGTGGCTTTACCTTGATAGAACTGATGGTGTCGCTGGCTATTTTGGCTTCTCTGGCGGCTGCGCTGTTGCCCATGACAGAGTTTATGGCGCGCCGTCATCAAGAGCAGGAATTACGGGATGGCCTGCGTGAAATCAGGACTGCCATCGATGCCTACAAACAGGCTGCAGATGACGGCGCGATCGAAAAAATGCTGGATGCCAGTGGTTATCCCGCCAATCTGGAAGTGTTGCAGACGGGCGTCGCTAACAAAGAAAATGTCAATGGCGGAAAACGAGTTTTCTTGCGCAGACTGCCACGCGATCCGATGTGCAATTGTCCCGATACCCCTGCGGCCGAAACCTGGCAATTGCGCAGTTACGATAGTGCGTTCGATTCGCCGCAATCCGGCGAGGATGTTTTCGATATCACGTCAACGAATACAGAAGAGGGTCTCAATGGCATTCCATATAACCAATGGTAACAAAGGAGAAAAGCTGCGAAAAAATGGCTTTACGCTGATCGAATTACTGGTCGTGATGGCGATTATTGCGACCTTGATGACGTTAGTCGCACCAAAATATTTCAAACAGACAGAGCGCGCCAAAGAGGTCGTATTGCAACATAATATTCGCGGTCTGCGTGAGGCTATTGACCACTATCGGCAAGATATGGGCGCAGGTCCGCAAGCGTTGGAAGAGCTGGTGAGCGGCCGCTATTTGAAGGAAGTGCCGTTAGATCCGGTGACCGGACGCCGCGATTCGTGGCAGCCAGAACTGGACGACGATGCACAAATTTATGAAGTGCGCAGTGGGGCAGAGGGGATGTCGCTATCAGGAGAGGCATATGCAGAATGGTAAGCAGCGCGGTTTTGCCTATCTTTCTGTGATGATTATGGTAGCGGTGATGAGCATCATGGCATTCCAGTTATCCGGCTCGCTATCGGTGCGTATGAACCGCGGCAAAGAAGCCGATCTACTGTTCAATGGCAATCAAATTGCCCAGGCTGTGAAGAGTTATTTTGAAAGCGGACCGGTACGCGGTTGTTATCCTCCGAATTTTGAGGCATTGCTGGAAGATCGGCGGGATTTCCAGACACGCCGACATTTACGCATGGCATACAGCGATCCCATGAGCGCGCCTGCCAGCGTTGATGGCGGTTGGGGAATATTGCGAGATCATAGCGAACGCATCATCGGCGTCTATAGCAAAAGTACCGATACGCCCTATAAGCAACATAATTTTCCGAAGCATCAGAAAGATTTCGAAGGGAAAACGCAATACTCAGAATGGCAGTTTCTGGTGAAAGGAAGCAAAGTAAAGCCCGCTTCAGCGGCTATATGCAACCAATAAGTGGCAGAGGAAAATGACGTTGGCACAGGGACTTAAGTCGACACCATTGCATATGATGGCCGTTTTTTGTCTCTACAAGCTATAATCAGTGTTGGCACATGAGCAAAATGTCACATTTCCTGAGGTCCAAGCATGTATGGTCGAAAACTACATTTGGTCATCGCAGACGACCATCCCATCGTTCTCATGGGCGTTCGCGCCATTCTACAAAATTTGCCGGATGTGAGTCTCATTGGCACTGCCTCCAACTCAACCGAATTGTTCGAAATGCTGGATGCTCGCCCCGCTGACCACCCTGAACAGGTGGACATGGTGCTGACCGATTATGCGATGCCGGGCGGCGCTTTCGGTGATGGAATGGAAATGCTGGCGCGCCTCAAAAGTCGCTTTCCTGACGTAACGTTGATCGTATTAACGGTGCTGACCAACCCCGCTTTGTTGAGCAAAATTGTGCAATTGGGTGTGCATGGCTTGCTTAATAAGGGCAGCGATCTGAATGAAATTCCGGTAGCGATCAAACGCGTGGCGGCCGGATACAAATATTTAAGCCAAAGTCTGGCCGCAACGCTGGAAGCGCAAAGCACCCGGCCGGATGTCGATAAGATCGCCTTATTATCGAAAAAAGAGCTTGAAGTGCTGCGGATGTTTCTAGGCGGTATGTCGGTGCAGGCGATTGCAGATCACGTGCGCCGCAGCAGTAAAACTATCAGCAACCAAAAACGCATGGGTATGATGAAACTTGCGTGTGCTAATGATGCCGAGTTGTTCCAACTGAATTCTCAAGTTGGGCTGACGAATATTGCACCACCTGAAAGTGAGCCTCAAAAGAGAGACTAAATTGCGGCTAGTCAGGCGGGTTTAATAGCTAGTTGGATATGATTTTTGTCGCTGTCGATGCGGAACCAAAACACTGGTTTCGCTTTTTTTTGCCTTGCTTTTCGGCAAGCGAATCTGGTAATCCTTACCGTCAATTAACTTCTGCCAGAGCCATGGAGTGTCACACTTGACGAGATTTTGAACGCGCCTATATTGCAATAATTTTAAGCAGAGACCGTACGGAACTTTTGCCAATTTCGATAAGTCTAGAGCTTACGTTCAATCAGGGATCGAACGAACGTAATCCATCCTAATGTTGTTCGAAAGGAGCTAAAAAATGAGCTACTTGGATCGTGATACTTACGGCATATATAGAAATAGCACTGGCGGTCCTGGACCAGAAGTTCTTGGTGCAGATACTTTGATTGGAAATGATGTTTGCAACCAGGCCGGAGAGGACTTGGGCGATATCAAAGAACTGATGTTAGACACACGCACTGGCAAAGTTAATTATGCGGTTCTTTCTTTCGGTGGTTTTCTTGGAATGGGAGAAAAATTATTTGCGGTCCCATGGGAAGCTTTACAGCTTGATCCCGTGAATGAGCGCTTCATTCTGAATGTCGATAAGGATCGTCTGAAAAGTGCGCCAGGCTTTGATAAAGATCACTGGCCAGATATGGCAGACCATAGTTGGATACGTGAAATTGACACCTACTATGGAACAGATCGCTTTTCCGACTCATCCCCGCTAGTGTAAAAAATAAGGTTAATTGCAGTCTTCATTGCAATGTATTCGCAACCTTATAGATAACCTGATTGTAAAAATGTGTATGAGACTGACCATTATGGGCGGGGCACAGTCCGCCCGTAATCAACCTGTATTGCGCTTATATCAAGCCTGTATTTATAGGAATCCCAGCAGTTTGGTGAACCGTAGGAGAGTCTGCAATGGCTACCGCGAGCAAACGTGTACTATGGAAAGGCGCGATTTCGTTTGGGCTGGTGCATATCCCGATTGCGTTGCATTCTGCTACTTCCGAACAAGGTCTGAATTTCGACTGGCTGGACAAGCGCACGATGGACCCTGTCGGTTACAAGCGTATCAATAAAAAAACCGGCAAAGAAGTCGATAAAGAAAACATCGTCAAAGGGATCGAATACGAAGACGGTGAATACGTCATTTTGTCGCAAGAAGAAATTGCCGCAGCCTATCCCAAATCCACTCAAACGATTGAAATCGAAAGCTTCGTCGACGCTGGCGAAATTCCGTTCTTGTATCTGGAACGTCCTTACTATGTTTCGCCGATCAATAAAGGTGCGAAAGTCTATGCCTTATTGCGCGAAGTATTGATTAAGACAGGTAAAGTCGGGATTGCCAAGGTCGTCATTCAAACCAAGCAGCATCTGGCGGTGTTGATGCCTTGCGGACCGGCACTTGTATTGGATTTGCTGCGCTGGGGCGACGAAGTCAGGGATTGGGAAGAACTTGATTTGCCTGCCGAAGGCGTCAAAGCGGCGGGCTTGAACGACAAAGAAATGAAGATGGGCGAACAACTGGTGCGCGATATGGGCGGCAAGTGGAATCCCGCCGACTTTTCTGATTCTTTCAAGGAACAAATCCTTAAATTGGTAGAAGAAAAAGTGAAGGCTGGAAAGACCGAATCCGTCAGGTCGATTGAAAAAGCGGATGACGATACAGGTTCCGGTGCAAGGATTTATGACTTGACCGAGATGTTGCAGCGCAGCCTGCACAATATTAGTCGGCCCAAGTCAACGACTGCTGAGAAGAAGGCCGCGCCGACTCCAAAACCTGCAAAATCGGTAAAGCCAGTCAAGGTGGTTAAATCGGTTAAATCGGTTAAAGCTGCACCGCCCGCAGCGAAGAAACCAGCCGCAAAACGGAAGGCCAGCTAAAGGATATCTCGTCATGACGCGTCCCGATCCGCTGAAAATCTACAAAACCAAACGCGACTTCACCAAAACTTCAGAGCCGGAGGACGGCGGCGCTGCCAATCAGTCCGGCCTTGCGTTCGTGGTGCAGAAGCATTGGGCCTCTCATTTGCATTACGACGTGCGCCTGGAATTTGAGGGCACTATGCGCAGTTGGGCAGTCCCAAAGGGGCCGAGTTATGACCCGAAAGATAAGCGCATGGCTGTGCAAGTAGAAGATCATCCCATCGCTTATAACAGCTTCGAAGGTAAAATTCCTGCTAAGCAATATGGCGCGGGAAAAGTCATCATTTGGGACAAAGGAACGTGGCAACCTTTGGAGGATCCTTCACAGGGATTGCGCGACGGCAATCTTAAATTCACGCTGAATGGCTATAAATTGCATGGTCATTGGGCGCTGATTCGGATGAAGAGCAGAAGCGACAAAGACAATCCAAAGAAGCCGACATGGTTGCTGATCAAGGAAAAAGACGATTTTGCACGACCTGCTGTGGCGTATAGCGTGGTGGATGAAATGCCGGATAGTGTTGCTCAACTGGGTGCGTCAACGTCGGCCGCAAAGCCTAAAAGTAAGCTGATCACAAAGGCCAAGTCCGGTACGCACACCGCAACCGTTGACAAAACGACGAAGTCCGGACCTTCAACTAAAAAAAATAAGTCTGATACGCCATCGCAGACCGTTCCCGCAGGTGCGGTCAAGGCCGCGTTGCCGTCAAAACTGACACCGCAATTAGCCACCTTGGTGGATAAGCCGCCAACGGCGTCTTCCGAATGGTTATATGAAATCAAGTACGACGGCTATCGTTTGCTGGCCCGTGTGCAAGGCAAAAAAATTGTTTTGATGACGCGCAATGGTAACGACTGGACCGAAAAATTGCCCGTTTTAGCGGATGCATTGCGTGCTGCGGCACTTCCGGCAGGTTGGTACGACGGAGAAATCGTGATGCCGGATGAAAGCGGCATTCCCGACTTTCAGGCGTTACAAGGCGCATTCGATAGCCATAAAACTCAGAAAATTGTGTATTTTTTGTTTGACGTCCCTTTCTTTAATGGCTTCGATTTGCGACCGGTCCCGTTGGTATCGCGTAGAGCTTTGCTGCAATCGCTATTAAATAAGGATTTGCCGCCAACGATTCGGTTCAGCGAATCGTTTGAGGCCAATGGCGAAGATATTGTCGCCTCAGCGTGCCGCCTGGGAATGGAGGGCGTTATTGGCAAAAAACGTGATGCGCCCTATGCAGAACGGCGTTCCCCTGACTGGATTAAGTTGAAGTGCAGCCATCGGCAAGAGTTTGTGATCGGCGGTTATACCGATCCGCAGGGAAGCCGGGCGGGAATCGGCGCTCTGTTACTCGGTGTACATGATGAGGACGGTAAATTGCGTTATGCGGGCAAGGTCGGCACAGGATTTGACGATAAAACGTTGCGCAGTCTACGAACGGCGCTGAATGCTATCCACGCCGAGCGTAGTCCGTTCACCGCCGTCAGCGATCTGCGGCCAGATGGTCATTGGGTAAAACCTAGGTTACTGGCTGAGGTGTCATTTGCCGAATGGACCCATAGCGGCCGGATTCGTCATGCTGTTTTCCATGGTTTGCGCAATGACAAGCCAGCCCGCAAGATCATTCGTGAGGTGCCAGTCCATCCCATCGGCGAAAAGGCGCCTTTAACGTCATTACCCCCGACGTTGAAAATCACCAGTCCCGAACGCGAAATCGACCCCAGCACCGGTATTACGAAGATTGAATTGCTACGATTTTATGCGTTGGTTGCGCCGTTGATGATGCCGCATCTGCAAGGGCGTCCCGTATCTTTGGTGCGAGCGCCCGACGGCATCACAAAACAGCTGTTTTTTCAGAAGCATCTGGAAGTAGGGCAGATGGCGGGCGTGGCGCAGCTGTCAGAGAAGCTCGATCCCGACCATCCCCGTTTGCTGGAGATCGTCCGCCCGGAAGGCTTGCTATCGGCCGCGCAGATGAACGTGATCGAATTCCACACGTGGAACGCGATCAAGACATCCATCAACAAACCAGACCGCATGACATTCGATCTTGATCCCGGCGAAGGTGTCGAATGGGCTGCCGTGCAAGAGGCTGCATTACTGGTAAAAGCTTTACTCGACCAGCTAGGATTGAAATCTTTTGTTAAGACCAGTGGCGGTAAGGGTTTTCATGTGGTGGTGCCGTTAGCGAAACAGCTTGGCTGGGACGTGGTAAAGGGGTTTTCGCATGCGATAGTGGCGCATTTGGTGGGTGTTTTTCCGCTGCGGTTTGTGGTCAAAAGCGGCCCACGTAATCGCGTCGGCAAGATATTTGTGGATTATCTTCGTAATGGTTTTGGCGCAACGACGGTATGCGCCTGGTCAGCTCGCGCAAGGCCGGGGCTGGGCGTTTCTGTGCCGATTGAATGGGACGAAGTGCAAAGTATTCACAGCGCGGCGCATTGGACGGTCGCTAATATTCATACGCGGCTTGATCGCGGTAATACGCCTTGGGATGCTTACGCTTCGACCGTGCAACGCTTAACTTCTCCTATGAAGATGTTGAATTTTAAGCCTGAGAGGTTAGATTGAAATCGGATTTATCGATGTTATTCGGCATTTATATTTGTTTCATTTAAGGTAATTTTTTGCGTAAACGAGACAAATCCATGGGAGTATAATTTTTACTGTATATTTATACAGTTGTTATGGTAAGCTTTGATTTCATTGTTGATGATTTCTGAGGGGATTTCTTACTATGGCAAACTTTAACTCCGTTGGCGCTGGGTACGACTTTAATGACGTGCCTGCAGCGATTGTGCTTCAAATCGGTGGTCGGGAAATATCGATTTGTCGTGATTATCGCAAACGTTATTACACACCCAATCCGTTAATTGAGTTACGCACCAGCCTAGCGTCCGGCTATCTTGAAGTGTTGCTGCTGCGTATGTGGGTTATCCGATTATGTGAAGCGCGGTCCTTGAGCAGACGCGGTGCGCAGCAACCCTTGCTATCCATGCATGATTCTCGTCAGGCCCAATTACAATCACCTATGGCGAAAAACGACTAAGTGTAAGTCTGTCGGATCCTTCATTCACCTGTCGAAATGCCTAATTTGATCGAAAATCGCTTTTACTATCTTGACAATTTTCAGCTCGTTTTGAATTGGGTCGATCAGCGCTACAGCGATCTCCTTATCGATGAGGAACAAGCGTTTATCCGTGACTTTTCATCATTGCCGCAGGTATCCCAGGCATTGTTGGTCAGAATGGTGATGCGAAAAGGGAAGTTATTTCGATCAAGTAAATTGGTCTACGACGAAATAGGGTCGTTAGGCGCAGCAGTGGCGCCGCTGGTTGCGCTGGGATGGGTAGATAACAACCCCTTTCTCAGCGTCGACGATTTGTTTGTTCTACTGAAAAAGACAGAAATACCCCATATTTTTGGGCGAACGCTGCCAAAAAAGTCGGCAAAAAAATCAAGCCAGTTAGAAGCGCTACGAAAAGAGATGCGGGAAATTAGCGAAGATGGCGATATCAGTGATATTCACCCATTTTCCGTTTGGTGGCCCAATGCGACCGAATGCGTCTATCAAGTCAAAGTATGCACAATCTGCGACCATCTCAGATTGTTATTTTTTGGCAATTTACGTCAGAGCTGGACGGAGTTCGTACTCGCCGATCTGGGCATATTTCAATACGAAAAAGTGGCATTTTCATCCACATCGCGAGGATTTCAGAAGCGCCAGGAAATTGAAGACTACTGCCATCTTTTTCAATGTCGAGAACGATTCCAACAAGGCGAGAGTGCCGATGCCGTCATCAACGATATCCCCGCGCAAGCATATGACAGTCTTTTGTTGGAAGAACGGCGTACCAGATTACTATTCCAGATTGCACAGCATTACGAGAAAAGCGAAGATCTGGTCAATGCGCTGACTGTCTATGCCCTAAGTAATTATCAGGGCGCGCGTATTCGTACCATCAGGATAATGGAACGCCGCGGGCAACTTGAAGCAGCTTTCAAACTGGCAAAAATCGCAGAATACGCGCCTGAAAACGAAGAAGAAAAACAGCGTTTATTACGGGTCATCCCTAGGTTAATGCGACAACTTGGTCATCCCAAAGAAGCTGTTGCAAGTCGGGTGCTGCTCAACAAAATGACGTTGACATTACAGAAGCCATCGCAGCAAGAATCAGTGGAAGAGCTGGCAAGAGAATATTTGCAGCTGGCAAACGCACCGCAAAACGCACAAGTACATTACGTCGAGAATGGGTTAATCAATTCCCTTTTTGGATTGCTATGCTGGGACGTTATCTTTACGCCTATACCGAATGCCTTTTTTCATCCTTTTCACACCGGGCCAGCTGATTTATACAGCGCCGATTTTTACCGTCGGCGGGAACCACAGTTTAAGGCGAGTTTGCAGCAACTGGACTCTGATCAGTATGCCGAAACGATCCGCCAGCGCTTCCATGAAAAAAAAGGGATTCAATCACCGTTTGTATTCTGGGATGTGCTGACCGCAGAGTTACTGGAGCTTGCGTTGCTGTGCGTGCCAGCGCATCATTTGAAATGCTGGTTTGAGCGAATTTTGCTAGATATCAAGGCAAACCGCGCCGGTATTCCGGATTTAATTCAGTTCTGGCCAGAGCGAAAACAATATCGACTGATTGAAGTAAAAGGGCCCGGCGATCGCTTACAAGATAATCAACTACGTTGGTTTGACTATTTTAGTAAACACAATATGCCTGCCGCAGTGTGTTATGTCGAATGGACGAAGGAGCTCGAATGCAAGGTGGGGTGAAATACAAGGTCGCCGTCCGCGACCTCTGCGAATTCACTGCAAAAGAAGGGGATCTCGATCTCCGTTTCACACCATCGCCCACGGCGCAGGAGGGGATTGCTGGTCATGCCATCATCCGGTCTCGTCGGGTTGCCGCCGCCGTAATTGGCGCTGAAAGCTATCAGGCGGAAATAACACTTACTGGCGACATGCAGAATTTGCGCGTTGTCGGTCGCGCCGATGGCTATAATCCAGCGCAAAATCAATTAGAAGAATACAAGACATTTCGAGGCGATCTGAACCGGATGCCCGACAATCATCGCCAGTTACATTGGGCCCAAACAAAAATTTACGGCTGGTTGTTATGCCAAAAGTATGAACTCTCTGAATTGCGGGTGGCGTTGGTATATTTTGATATCGCCAGCGAACAGGAAACGGTGCTGGTGCAAGCCTATTCTGCCGCTGCGCTGAAGGGATTTTTTGAAGAGCAATGCGAACGATTTTTGGCATGGTCGGCGCATGAGTTAGCGCATCGTGCCGCACGCGATCAGGCGCTAACGGCTTTGCAGTTTCCTCATGCCGATTTTCGCCCCGGTCAGCGCGCATTGGCTGAGGACGTCTATAGAGCGACGACCAGCGGACGATGCTTGATGGTGCAAGCGCCAACCGGCATCGGCAAAACCATCGGCACAATATTTCCAACCCTTAAAGCATGGCCCCGGCAGGGCCTGGATAAACTATTTTTCCTTGCGGCTAAAACGTCTGGTCGTCGTCTGGCACTAGAAGCCATCACACTAATCGACAAAAGCGCGCCCACTTTACCGTTACGTGTGCTGGAGCTGGTAGCCCGAGACAAAGCCTGCGAACATCCCGATAAGGCCTGTCACGGCGATTCTTGCCCACTCGCTAAAGGTTTTTACGATCGATTGCCGATGGCGCGCAAAGCAGCGGTCACGATAGGTTTGATGGATAAGGCCGCGCTAAGAACGGTGGCGCTGGAACATCAGATATGTCCCTATTATTTAAGTCAGGATATGGTCCGCTGGAGCGATATTGTCGTCGGCGACTATAACTATTATTTCGACCTCAACGCCATGCTGTACGGCCTCACCGTTGCCAATCAATGGCAAGTCACGGTGCTGGTGGACGAAGCGCACGATCTGGTGGAACGGGCGCGGAAAATGTATACCGCCGAGTTGGACCAGATCGGTTTCAATATCGTGCGTCGCTCTGCACCGGCTGAGATAAAAAAATCCCTCGATAAACTTAATCGTCAATGGAATAGTTTAAACAAAAGTCAGAATGCGTCTTATCAGGTTTATCCAGTTATTCCCGCCGCTTTTAGTCATGCGCTGCAGCAAGCTATCAATACAATTTCCCTTTATTTAAATGAAAATCCAATAGAGACTGGGTCGCGGCTACTGCATTATTATTTTGATATGCTGCATTTCGCGCATCTTATTGCATTGTTCGACTCTGCATCCCAATCTAAATCGGAATCTACGTCCGAATCACATTTAGATGTAGATGTGCAGGAAGATATTCATCCCCCAGCGCCTTCGTTATGCGATATCACGAAGGCTGCGCAAAATTCCTCTTCATCGAAAGGCCAGGAAACCGTCATCTGCCTCCGCAATATTATCCCCGCACCTTTCCTTGCCCAGCGTTTTGCCTCTGCGCGTTCGGTTGTCTTATTTTCGGCAACATTAACGCCGTCACATTTTTATAGCGATACGCTTGGACTACCCGCCGATACGGCATGGATAGACGTGCAATCGCCTTTTAGTGCTGATCAATTGTCTGTCAACATTGTCAGCAATATTTCTACCCGTTATCAAGACCGCGCAAAATCGATTGCGCCGATCGTTGCATTGATTGCACGTGAGTACACAACGATGCCAGGAAATTATCTGGCTTTTTTTAGTAGTTTTGAATATCTGCAGCAAGTCGTTGATCGGTTCAGTGCACAGAACCCGGAAATGCCAATTTGGGTGCAATCGCGGCGGATGGACGAGCAGGAACGTGAACATTTTTTGGCTAATTTTTCAGCGACTAGTCAGGGCATCGGCTTTGCGGTGCTGGGCGGGGCGTTTGCTGAGGGAATTGATCTTCCCGGCAAATCTTTAATCGGCGCGTTTATTGCCACCTTGGGTCTGCCGCCTTTAAATCCTGTGAATAACCACATGATGCAGTGCATGAATGCAACGTTCAGCGCGGCGGTGGGGTATGACTACACTTACTTGTTTCCCGGAATTCGCAAAGTGGTGCAAGCGGCCGGGCGGGTAATTCGTACGCAGTCGGATCAGGGCGTTGTTTATTTAATGGATGATCGGTTTGCGCGACCCGATGTTGTGCGTCTATTGCCGAGCTGGTGGAAAGTTGAATCACCAGTGAAATACTGACGCGAGCGGTGTTCAGGCTTGCTCAAAATTACGCCAATACAGCTTTCTTCGACTTGCCTATAAAGCAATAAGTCCTGTAAAGTAACGAGAAAGTGGCAGTGCCGATTCTTGCATTCGCCCTCTGAATATAGAGCGATTCCACATTAGATTCGACGTAGCAATACTCGTCTTTGAATATGCCGAATATTCCTCGCCTCTTGTGGAGCGCAGAGTCGCCATGAAATATCCGGTGCTCCTGTTCTTTGAACACAGATATTCAAATACGTTTATACATTCGCTGATTTTGGGCTCTCTATCTTTGTAGTACTATTTTTTGTATTTCTCTTTTGCGAAAGAAAAAATGGAAAATGTCACAAAGAGCGAAACGATAAAAGCTGCCGACAGTTCATGGATTAAAAAACTCGGCCCCGGATTGATTACCGGCGCTGCCGATGACGATCCAAGCGGCATTGCCACCTATTCTCAGGCGGGCGCGCAATTTGGTGTCAACATGTTATGGACGTTATGCCTAACCTATCCGTTAATGGTAGGCATTCAAATCATTAGCGCAAAAATAGGCCGCGTAAGTGGTCATGGCCTTGCCACTAACATTCGCAGACATTATCCCAAATGGCTTCTCTATAGCATTGTCAGTCTTTTGCTGATTGCCAATACGATTAATATCGCCGCCGATATTGCCGCAATGGGAGATGCATTAAAATTACTGATTGGCGGCAATACGCATTTCTATGCGTTGTGCTTCGGGATTTTGTCGCTACTACTTCAGATTTTTATTCCCTATAGTCGTTATGTCAGGGTATTAAAATGGCTGACGCTGGCGTTACTAGCCTATGTCGCGACCGCCTTTGTTGTGCATGTCCCGTGGACCCAGACGATTAATAAAACATTTTATCCGGAGCTATCCTGGCGATCCGAATTCATTACTACCGTGGTGGCTATATTCGGGACAACTATTAGCCCCTATCTCTTCTTCTGGCAAACCTCACAGGAGGTCGAAGATCAATTGGCTGATGCCAATGCCAAACCGCTCATTGATGCGCCAGAACAGGCACCGGAAAATTTTCGCCGGATAAAAATCGATACATTTATAGGCATGGGATTCTCTAATATTGTCGCGTATTTTATTATTCTCACTACGGCAGTAACACTCCACTCGCATGGCATTACCAATATTCAGACTTCGGCGCAGGCTGCTTCCGCATTGCGGCCGATTGCGGGGGAGTTCGCTTTCTTATTATTCAGTGCAGGGATTATCGGGACAGGACTTCTCGCCGTGCCGGTATTGGCCGGTTCCGCTGCGTATGCGCTGGCAGGTACGTTTCGCTGGAAGAACAGCCTCGAATTAAAACCCACGATGGCGAAAAAATTTTACAGCATTATCGCCATCTCGACTTTACTCGGCGTAGCACTTTGCTTTACGCCGCTGGATCCCATTAAAGCGCTGTATTGGAGCGCCGTGGTCAATGGTGTTATCTCCGTCCCGATAATGTGCGTGATGATGTTAATGGCAGCACGGTCAGACATTATGGGGACGTTCGTCATTAGTCTGCGATTAAAGGCCTTAGGCTGGATTTGCACCGGCGTTATGGCCGTTGCAGTTGTGGCCATGTTTTGTACCATTGGACAATAATCTTTTACCCACCATTTTTACGGCTGTGCATTCCCATATATATTCTTTTTATTCGGCACTATTTCTCTGGTGAATCCCTTTGCAGCATCATGTGCTTTCGCTATTTCCTACATGAAAATCAGTGTTTCACCGATATCTGACAGCAGCTTCGGATATTACGATTTATACATCGAATGAAATGTTAAATCTCATCGATTTGATTATTTAAACGCTTATGTCGACGTGTGAATGCGGGAGTAAGCAGCATTTGTCGAAGGCATGATGCAACTTTTATATGGCGATACAGGAGAAATTTATATGGATTCTCAATCCAAGGTGTCAGGTTTATATCCGTTCGATGCCGACAATACCGGTACAGCATTTGATTTGAATGCTTCTGGCGTGTCGTGGGGCGCGATATTCGCCGGGGCTGCGGCAGCGGCTGCATTATCGCTAGTATTAGTGATTCTGGGCAGCGGACTTGGTCTGTCGGCTATCTCGCCTTGGTCGACCAGTTCAGTGCCGATGGGAAAAGCGACCATTATTTGGCTTGCGTTTACACAGCTTGCAGCTGCCGGGATAGGCGGTTACATAGCAGGGCGTTTGCGTGTTAAATGGGCTAGCGTGCATACCGATGAAGTCTATTTTCGCGATACCGCACATGGCTTGCTATCGTGGGCTGTAGCAACATTGGTGACGGCTATTTTTCTGACCGGCGCGGTGCGCGTTATTAGCGGCGCTGCGTTGGAGGCGGGCGGGACTGCACTCACTGCGGGGGCTGCAGCAACGGGGTTAGCAGCAGGGACGGGCGGTACAGCTAATTCGATTAGCTATTTTTCAGACATGTTAATGCGAGGTCAGCCTAATACCGCTTTGACTTCGAATAACACCGCTTCAACCACCGCCACCACCGGCCAACCCGCTGCACCTGCGACTCAGAACGCCGCTCCTACCAACATGTCGGCGACCGATAGCACTTCGATGCGCGCTGAAGTGGTAAGAATTTTCGCTAACGATTTACGCACTGGTACGCTGTCTCCCGACGATAAGCAATATTTATCAGGTGAGGTAGCACGCCGTACTGGCATGTCTTCTGCGGATGCCGACAAACGGGTGGATGATGTTTTTGGTCGACTGACTAAAGCGAAAACCGATGCCGAGACTGCCGCAAAAAATGCTGCCGACCAAGCCCGTACGATTGCGGCCCATTCCGCACTCTGGATATTTGTGGCATTGCTAATAGGTGCTTTTTTTGCCAGCTTGATGGCAACTTTCGGCGGCAAACAGCGTGACCGTGTGCAGGGCAATGTAGCGCCGTTGTAATGCTGCTTTGCTACTTAAATCTAGATTACGTTGTTAAATATAGGAGATTACGATGGGTGCAATTTTATTATGGCTTATTGGCATACCAATTCCTTTGATTATTTTAATCGCATTATTAACGTGAAAAGTGTTTTGCTTTCAGCAGTTTGCAAGCATATCAATAATAAAATCATAGCTTGAAATAGAAATAACAGGCGCAGTATTGAGCATGGGCAGCAACGCGATGACATCAAGGAAATTTCTTTGCGGAACGCCAGTTCGTCGTATATGGGCTGGTTTATTTTGCGATGCACAAATAGGAAAGACAGAAGGAATATTGATAGGTATGTTGCTTCATGCTTGTTGATAGAGGGGGAGCGGTTGAGGTACAGGCAGCCTTGGTGCGGTCTGATGCTTTAACAACTCGTTTAGTTGTTAATTTTGGAAGGACGTATTATGGCAACGGGTACCGTCAAGTGGTTCAATGATTCTAAAGGCTTCGGCTTTATTACTCCAGATGATGGAGGGGAAGATTTGTTTGCACATTTCTCCGCAATTCAGATGGGTGGTTTTAAAACGCTGAAAGAAGGACAGAAAGTAACATTCGATGTTACTCAGGGTCCTAAAGGCAAGCAGGCGTCTAATATCCAGGATCCCAAAGCTTAGAGGGTGCGATAGTAATCAGATCGTAGGTTTGCCCTCTAAAGGGCTCGCATGTTCGATCGTTTCAGATCAAGGATGGCGAGCCTTTTTCTTTCCCGATATCATCATGTACTTCAGCAATTAATGCATCTAATTAGATAGAACATTATCAGATAAGCAGGTTTGTTTATTGAAACGTTGCTTTGATTTTTTGCTAAAAAACGCTGACGCCGGGCATAGAGACGGATGCGTAATTGTCCTACAGAACAATCAGTGAATGTCCTATGTTGAAGCAGGTACTGATTGCTATATTCTGATTGAATACTACTTTGTAAGTAGCTAGAATGAAGTTCAGAACATAGCCGCAAGAAATATCGAGCACGGCGTTCTAATTCTTCCAAACGCATGACGGTCGTCTTTACAAACCGGTTATCGCAAAAGCTCTGCATCCTTCAGAGTAGTAAATAAAGTAAATTTAAAATAAACATTGGCATCCCATCAACGTATTTGATTATGGAGTTAGTGATGACACGAAATCCTTTGTTTCGAGAAGAAGATAAAATGCATCAACGTCTACGTTCCCCTGCCGTTACTACCGCCCCTCAGGCTGCGAATAAAACAACTCACCAAAAATCTAGCCCAAGCGACGCGTTGTGGCATCGCATGAATACGGCTATGCGCTTGTCATGCCAGCAATCGAAACCGCCGCTTAAGTGACCAGCCAGGTCCTGGTAATCGATTAGGAACGCTTTAATATCTTAAAAATCACGTAGGACAAGACTGTTGCTGATTGATACTAAGCTATGACGTTGTAGTAAAAAAATTGCTTCGAATGAAGCAATTTTTTTGCCGGTTATTCCGGAGAGGTTTGAAGATAGCTTGTATATGAATTAATGCTCAGAAAAAGTCAGCCAGATTAATGGTGATGCTTTCGTGAGTAGTATTGCAAAGATAGAGCTACGCGTTTAGATGGCAATACCCGGTGGGAAAGGAATAAAGGCTTCAACCGCTGTGCCTTTGCCGCCAGTACCGCGTTGAATAGTAAAAGATCCGCCGAGTAGTAACATACGTTCTCGCATACCCAGAAGTCCATGCGATTTTGGTTTTTCCAATACGTCACCCGGAATGCCGATGCCGTTATCAAGAATTTGCAGCCATAGTCCTGCTGCCTTACGTTGCAATGTGATTTTCACGTGAGAGGCGTGGGCGTATTTAATGACGTTGTTCAGCGATTCTTGCACTATACGAAATAAGGCGATTGCCCAATCGGGATCGATATTTTCAAAATCTTCAGCGATTTCTGTTTCGCAAGTCAGGCCCGCGACGTGCGCAATATGTTCGCAATGACTTTCGATTGAGGCGGTCAGTCCCAAATTATCTAACATACTGGGACGCAAGTCTTCAATAATGCGACGCTTTAAATTAACGGTATCTTTTAAGGCCTGTTTTGCCCTTATTAGCTGATTGGAAATGACTGGGGCGGTATCCTTAAGTTGCGCCGAAACGTTCGATAGCGTCATACCGATCACCGTCAAAGCAGAGCCCATTTCATCGTGTAGTTCACGCGCCAACTTGGCTTTTTCTTCCTCCGATACTTTTAATAAATGACGTGAAAGAATAGAGAGTTGCCGCGTGCGCGCAAGTACCGTCGATTCAAGATTTTCATTTGTTAGTTTCAATTCATGTTCCACAGCACGTTGTTTTGAAAAATTGTTCAAAATTAACCGATAAAAAATTATTAAAATAATTAATCCAATACTACTAATGAGATTTCCGATCCACAATGTTCTATTAAACTCAATGTAGAAACGATTATGTCGGGCGGTCAATAATTCTAATTCGTCTTTTTCCATAATGGTATCTACAAGTCGGACCTCATCCATTATCTCTTTACCTTCGCCCAGCCGCACGATTTTCACCACTTCGGGTAAGCCGCCGTCGTGATAAAGCGCAAGCGTTTCATCGAAGTTTTTTAACTTGCGATCAAATAGAACACGTAGTTGTAAAAGGTATGTTTGTTGCACTGGGTTACCCGCAGTTAAGGTTTCTAGTGTCGTAAATTCTGCCTCTAATTTATCTTTGGCGTGTTTCCATGGCGTTAGAAATAACGGATCGTCAGATATGTAATATCCGCGCAAGCTACTTTCTGCATCCATGATCAATAAGTTAATATTTTTTAAATGATCTTTGATGCGCCAGCTATGTTCCATCTCGTCATTATTCTGTTTAAGTTTTTGCAGATTTTGATAGGTGGTAAGGGCTGTAGCGGCAAAAGTCATGAGACAAATTACAAACAGCACCATCACGTAGCCCGGCAACGATGCAGAAGTAATTTTTTTCACTGGATGAGTCCCTTTGATATTTTTAATTATTAATCTAATCACAGATTAGCATGGACGCAATTGGCGCAGGGACAATCAATATAGCGATTTTTGTATGAAGGATCTCGCTTGTGGATAAAGCAGCGATGACAATAAAAAGTAAGAAGAAAATAAAACGAAAAAATGATAATTTTTCATTGCCGCGTCACTAACGCTATTAAATTTTAACGCAATAAATTGGGAGTTGATGTAGGACAAATTCTGATGTATCTGTAGGAGATTTTTCGCTCACATTTAAATGAACCGTAGGCATATTTTGATGTCGAAACGTAACTGTCAATCAATAGGAATTAGGTAGATAATTATTTCAGCCAGTTAACTATTGGCAGGTTTCGCAGTGGTACATGACGCATGTACGCTATATAACAACCAAACGGAGTCCAGCATGAACAGAAAAATAGTTTTGTCTACCATCATGGCGATTTCTTTATCTACCGGCGGCGCAGCCTTCGGTCAGGATAATGAAATGCGCACTGATCGGGGTCATGATCAGGGGCGTAATCAACAAATGCAGCGCGGTGGCGATCAACAAGATCATCGCGGTAACGGCGGGCGACCTATGGATCGTGGCGGATTTCAAAATCGTGGGAACAATAATCAAGTGCGACAAGATGAACGCGGTGCAGGTCCAAACCACGACTTCCGTCGAGGTGGCCGACTGCCGCCTGAATACCGTAACAACAGACAATATGTCGTCGACGATTGGCGCGGGCATCATTTGAGCGCGCCACCGCGTGGCTACCATTGGGTGCAAACAGGCGGTGATTATGTATTGGCCGCTATCGGCACCGGGATTATCCTGCAACTTCTATTAAATAATTGATTTAACCCGCTAGCCTATATTCCCCGCAGATCGTTGTCCGATCTGCGGCTTTATTTTCATTAAACCAATCTAATCTGAAATCTTTGAGCCTTTAAACCATTACTTTATCTAATGTTATTAGCAGATCCCGAACCCGTTCATATTTTTTCTTTTCATCTCCGGGCTTGGCATCCATGGTCGCCTCAATAGGCTGGCCGCCATGACGGGCGATTACTGCAGTGGAGCCTTTGCAGCCAAAGTCGCCGCCAACATATGGGCAAATGACGCGTACCTTTTCTGGCGCGATTCCTAATTTGGTTGATTGTTGTAATACATCCGATCGTCTTGCGGCAGATTCAGATGGGCGAACCATTTTTTGCGCCGGAATCATTTGACATGAAGGCCTCACAAAACAGTGGTGACGAATAGAATTCAGGAAATAAAAAACGCGGAAAATACTCAGCAGCATTCGGTAAAATCTACCCGAATGGCAGCGTATTAATCGTAGACGCCCTTAATTAGCGGGCCAGACAAACACCATCGTACGGGTGCCGTGATTCATCTGTACCTGGACGGTCTTTGCCATCGGCCTATTTTTAACTGTCGCACTAATTTGATAGGTTCCAGGGCGTGGAAATTTAATCAGAATGATCGGTCCGGAGCAGACCGTTTGCAGTGTTGACTTGCCGTCTTTACTGGAGACTACCAGTTGCACATCCGCCAGATAACTACCATCCTGTGCCGCAAAGGTCGCCATCAAATCATAATCTTTGGACGTGCGTTTCATATAATTTGATTCATCAATGCCGACGCCGCCGCAGACGTAGGTAAATCCATTGTCGGTTTTGGTCCGAACTTTGATGCCGGACGAGGTCGTCGGATTGTCCGGTTGTCCATCCGGCTGCATAGGTGGCCGCATTTCCGGCTGAGCATCAGGCATATCGGGCGGTGCCGGTGCTTGTGCCAACGCTGCCGCAGACCAGCTGAAAACAATCAGCAAAAGATTGCTCGCTTTCATGGCTCATCTCCTTCGCGTCACTGTATTGGGCGTTGACATCACGCATCGAAATAGCGCCCACCTGAATGACTTTAAGGTGGGTGCTATTTGCCCGAGGGCTACCTTGCTACGCTCAAAAACTATGGCCTGCTATGAACCGCTGCTGCTAGTGCTAGCAGCCGGAGGTGCCATAGTATCTGGTGTCGATGTGGCCGGAGGTGCCATCGTATTAGGCGGTGATGTAGCTGGCGGCATCGTTGCATCTGGAGCAGATGCAGCAGGCGCGGTTGTATCATCCGCTTTTTTACATCCGACCAAGATTGTGCTGGCGATAAGCGCGGTAATAAGGACACGTTTGATTAACATATGAACTCCCAAAAGATGGTTTAGCTTATGTTGAACGGATTGCCTGCTGTTAAGTAAGTAAGGGTTAAGCGGTCTAAACATGCGGTAGCATGCATGACCTAATCTATGGATAGGCTTATCAGAGAATTGTTCCCTCCAATTTACGAATGATTTCTGCCGTTATAAATCAAACAGAATCAGGCGATGTGTAGCCTATAGTTGCAAGCTTATGTACAGCAGGGAAATAGCCATCTGCCTTTTTTGCGGTCACTGGGCTGGCTGTACTTTGATATGATTTCTGACCGAATTAACGCCGTCGGTATCTTGCGCAATATCAGTCGCCTTATCTGAATCCTCTTGTGTTGCCACCGTTCCGCCCAAACTGACGATGCCGTTAAGGTCCGTCTCGACCTTAATATCTTTCGCATAAGACATTTTTTCAGCCATGAGTTTGGCTTTTACTTTTGTTGTGATCACGGAATCCTTGACTGCGCGCATCGGTTTGGATTGCGACATTGCGCTAGAGTCATCCGCGGCATATGCCATCGACCCCATCGATCCCAACAATGCGCCTAACACCAAACAAGATGTGGCTAACGTAATTTTCATGATCTCTCCTATTAAATGGATCTGCGACCGATTCGTGGATTTTTCAGATATTGCGGATTGCGGTGGGACGTGATGATGGTTCTGTGCCAGCGATGACGCGTCAGGAGCGCATATGTCAGCATGGGCTTTTGATAAGCTTAGGTGATATAAATTGATTTACAAGGCGTTGTTACAAGGATAATAATGAGATGCTTTTTACCAATTTTCTTGCATCATTGATATTGCGGTAGCGTTATCAGCGCGCTGGTTGTTGGCAATAGCGCGCCATTACTTTATGTCTTTATATTAGTCGGCCGAGGCCGCTACCTCTTTAAGCACCTCTTGCGCCGCACGAAATGCATCCACCGCCAGCGGCACGCCACAGTAAACCGTCGCGTGTAATAGCACCTCTCTAATTTCATCAACGCTAGCGTCATTATCAATATTCAATATCGTGACATTCGAAGAGCGCCGCTTCCGGTAAAAATGCGAGGCTGAGCCCAGTCGAAGGACTTTTCAATTGCATGATGCAGGTCATCCCGCTGACTTCTATATGCCCACCTGATCGCTATGCAGTTCTTCCAAAATATCCAGAAACAACTCTACGCGACGCGTTAATGGCCGCGATGCTTCTGTGATCGCGCAAATCGTATTATGAAATTCCGGGCCGTCTGGCAGAGGCTCGATAGCATAGCGTTGCGCCACCAGATTGGCGTAATGCTCTGGCAGCAGGCCGCAATAATTCCCGGTTGCTGCTAGCAGGGCAATCGTTTCCAGACCGCCAGCGTCGGGACCGCGTTCAAAACCATGTTGAGCCAGTGTTTGCTCAACAAACGGGTGAGGGCGGTAGACCAGCGGCACCTGACTATGGGATTTCTGGCCGGGTTGCAACGCGCCATAAACCCGATGCACTTCGACAAATAGCGGCCCATAGTTGAACATCCTGTCTTTCACATACATTCCTCTGATTGCTACCTCGACCCGACGTTCGCGCAAAGCCTGACTGAGGTTGGCGAAGGTCATCACAATAATTTCGGGCTGAACGTCTGGCGCACGGCGCTTGAGTTCGGCCAGCGCTTCGGGAATTTTGCATGCATCGTGTGTAATCAGATGTTCTACCATGCCGATTGAAAGCGTGCCAGATAACACGCCACGGACGGAGTCTATTTCGGTACGAATTCGCTCCAGATACTTGAGCGCATTTGACGCCATTTCTAGCGCGACGATGCCCGCAGCAGTAAGCTTGAATCCTGCCGGTCCGCGCTCACACAAACGCACGCCTAAGCGTTCTTCCACATCACGAATGTGGCGGCTGATGGATGCCTTGGACATGTTGAGGCGTTGCTCGGCGGCGGTGAATCCACCTGCTTGGGCGACTGTGCAAAAAATACGCAACGAGCGCAGGTCTCGTTCATTAAAGTCTAATTGGCTCATGATTAAAAGGTCTCATTTTTCGTAACCATACCACTAAAAGAATCATTTTTCATTTGCTTTCACCCCTACTAAGATTAGGGACATAACTGCTTCACATTGAACTATACGGAGACGACATGAAACTCAAACAGCATCGCCGCAGCGCAATCAAGGCCGCCATCGCGACCGCAATTATTGCTTTTTTACCAGCGCTGGCTATGGCAGAAGGTGGGACGCTGGCAGACATTAAGGCGCGCGGTCAATTGACCGTTGGTACAGAAGCCGCCTACGAGCCTTATGAATATGTAGAAAACGGCGTCATCGTCGGTTACGGTCACGATATTCTTGAATACATGGCAACAAAACTGGGCGTCAAGCTGGTTCAGCTGAATCTGCCGTTTCAAGGATTGCTGCCGGGTTTGATGTCGCATAAATTCGACTTTGTCGCCACCAGCGTCGGGATCACGGAAGAGCGCGCCAAGCGCTTTGCATTCAGCCGCCCGGTTGGGATCGTGCACGCGATGCTTGTGGTGAATGCGACCAATAAAACGATTGTTAAACCAGACGATGCGGTCGGCAAAACAGTGGGTACGCAGATGGGTTCACAGGCTCAGCCGGTGATTCAAGAGTTTGAACGTCAGATGAAGGCCAAGTCTGGCAAAGGTTTTGCTGAGCTGAAACTGTTTCAAGCCTATCCGGACGTTAGCGTTGCCCTCAAAAATGGCACGCTGGATATCGGTGTGATTCCGTCGAATGTATTGTCTGTACAAATGCGTCGCCAGCCCGGTGCCTTTAAGGCGATCGGCGAAGTGGGTGAGCCGCGTTTGTTGGGCTGGGTTGCTAATCCGCAAGATCCTGCGATTCGTACTTTCATCAACCAGACGTTAGAGGAAATGCAGGCTAACGGCAAATTGGTTGAGCTGCAGAAGAAATGGTTTGGTGAGGCGTTGAATTTGCCGACCTCCGGCTACCTCCCCAAGGGTGCACTCTGAGCGGGGGTTTTGCCATGATCGATTGGTTCACGGACCACGGCGCACTTAAGCCGTTTTTTGACGGCGTCTTGCAGGGTGCCGGGGTGACTCTCTATACCAGCAGTTCTGCCTTCGTGATCGGCTTGCTGCTGGGGGTGGTGTTGATGGTAATCCGCGTGGCGGGCGGCCCTATTCTGCGCTCCCTGGTGATCGTCTATGTCAGCGCGATGCGGGGCATGCCGCTGTTGATTCAGCTGCTGATTGCCTACTACGTTTTGCCACCATTGCTCGGCATCAATATTTCACCGATTGCTGCCGGTATTTTGGCACTGGCGTTAAACACGACTGCGTATGTTAGCGAGATATTGCGCGGCGCGCTTTCCACCATTCCGCTGGGCCAGGCTGCATCAGCGCGGGCACTCGGGATGCGGCCGTGGCAAGTCTGGCGTTTTGTCTTGTTGCCACAGATATTTCATCGTGCTGTGCCGCCGCTGACAAATGAATACACCGTATTGCTGAAAGCGTCATCGCTGCTATCGATTATTGCGGTGACAGAGTTGGCGACCGTGGCGCGGAATGCCTCGTTGCAAAGCGATCTGCCGTTGCAGATTTTTGCGGCAACCGCTGCGGTGTATTTCGTCATGCTGTGGTGCGCCTCCTCTGTATCGCGCCGTATCGAGCGTCACTTTTCTGGATTGCTGCCCAATGTTCATTGATCTCGGTATTGTCAAATTGGCGACGCCTGCCTTATTGCAAGGTTTGCAGCTGACCGCCACCATCAGCGCCATCGCGATTCCGCTGGGGATTGTGATCGGCACCATTGCCGCGTATATGGCCGACGCCAATCGCAAGGCATTGCGGGCGGTGGCGCTGAGCTATGTTGAATTGGTGCGCAACATTCCTTTTTTGATTTTGGTGTATCTGTCTTTTTTTGGACTGCCGAAACTCGGTATGCACGGTTCAGCGTTCTCGATTGCGATTGGCACCATGGCGTTTTATACCGGTGGCTATTTTTGCGAAATCCTGCGTGCGGCGTTTCGCAGTGTTCCTAAAGGGCAAATACGGGCCGCGCTGTCGTTGGGGATGTCCGGCTGGAAGATTCAACGTTATGTCGTGGTGCCGCAGCTTTTCGGGTTTCTGATTCCACCGACCGTCAGCCTGACGATCATGATGTTCAAGGATACGGCCGTGTTTTCGGTGATGAGCCTGCCGGAACTGACTTACCAAAGCAATTTGATGACCGCTGACACCTTTGCGTATCTGGAAGTGCTCGGTACAACCGCGCTGATTTACTGGGGAGCTAGCGTAGTGATGGAGACTTTTGGGCACGCGATGGAGAAACGCGTGCGCCGCTGGAGTCATCGCTAATCCCTTTTTTGTTGCTTCACACATTTAAAAATTACATGGAAAACACAATGGAAAAATTGACCTCCGCCCCACGTACAGGACACGCAACGCTGCTTTATTCTGAGTTGGTGACCGATCTGGAAAACCTGCAAGCCGATATCGCCATCCTGGGCATGCCGTTTGGCTCGGCCTATGGCGCACGCTCTTTTACGAACGATCAGACCAACGCACCGCAAGCAATTCGGGATGTTACCGACCGCATCGTGCGTGCACCTGATCATTATGATTTCGATATTGACGGCCCGCTGTTGCAAGGCCGTTCAGACATTCGTTTTGTTGATTGCGGCGATGTAATTCCCGATCTGAAAAATCCTGGCGATCATTATCGTCGCGTGGAATTGGCGGTGCGCCAGATTCTGAAGGGCGGCGGCTTACCGATCATCCTTGGCGGCGATCATGGCGTGACGACGCCGGTTTTACGCGCCTATAGCGAGATTGGTCCGATTACGCTGGTACACGTCGATGCTCATCTTGACTGGCGCGATGAAGTCAATGGCGTGAAAGATGGCTTGTCCAGCCCGATACGACGTGCCTCGGAGATGAAACACGTGGTCCATATCGTGCAAATTGGTTTGCGTGCCCAAGGCAGCGCACGTCCGGAAGACTACGAAGTCGCCAAACAATACGGTGCCGATATCATTACTGCCTATGAATTGCACGACGTTGGCATGGATGCGGTGCTGGCACGGATTCCCGATGGCGGCAATTACTATTTATCAATCGATGCCGACGGCATGGACCCGACCATCATGCCCGCAGTCGACGGCCCGGCGCCGGGCGGTATGACCTTTATTCAGGCCCGCAAATTGATTCATGGGCTGGTGAAAAAAGGCCGCGTAGTTGGGATGGATATCGTTGAAATCCAGCCATCTAAAGACAATGCCAGCAAGCTGACATGCGTGACTGCCGGACGCTTGATCGTCAATCTGATCGGTTCGACTATCAAAGCTGGTTATTTCGACAAATGATCCTGGCGATATTTCAGCGCTAAATCGGCAATCCCATCCTCTGTTGACTGTAAATGACTGCAAATTTCCATGATCGATATTAAAAACGTCTCCAAATGGTATGGCAACTTCCAGGTGCTGACCGATTGCACCACATCCATCCAGAAAGGCGAAGTGGTGGTGGTCTGCGGGCCATCTGGCTCCGGCAAAAGTACGCTCATCAAGACGGTAAATGGGCTGGAATCCTTTCAAAAGGGCGACATCGCTATCGACGGCATCAGCATTGCCGATCCGAAGACGGATTTACCTAAACTGCGCTCGCACGTGGGAATGGTGTTTCAGCATTTTGAGTTATTTCCTCACCTATCGGTGACCGAAAATCTGATGCTAGCGCAGGTGCAGGTACTTAATCGTAGTAATGATGAGGCTCGCATACGCGGACTAAAAATGCTGGATCGGGTTGGTTTGCTGGCACATAAAGACAAGTTTCCAGGGCAACTTTCTGGCGGCCAGCAGCAGCGCGTGGCAATTGCACGGGCGCTGAGTATGGATCCGATTGTGATGCTGTTTGATGAGCCGACTTCAGCACTCGATCCTGAAATGGTGGGCGAGGTGCTGGACGTGATGGTGCAACTTGCCAATGAGGGCATGACCATGATGTGCGTTACGCACGAGATGGGCTTCGCCAAAAAGGTTAGCCATCGGGTCATCTTCATGGATCATGGAAAAATTGTGGAAGACTGTAAGAAGGATGCGTTTTTTGGTGAGCCGCATGCCCGTTCACCACGCGTGGGAGAGTTTTTGTCGCGGATTTTGCAGCATTAATGCTGCATTTGAGATGGCGCTAAGAAAGCAGATTTTTTGTTAGCCAAACACTCGATGAGCCGACGGCCATGATGTCAACATCATGGCCGTCGTTTTTAAAAACTGGCATTGCCCATCAACTTGGACAAGCGCTGTGATATTTCGCGCAAAATCTCTTGTACTGCGTCGAGATCGGGATTGACCTGTTTATCGATGCGTTCGATGAAGGGTACATTCAGCGAAGCTAATATGCGTTCGTTGGCGCCGATGATGGGGAACGAAAGATTGATGACTCCGCGAATTTGGCGACTCTCCATCCGTGAAAAACCGCTACTCCGGGTTTCTTCGATTTGCCGGCTTAACTGCGCAGGGTCAAAATCCTGTTCGCCGTCGATCTTTACGTTGGCGGCCAGCATGCGGCTGCGTTCGGCTTCGTCACGGAAAGACAGCAATACGCGACCGGATGCAGTGTCCGTCAAACTCACCAATCCGCCCACTTTAAGGCCAAAAACCCAGCGTTCCGGGCTGTCGACTTGCGCCACTACGATGACCCGACCAGCTTCATATACTGTTAAATGGCTAGATTGCATGCTGCGGTTGGACAGTTCGCGCATGTGCGGCAACGCGGTGCTGACCAGTGAGCGTATCGGTTGGTGATAGTGCGCTAGCTCGAACAATTTGAGTGACAGCCGGTATTGGTCGCCATCCGCAATCAGATAACCGCGCTGTTCTAGCGTGACCACCATTCTGAAAATTTCATTGACGTTGCGGCCTAGCTGGCGAGATATCTGGTTGAGCGTTAATGCTTGTTCTGAGCGGCACAGCAGTTCCAGGATATCCAGTCCTTTATCTAGCGCTGGCGCGACATAACGCGACTTTCCTGTATCGGCAACGGGAACCGCTGGTGTATCGGTCTCGGCCTCGGGAAGAGTGGTTTTTGGTATTTTTGATGTTTTTGGCATAGCTGGCATGATAACGCGGGATGGCTAGAATGCATTTCATAAATAGTCACGTTTGCGTGCACGAATTTTTATCAAATGAACACTAATATACAGTATGAAAGCAAGGTTTGTCGGGCACGGATACCGCAAATGCGGCCCGTGCCCGCCCTTAGGATTTAGAAATTATGCACTACGCCGACATAGCCGCCGCTCTGACTTTTGCCCGGTAACGGACTGTTATCCGTCGCTTCTACCGAGAAGTTGGCATTGCTGCTGTTGCGTACTGTGCCCAGGCTGGCGTACAGCATTGTACGTTTCGATAACGAATAAGTGACGCCGCCCATCAGCAAGTTGGCATTACCGCCGCCATTGTTGGCGTTCACGCGGAAAACCGATCCTATCAAGGTCAGCGCTGGGGTGATCTGATAGTTCGCGCCTAACCAATAGTGATTGACCTTATCGGGCGCATTGGTGGGTGCATCGGGCGCGCTCAGATTTTCGTAACCGGCAAACAAGCGTAGTTTGTCGATAGTCCAGACACCTCCCAAAATCAATTCTTTTGAAGTGTCATAGACGTTGACAAACTTGCCGTTAGGATCGCGGGCGGTGTCGTAAATCGCACGTAACTCCACCGCCGAATTTGAATACACCAACGAGATGCCATCCTTGCGGCTTTTAGTCAGCGAGCCGACTTGTTCGCCGAGGCCGGTTTGCAGCGTCGCGTTGAAACCGCCCCAGGTCGGGGTCTGATATTCGATGACATTATTCACGCCTTGCCAGTTGCGACCGTGCACCAGGGTGGCGCTGGACATGAATTGCTGACCGCTCGGATCGATATACCAGACATCGTTGCTGATCGACAGGTTTTTACCTAGTTTGATCGATCCGGCTGCGCCATTCAGGCCGACGTAAGAGCGGCGATTAAACAAGGCGCTGCCGTTGGTGGTGCCATTGGTGGCGTCGAATCCGGATTCAAGCAGAAATAGTGCGCTTAATCCGTCGCCCAAATCTTCTGAACCTTTAAATCCGAACATGCTCGTGCCCCACTGATTGCCAGCGGCGCGCAACAAACTGCCGGTACTGCCATCTGGTTTGGCGACGTTCGTCTGGTAATCGACGCCAGCGCTGACGCGACCGTAGAAGGTGACATTGGTGCCGCTAGTTTGAGCATGAGCAGTGGTGCAGCCGATGCCGATGAACGTGATTGCGGCCAATTTTTTTAGATAACGATTCGATGATGTTGCTAGTGGCATGTTGCGTCTCCTGAGGTTTTTTTATGTGATTTGCTGCTGGCTTGCAGCGATAAATGCGTGGCCTGAAATGGGTTTTGCGGGTCTTAAATATCCTTTTTATGTTTTTTATTAATGAAATTAAATTTTATTAAACAGTCAAATTTATCAATTTCCATATCTTTATCTCAGCTTTAAGTATCTATTTGAAACTTAAATACTGCGATCGGCGACAATATTAACAAAATAAATTTAAATATAAAAACAAATTTTATTGATAAAATTTAATGCGACGATCATAATGTACCCATCAGCTGGGAAAGCCCAGGCAAGAAAAATCGAGACGGCATCGGGAATGCTATTTGTCGCATTGGCAAAAAACGACTGCTTCTTGTTCGCCTGAGAATGGCAGCCCAGCGAAGCAGGCAAACCAAAAACGCAGATCAAAAAACAGATAAAGAGGAAGACAGAAATGGCATCGGTAAGCATCAGCGAAGTGCACAAATATTATGGCGATACCCACATCTTGAAAGGCGTGTCGCTGTCTATCGACGATGGGCAGTTCGTGGTGCTGGTCGGACCATCCGGTTGCGGCAAATCGACGTTATTGCGGATGATTGCCGGGTTGGAAGAAGTCGATCGCGGTGATATCAGCATAGGCGCACAAACGGTGAATAAGCTGGCACCGAAAGATCGTGATATTGCGATGGTGTTTCAGAACTACGCTTTGTATCCGCACATGTCGGTGCAAGATAATATGAGTTTTTCCTTGCGGCTGGCAAAGCGTCCAGCGGCTGAAATCGCCCAACGTACCCAGCGTGCCGCCGATATTTTGGGTCTAGACAAATTGCTTTCGCGCTTTCCGCGTGAACTGTCCGGCGGCCAGCGTCAGCGGGTGGCGATGGGGCGCGCCATCGTGCGCGACCCGAAGGTATTTTTGTTCGATGAACCCTTATCCAATCTGGATGCCAAGCTGCGCGTGCAGATGCGTACCGAAATCAAAGCCTTGCACCAACGGCTTAAAACTACCGCGATTTATGTGACGCACGATCAGATCGAAGCGATGACCATGGCCGACAAGATCGTCATCATGCGTGACGGCAAGGTCGAGCAGCAGGGCGAGCCGCTGCAAGTCTACGATGATCCGGACAATTTGTTTGTGGCGGGCTTTATCGGCTCGCCATCGATGAACTTTATCGACGGTGTGTATCGCAAGCAAGGCACGCAAGCATGGGTCGAGTTCGCCCAAAATGGCAAGCTGACAGCGCCAATGACGGCAGCTAAAGATGGTCAGGCGGTGGTGTTCGGTATGCGTCCAGAACACTGCGATGTGGTCGAGGCCGGGCAGGGTCTGGCTTGCGAGGTAAAAGTAGTTGAGCCGACTGGCGCCACCATCGAACTGTTTTGCAGTTACGCCGGCAGCGAATTATGCGTGGTGTTTCATGACCGTCAGCAATTCCGCCCCGGCGATATCGTCCATCTGGCACCGCGTGCCGGCAGAAGCTATGTGTTCGACGCCGCCAGCCGTAATCGTCTGCGCTGAAGCATTCTTATAAGCAAACAAGCGGTTATGCGAGGTAAGCGCAGCTGAGTGAAAAAATTGGTTTTGCCGGTGTGATGCAACGGCAATTAACAATGCGATGCACCATTAAAACGAGAAATATAAAGGAGACAGCAAATGAGTAAGGTTTGGTGCAAATTAAGTATTGCAGCCGCAGCCGTGGCAATGACATTGACCAGTGGCGTCAGTCAAGCCGATGGTGAATTCAAGGGCACGACATTACGCGTGAAACTGGTTGGCGGTGCGCAATATGAAACGCTATATACAGTCATTCCAGAATGGGAAAAGAAGACCGGTGCCAAGGTCGAGATCATTTCTCGCAAAAATCATTTCGAGTTGGACCGTGAAATCAAGCAGGATATCGCTGCTGGCAAGATCGATTATTGCGTCGCCTCGAATCACACCAGCTTTGCGCCGCAGTACGGCAAGATTTATCGTAATCTGCGCGATTTGATCCCGGCTTCGTATCTGGATAATTTTGTGCCGCTATTGCTAAAACACGCGACGGTCAACGGCGTATTGGTGCAATTGCCGCGCCATGCCGACATCAGCGAGCTGTATTACAACAAAACGGTCTACGACAATCCTGCCAACAAGACGGCCTATAAAGCCAAATTTGGCAAAGATCTGGCGCCGCCTGTGACGTGGGACGAAGCCAAACAACAGGCAATCTTCTTCGCCAAACCGCCAAGCTTCTATGGCACGCAGTTCGCGGGCAAGGATGAAGCCATTACCGGTCGTTTCTATGAAATGCTGGTCGCCAACGGCGGTGCGATGTTCGATAAAAACTGGAAGCCGACTTTCAATTCTGCCCAAGGCGTGAAATCGCTGCAATGGTTTGTCGATCTTTACAAGGCGGGTGCGGTGCCTAAGGGTTCGCCAAATTATGTCTGGGATGATCTCGGCAACGGTTTCGCCAGCGGTAGCGTGGCCTTCGATTTAGATTGGGGCGGCTGGGCGTCGTTCTTCAACGATCCTAAAAACTCCAAGATTGCCGGACAAGTCGGCATCACCCGTGCGCCGCGTGGCGATGGCGGTAAGCGCAGCGGTTGGGCCGGCTCACATACGTTCTCGATCACGACTACTTGCCCAAGCCCTAAAGCTGCGGCCGATCTGATCATGTATCTGACCAGTTTCGACGCGCAAATGCTGGAGGCGCGCAAGGGTTTGATGCCAAGTCGCAAAGATGTGCAGGCCGCTGCTCTCAAGGAATTCAAAGCCAAGGACGATCATTATATGGCCGACGTGTTTCAGACTTTTGCTGCGGGCGTGAACGAAGATGCCTTCACGCCACCGCTGATTCCAGAGTGGATCGAAGCCTCCAACATGATCTGGCCAGAACTGCAAAAAGCCATCATCGGCGACAAAACCAGCAAGCAGGCGCTGGATGATGCCGCCAAAAAAGTGGCAGCGTTAATGCAGGATGCAGGCTATCTGAAATAACCGCCGCAACTGCCTAGTGCGGGCTACTGCCGTAGATCATGCGGCGGTGGCGATGCTTCCTCTCTTATTTTATTTGCCGAATTGACCATGCGAATTTCAACTCCTGCCAAACTATTGCTGCCCGCGTTCATCGCGGTCGGCCTGGTCGTGGTGTTGCCCCTGCTGTTCTCCCTGTACACCAGTTTTACAGCCTATCGGCTTACGCGCCCAGAAAGTATCAGCAACTTTATCTGGTTTGCGAATTACTTGCGGTTATTGCAGGACACGGATTTCTGGTGGGCCTTTGGACGTACCATCTTATTTCTGACTGTGGTGCTGAATCTGGAACTGTTGTTTGGTCTGGGATTGGCGCTGCTAGTTAATCAAATCACGCGCGGCCAGCGTGTTCTGCGCACCATCATGATGTTTCCGATGATGTTTTCGCCGATTCTGGTTGGCTTTCAGTTCAAATTTTTGCTCAATGACAATACCGGCGTCGTGAACGCAGTATTGCAGCGCTGGTTTGGCGTCACCGAGGCCATCCCCTGGCTGGTCGATGGCACGCTGGCTTTCATCTCACTAGCCGCCGCCGAAATTTGGAACTCCACGCCGCTGTTCGCGATTCTGTTGTTGGCCGGTCTGATGGCGATGCCTAAAGATCCGCTAGAGGCGGCCAAAGTAGACGGTTGCAGCAGCGTCCAGGCTTTCCGTCACGTGACGTTGCCATTTTTGATGCCGTTCGTCTGGATTGCAATGACGATACGTTCGCTGGATGTGGGCCGCGCTTACGACATCGTCAAAATCATGACTAACGGTGGCCCGGGCGGGCGGACCGAATTGCTGTGGACCCTGACCGGACGGATTGCTTACGAAGATGCGCGCATGGGCTTCGCCAATGCGATGGGTTATGTATCGGTCATCGTTTCCGTGGTCTTCACCATCCACTTCTTCAAAAAACTCAACGCCGCACGGCGTCACATGGACGGCATGGAGGCCTAAGCGCATGAACAATTCTTTCAGTATTAATCGGCTTGCGCTGTGGTTTGGTATCTTTGTCGCGATGTGCATCATTTGCGTGCCGGGCCTGTGGGTGGTGCTCAATGCCTTTCGCCCTAATGTCGCGATTCTGTCCAACGATAGTCTGTTCAACATGAGCAGTTATACCTTGCAGAATTTCCGCAACATCATCGGTAAGGGCGATATGGTGCCGATTCCGGTCACTGAATATTTTCTCAATTCGGTGATTATTTCCGTAGTCAGCACCGTGGCGTCATTGCTGGTGGGGATGATGGGCGGTTATGCGTTTGCGCGTTTCCGTTTCAAATACAAGCCAACGTTGTTCGTCACGCTAATGTTAAGCCGGGCGATTCCGGGGATTGCATTGTCGCTGCCGGTATTCATTATCTGGTCATGGGTCGGTCTGGTCGACACCAAACTGGGCTTGATTCTGGTGTATCTGGCGATGAACGTACCGTTTTCGATCTGGCTAATCGATGGCTTTTTCCGCCAAATCCCTAACGAGCTATATCAAGCGGCGGAGATTGATGGTTGCACGCGCTGGCAGGCTTTCTGGATGGTCGAATTTCCATTGGCAAAGTCAGGCATTGCATCAGCCGGAATATTTTCTTTCCTGACTTGTTGGAATGAATATGCATTGGCCTCGCAATTAACTCGCAGTACAGATACCAAGACTTTGCCAGTCGGTCTGATGGACTTCACCGCGCAATTCACGATCGATTGGGCCGGGATGTGCGCGATGGCGGTGATCATCATCGTGCCAGCGCTGATTTTGACCTTTATTGTGCAAAAACATCTGATCGCAGGCCTGACTTTTGGCGGTGTCAAATGAGCGGCGTTACTGTTACTACATCGCAGCGCATGGGGATGGTGATTGCCATTCGCCCGGAAAAGATCGCCGAATACAAGGCGTTGCATGCGCAATGCTGGCCCGAGATTTTGCAGAGCCTGCGCGACGCCCACATCCACAACTACAGCATTTTTTTGCGTGAACCGGAAAACTTGTTATTCGGTTATTGGGAATATCGCGGCGCGGATTTTGCTGCCGATATGGCGATTATTGCCGCGCAAGAATGCACACAACGCTGGTGGGCTTTGTGCATCCCTTGTCAGTTGCCGCTGGCATCAAAGGCGGCAGATGAGCATTGGGCTCCCATGGAAGAAGTATTTCATCTGGATTAAAGAAATGAGGTAAGCCATGACGCAGCAAGCGCAATATTTTGAGGATTATCAGATCGGCGATGTGCGGAGCACCAACGGACGCACCATTACCGAAACTGATTTTGTGGTGCACGCAGGCCATACCGGAGATTTTTTTCCGCATCACATGGATGCAGAATTCTGCAAAACCACGCCATTCGGTCAGCGCATCGCGCATGGCACGATGGTGTTCGCCATCGGTGTGGGTTTGACGGCAGGGGTGATTAACACTGCCGCGTTTACCTACGGTTATGACCGCTTGCGGTTCGTCAAACCGGTATTTATCGGTGACACCATTCATACCCGCATCACTATCAGCGCCAAGGCTGATGATCCCAAGCGCGCCGATGCTGGTCGCGTGACCGAAACCTGCGAAGTGCTTAATCAGCGGAGCGAGGTGGTGATGGCATGTGAACATATTCTGTTGGTTAATCGACGTGGAGTTTGACGCATGACCTTAGCGAATGAAACCATTGCAGAGCGCATACGCGGTTTGCGGCAAGACTGGCCGAAGCCAACTCAGCCCCGTCCCATCGTCATCCTCGGCGCGGGCGGGATAGTCCGCGACTCCCATTTACCCGCGTATCGCAAGGGCGGCTTTATCGTTGCGGCAATTTTCGATCTGGATATTGCGCGCGCCACACAACTCGCTACGCAATTTGGCATCGCCCAAGTGTGCGACAGCCTGGAGCAGGCCCTGACGATAAAAGATGCTGTCTTTGATCTTGCGCTGCCGCCAGAAGCGCTGCTGCAAACTATACAAATGATCCCGCTCGGTGCGACGGTGTTGATACAAAAGCCGCTAGGGATTCATTATGATCAGGCGCTGGCAATTGCGGGGTTGTGTCAGCAGCGCAATTTGATCGCTGCGGTGAATTTTCAGTTACGTTTCTCGCCGATGATGCTGGCATTACGTGCAGCAATTGAACAAGATTTAATTGGTGATATCGTCGATGTCGAAGTCCGGCTGGCTTGCCATACGCCGTGGGAATTATGGCCGTTCATGGCAGCGTTGCCGCAGGTCGAAACATTGATGCATTCAATTCATTACATGGATTGGATACGCGGTACTTTGGGCGAACCGCGTTCTGTCATGTCGCTATCGGTGCCGCACCCTGACCATCCGACATTGGCCGATGCGCGCACCAGCACGATTCTTGACTATCCCGGCGTGCGCTGTTGTTTATCGCTGAATCACACCTACCGCTTCGGCCCACAGCATCAAGACGCCAGCATTCGTATTGAAGGCGTGCGTGGGGCGGCAATCGTCAGCCTCGGTTTGTTGCTCGACTATCCACGCGGCGCGGCGGAAACCTTGCAAATTATCAGCGCCAATGGCGACTGGACCGATGTGCCGTTGCAAGGACGTTGGTTTCCCGATGCCTTCGTTGGCATTATGTCCAATCTGCAACGCTACGCCGCGGGAGAAGATACCGTTTTATTGACCGCCGTTGATGACGCAGTGCGTACGATGGCGCTGGTCGATGCTTGCAAAATTTCCAGCGAGCGCGGCGGCGTAGCCCCGCGCCAAGATTCCACCAAACCTTATTAATACGATGACTGACTCTTTTCTCTTGCGTGGAACTACCTGGGACCACACCCGTGGCTTGTTACCGAAAGTCGCGACTGCACAGCGCTATCACGAGCTGCACCCGGAATGCCAAATACAGTGGCAAACGCGTTCGTTGCAAGCTTTCGCCGATTATTCGATTGCACATCTGGCGGCCGAATTCGATTTGCTGGTGATTGATCATCCATCGATGGGCGAAGCAGCGGCGCACGGCTTGTTTCTGCCGCTGGATCAGTACCTGTCAGCCGATTTTCTCTCCGATCAGGCCGCCAATAGTGTCGGCGGATCGCATGCCAGCTATCAGGTCAACGGACATCAATGGGCCTTGGCAATCGATGCAGCGACGCCGGTAGCCAGCCGCAGAGCTGATCTGCTGGACGCGGGCGAGGTTCCGCAAAACTGGGCGCAATTGCTGGAATTGGCGCGGCAGGGCAAGGTCGCGGTGCCAGCGATCCCCATCGATAGCCTGATGAACTTTTACATGCTTTGTCTGGCGGAGGGCGAAACGCCGGGCCAGCAAGCTGCCTATTTTTGTAGCGAAGAGACTGGCGTTGCCGCGCTGGAAGCATTGCGGGAATTAGTCAGTCTCTGCGATCCGGTGTGTCTGACACGCAATCCGATTCAGACCTATGAGGCGATGACGCTGAGTGATGCTATTGCTTATTGTCCTTTCGCCTACGGTTATTCGAATTACAGCCGTCGTGGCTATGCGCGCCGTCCGCTGGCCTTTGGTGGCTTGGTGACGCGACACGGCCAGCCTTTGCGGTCGGTCCTGGGCGGGGCGGGGCTAGCGGTATCGGCTTCTTGCAAACATCCGGAGATCGCGCTCGCCTATGCGCGCTTTGTTGCCGAAGTGTCGACCCAAACCGGTATTTTCACCGCCAATGGCGGCCAGCCGGGGCATCGGCAAGCATGGTGCGATGCTGACAATAATATTGATGTGCAGCAATATTTCTCTGCGACGTTGGCGACGCTGGACCAATCCTGGATCAGGCCGCGCTACGCGGGTTATATCGATTTTCAGGATCGTGCGGGACACTTGGTCCACGCTTTCTTGCGTGGTGAAACCGCAGCGCCGGTCTGTTTGCAGTTGATCAATCACCTTCACAAGGAGTGTTTTAAATGAAGCCATTAGAAGGTTTATTGGTACTGGATATAAGCCAATTTCTGGCTGGTCCGTCAGCGGCATTACGGCTGGCCGATCTGGGTGCGACGGTGATCAAAATCGAACGTCCGGTCAAAGGCGATCTGTGTCGCCAGCTATATATTTCGAATCTGGATCTGGATGGCGACAGCACGCTATTTCATACCATTAATCGCAACAAGCGCAGCTATGCCGCCGATCTGAAAGATCCGTCGGATCTGGCCCGGGTTAAGCAGTTGATCGTGCGTGCCGATGTGCTGATTCAAAATTTTCGCCCCGGCGTCATGCAGCGCATTGGCCTAGATTACGACCGCGTGCGCGAGATTAATCCGCGTCTGGTGTACGGCACGGTGACCGGCTACGGCAATGAGGGGCCATGGATTGATTTACCGGGGCAGGATTTGCTGGCCCAAAGTCGGACCGGTTTTGTCTGGCTGAATGGCGACCAGCAGCAGGGGCCAGTGCCGGCCGGAATTGCAGTTGCCGATTTGTTTGCGGGTGCGCATCTGGTGCAGGGCTTACTTGCCTGTCTGGTAAGGCGTGGCGTTACCGGCGCTGGCGGTCTGGTCGAAGTCAGCTTGCTGGAATCGATGCTGGACTTGCAATTTGAAGTTTTGACGACGCATTTGAATGATGGCGGTAAAGCGCCTGAGCGTAGCGCGGTGAACAATGCGCATGCTTATTTGGGCGCGCCGTATGGCATTTATCGCACAACGGACGGCTATTTATCGCTGGCGATGGGTTCTGTGACGCAGCTCGGAAAAATTCTGGATTGCGCCGCGCTTCAGGCCTATGACGATCCGCAAAGCTGGTTCGACCGACGCGATGAAATCAAGCAGCATTTGGTGACGCATTTGCAGACCCAGTCCACCCGCTATTGGTTAGATCGGCTGGAACCGGCGGATTATTGGTGCGCGCCAGTGATGGATTGGCCCGAGATGCTGGCCCACGATGGCTTTAAGGTGCTCGATTTTCTGCAGCCGGTGACTCGCGACAACGGTCAGGCGCTAGTGACGACGCGTTGCCCGATTCGCATCGACGGCGCTGTGCTGAAAGACGGGCGTGCTTCACCCAGAGTAGGTGAGCATACCGCGCAGATTAATGCGGAATATGCGGTGTCGTGATGCAAAGCGGTCTGCCCACACGCTGCATTTTCTTGCATCGCGCAGACCCCAAGCTGACTCAATAAATACTATAAACGGAGACAAATAATGCGTACACAACGCAGTGACGCGCCTGCACTTGACCGTGCTGTGCGTAAAGCAACCATTCGCCTATTGCCATTTCTTGCCTTGATGCTGATTCTGGCATTTTTGGACCGCGCGAATATCGGTTTCGCCAAAATCGCCTATCAGGCCGATACCGGCATTAGCGAGGCCGCTTACGCGCTGGGCGCAGGTATTTTCTTCATCGGTTATGCGTTGTTCGAGGTGCCGAGTAATTTGATCATGCATCGCGTCGGTGCGCGCATGTGGCTGAGCCGGATCATGGTGTCCTGGGGCTTGGTATCGGCGTCGATGCTGTTTGCGCACACTGAAAATACGCTGTATATCCTGCGCTTTTTGCTAGGCGTGTGCGAAGCCGGATTTTATCCTGGCGTGCTGCTGTATCTGACTTACTGGTTCCCTTCCAAGAACCGCGCACGTGCCATTGGCTTGTTCTATCTCGGCGTGCCTTTATCGTTGGTATTAGGCGGCCCTTTATCCGGCTTCCTGCTGAATTTCCATGAAGTTTTTGGGCTGACTAACTGGCAATTAATGTTTGCGGTGGAAGGGCTTGCTGCAACTATTGTGGGCGTGATCGCATTTTTCTACCTCGACAACAATCCACAGGATGCTAAATGGCTTTCTAAAGAAGAAAAGGCTGCATTGGCGGCTGTGCTTGAAGGTGAGGAACGCAAGAAACTGGCTAATGGTGGTCATACAGCGATGGGCGTCCTCAAAGATCCACGGGTATTGGCCTTCATCGGTGTGTATTTTTGCCTGCAAGTCGGCGCTGCGCCGCTGATCTTCTTTTTGCCATCCAAGCTGGCAGCAAGCATGGGCGGGCATATCACTTTTGCGGTGGGCCTTTTGATTGCGATACCGTGGCTTTGCTCGGCAATGACGATCTATGCGGTGACGGCCTACGCTGACAGGCACGACAATCATCGTCGCGTCGTCATGGTGATGGTGGCGGTCGGCACGCTGGCGTTGGCTTCGTTGCTGTGGATATCCAGCCCATTGCTGATCGTAATCGCTGCATGCATCGCGATTCCGGGACTGACCGCATCTCAACCCGTATTTTGGAGTTTGCCGACGCGGTATTTGGGCGGAACCGCTGCGGCCAGTGGGATCGCGTTCATCGTATCGATTGGCAATGTTGGTTCTTTCCTGTCGCCGCAGATCAAAGTCTTCGCAGACAAATTTTTTGCTAGTAGTAACGCTGGCTTTATGGTTCTGGCGCTAATCTGCTCCATCAGCGTCTTGCTGTTGCTGTGGTTACGTCGCAGCGGCTCTCCTGGCGCGTTGGTACGTGCATATTAAGCAAAAAAAATGGCGTTGCATGAACCGTCGCCATCTGGTGACGGCAAATTTATACCGAATTGACGCCTGAATATCATTTATTTATTAAAGGAAAAAGTGATGCGTAACCCTAATCCCGATCCAAAGCTGCATGCGCAGATTCCCGTCTGGAACGCAGAAAATTGGTTTTATGAAGATATCGTCGTCGGCCATCGTATTCGTTCGATACGCCGCACGATTTCTGAAGGCGAAAGCATGCAATTCAATGCATTGGTACTAGATATGCATCCGTACGTGGCCGACGAAACTTTTGCACGAGAAGAGGGCGTCTTTGGCCGCCGTCTGGTGGCCGGTGCTTTTGTGTTTAGCGCAGGGCTTGGTTTGGTGGCGACTAATTGCGTCAATGCTTTTTCTTACGGCTACGATAAACTGCGATTTATCAAGCCGGTGTTTATCGGCGACACGATCTATGCGATCAAAACCGACCTGTCCAAACAACCGAAAAGTGCGGAGATGGGGCTGTATCGCGCCAGCTATGAAATTTTCAAAGGCGACGGCGAGCTGGTGCTGTATTGTGAGCACATTCAAACCGTTAAATATCGCGGCCCGGCGTTAGCCGTAGCTGAGCTGGCCGCACAGGGATAAGGAGTTCTATGCATATCATCGATACCCATCTGCATCTGGTTTATCCGCAACGTGTGCGGTATCCGTGGATCGCTGGCAGCGCGCTGAATCGGGCTTTTCACCTCGATGATTATCGCCAGTTAGCGGCGAATTGCGGCATACGGGCGGCGCTGCATATGGAGGTTGATGTGGCACAAGAAAATCAACTCGACGAAGTTGCGATGATTGCAGAACTGGCCGTTGAGTCTGGCGGCGCTCTGGCAGGGCAGATTGCAGCTTGTCGGCCCGAAAGCGGCGATTTTGCCAGGAATTTGGGGGAATTGCTGTTGCAGCCCACAGTGAAAGGGGTGCGGCGCATTTTGCATACTAGCCCTGACGATCTGTCGCAAACACCGTTATTCGCGGCTAATTTACGCTTGCTGGCTGCTGTCGATTACAGTTTCGATCTCTGTGTATTGGCGCGGCAATTGCGCAGCGTTGCGCTGCCGTTGGTGCAGCAATGTCCAGAGGTGCGTTTCGTACTCGATCATTGCGGCGTGCCTGCCATCAAGGAAAGCACCGATCAAACTTTCGAAGAGTGGAAGAGCGCTATCAGCGAATTAGCGCGCTATCCTAATCTGCACTGTAAATTATCAGGATTGGTGGCGTATGCGGATGCTGGATGGAGCGTCGAGACTTTGCGTCCGTATGCCGAACATGTGATTGAATCCTTTGGCTGGGATCGCGTTGTGTGGGGCAGCGATTGGCCGGTCTGTACGCTAGGCGGCGGTTTAGTTGCATGGGTCGATGCCACTAAGGCGTTGCTGCGTGATTGCAGCGAAGATCAGCAGGTGCGGCTGTTGTATCGCAATGCTGAAACACTTTATCGATTGGGAGCAGTGACTGAGCAACGGCTATAAGTCTTGCACTTTGATAAAGTCTCATTTTGTCCGGAATACGAGTTCGTGCACCGTTTCAGCCTGATTTCATCTTCTGCAGCCTCGTGATGGATATCGCTTGCGTCTATCACCCACATTCTCCTAAGCGCCAGATATTTTGTCTGGCGCTTAGTGAAGGTCGTTAGTTAGACCAGCCGCCGTCGATCATCTGTGTCGTGCCGGTGGTAAAAGCGGCGTCGTCAGAGGCCAGATAAACCGCCAGAGCAGCGATTTCGGTGGCTTTTCCTACGCGTTGTGTTTTTTGTCTGTCTGACTTTCTTCGTCCGTTTGTTTTTAGAACAGGTTCTGGAGCAGGCAGGTAACATCCGCCCAGACATTCCACGTCGGCTTTAAAAACGATGCGTCATGCCAACTCGCAAGGCCATTTGACTTGCCTTGTTCGCGGTGCCTTGAGGATTGGTCACGAAGGCGGTGGCACCAAAATCCGGCGTGCCGAATGCTGCGCGTGCAAAACCATCCAGACCGGTGGTTTTGGTCAGACTGAACAAGGAATACAATTCAGTGCGTTTGGATAGCGTATGAAAAGCGGCCAGATTGTATTGCAGCGCTTTGCCGCTCAAGCCGTCGGTAAATTTGGTCAACGCACCGCCGCCGTACACTCTGTTTGTGGCGTTCAGTTGATAATCCACGCCGGTTTCATAGGTGCGCACGATTTGTGCCGAGTTTGCCGCGCAAGTGGAAAAGCAAAGTGAATTGGCTGCGACGCCGTGGGTGTCGGTATAGGCCAGATGCAGCGTGGTTGCACCGAATGTATATTGTCCATCGATCACCGCAACGCCGGTCAGACGATCGCCATTAGCGTCGTTGATACGCAAATACGTCGCGCCCGCGGCTAGCGGACCATTGACGTAATTAACTGCGCCATTTAGCGTCCGGCTAGCGCTCTGGCTGCCTGCTTTTTCGCCTAGGCCGATTAAGGCCGCCACTGTAAAGCCATTCATGACCGGGCTTTTATAACGTAAGGAATTATCGACGCGGTCCCCGAGACGATCCACCCAATGAGAGATACCGGCAAAGTTGTTGACTCGTGACGCGACAAACGCGTGATACGGCGCCAGTTCCAGATCCAGCGTGTATTGTCGGCCCACGGTCAGCGTGCCGTAGTTACTTTCCAGCCCAACATAACTTTGTCGGCCAAACAGCAATCCGCCTTGGGTGCTAGCACCGTTATCCAGCGCGAAGCCGCTCTCGGTCAGAAAGATAGCGCGGTTACCGCCGCCCAGGTCTTCAACGCCGCGAAATCCAACGCGGTTGCCGTACAAAGTGCCTGTATCCATTCTGACCGTATTGCCGTTATTCGGCCCAGAATTATTCGCGTAGGTGATGCCTGCATCCAGTGCGCCATAGACGGTCACTGCCGATTGCGCCCACGCGCTGCTGCTGGCGAAACCTGCGCTTCCTGCTAAGACTAAACTACCGATCAAGTATCTTTTCACTGCTGTCTCCCTGGGGTTGATTTATTGGTTTGAGGATGGAATGTCTTTTTTTGGACGAAGAAAGTCCACACGCCGTTTCCGGCGCATCGTCTTGCTAATTACAAAGTTGGATTTAGTTAATCGGCGGCCTTGATGATTTCTTCCGGAAGCGGCATGCCTTGATATTTTTGATAGATCTGATTTAGTTTGCCGTTTTTGAGATTGATCTTGATATAGCCGTTGATCAATTGCTTCAGCCGATCATCGTTTTTCCGTAAACCGACGGACAATTGGAAAGTCTTGATAACGATTTTCGACTCAAGATTCTTTTGCGGATTTTTTTGATTGATGACCGTCATCAGGGCAGGGGATGATACGAATATATCGGCCTGCCCGCTGAGGATGGCGGTGATGGAAGTCGAGTCATCGTCGAAGCGGACAATTTGCGCGTCCTTCGCGTACTTCGTAATTTCAGCGTCATTCGTCGAGGCGCGTGTTACGACTACTTTTTTCCCTGCTAAATCGGCATAGTTTTTGATCACCATGCTCTTGGGCGCAGCGACCACGGCCTGGATCGCGGCGTAAGGCAAAGAAAAGTCGATCACCTTGCCGCGCTCTGGTGTCACCGCCAGCGAAGCAATCACCACATCAACCTTATTCGTTTGCAAATAAGGAATTCGATTGGCAGCGGTGGCAGGCACGATTTCCAACGCCACGCCCATGTTTTGCGCGATCAGTTGCGCAGTTTCAACGTCGGAACCGATAGCTTTGAGCTGATCATCTTTCATGCCATACGGCGGCACATCCATGCCGATACCGATCCGGATTTTTTTGGCTTTCTGAATGTCGTCTAGGGTATCGGCATGCGCCACATGCGCGCATAGAGTGGCGACGGCAATCAGGATGGCGCTGGATAACTTGGCGAATTGCATGTGATGTCCTTAACAAAAATGTGACGTGAAGATAAAGAAAATGACAGAGCGTGACGGGTTATAAATCGGTCCCTAAAAATTGCTGTAACTCAGGCGTTTGCGGCGCATCCAGAATAGTGGGCGGCCCGCTTTCCCATACTTTCCCTTGATGCATAAAGACGACCAAATTTGCTACATGACGCGCAAAGGCCATTTCGTGCGTGACCAAAATCATGGTCATGCCGCCACGCGCCAGATCTTCCATTACCTTCAATACTTCCCCGGTCAATTCAGGATCGAGTGCAGACGTGACCTCATCAAACAAGATCAATTGCGGCATCATTGCCAGCGAACGGGCAATCGCGACGCGTTGCTGCTGACCACCGGATAATTGCTCGGGATAGGACAGACTTTTTTGTTCCAGCCCAACCCGTTGCAACATTTTTTGCGCTAGTTCTCGGGCCGCATTTTTCGACATTTTCTTGACTGAAATCAGACCCAGCGTCACGTTCTGTTCCACCGTCAAATGCGGAAATAGGTTATAGCCCTGAAAGACGATGCCGACATCGCGCCGCAATGCACGCGGATCGTATTTAGCATCGACCTGATGACCGCAGACTTCGATGCTGCCGCTATCGATGCTTTCCAGCCGGTTGATGCAGCGTAATGCGGTACTTTTGCCGGAGCCGCTCTTGCCGATGATGGCGACTACTTGGCCTTTTTGGACTTCGAAGGTGACGCCATCGAGGACTTGCAGAGGGCCAAAATTTTTACGTACCTGATGTAATTTAACGACGGCTTGCATTCAGCTTCCTTTCCAGATATTTGCTCCATAGCGACAGCGGATAGCACATCGCGAAATACAACATTGCCGCCAGACCGAAATACAGAAACGGCTCAAATGTAGAACTGTTGAGTTCCTTGGCGGCATACGACATTTCGGCATAACCGATGACGAGCGAAGCGACAGAAGTGTTCTTGACGATCTGCACCATAAAACCGACCGTGGGCGGCGTGGCAATGCGTAAAGCCTGCGGCAAAACCACCTTGTACATGGTTTGCAGGTGCGACAAGCCCAGACATTCGGCCGCCTCGAACTGGGCTTTAGGCACCGCTTCGATACAGCCACGCCAGATTTCACCCAGAAACGCGCTGGCATAAATTGTCATGGCAACCGCCGCTGCAGCCAGCGCTGGCACCGAACCAATGCCGAGAATATTCGGCCCATAAAAACATAAACCCATCAGGATCAGCAACGGCGTTCCCTGCACGACTTGGATAACGCCAGCGGTAAAAGCGCGGAGCGCCGGACTGCGTGAAACCCGCATCAGTGCAATGGCAAGCGCCCCAATCGCGCCGCCGGTAAATGCCAGTAATGTCAGGATCAGCGTGCCAACTGCGCCGGTCAGCAAGTAAGAGATTTGTGCGGAAGAGATATGCAGCATGTCGGCTCCGATCACAAAGGCGTGCCGAGCTTGCGCCGGCGCGGGAAGAAAAATCGGGCCAGCAATGCAAACGCCAGACGCAATAAAAACGACAAGACCAGATAGACGATCCAGACCACGACGAACACCTCAAAACTGCGATAAGTATCAGACTGCACCCGGTTAGAAATGCCGAACAATTCTTCCGCGCCGACCGCCGACATAATGCTCGATGCCAGCATCAGCAACACAAACTGGCTGCTGAGTGCCGGATAGACCCGTTCCGTGGCGGGCAACAAGACAACGTGCCAGAACACCGCTGCACGTGACATGCCGAGACATTCGGCAGCTTCGATTTGTCCTTTGTTGATGGACTCGATACCGGCGCGCATGATTTCACAGGTATACGCACCGATATTCACCACCATGGCCAGGACTACGCCAGCAGTGATCGGCACCGTCATGCCGATACTGGACATCCCGAAAATCAGAAAATAACTCTGAATTAACAGCGGTGTGTTGCGAATTACTTCAACGTAGGCAGCGACCAGACCGCGCAACGCAGCAAAGCGACTACCCAAAGCGATTGCGCACAAAGTCCCTAATATGAAGCCGAAAAATGTAGAAAATACCGTCAATTGCGCGGTGACCCACGCGCCGTGCAAAAACAGCGGCCATTGCGCCAGCACGCTGGAAAAATCAAACTCATAATGCATGTTGTCTCCTCGTTATCACCATCTAGTGGCCTGTCATTTTATGATGATGGTTGAGAATTTTTGCTGTGCCGTGATGCGTTGCCAGTTCCAACTAATGCCGATACCGGGTTCATCCGGCGGCAGTGCATGACCTTGTTCGATACGGATGCGGCTGTCGGTCAGATCGTCTAGTTGTGGAATATATTCGACCCAGGTCGCGCTCGGCACCGCAGCGCATAGACTGACATGCAACTCCATCAGAAAATGTGGACAGACTGCTACGCCGAGTGTTTCGGCCAGATGCGCGACTTTTAACCATGGCGTAATCCCGCCCACGCGCGCGACATCTGGCTGGACAATCGAACAAGCCTCTTGTTTCAGATATTCCCCGAACTGACCGGGGTCATACATCGATTCACCAACCGCGATAGGTATCGAGGTATGCGCTACCAATTGTTTATGGGCGTTGATATTTTGCGCGGGCAACGGCTCTTCCAGCCACGCAATGCCGACCTCGCTATAAGCATGTGCACGGCGAATGGCTTCGGCTGCGGTGAAACTCTGATTGGCATCAACCATGATCTCGAAATGATCGCCCACGGCGTTGCGCACCGCGCTCAGGCGTGCCATGTCTTCGGCCAGATGTTTTTTGCCGACCTTGATTTTTGCGCCTAAAAATCCTTGGTCTTTTGCTTGCAGCGTCAGGTCTACCAGCGCGCTAGGCTCCAGATGCAGCCAGCCACCTTCAGTCGTGTACACCGGCACACGCGGCTGTGCACCACCGGCCATCTTCCACAAAGGCAGCCCGGCTTGGCGACAATTTCTGTCCCAGATTGCCGTATCAATCGCCGCCAGCGCCAGACTGGTAATTGCGCCGACTGCGGTCGCGTTCGTATGCCGCAGCAGATCGCGCCAAATGTGTTCATAGTTTTCCGGCGCACAACCGATCAGTCGCGGTGCTAGGTGATCTTTTAGCAACGCGACTATCGAAGAGCCGCCAGTGCCGATGGTATAGGTGTAGCCCGTGCCGCTGCTGCCGTCGTCGCAATGCAGCGTGACCAACACGGTTTCCTGCGCGACGAACGACTGGATCGCATCCGAGCGTTTGGTTTTAGGGATCAGATCGACCTGCACGATCTCGATGCGTTGAATAATGGCCATAGATTTCCTTGTCATTGAATTGCCGGTGTCTGCATCGCGACACACTGGAGGTGATGGAATATAACCAAGGTATTTTTAGCTGTCAATATATCGTGCATGATTTATCGTGCACGATATATTTTTTAAGATGTGCGTAAATACGCTTTCCGCCTATGGCATAATCGCGATTTGGCAATTTGAAATGAGAGCATCAATGGCTGCGAAACCTTCACCTGCCAGCACGCGATTCGTTAAGACATCTTTGGCTGAGCAAGCCTACGAAGAACTGAAAAAACAGATTCTGGATCTGCGGTTGCGGGCTGGCGCACGGGTTAATATCGATGCGCTGTCGCGCGAATGCGGCATCAGTACATCACCGTTAAGAGAAGCATTGATACGATTGGGTTCAGAAGGATTGGTCGTATCCAGCACTAATTCCGGCTTTTCCATCGCGCCGGTGCCTGACGCGCAACAAATGCGTCAAATTTTAGAATATCGTTTGATGATGGAAGCGCATTGCGCACGCAAGGGTGCCGTCAATGCTAGTGATGAAACGATTGCCAGCATGGAAAAATCCTGTGAAGCAATGGGCGCAATGTATAAAAAGGGCCTCAGTTATAAATACTATCGCCAGTACATTGACCTTGAGCAAACTTTCCATCAATTGATTGTTGATAGCGCGGACAATCCGATCATTTCCAGTGCATACAGCGGATTGCATACCATTTTGTTGGTAGCACGCTTATCGGTGGTGCCTAACAGCAATAACATCGGTTCCGAAACCGTGATGCAAGAACATCTGGAAATAGTTGAAGCGTTTCGGGCACACGATCCCGATCGCGCCGAATCGGCCGTACACGGACATTTGAAGGCAGCGCAATTGCGTGCGCAGAGAAGTGATGTTACCCAAGTGTTGGCCTCTGATTGATCACATTTTTTGCCGAATCGTAGCGTTCTAATAATATTTCGGCGCCCTTAAAAGCGCTGAGTGTCGCTTCCTTAACAATTTTCAAAAGCCTCTTCCAGCTTAGGAAATAGAAGTCCGAATAAAGGATTTTTATTTCATTACTTACTCTCAATTGAATACCCCCTATGCATTTTCACGATGCATCGGGGGTATTTTTTTTATTGTTCAGCCATAAGAAAACACTGGAAATGCAAGATCAAAGATTATGCAATTATGAGTCTCGTTGAAAATATTATTCTGTAAGGAGGAAGTAAAAATGATTAGAACGGGTGCGGAATATCGGGATTCTTTGAACGATGATCGTGAGGTATGGATCGATGGCGAGCGGGTAAAAGACATTACCAAGCATCCCTCCTTTAAGCCGATCATCGATGTTCGTGCGCGCATCTACGATCTTGCACATGAAGAGGCAACCCGCGACATCATGACCTATGTCGATGCGTCCACCGGCGAACGCAATGCCATGGGCCTGAAGCTGCCTTATACGCAACAAGACTGGCATGATAAAAGGCTTGCTGTCGATACGGTGATGGACGATATCGGTGGCATCGTGACCCGTGTCGGCGATGAAACAATCGGTGAAATGTGGTCCTTATACGATGGTAAAGACGTGCTCAATGAAGTCGATCCGCGCTTCGCGGAAAACATCGATCGCCACATTCATAAAGCGCTATATGCCGATCCTTTTCACGTCTCGGCAAATACCGATCCCAAAGGCGATCGCTCCAAACCGCCGCAAGAGCAAGACCCGGATTCGCTGCTCCACGTTGTAAAAGAAACTGACGCAGGCATCATCGTACGCGGCGCGAAATATGAAACCGCTGCTGCTTACGCCAATCAGGCATTTGTCAAACCAACCATCGCCAACTGGGGCGAGGCCAAGTTATCCGACTATGCACTGGGCTTTATTTGCGACATGGGCGCACCCGGCGTTAAGCATATTTGCCGTTCGGGATTCGTCGGCCGCGCGCCAAGTGAAGACTATCCATTGTCGAGTCGTTTTGATGAAATCGATACGCTGGTGATTTTCGATAACGTCTTGATTCCCTGGGAAAATGTACTGTTTTATCAGCATACCCGCGCCGCCAGCTTTATCCGTTCAACGCTCCATCGGTATAGCGCTTTCGCCTGGGTGCAGCGTGCGCTGCGTATGGCGGATCTGATGATTGGTGCTGCGCTGTTTAACGTGCGCCAGACCGGTCTGGAAAAGCAGCAAGCCGTGCAGGAAAAACTTGCCGCGTTAGCGGTCTACAGAGAAACAATTAATGCGCATTTAACCGCCTCGATTGCAGCCGGTGAAAGTAGCCCATCCGGTCTATTGATGCCGAATCAATCCTTACTCTACACCGGTCGCGTACAGGCTTGTACGCAGTTGCCAGCGATGATGCATCTGGCGCGTGAATTGTGCGGCGGGCAAATCTGCGTAACGCCGTCGGCAGCTTCGTTCAATCATCCCGAGACCAGCAAGTGGATGGATAAGTATTACTCCATCAATGACAATTGGCTGGCCGATGATCGTCGTAAGTTGCTTGCCTTCGGTCGAGATTTGTTGAACTCCGATTACGCCGGACATCGATTGACGTTTCAATTGTTTGCGCAATCGCCGCCGTTTGCGCATTTGGGGGCGGTCTATCGCAACTTTGATTTCGATACGCCACTGCAATACGTCAAAACATCGGCAGGCTTATCGGACCGGGTACTGGCGAAGTAATGCGTTCAGCCATGGCAGATTCGCACAATGCTGCGTTTTGAAGGAAGAAAAAAATGTTACGCGAAAATTTTGTAAATGGCATGAGTCGGGTGCCCAACAGCGTCTCGATCGTGACCACTGACGGTGTCGCCGGTCGTTTTGGCGTGACGGTCAGCGCCACGTCGTCGGTTTCTGCCGAACCGCCCACTTTGCTGGTCTGCGTCCACCATTTAAGCAATGCCAGCAAGGCGATCATTGAGAATGGCGTTTTCTGTGTCAATTTGCTGCACAACGAAGCGTCCATCGTCTCGGATACTTTTGCCGGACGTGTGCCTGCGCCGGATGGCGATAAATTCAGCTGTGCAACCTGGCACAAGTTAGACAGCGGGGCACCGGCAATCGACGACCCGTTGGTAGTGTTCGATTGCCAGTTGATGCAACACATGCGCATCAATACGCATTACATCTTCATCGGCAGTGTTCTGACGGTGGAGTTTGGGAAAACGACACGGCCGCTGCTGCACGCCAATCGCAGTTACGGCACGTCATGGCTGTTTCCCAGCGCCGAACGCAATCACTGAAGTTATTCACCGGCTGGAATAAATTTATCTTACTTATTTGAAGGAGTTACTCATGGTGCATACCCGTATTCGTCCCTTTAATACCCGCGACATGTACCCAGGAAAAGGCATGGACAATGATCTGTGCATGGGCGTACGTGCTGGCAATTATGTCTGGCTACGCGGACAAACAGGCTTTGATCTGGATGGCAACATGGTCGGTATCGGCGATGCTGCGGCGCAAACCGAAAATGCGATGAAGTGCGTCAAAATTTTGCTGGAAGAGGCTGGCGCGAAACTGGAACACATTACCAAAACAACTATTTACATTAGCAATCGCGCAGATCGTGAAGCGGTGTACGGCGTCGTCGGAAAATGGCTAAAGGGTGTTTTTCCCTGTTCGACCGGCCTGATCATCAGCGGCTTTGCCCGTCCGGAAATGGTGATGGAAATCGACGTCGAAGCGATGATTCCCGATAGCGACGCTAACGCTAAATAACCTACGACGGAACTAGCCATGACATTTTCATTGACTGCTTATTGTCCCAAAACCCGCATGGTCGGCGTTGCCATCACCACGTCGAGTATCAGTGTCGGCAGCCGTTGCCCTTGGGTGCGCGGGCGGGTTGGAGCGGTTGCCACGCAAAACGTGACTTTGCCTAGCATCGGCCAGGATATTCTTGAACTGCTGGAAGGCGGGCTATTACCGAAAGCAGCGCTTGATAAAGTCTTGCAAAAAGACAACTTTAGCGAGTATCGGCAGGTAATGGTGGTCGATACGCAAGGACGCATCGCGCATTTCACCGGCGATAAAATCCTGGGCACCAACGCAGTTGTCGTCGGTAATGGTTGCATTGCGGCGGGCAATTTGCTGTCAACGAAAGATGTTCCGCGTGCGATGGTCAGCGCATTCGAGGCAGCTGACGACCAACATCTTGCCGAACGTTTATTGCGTGCTCTGAGCGCTGGGATTGCTGCTGGTGGAGAGGTTGGCCCGGTCCATTCCGCCGCACTGTTGGTCGCAAGTGATTTGGCGTGGCCGTTGGTCAATCTTCGGGTCGATTGGGAAGAAAATGGCCCGGTTGAACGCTTGCGAACCTTGTGGGATATGTATCAGCCGCAAATGGATGAGTATGTCGCACGTGCGCTGAATCCGGCAGCAGCACCAAGTTATGGCGTGCCAGGCGATGAGTGAAGCGGCCGTTACAGCGATTAAAAGCAGGGAGTTGATAGACCGACTGGTGGGCTTTAACACCGTCAGTCGCGAATCAAATCTGGCATTGATTGACTTCATCCGCACGTATCTTGCCGGTTACGGGATCGAATCCGAACTGCATTTTAATGAAACGCGCGACAAAGCCAATCTGTTCGCAACGATTGGTCCGCGTGACCGTGGCGGCGTGGTGCTTTCTGGCCATACCGACGTGGTCCCGACAGACGGCCAGAACTGGACCAAACCGCCATTTGAGATGGTTGAAGAAGATGGTCGTCTGTATGGGCGCGGCACGGCTGACATGAAATCGTTTATTGCCGTTGTGCTGGCTTTGGTTCCCGATTTTGTAAAAATGGATTTGCAGTTGCCGATTCATCTGGCCTTTTCCTATGACGAAGAAATCGGCTGTCTGGGCGTGCGCTCTTTACTAGCGTCGCTTAGTCAGCGGCCTATCAAGCCAATTGCCTGCATCATCGGTGAGCCAACCGAAATGCGAGTAGTTAGCGGTCATAAAGGAAAAATGGCAATGCGCTGCAAAGTGCACGGTACAGAAGGGCATTCTGCGTATGCGCCGTATGGCGTCAACGCCATCGAATATGCCGCTAAATTGATCAATCGTCTGTCACAGCTCGGCGAGAAGCTGGCCGAAGGTGAGATTAATCCGCGCTTCGATCCCCCGTTTAGTACTTTACAGACCGGCACGATTCAAGGCGGGCGCGCACTGAACATGATTCCTGGAGAGTGTCGATTTGACTTCGAGGTACGCACGCTGCCATTATTCGACCCACAGTGTGTGGCGGACGATATCAAACATTTTGCTCAGCAAGAGCTATTGCCGAAAATGCAGAAAAAATCGGCAGCCAGCGATATTTCCTTTGACTTGCTATCTAGTTATCCCGGTCTTGACAGTCCCGACGATTTATCTATCGTGCGTTTGCTGAAAATGATCATGGGGTCGGAGCGGGCTGAGACCGTTAGCTATGGCACTGAAGGCGGCTTGTTTACTGCCGCAGGCATCCCCACGGTAGTCTGCGGCCCCGGCAGTATGGCGCAGGGTCATCAGCCGGATGAGTTTATTGCCGTAGCGCAGGTAGCATTATGCGAGCAATTTTTGCAGCGGCTAGGCGTGACGTTGTGCAGCGTTGATCATAGTATTTTGCTAGCCCCTGACAATAAATAATATTGTTTACGATTTTTTCGCTGGGTTACTCTGAGTTCAGTGTTTTTTCAGACTGCCCGGTTGTTTTTTGTTCTTCCTCACCGCATTGCGGCCCGTAAAACCACCTATAAAACCTATAAATAATGGAGATAGTCATGTCAAAATTAAATGTAAATTCACCGATCTGGAAACGTGCAAGCCGTACACTATTTTGCGCGATAGTCTTAACTGCCGTGACCAGCACGTCACAGATGGCTTTTGGACAAGATACGATTAAACTTGGTTTTATCGGACCGATGACGGGTGGCAATGCGCAGCAAGGCTTGGGTGCGCGCAATGGTTTTCTGCTGGCAATTAAGGAAGCAAACGCCAGCGGCTATCCGTATCGGGTTGAGGGCGTGGCGCTGGATGACGCCTCCGATCCGGCGGTGGGCGTGTCTGCCGCGCTTAAACTTGTTAATGATAATAAGGTTATCGCGGTAACCGCCCATTGGAACAGCCCGGTGGCGCTGGCAACCACGCCGGTATTCAACCGCTATCAGATGCCAACCGTCATTTGGGGCGCGATCAGCCCTAAAATTACGGAGGCAAATATGCCCGTCGTGACCCGCGTTACGCCGACGCTTGAGCAGGAAAACAAGCCGTTGGCGGATTGGGCAGCGAAGTCATATAACAAGAAAAAAATGGCGATTGTTTCGGATACCAGTGACTATGGTGCGGCCAATACAGCAGCGATGTCTGAATATTTCACTGCTGCTGGCGGTACGATCATCAGCAAGGCTTCAGCGCCGGTCGGCACCACCGATTTCCAGTCAATGTTGACTAAGATCAAGGCTAGTAATCCGGATATTATTTACTTCGGTGGCGTTATTACAGAAGCAGCATTGATCCGCAAACAAATGACGGCGCTTGGCATGGCGCATATTCCGATGATCGCAATTTCGGGTATTTATGATCCGAAGTATCTCGAAATTGCAGGTGCTGCTGCTGACGGAACGTTAGTAAGTTCACCAAAAATATCTGAGAGTGCTGCACTGCAAACTTTCCAAAAATCCTATGAAGCAGCTGGCTTCCCTGACGCTGCTGGTCCGTATGCAAAGTACGCTTACGACGCCACCAATATCATGTTGAAAGCGATTAAGGAAAACGGTTATAAAGACAAGGCCCAACTCGCCAAGGCTATTCGCAACATCAAGTATCAAGGCGTATTGGGATTAACCGAGTTCGATCAGCGCGGCCAAACCAAAGTACCTGTGACAGTGGATATTCAACAGGCGAAGGCCGGTAAATGGGTTGCATGGCAGCAATAATCGCCAACTTTTCATAGCGCATCAGGAGGCTTTTCAGTGTCGATTCGTTCACAACATTATCGTGCCACTGACTACCACGCCGTGGCGTGGAAGAATGGTCTTGGCACGACGCGGGAAATTACCGACTCTGCGAACTCTGTCAGCAATGCAGACTTTATTTGGCGTCTCAGCCTGCCGGAAATTACTACGTCGGGCGCATTCTCCCGCTTTGAAGGCGTCGACCGGCTGTTGCTGTTAATCGACGGCGGTGGACTGGAGTTGCGTTGCGGTCAACATGACGCGACGCTGTTGAATGCACCGCTGGATGCGGTTTATTTTAGCGGTGACGATGTCACAGAAAGCTATTTGCACAATGGGCCGGTGCGGGTATTTAATATCATGGGCGCACGAGAAAAAGTGCGCTTTTCGACATCAATACTGACATTGGGCACGACGCCTTTGCAACATCATCCGGCTGCGAACAGCACAACGCTGTTGTATTGCCTGAAAGGGCATTGCGAGGTTGGCTATGATGACATTTACCACCAACTTAGCGAGCAGGAAACGCTGCGTATCGATACGTCGTCCGGTGCGTATCGGCTAGTCGCATCCGCTGCATCCGCTGCTGCAGCGACGATCATCAAAATTGACATCATTGACATCACGGATAGGTAGCCATGGTCAACTACACCTTTAGACAGCTGAAGTACTTTGTCGCTACCGTCGAGTGCGGTAGTGTTTCTGAAGCATCGCGCCGCCTGTTTATTGCCCAGCCTTCGATTTCTTCGGCAATCAAAAGTCTGGAAGATAATTTCGGTATTCAATTTTTCATCCGACAACATGCGCAAGGCATCACACTCACGCCTGCCGGTATTCGTTTCCATCACAAGGCGCAAGAGTTGTTGCGAGTCTTGCGCGAGTTTGAACAAAACGCGCTGGCCGATAACGATATCGTTTCCGGGCAAATTGATATCGGCTGTTTCGAAACGCTGGGACCGATCTACTTGCCAAAATTGATTGCTGAATTTAAACAAAGATATCCGGGTGTGACCTTGAATATCCGCGATGGCGACCAAAGCGATATGTTGAGCAGCATACGTTGCGGGCAACTTGATCTGGCAATTGTGTATAACCAGGAAATCGAACATTCTGAATTTGGTTCTTCATTACTGCTCAATGATCTGCATCCTTACATCATGTTGTCGGCCAATCATCCTCTGGCTAAACGGGATAGTGTTTCCCTAAAAGAAATCAGTAAAGAACCGATGATTTTGCTGGATTTATTGCCGAGCAAAAATTACTTTCTCGATGTTTTCCGTCTCTACGATTTAGCCCCCCGTATTGCCTTTCGTTCACCGTCATTGGAAATGGTGCGCGGTTTGGTGGGGCAGGGGCTGGGATTCTCGATCATGGTCAGCCAACCGGAAACCAGCGTGACATACGATGGAAATCGCATCGTCTCGCTGAAAATCGATGAACCCGTCGACAGTATCAGCCTCTCCGCAGTGTGGTTGAAATCCAACCAGTTAACCAGACCAGCGCGGTTGTTTGTCGATTTTTGTCATCAAGTGTTGAATAAAGACTGCGTCGATAACAGCGATAAAGTGTTAAGTATTGAATGATTTGTCAGTAAATAAACAAATAAATGGAGAGTGGGTTTTTACGAGCACACCAATCCAGTACAGGAGATTTTATGTTGGGTTACACACAGTATTTGCAGGGGGTAACATGGCAGCGGAATTAACGCAGCAGTTGTTGAACTGGTTAGTGCTCGGCTGCGTATATGCGTTGCTGGCGATTGGTTTCAGCCTATTGTTTGGCGTGGTCAACGTGATCCATTTTTCGCACGGCGACGTCTCGTTAATGGCACCTTTCATCGCGTTAGCAGTGATTCCCATGGTCGAACCACTATTTGCGCATAGCGGCGCCGCGATTGCGCTGACTATGGCGATGATCGTCGCGATTCTCGTTATCGGACTGCTCGGGATACTCATTGAACACATCGTGATTCGGCCATTGCGTGGCGCGCCAGCAATGATGCCGCTGGTCGCCACAGTTGCGCTGGGGATTTTGCTGCGCGAATTGATTCGGCGGTTCTACCCCGAAGGCAGCAGCCCGCATGCATTCTCGATGCCTTTTACCGGTTCGGCTTTTTCCATCGGCGAAGTCATGGTGAGTTGGTTTGTTGTCGTTGAACTGTCGATTACCGCAGCGTTGCTAGCAGGGCTGTTCTTCTTACTCAAGAAAACGGCGATTGGCGTGCGGATCCGTGCAGTGTCACAGGATAGAGAAGCGGCGCGTTTGATGGGCGTACGCTCCGACCGCGTGTTTAAAGCAACCTTCTTCATCGCCTCGGCAAGCGGTGCAATCGCCGGACTGTTCTATGCCGGAAACGTTGGCGCGACCCGTTTCGACTTCGGGATTCTGGCCGGATTGATGGGATTCTCTGCCGCTGTTGTGGGTGGTCTTGGCAGCATTTTCGGCGCTGTTGTGGGCGGTTTGCTGATCGCCGGTGCTGAAACAATCGCGCAGTCAGTTATCCCGGATGGCGCAGCCTATCGTCAAGTCGTTGCATTTCTGCTGGTGATCATATTTTTGCTGTTCAAGCCAGAAGGCCTGCTCGGTAAAGTAGTTGTGGAAAAGGTATAACCATGTCGACGCAATCAACTATAAAAGTGGCACCGCGCCGTGCGGCACCGATTGTCTTGCTACTGGAAACCAGTCTGGCGGTATGGCTGTATTTTTTCCTGATACTGGAATCATGGCCAATTTTGCTGGCGCTATTAATTTTGGGTGCGGGCGCGCTGCTCTACACGCAACGCAACCATGCAATCCAAAGTGCGATAGCCGGTAGTTTTGCGCAATGTAAAACGCTGTCGTTAGTCTGGGCGACCGTGCTGGTGCTGGCGTATCCGTTTCTCCTGCAAGGAAATACGTATATATTGCATTTATTGATCATATCGCAACTATATGCGGTACTTGCGCTGGCACTGAATTTTCAACTTGGCAGCGCAAATATTCCTAATTTCGCCACTGGCGCGTCGTATGGAATCGGTGCCTATACATCTGCGCTACTTGCCATCCATTGGGGCGTCAGCTTCTGGTGGTGTTTGCTGGCCTCGGCCGGTGTTGCGACGATCTTTGGATTTTTGCTTGGTATCCCGTGCATGCGAACTAAAAATTCGTATTTGGCGCTGGTGACAATTGCATTTGGCATCGTATTGCAACAGCTGATTAATAATGCTTCATGGACCGGCGGACCGAACGGGCTAGTGGGAATTCCTGCGCCGACGTTATTTGGGCATTCATTTTCCGATCCGATTTTGATTTTCGGGCAAAGCTTGCCCAGTCAGGTGAATTTTTTCCTCCTCGCATTCGCCTTGATTGTGGTCTCTGTTGTGGTGGCAAATCTGCTTCACAATTCGCGCGTCGGTTTGGCCTGGAATGCGTTGCGTACCGATGAACTGGCAGCAAGCGCGCAAGGCATTAACGTGACTTGGTACAAGATGCTGGCTTTTGCAGTGGATGCGTTTATGGCAGCATTTGCCGGGACGATTTACGCGTTTTACGTGACCTATATTTCGCCCGATAATTTTACTTTTCTGGTATCGGTCACCATCATGACGATGGTGATTGTTGGCGGCATGGATAACGTGTTGGGCGTGATACTTGGGGCCTTTTTGCTGACCATATTGCCCGAGAAGTTTCGCGTGTTTTCGGATTATCGGCTGTTGATCTATGCGTCAGTGGTCATTTTGATGCTGATCGTGCGTCCTCAAGGCTTGATTCCAAAACAATTGCGTCATTACAAGGGATGAGTATGGGCAAGATAATTTTACGTTGCGAGGGTGCCACTATTCGTTTCGGCGGCCTGACTGCACTCGATGATGTCAGTTTTGAACTGCCGCAAGGACATATCCTTGGCATCATCGGTCCGAATGGTGCCGGAAAGTCCACGTTATTTAATTTGTTGACGGGTATCTATAAGCCCAGTTCTGGTCGCGTCGAATTCATGGGGAAAAATCTGGTTGGCATCGCGCCGCATCAGATTGTGCGCATGGGAATCAGTCGGACTTTTCAGTCTAGTCGATTGTTCGGCGATCTGAGCGTGCTCGATAATGTATTAATCGGCATGCATACCCAAACTACGACCGGCGTATTGCGCGCTATATTTTTGCCGTGGCGGTCCCGCCGGGAGCTGGCGATGGCAGCTGAACGCTCTGGCGAGTTACTGCGGATGGTGTCCGAAGAACTTTATGAAAAACGGTTTACGCTGGCCTCTGGTCTGGCGCAGGCTGACCGCCGCAGATTGGAAATTGCACGGGCATTGGCGGCTTCACCCAAACTATTATTGCTCGACGAACCATCGGCAGGGATGGACGACAAAGAAACCGATGCGCTGATCGCTGACATCCGGCGTTTACAGGCAATACAGCCAACGCTTTCCATCATTATTATCGAACACGATATGCGTTTGGTCGCCAGTCTGCCAGATTCGATTATGGTGTTCGATTTCGGTCAAAAAATTGAACAAGGAAGCTTTAATGATATCCGCAAAATCGAGCGCGTCCAGCAAGCTTATCTCGGGAGAGCCGCGCATGCTTGAACTGGATAATGTTAGTAGCGCTTATGGCCGTGTGCCGATGTTGCGCAACGTAATGCTGCATGTAAAGCAGGGCGAGCTGGTGTGTTTGCTGGGGCCAAACGGCGCAGGCAAGACAACCCTTTTCAGAGTGGTCACCGATCTGGTCCATCCCACGGAAGGCAAGGTCACGATTTGTGGTAAGCAGGCAAGCGCTGTGGGAACGGAAAAAATTGCTTCGCTAGGAATCGGACTGGTGCCGGAAGGGCGACGTTTGTTTCCGCAACTGACAGTCCTGGAAAATGTGAGGTTGGGCTTCGATGCGGTCACTGGCGGCAACAATAAGCACGCGTTCGAACAACGCTTGCAAGAGACGTGCGCTCTTTTTCCGCGTGTAAAAGAACGGTTGCTGCAAGGGGCCGGGACGCTATCCGGCGGTGAGCAAGCAATGGTCGCCTTGGTGCGCGCAATTATCGGCCAGCCGAAGATGATCATCATGGATGAACCGTCGCTAGGCCTTTCCCCCAAATTAATTGACGAGTATTTTGACATTACGCATGAAATCAATCGGCAAGGAACGACGGTTTTGCTGATTGAACAAAATGCGGAGAAGGGGTTAAGCATTGCGGATCGCGGTTATCTGATGGTGAAGGGACAGATCGTTGCCACCGATTCCGCAGAAGCATTGCTAGAAAGCGATGTCGTCAGGGACGCGTATTTTTAAAACCCGCCGTCGTTAAGCCGAAAAAAATGAAGCTGATTGCGGATGACGCAGCCAGCTTCATTTTGGTTTTATAGAAGGCGCAGCTTATTACCAGCACCCTTCGACGATTAACCTTCTCCCAGAGCCAGCAGCTGATTGAGCAGCGGCTCCTCTACCTCGATACCATCCGCCTCGGCGCGGCTTTGCAACGTTAAGCGGCGGTAGCCGGGCAGGCGGACCTCAGGATCGAGCAGCATCGTCGCAATCAATGTTTCCACGCGTTCGGCAAACACGTCGTTGCCCGCCAGCGCGCCAGGGTCTACAACCATAAAAGCCTGACCGATACGCGGCCGATTGCCAGTTTCGGCAAAAAACGAGTCCGCTTCGAAGCCGAACGCTGCGCCGGTCAGCGCGCAGCATAGCAACTCCACAATAAGCGCCAGCATCGCCCCTTTGACTCCCCCGGCAGGCAGCATCATGCCGTCGAGTCCGGCTTGTGGGTCGGTAGTCGGATTGCCGTCTTTGTCCAGCGCCCAGCCCGCTGGGATGGCGGTTCCTGCCTGCGCCGCGACCATCAGTTTGCCACGGGCGACTTCTGATAACGACAGGTCGATCACTAACGGCGGTGTACCACGGCGCGGGAAAATAGCTGCGATTGGATTGGTGCCGAAGATGGCGCGGCGACCGCCCCAGGCAGGCATTGCCGCTGGCGAGTTGCTGAAAGCTAGCCCGACCATTCCGGCTGCGGCAATAGGTTCTAAATGATAAGCGGCTAAGCCAAAATGATGGCTACGGCTGACGCCAGCGAAGGCTACGCCGAATTCGCTGGCGCGTGAGATTGCTTCCGAGACGGCCAGTGCGCAGGCAGGAAAAGCGAGCCCTTCGTCGGCATCCACAAGGCAGGCGGCAGCCTTGGTATGGCCAACGCGCGGTACGGCGGCTCCGTTCACTCGCCCGTGGCGTAAATGGCTTGCGTATTGCGGCAGGCGCAAAAGGCCGTGGGAGGGCAGGCCCTGCGCCTGCGCCGTGACCAGAGCGGCGGCGGTAGAGCGTGCCATCTCCGGCGAGGCGCCAGCGCGTATCAATACCGCTGCGGCGATGTCGTTCAGGCGATCAATGGATAACTGCGTCATGCGTAATCCTTAGGCGCGAAATGAGGGGCGCCAACAATTGTGTTTTTATCCAGCTCGGCTTGGACGTCGAGCTTGCCGTCGAGCACTGCGGTAATCCGTGCCAGATCAAGCTGCTTTTCCCACTTTGACATGGCGACCGTGGCGACGGCATTACCGATGAGATTAGTGACAGCCCGGACCTCGTTCATGATGCGATCAATGCCGATGATGAGGGCGATGCCTGCGAATGGAATAATGCTGGTGGCTTGCAGCGTAGCGGCCAGCGCTATCAATGCTGCTCCGGCGACTCCGGCACCGCCTTTGGAGGTTACCAGCAAGATTGCTACTAGTCCAAGTTGCTGGAAAAGCGAAAGATGGATGTTCATGGCCTGTGCAATGAACATCGACGTCATAGTCAGGTAAATCGCCGCACCATCTAAATTGAAGGAATAACCGGTGGGCAAAACGAGTCCGACGATAGCCTTTGGACAACCGGCCGCCTCCATTTTTTCAAGCATACGTGGCAATACCGACTCGGTGCTGGCCGTACCCAGCACAATAAAAATTTCTTCTTTTAGAAATTTGATAAATTTCCACAGGCTGATGCCAGACCATCTGCATACACTGCCCAAAACGACGGTGATAAAGCAAATGCAGGTGATATAAAAGCAAGAGATCAGCAATCCAAGCTGGGTTAGCGTGCCAATTCCGTACTTGCCAATGGTGAAGGCAATTGCTCCGAAAGCGCCGATGGGGGCTAGCTTCATGATCATGTTAACTACGCCGAGTAGCATGCTGCCGAAATCGTCCAGAAAGCGCGTGACGGGTGCCGCTTTATGGCGCATCAGAGAAAGACTGATGCCGCAGAGTATCGAAAATAAGAGGACTTGCAGCAGGTTTCCCTTGGCAAAGGAATCGACCACGCTAGAGGGGATGATGTTGGTGAGGAAATCGACTGTTCCTTGTGATTTGACCGACGCTGTTAGATTTGCCAGTGATGTCGTGTCGATAGCGGTGGGATCGGCGTTGATGCCATCCCCGGGCCGAACAATGTTGACGACAATAAGACCAATGGCCATAGCCAGTGTGGTGATCAACTCGAAATAGATGAGGGCCTTGGCGCCCACCCGGCCCGCCGTCTTGACGTTCTCCATCTTGGCGATACCCACTGTCACTGTACAAAAAATGATGGGGGTAATAAGCATCTTGATGAGATTAATGAAAGCATCGCCCAATGGCTTGAGTGCTACGCCCAGCGACGGGTTGAAGTGCCCGACGGCAATGCCAAGAATGAGTGCAACCACCACCTGTAAATACAAACTTTTGAACAAACGCTTCGTCATAATCCTGTCTCCTTTTATCGCACGACACGCCGCGCGATTCGGTTTTTTACCGATGATTTATGACTGACCGCGCGCATTCGTACCGCTTCTGCATCGGTCAGTTTTTACAAAGTCCGTCGTAGAGGACGGAATATTATTCCGGCCCGCCGCTTCGCCTCTTCTTTAAAGCGCGGGCCGGAGTCCTGAAAAGTTAGGCGCTTTCGTATAGACGGGTCAGGACGAACTCGCGGTGTCCAAGCGCTTCGGCAGCGGTTAGTCTACCGTTGGCTGTGCGTAGCATGCATTCGAGCAACTTGTCGCCGGCACTGTCCATGTTGAACTCGCGTTGCAACAAACCGGATGTGTCCACATCGACGTGTTCAGCCATGGTGCGAACGGTACGTGGGTTGGCGCAAATTTTAATCACTGGAATGATCGGGTTGCCGATGATGTTGCCTTGACCCGTCGGGAAGAAATGCACGACATAACCGGAGGCGGCACACAGCGTCACCATTTCTGCGGCGGCGGAAGACGAATCCATAAACCACAGACCTGTGCCGGTCGGTGTTTCAGCCTTATCGAGCACGCCATCGACCATGCATTTTTTACCGATTTTCTGGATATTGCCCAGCGCCTTTTCTTCGATGGTGGTCAAACCGCCAGCGATGTTGCCCTTGGTCGGTTGTGAGTCTGATAAGTCGGACGTTTTATAACGGTTGATTACATCCTGATAACGATCAAATACTTGCATGAACTGCTCTTTGATCTCGGGTGTGCGACAGCGTGCTGCAACCAAATGTTCACCGCCGGTAAGTTCGGTTGTTTCGCCGAAGACCAGCGTATTGCCCAGTGCGTAGAGTTTGTCGAAGGCATTGCCCACCGTCGGATTTGCCCCGCAGCCGGACGTCGTATCGGACTCGCCGCACTTCGTAGACACCCATAGATCGGAAACCGGACAGGCTTCGCGCTGCTTTTCTGAGGCCCATTGCACCATTTCGCGTGCTGCTTTTGAGGCGCGCATAATCGTGTCGTGATCGCCGTGCATCTCAATCGAAAAGCCGATTACTGGCTTACCTGTCTTAGCGATTCCATCTACGATCAGTTTGGTCCAGCCTTCTTCAATGCCGATGACGATCACGGCGGCGACATTGGGATTTGCACCAGTGCCGATCAGTGTACGGAAATGCAATTCGAGGTCGGCACCAAATTGCAGGCGTCCGTAAGGGTGTGGCAGTGCCATCGTGCCTTTGATATTGTTCGCGACTGCTTCGCACGCGGCGTTGGAGATATCGTCTACTGGCAGGATGATGACGTGGTTGCGAACGCCGACCCGGCCATTTTCGCGGCGGTATCCCAGAAAAGTTGTGTCCTTGGTGATCATTATTTATATCCTTTTTATGAATGTTGGAAGTAAGTAGCGCAGCTTCAGCCTACCAACGCTTGGTCTTGACGTTGTGAACGTGCAGGTGTTCGCCGACCTTAATTGGCATGATCGTGCGGCCAATATCAACGCCGTACTTGATCACTGTGTCGTTGTTCACCAAATCCTTTAACGCAATCTTGTGCCCAATTGGGATGTCGCTTACGGTCTTCAGTGTGATCGTCCTGTCTTGCTCCATCACCCAGCCAGTAAGCGTCGCGCCAGCTTTTACGCCTTCGACCACTATCGTGCCGACCGAGTCACCGTCCTCATGCACCACAAAATTAATCATTTCCATCTCCTCGTTAGATCGCCGCACATGCGGTCAACAAATCTTAGTCACGCAACAGATGCAAGTCAACTAGATGACCTGTATGATATATAACATTAAAATTCTTAAATTATTTGGCTATACTTAACTTTTGACGCTTGCGAGGAATGGATGAAGATTGAGAGATTGGGAGGGGCGAATTCTGCGGGGACTGCACTCTATAAGACGGTCAAGCGGCATATTATCGAGTCGGTTCGTCACGGCGAGTGGAAGGCAGGCGACGTCATTCCTTCAGAAAAAAAAACTTTGCGAACGGTTTGGCGTGAGCATGGGAACCTTGCGCAAGGCAGTCGACGAATTGTCGGGCGAAGGTTTTTTGGTGCGTCACCAGGGACTCGGTACGTTCGTCGCCACGCATAATCAAGATCGCTATTTGTTTTCTTTTTTCCATGTAGTGCGGCAGGACGGCTACAAGGAATATCCGAAAGTGGAGCTGCTGGAAGTTGGCTATGTCAAAGCTGATTCGCATGCCGTGATGATGCTTGGCGTTGATCCGGGCTCACGCCTGATGCGTTTTGTGAATAGGCTCTCCCTCGGCGGCGCACCTATTGTTCTTGATGAAATTTTGTTACCTGAAAGCCTGTTTCGCGGGCTTACCGAGCAAAAGTTGCGCGAACGTTCTGCCACGCTGTATCAACTTTATCAAGATGCGTTTGGGATAACTGTTATTTCTACACGCGAGCGCTTGCGTGCCGTTAAAGCTGATCCACTCAAGGCACGCTTGCTCGGCGTGATGGACGGCGAGCCACTGCTGCAGGTTATTCGCGTTGCGTTGTCTTTCAAGGAACAACCCGTGGAGTTGCGCTATTCGTATGTCCTTACTAGCAAGTACGAATATTCGTCCGAACCAATGGGGGCATCGTGACGCGATTCGTTGATAGCAACGTCACGGATGTTAATGCGCTCTCAATTAATTAATGTAGCGTCCTCCGTGAGCAAACGCTGAGTCAAAAAAAGAAGCTGATTGCAGTGAATGCAATCAGCTTCTTTTTAGTTTTCATACAAGACGCCGATATTAATTAAGCCAACACTCCTAACTGCCAACCGAAAAATACCGCTAATCCAATAAAAATGGTCAGTAGTTGATGGCGGGTTGTTGCACTGACAATGACGGCAACCACAGCAGCCACCAGTTGCGGATTCCGCCAGGTGAATTCCATCCCTTTATCATGCGGCGCAAGAATCATCGGCACAATAATCGCCGTCAATACCGTGACCGGTACAAAGCCGAGTGCCTGCTTTAAAAGGGCGGGCAAAGTAATCCGGTCGCCCAGCACAAAAATCACCGTCTTGATGAAGATCGTGATCACGGCCATACCGACAATCATCCAGGTATTTATCCATGTAGCAGTCATACGGCTCCCGGCAAAACTTTGTTGTCTGGCTTCTTGCGCGCTAACGCAAGTCCGACGCCTATCCCGATCAACACTGCCAACAGCAGGCCGATTTTATAAGGCAGGCCCCGCAGTGGATATGCACATATTCCAGCGGCAAGCGCAGCGCCGAAATACGGCAGGCGCGTAAGCTGCGGAATGATGATGGCAATAAAAGTGACGACCATCGCAAAGTCGAGACCCAAGGTTTGAAGTTGTGGAAATATCGCGCCGAATAGTAACCCGATCAACGTCCAGAATTGCCAGTTGCCATACATTGCCAGACCTGAACCAAGGAAGTACCAATGGCCTGTTGGCGATTGCGGGTGAAGACGGTAATAACTATTCATCACGGCGAAGGTTTCGTCAGTCATCAGAAAACTCAGCAACCAGCGCCAGCGCGCCGGTAAATGCGCGACGTAGGGCAGCAGCGCCGCAGCATATAGCATGTGCCGCAGATTCACGATGAAGGTTGCAAACAAAATCACTAGCAGGCCGGCTTGCGCGGCGACCAGCCCGATGGCGATAAATTGACTGGAACCAGCAAACACACTGAGCGACATTAACTGGCCTTGCCACGCTTTTAATAAATTGGCAGAGACTAGCGATCCGAAGATGACGCCGAACGGCGCAGCACCGACCAGCATCGGTATTGTATCGCGACAGCCAGCAATAAAGCTGGACCGCGGCGTTAAGTGGGACATAACAATCTCCTTTTGTAAGTGATGGCTTTTGCCATATCTCGTTTTAGATTTGGATCCTATCGTTTGCAGCAATGACTTATCGCAAACGTGGGTATTGCAGCAGCATTATCCTTGCTGACGGACCGTGCGGCGTTTAATTTTAAGCTGGGCCATGGCAGGGCAGAGATGGCCGTCTGAATAAATAGGCCGCGCAAGAATCCTACTTTTGCGGCAGCCATTGTGCGAAAGGCTGTAGATCTTGCCCCGCCATCACGTACCAGACCTTGCGGGTCCCATCCCATTGCGCGCCTAACGATTTCGCACTATCCCTATCGCTATAAGAGACCGCCAGATCAACGCGGGTCGGTAGCGCGACTCCTTGAGTCTGATTTTTTTGAACAGCCTCAGCAGCCCGCGAACGCGACGATGATAATTGCATTTGACTGATAAAAGGACTCTGTTTTTCTTCTTGAATCGGAGAAATTAATGTCAGGCGCGATTTTGCACGGGTAGCGCCGACATAGAACAAATTCTTTTCTTCTTGTATGGCTTGCATTGCACTTGGGAATTCGCCATTTTCCAGGAACGGCAAAATGACGTGATCAAATTCTTTGCCCTTTGAATTTTCGACGCATTCAATCAATACCAGATTTTTGCTTCTGTGCGAGGCGACAAAAGCATCTGCGGTGCCGATCCACTCAGAGAATTGGCGCAGATTCATACCCGACTCTTGCGCCACTGAAATGAAGCCATCAATCGATTTCGCCACGACGATGGCATCGTGCGGATGAACGTAAATGCGCTTGGCAGCCGCTTTAAAATCCATTCTGTTGCACATTTCCTGCATAGCGACATCAGCCGGGGTATCAGTTGCCAGACTTTCCATATAAGCCACCACGTTCGATATGCTGGCGCTTGCTTGTTTTGATTCGCTGCGTTGAAGCTGGCCCGTGAAAAAGTAACTTAGATTCTCAGGATCTTTGGCGATAGCGTTTTTTGCATAGCCCATTTCCTCTGAGGTGAATGCCAGTTCGCCAAACATCGCCAGAGATTCTACGATTGCTTTCCGCACCGCCTCTGACTTTACCGTGGAAAGATTTTTCAATGCGATAGCGATCATGCCGCGTAGAAAAAGGATTTCTTCACGCTGAAGATAACTTTGCATCCCTATCGTCCGATAGCCGATATTGGCGCGCATCAATGCATTTTCGATCACGACAGATTGATGTCGATCGCGTAGCAAAACCGCGCATGCGCCCAACGGACGTTTCTCTGATTTCCACTTATTAACGGCATCTACAACGCGATCAGCGCATTCACCGACGGCTGCATCGCCATAATGCAGTTGCGTGATTTCCGTCTTCAGCGGCAATGTCGAATCGATGGGCTTTTGCTTAAAAGCTTCCATCGCGTATGCCAGATGTGGGCCGTGACGATAAGTCATTGTCAACGGATAGCGCACGGTGCTGGGATAACTGTCAGCGAAGCGATGTTTCAAATACTTCTCGTCCGCGCCAAGCTTCGAGTGAATAACTTGATCCTTGTCGCCAGCGCCAACGAAATAGAGTTTATCGATCGCTAATAAACATTCCAGAATTTGAAAAGAGGCTTCATTGAGATCGTGTAACTCGTCACCGACTACCAAGCCGTAATGGGGCAGAGCGCTTCTGGTTTCTGGGAAACACACCAACTGCCGCGCTAGATCGTAGGTAGCGTCGAATGGGCCTCTAAATAACACTTCATCAAAATTCCCCAGACGAATGCGTTCATATTCGATCGTTGCAAGATAGTCGGTCAGAGGGACGTCAAACTGTTCCGCTATTTCCGCCAATCCCATATCCTGAACGTCTGCTACCAATGCCATCGTGGCTTTGAGCTGACACTGGCAACTGATAAATTGGCTGATGGCGATATTGTGTGTGCGTATCTCCAGAAAGTCGACCAGCGCACTATAATTTTCACTCACGCGTTCTATGGCTGCGAGGGCGTAGGGCTTCAGATCTTTTTCCGACTTCACTTTGGGAATATCTTCTCCCTCGATTTTGCGTAGAACTTCGTCCGAGAATTCTTCAAATGTAAGTACGTTGACACGCGCCGCAGTCGCCACGGGAATGCCGATATGCACCAGGCGGTACTGCATTACGTCTTTTGCTTCCGGCGTAAAGACGAGGGCTAAAATTTTCTCTGGCGGTAAACCTCGGGCAATCGCTTCGCCCACTCTGAGTGCCAAGGTCGTGGTTTTGGCAGCACCAGCATTTGCTTCGATCAACGTTACTTTGTGTTGGGATAATTGGATGCTGGATTGTTCCAAGGTCGGTGTGAATCCCGGCGGAGTAAATCGCACTGCATTGGGTGTGCCCATCATTCTGTTGACTTCCACTTTTAATTTATTTCAGCGATATAACGCTATTTTTACCATGCGACATCGTTTCGTTATTGGCTACTGCTAACGCTGCCGCGCTTGCATCATACCTAAAAGTGGGTGTGCCGAAATGCACTACATCGGGGATGATGCAAAATCCTTAAGATAGCCTTGATAACGTTTCTCCAGATTGTCATTCAAAAGACCGCGTTGTTGTAGCATCCCCCGCGCTTTTTTTGCGGCATTGGATGTTGGCTTTTTTGTCCGAAAATGTCACGTTCGCGCTTCACTTAAAGGGACTTCTGATTATTTGCATGATTATTTCTCCTTATGTGCGCTGGCAGACAGTAGCGCGGACATATTTTATGCAAACTGTTTCACAGCGAGCCAAACTGCCTTCTGCCGTGTACGACGTCCAGTTAGAGTTAGCATCGCTGTTTTAGTTATTTTTGGTTGGTCTGCTCAGTACCTCCTTAACCGTCCATCCGCTGGACGGTTTTTTTTGCGCAAACGCAGCTGTGAAGCCACGCGTTTGAAAGGCAGTTGGAAGGTACTGTGCATTGGCGCGAACAAGCGCCATCGTGATTGGCGAATTGAAACTAAGCTAGCAACTTGTCGGATGCCCTGACAGAATGCCTTGATAGTTGGTTAACGGCTCGCCAATGGTGATGTTGTCATGGGCAATATCGAAGAAGCGAATATCTTTGCTATGAGCGCTAGCACGCACTTTGACGACAGAAATGACGCGTTTAAATTGGCCCGAAATCTCGACATAGCGCTGCATCAGGATCGCGTCTGCGAGAAAAGCGTTGCCATAAGAACTAAACCGTAAACTTGTATATTGATCTTCCAGTTCTGCTGTCATCAAAACGGTGACGCCCATGCTGGTAAGGACAGCAATCATTCTATACAGCGCCTCGCGAAAGTCTTCGCGGAATACCGAAGCCAGCGCCAGTTCGAAACCAGACAAAGAGTCGATCACCACGCGCTTGGCTTTCATACGCGTAATCATGGCAACCAGATCGTGCAAGATTTCGTCGATCGACAGATCCAGCGTGCGGGTATCGATTAAACCGACGCTGCCATTTTTTATGAGGGTATTGAGTCGATGGCTAAGTAGCTGGTTTGGACTTTTTTCAAAGGCAGCAATGACGCCCGGCTCACCTAAACGCACACCTTCAGCTAAGAACTCGGTTGCCAGGACGGTTTTGCCGGAACCGGATGGGCCGACCACCAGCAACGAATAACCAACCGGCAGGCCGCCGCCCAACATGTCATCGAGTTGCGGTACGCCCATGGACAGACGTGTATCGCCGGATATCTGGATTTCTCCTGCATTGTCCGGTTTGATCACGGCACGTGGAAAAATCTGGACGCCGTCATCATTAATGCGGAACGTGTGCACGCCCGGACTTTGCGCCTGACCACGCATTTTAACGACTTGTATTTTGCGAATCATCGCATCGCGATGCACCAGTTGTGATAACCAAATGATGCCATCGGCAACCGTGAAGACCGGGCTGGACTCTGCTTCCGGCGCTAAATATTCACCGATCAAAAAAGTCGTCGCCTGCCAGCTGGTCATTTGCATCCCGAGTTGCTGGACAAAATGTTGCAAGCCGGAAACGCCGGGGTCGGTAGCTCTTGCCGACTGGACTACCGATCGAAACGAATCGACGAATACCAGACTAGGCGTGAAGTTTTGCACCTCTTCAGCGATCCGCGTCAAAACGAGATCAAAATCGCCGTCCAGAAGGTCTGCGGCCAGATTAACGAACTTAATCGAATGATTGATTTTGTCGATATCGAAGAAGGGAAATTGCTGTTGATAACGCAGCATCTTTAACGGCGACTCTCCCAGGACGGTAAAGAAGAGTGCACGCCGATCGGGATTTGCCAGCGAAAACATGATTTGATGCGCCAGCGTTGTTTTACCACTTCCGGGCGTGCCCGCCAGTAGATTAAACGAAAATTCCGGAAGACCTCCACCGAGCAAATTATCCAAACCAGGTACGCCTGTCGCCAGACGGCCTATGGTTACTTTGTTACTTAGCATCAAAGCTCCTTTCCAGCTATATCTAAAGCGTCATCACCCCAGGCCGAACGCAGGATGCTGGTCGTTAAGAGCTCGCCAATTAACACGGCTAATATATCGATGAAAGTGACCAGTAACGCGATACTCGCTTCACTGGTTTCAGTAAAACTGCGATCTTCAAAACTAACTTTTAAATCGACAAATCGAGAGTCAGTCCGTTGCCAGGGATGGCTGAGCACCATCCAGGGAAAACTCGCGCTGGTAAGGTGAACACTGCGTGAGTAGAGGGACTGAAAACCGCCTTCGCCGATGATGGAGGTGAGTTCGGATGCCAGCCGTTCCCAAAGATAAACGGTGGTCTCCAAGACTGCCTCGGGCCGTTGCATCACGGCCCTTTGTACCACTTGATGCCGTTGAGCGTTGATTGTTGACATATATAAATTTGTGTTCATAGTACAACGACAACGATGACGAAAAGAGTGAGTCCCAGATTGGAGTTGAGTATAGCGCAACGTTTTACGAATCGATAGTTTGAATAGCCAATTTAGATCGCGTATTTATTCTTGAGAAAATACGCGCACCAGCGTTATATGGTTTACGGGGACTTATCAATATCGATTAATGGGGGCGAGAATATATCGGTTGAGAAACGCGCTATAACTGCGCAACGGATTAATTAAGGGTAACCGTTGAAATAAGAGTTAACAATGTATCGATAGCAATAGGTTTCACCAGATAGTGCGCAAAACCAGCTTCTTTTGCCAGAGTGCGATTGGTCTGCTGGCTATACCCGGTAAGGGCGATGCAGCAAGGGAGGGGATTTAATGAAGACAAATGCAATTGTTTTACGACTTCGTAGCCGTCCATCCCAGGTAAGCCAATATCGCAAATGATAATGTCGTAAGGATTTACTTTTGCCATAGCCAGTCCGGTCGTTCCATCAAACATCGACGTTACGGTATGTCCTTCCAGCGTTAGCAAGTCGCTCAATGTTTCACTCAAATCAATATTATCTTCGACAATCAATATCCGACAATGCCGCGAAGGGAGGCCTATCGGTGCAGCAATCTCACTTAATAACGGTCTGCTGGAAATAGGTAGCACGACGATAAATTCGCTACCAAAACCTACGCCTGCGCTGCGCACTTTAACGCTGCCGCCGTGCATGTCAACGATGGTACGCACCAGCGATAAACCAATGCCAAGTCCACCTTGGGCACGATCCAACGAGCGATAGCCCTGTGTGAAAAGATCGAAAATGAACGGTTGAATGTCGGGCGCGATTCCCATGCCGTTATCTTTTACCGAGACCGCTATCGTATTGCCAAGTTTGCGCGCTGAAATAGTGATTTTTTCGTGTTCAGGCGTAAATTTGGCGGCATTGATCAGCAAATTTGAAAAGACCTGGGCCAGTCTGACCAAATCCCCATCGATCACCACGGGCGTTGCCGGCAGCTCTAGCGTGAGATGCTGATGACGCTTGTCGATAAAAGGCTGACTGGTTTCGACCGCGCTTTCAATAATTTCAGATAGCAGAAGCGGGCTTTTTTGAAGTGTAATCTTGCCACTGCTAGAACGCGATGCATCTAGCAAATCATCTACAAGATGCTTCATATGGCTGGTTTGACGACAAATGATGCCATGCAGTTTTGGTAGCTGCGGATGTGCCGTCGTAATTTTGCCCAGCAACTCGGCGGCCATTGCGATGGGTGCCAGCGGATTACGCAGTTCATGCGCCAGCATCGATAGAAAGTCGGCTTGCCGGAGATTGGCTGCCTCGGCCGAAGCTTGCATGTCTTGCGCGCCAAATGTGGCAATGACTAAATGCTGGTTTGCTTCCTGCAATTTCAGGACCAGGTCTTCGAGGGCATTTTGGCTTTTCGTCGCTTCACGCAACGACTCCACCTGCGCCAGAAGTTCTGTTATCCGACGCTGAAGTTGTTCCGCTTCCTGAGAGTACAGCGCGAGCCTGTCGTCTGTAGTATGAGCGGGGGGCGCGTAGCCAGCGATACCTGGAAATTCATTATTCATTATAAGAATCCAGCGACCTATGAGATGTGCTTGAGTCTGTCAAATGGCAGAAGGGCAGCTGTTATACCGATTCAGAATACTCCTATTCCACTCTGCGTGATACTTATCGATTTACTTATAATGCGTGCGCAAAAAGACTGCCGCCAGTGTGTGCTAGCGTACAGAAGCAAAAGTGACGCAAGGTTAGGATATATCTGCATGAATAAAACCGCACGACTGAGACGTTAAGATCGGTCTGTCTGCGCACTAAACAGCAGGTGAGCCGATCGCCTCAAAGATCGGCACCAAATTCACGCCAGCGAAGCGCATCTTTCGTGCATCGTTTTTATTAAAGCGACGCACAAGATGCGCTGTGTGCCACGTCATGTAGGTAGATTTCGCACAATTCGTTGACGTAATGCATTGCAATGTCTGGCAAAAAAGGAAAAACATGCTTTATACAATTGCGGTCGTGTTGCTTGTCTTGTGGGTATTAGGTTTCGTCTCTTCTTACACGATGGGCGGTTTTATTCACATTCTGTTGGTGGTCGCGGTTGTCATGATATTGCTGCGCTTGATTAGTGGTCGCGGGGTTTAGCCTGGCTTAGGACGGCACGGAATTTTTTGAGGGCGCCATCTCATCCCAGGCACAAATCGCGTTATCGAGGATGGACAGCCGAAACGGACATCCTCATTAACGCTATCCGTTTAGCCATCAATACATAAAGTGACGCACAGGCGGCCCTAATTGCCGACTCAATTCAGGCGTACGATGCGGTTTCTCACCTTGTAATTTATTTTTGTGCGCGTTGTTCTCTGGTGTGGTGCTGCATGGACCAATAGCAGTTCCGGGACGCTCGATAGATTGGGATGATTGCATAGCGAGCAAGCCAAGAAAAGCGACCAGAACCCCGCCGATGGTAATGCCGCCCCAAATTTTATTGGTCATGACTTTCCTCAAATGTTGAATCAAAATGGCCCATAATTTGCAGCACGACCCAAGTATTCCGCATTAGTTCCCCGCGCTCCGTGCGGTGACGCACAATGCGTGATTTATATTTGCGAAACAGGCTATTTGTTGGATGTGATAGAGGTCGAATAAGAGCGATACGTTTGGCGGATGTTCTTTTACAGCGTTGATAGTCATTTTTAAGCGACACAGGTCTTGATGAATGTGAAAAACGTGGAATCACATTTAATTGGTCAGATTGGGTGTGTTACCTTCTTGATCAGCATGCTATCGAGGCTTTTTCGGCTCAACGGTTAACACCTGGAAGCAGGAATTTCACTATGTTCGATAAGCATAATCTGCACCATCCTCAACAAAATCAGCTTCTGGCAGCCATGCCCGATGACGAATTTGATCGCATCGCCCCCCATCTCGAATTGATTCCCATGTTGCTAGGTGATGTCTTGCATGAGTCAGGCGGCAAATTACAGTACTTTTACTTTCCCACAACATCCATCATCTCATTACTCTACGTGTTGGAAAGCGGAGGTTCTTCTCAAATCGCTGGCGTTGGCAAGGAGGGCGTATTGGGCGTGTCTCTTTTCATGGGGGGCGACACAACGCCTAGCGCGGCCATAGTGCAGACGGGCGGCCATGGTTACCGCCTCAAATCCCGCATATTAATGGACGAATTTAATCGTGCCGGGCCGGTATTGCAGTTGTTACTGCGCTATACCCAGGCACTGATCACGCTGATGTCGCAAACCGCCGTATGCAATCGCCACCATTCGCTGGAGCAACAATTGTGTCGCTGGCTTTTAATGACGCTGGATCGTTTGCCCTCGAATGAGTTGACGACGACCCAGGAATTAATTGCCAATGTATTAGGAGTACGGCGCGAAGGCGTCACTGAAGCAGCTGGAAAATTGCAGAGTTATGGCTTTATCCGCTACCGGCGCGGGCATATCACGGTATTGGATCGTGCCGGACTGGAATGCCGGGTCTGCGAATGTTATGGCGTCGTCAAAAAAGAATTTATTCGCCTGCTGCCAGACGGTCGCAAGCGACAACGCGTGTCGCGCGATTGATGTACTGCTATCACTTTGTTAGTGCTAAGTCTTATGCGTAGTCCTACAATCATTTGGGTTTTAAATCATGCAAACAATAAAAACACACACGGTTGAGCGATTGACGTTGATCGGTTTCGTGATCACATTCATCGTGCTATTGCTGATTGTCGTTATGGGATGGCAGCTTGTTGCGCAATCGGTTTCACCTTTGCTCGAGACCGGTTTTATCGCATTACTGGCTTTAATGGTCGTTCTGGGGCTGTTGCAAATTAAGATCAGGTCGGATATTCGTACGTGTCTTGTACCCAGAGCACCCTTGGAAGAGGTGAGCCCAGAGCCTTTAATAAAGGCCGGAACATTACAAGATGCGATCTTCAATAATGCTAACTTCTCCTGCATTGCGACGGATGCGCAGGGCATCATCCAGATTTTTAACGTCGGTGCCGAACACATGCTTGGCTATACGGCCGTCGACGTGATGGATAAAATTACGCCAGCCAGCATTTTGGATACGCAAGAATTAATTGTGATGACCGCGACTCTGAGCCAAAAATGGGATGCTGAGATTGCACCCGGTTTTGATGCATTGGTATTTCAGGCGCTCCGCGGTATCGAAGAAATTTATGAGCTGACCTACATTCGCAAAGATGGCAGTCGCTTCCCTGTGATGCTGTCGGTTACTGCGTTACGCGATGCGCATGACAAAGTGATCGGCTACCTTTTAATCAGCACCGATAACACGGTCCGCAAGCAAGTCGAAGCCAAGCAGGCCATGCTGGATCAGCGTTTGCGTGATCAACAGTTTTACACGCGCTCGTTGATTGAATCAAATATCGACGCATTGATGACGACCGATCCGCGCGGCATTATTAGCGATGTCAATCAGCAGATGGAAGCGCTGACAGGATGCACCCGCGATGAATTGATCGGTGCGCCGTTTAAAAACTACTTTACCGATCCAGATCGGGCCGAAGCCGCTATCAAGCGGGTACTACGCGAAGGTAAAGTCACCAATTATGAATTGACTGCGCGCGCGCGCGATGGCAAGGAAACTGTCGTCTCTTACAATGCGACTACTTTCCACGATCGTGATCGCAAGTTGCAAGGTGTGTTCGCGGCGGCGCGGGATGTTACAGATCGAAAACAATTCGAACATACGCTGCAAGAAAATAACCTTGAACTGGCAAGCGCCAAAGCGACGGCGGAAAAAGCTAATCTGGCAAAGTCTGAATTTTTATCCAGCATGAGTCATGAATTGCGCACGCCGCTCAACGCCGTACTTGGATTTGCACAGCTGATGGCCTCCGAGACGCCGCCACCTTCGTTACCTCAGCAACGTTCGATTGACCAGATTTTGCAGGCAGGTTGGTATTTGCTGCGTCTGATTAATGAAATACTCGATCTGGCGATGATTGAATCCGGCAAAGTCACCATGTCAGAAGAATCGATGTCGCTGACGGAAGTGCTGCTGGATTGTCAGTCGATGATCGAGGCGCAGGCGCTAAAGCGTGGCATACGGATGACATTCCCGAATTTCGACAACCTTTTCTATGTCTTTGCTGACCGCACCAGAGTTAAACAGGTCATGATTAACCTTCTGTCGAATGCGATTAAATATAACCGTGTGGGTGGTGCAGTCATCGTTCAATGTGTGATGACGGCTGAAAATCGGGTACGGATCAGCATCAAGGACACGGGCGCGGGCTTGACGCCAGAACAATTGGGGCAGCTATTCCAGCCATTTAACCGGTTAGGAAAAGAAACCAGCGGCGAAGAAGGTACTGGTATTGGTTTGGTTGTTACCAAGCAACTGGTCGAATTGATGGGCGGCGAGATCGGGGTCGAGAGCACTGTCGGTGCAGGCAGCGTGTTTTGGGTCGAATTGGCAGCCTCTCATGCACCGGAATTAGACTTTAATAGTGTTGATATGGTCGGTTTGGTGCCATCGGAAAATCTGGCAGCGCAACCATTACCATCGCAACGCAGCTTGCTGTATGTCGAAGATAATTCGGCAAATCTTGCTTTAGTTGAGCAATTAATTGCGCGGCGCAGTGATTTGAAATTATTAACTGCCGCCGATGGTCATCTTGGCATACAGTTAGCGCGAGCCTATCGGCCGGACATCATTTTGATGGATATCAATTTACCCGGCATCAGCGGTTTCGGTGCGTTGAAAATATTACGCGAAGATCCTGCAACAGCGCACATCCCGATTATGGCGCTGTCGGCAAACGCTGTTCCGCGCGACATTCAAAAGGGCCTTGAGGCCGGATTCTTTCGCTATTTGACAAAACCGATCAAGGTAAATGCATTTATGGAAGCGCTAGATGCGGCGCTGGATCATGCCCTCGAAACGCATTAGCGTGTTTCAGGCCAGACATATAAACAAGGGCGCACAAATTTACGTAATGCTGTCGTATAACAGATAGACACAAATAGACGATATTTCGGGAAAAATGAAATGCTTGATGCAACAGAAATCCTCAACGCCAGCATCTTGATCGTCGACGATCAGGAGGCCAATGTTATGTTGCTTGAACAGGTATTGCGGAATGCAGGCTACTCGCGCATTACCTCGACCATGGATCCGCACGCGGTTTATCCGCTCCATTTGGCCCATCGCTACGATTTGATTTTGCTGGATTTACAAATGCCTGGAATGGATGGTTTTCAGGTGATGGAAGCGTTGAAGGACATAGAAACCAGCAGCTATTTGCCGGTACTAGTCATCACGGCGCAACCTAGCCATAAGTTGCGCGCTTTGCAAGCTGGTGCAAAAGACTTCATCAGCAAGCCGTTTGATTTGATAGAAGTCCAGACGCGTATCCACAACATGCTGGAAGTGCGGCTGCTGTATCAAAAACTGAACGATTACAACAAGGTACTAGAACAAACGGTGCAGGAGCGCACAGCCGAACTACGCGCCAGCGAAGCCCGCTTTAAAAGCTTTACCGAGCTGTCATCGGACTGGTATTGGGAACAAGATCCGCAAGGGAAATTTACCCAAATCTCCGGCCCGGTCTTTGAAATGCTGGGGATCGAGGCAGACGCGTTACTGGGAGCTTCCGGCACAGTTTTATCGGACGGTTGGGATGTCGCCGAACGGGCGCTGCTGCATGCCAATATTGCGACCCGACAACCGTTTCTTGATTTCGTCTATAGCCGAATTAATCCGACCGGCAAAAAACAATACTTGCAAGTCAGTGGCGAACCGATGTTCGATTCTGCCAGTCGTTTCATTGGTTATCGCGGCATCGGTATGGATGTTACCGACCGCGTATGTCTTGATCCGGAGCAAACGCGTTTTCGCAATGCAATGGATGTGATAGCGCAAGGCGTGTGCTTGCTGGACCCTGTCGGCATGCGTCTGATCGATGTAAATGAGACGATTTGCAGCATGTTTGCTTACACGCGAGAAGCGTTGTTCGCGCTAGATTTAGCCGACTTCGGCATTGGCAGCATCCAGCAGTTGAGGTCCATTTATGATGCGCTGACGGCAGGCAACACAGTACCGTCCCAAACGACGGACTTGCGGCGTGGGGACGGAACGACGCTGGCGGTGTCGATTGATTGGCGGCCATTGCCAGTGAATGACAGCGGGATCATCGTCGGCGTGATCAGCATACGGAATTACTAGCTGCACATACATTGCTCTCCACGCTAATCGAGAATTCCGGCCAGCAATAATGAAGCGCAGCAAGCCTGCCATTCCGGCGGCCGTTTGAAGGCTTCAGCATATCTGCGTTAAGTCTCTCCTAAGTAATCCTTGAATGCGTGAAAAAAATTTTATATATTTAATCAAGACGAAAGTCTTGGCAAATCACTTACTTCGGCAGCATCTTCTTTTACAGAATAAATAAGAATAGCGCTTGGGAAACTCGCCATACAACAGGTTGGTTTTCATTTCGGGTCGCTGATGCGTAGGTCGATTACACACAATGGTTGTCGTGCCGAAATCTGTTGCAGAACATTCCAATTGGAAGTTTTAGCGTCAGCAGAGGAGTCAACATCATGTCAGCCACGCCCGAGGTTCCCTATGGACGTAAAACCCAGCGCGCTCCCGATCTTAAGGAAGTGCACATTCTTTGGATGACAGCAGGACTTGGTTGTGATGGCGACTCGGTGTCGATCACCGCAGCGACGCAACCTAGTATCGAAGACGTCATCTTGGGTGCTATTCCCGGATTACCCAAAGTTCACCTGCATAACCCCGTTCTCGCTTACGAAAATGGCGATGAATTCCAAGCCATATTCCATCAGGCTGCTAACGGCAAACTCGACAATTTCGTGCTCGTGGTCGAAGGTTCGATCCCGAATGAAAACATCAGCGGCGAAGGGTATTGGGCGGCGCAAGGCGAAGACCCAGTCACCAAACAGCCAATTAAAACCACGGAATGGATCGACCGTCTGGCACCGAAAGCGCTTGCAGTTGTTGGTGCCGGAACCTGCGCGACATATGGCGGTATCCATGCAATGCAAGGCAATCCAACCGGCTGCATGGGGCTGAATGATTACCTTGGATGGGAGTGGAAGTCACGCGCTGGCTTGCCTGTTGTCAACGTGCCCGGTTGCCCCGTGCAGCCCGACAATTTCATGGAAACATTGCTTTATCTGCTGTACCAATTAGCCGGTCTGGCCCCGATGATTCCGTTAGATGAAGTCGGGCGACCAAAATGGTTGTTCACGCGCACCGTGCATGATGGCTGTGACCGCGGCAGTAGTTATGAGCAAGCGATTTTCGCCGACGAATACGGCAGTCCAAATTGCATCGTGAAGCTCGGTTGCTGGGGGCCGGTGGTCCAATGCAACGTGCCTAAACGCGGCTGGATGGCGGGTATCGGCGGTTGTCCAAATGTGGGCGGCATTTGCATCGGCTGCACTATGCCGGGTTTTCCCGATAAATTCATGCCGTTCATGGATGAACCTCCCGGTGCATTGATTTCCACCAAGGCGGTGCAGATCCACGGCAGCTGGATCCGCAAACTACGCGGCTTCACTAATTCCACCCTTAATAAAGAACCAAAATGGCGGCATAACCGGGACGAACTTACCACCGGTTATCACCAGCCATAAAAATAGCGACAGGGACGTGAGCAAGATAGACGACTTACGAGGAGTCAGAACATGGCCATCAGCACCAAAGAGGGCGTGACGCCCGGTGCCTCCACGCAGCCTGTAACAAAGCCCGGCAAGCTGATCGAGATGAACTGGGACCCGATCACGCGCATCGTCGGCAGCCTGGGCATCTACACCAAGATTGATTTTGAAAATCGCCGCGTCGCCGAGTGCTACAGCACCTCGTCGATATTTCGCGGTTACAGCATTTTCATGAAAGGCAAAGATCCGCGCGATTCGCACTTTATCACCAGCCGAATCTGCGGTATTTGCGGCGATAATCACGCTACTTGTTCGGTGTATGCGCAAAATATGGCCTATGGCGTAAAACCGCCGCCAATCGCTGAATGGATCGTCAATCTTGGCGAAGCCGCTGAATACATGTTCGACCACAATATCTTTCAGGACAATTTGGTCGGCGTCGATTTCTGTGAGCAAATGGTGCGGGAAACCAATCCCAGCGTATGGGAGAAAGCCAAGACCAAGGAAGCGCCGCATTTCAAGGAGCATGGCTATCGCACAATCGCAGACATCATGACCGCGCTCAACCCCTTTACTGGCGAGTTTTATCGCGAAACGTTGCAAGTTTCGCGCTACACCCGCGAAATGTTCTGCCTGATGGAAGGCCGCCATGTCCATCCATCGACACTGTATCCGGGCGGCGTCGGCACCGTGCCATCGATCCAGTTGTTTACCGACTATCTGACACGGTTAATGCGCTATGTCGAGTTCATGAAAAAAGTCGTCCCGCTGCATGACGATCTGTTTGATTTTTTCTATGAAGCATTACCCGGCTATGAAGAAGTTGGCAGGCGGCGTATTTTGTTGGGTTGCTGGGGCTCGTTCCAAGATCCGAAAGAATGTGACTATGATTATCGGACGATGACCAAATGGGGGCGTGCAATGTATGTCACGCCCGGGGTAGTCGTCGATGGTCAATTGGTCACGACAGATCTGGTAGACATCAATCTGAATATTCGTATTCTGCTCGGCAGCTCTTATTACAGCGACTGGGACAATCAGGAAATGTTTGTTACGCATGATCCGCTAGGTAATCCGGTAGACCGCAAACATCCATGGAATCAAACCACGATTCCCCGTCCGCAAAAGCGAAACTTCGACGGTAATTACACCTGGGTCATGTCACCACGCTGGTTAGACAAACGTACTGGCGATCATCTGGCGCTTGATACTGGCGGCGGTCCGATTGCGCGTTTATGGTCGACGGCGCTGGCTGGTTTAGTCGATATCGGCTATGTGAAATCAACCGGGCATAGTGTGAAAATGTATCTGCCCAGAACCGCTCTCAAGCCCGAAGTCGAGCTAGAGTGGAAAATCCCCAAATGGAGCAATGCCATCGAGCGGGATCGGGCACGCACTTATTTCCAGGCTTATGCCGCCTGCTGCGCGCTCTATTTCGCCGAACAAGCCATGGCCGAATTGCACGCCGGACGCACCAGAACTTTTACCGAGTTCAACGTCCCCGACGAGGCCATCGGCTGCGGTTTTCATGAAGCGGTGCGCGGCGTCTTGTCGCATCATCTGGTCATTCGGGACGGCAAAATTGCCAACTATCATCCGTATCCACCAACGCCATGGAATGCTAATCCACGCGACATCTACGGCACGCCCGGCCCGTATGAAGACGCGGTCCAGAACACGCCTATTTTTGAAGAAAACGGACCTGATAAATTCAAAGGCATCGATATCATGCGCGCCGTGCGCAGCTTCGATCCGTGCTTGCCATGCGGTGTTCATATGTATGTCGGAGACGGAAAGTCGATTGATGTAACGCATTCACCTAGCTTCGGCGTGCCGCGTGGGGAGCACAAGTGAGCGCCATTGCAGTGCGCAGTGGCCAGGATCGCATCGGTGAATTGATTATGACGCTTGAATCGCTGACGGATTCAGAGGCCCGCGATTGCGCGCGCCAGTTGGTGCAGGAAATTCTGGATCTGCACGGCGAAGGGCTATCGCGCATCCTCGATATTGTCGCCGACACTGGCGCTAACGGTGCCGGGAAAGCGATGCTGGACAAGCTGGCATTTGACGATAGCGTTGCCGCCTTGCTGCTGCTGCACGGTCTGCATCCGCATGATTTGACGGCACGTGTAGGGCTAGCCGTCGACGGATTACGCGGCGGATTAGGTGTGCAGGGCTTGAAAATTGACGTGATTGCGATAGACGAAGCCGCAGTAAGGCTGCGACTTTCCGGCAAATGGCACGGTAAAAACGGTGCCGCTTCCCGGATTCAAAGCGATATTGAAGCAGCGATTTTTGCGAGAGCGCCGGAGGTCGCCACGATTGACATCGAGAATCTGCCCGCTATCGACAGCGATGTGCATGAAATGAAATTTGTACCGGCCTCAGTCCTGCGCGGAAATCATGAGGGAACTCACCGCTAAAACCTGTCCGGACACGGTTGCCCGCAAGTAGGCTTTCTGCTAGAGAGGAAGGGTGAAGCGCCATGTCGCCAGTACGATCTGAAGGATGGATAGCCGGACTACGGCGGTTCACCCATGGCGCAGAACCTGAGCAGCGCTGCGAAATGTGCAGCGCCGTGATTCGCGCAGATCATCGGCACCTGATGCAAATATCGGAGCGGCGCTTGCTCTGCTGCTGTCACGCCTGTGCGGTGCTGTTCGGTAACGGAGCCGAAAATAACTATCGTCTGATCCCGACGCGTAGCCAGCAATTGACCGACGCCGATTTCGTGCTGACCGATGCGCAATGGGATACATTACAAATTCCCATCGATATTGCCTTCTTTTTCAAAAGCACGCCACTGTCGAGAGTGGTCGCGTTATACCCCGGTCCGGCTGGCACCACCGAATCTTCGCTCGATCTGTCGGCATGGGAAGAACTGCAAGCTGAAAGCCCTGTGTTGGCGGCATTAGCGCCAGATGTCGAGGCGCTTTTAATCAATCGTGCCCACGGTGCCCGCGACTATT